>JANOZK010000169.1:0-6423 GCA_031429335.1 Chitinophagaceae bacterium | reverse complement strand
AACTTTTGCTTCATTAAAGGCAGATGCCTTATATGTAAATGCTCACAGTACTAATAGACCAAGTGGTGTAGTTCGTGGACAAATACGTTAGTAAATAATTCTAATCAAAATATATTTAAACTGGTCAGCATTTTATATGCTGACCAGTTTTTTTTTTGGGTTAATTACAACTAAGTGTTCTTCCTAGTGAACTTTGAAGTAAATGGTTCTCAGAAAACGACAAAAATGCAGAAATTAAAATAAGCTTTGATAAACTTATGAAACTTTTAAACTCTTTAAACAATCCAAACATTAATTAATACATGTCTTCTTTCGAAAACCTGTTATACATTTTCTCCAAATAACAACACTTGCCAAGCATCTTCAACCTTACCTATGCTTAAAAGTTGTTTAGCATAGGTGTGTAATTCCTGTTCCATTTCAATGGGGTTAATAGAAAAGTATTGTATTATATTTTTTAATTTATCATCTTCAAAAGCAGGGTTAACAATAGGTAAATTTTGCACGTTGGCTAATTGGCCTAAGTTGTTACCAGTAAGTATGGTGCTGTTTCTAATTGCTTCTGGCAAAGCATCTATGCCAATGCCCAATTCTTTATTTGGCTTAGCAACTGTAAATAAGTTTTGTTGGTTCATTACTGCATACCAATCGCCACCAAGCCTTGCTATGGGTTGTAATTTAAATAAATCAATCATGGTTTTGTCTTCATTTAAAACTGCATCATCAACATGCATACACAATACTTCTGCTATTACTAATTGCCCAGCACCAGCAGTTTCTCCTAAACTTTTTACTTCTATTACTTTACATTCTAATTTAACTTTTGCTTCTTTTACCATGGGTGGTTTAACATGGCTTGCAGGTTCTTTGGTAAAGCCTGCTTTAATAAATTCATCTACCCCTTTTGCATATTCGCAACTACTAAGGCTTACTTGTTGTACCATATTGTAATCGCAAATATTAATAACAACTTCTGGCACTTCTAACACATTTTGTAAAGTATGTTTTAAATGATTGTCTCTACCACTACGTGATGGTGAAAAAATTACAATGGGTGGATTGGTAGAAAACAAATTAAAAAATGAAAACGGACTTAGGTTTACATTTCCTTGTTTATCTATGGTGCTTGCAAATGCAATGGGCCTTGGTGATACAGCATGTTGTAACCAAGCTTGGCGTTGAGGTATAGGAAGTTCTTGAATGTTGATTTTCATAATTTTACCGCAGAGCCGCAAAGAACGGTGAGGTTTCGCAGAGAATTTAGAAACCATTTACTTTTCTTTTTAAGCCATTTTTTAATTTTACTGCAAATCCGCAAAGATCAGTTAGGTTTTCGCAGAGTTTAAAATTTATATACTATTCTTTTAAAACCATCTTTAAGTAGCGTTACATTGAAATTAATAAGATAACCCAAAGACTTATTGTAGAGTTTTAAATAAGTAATTATTTGAGCTTCAAAAATAGGTATCATCACTTCAACAGCTTTTACCTCAATAATAATTTCGTTTTCAATTAATAAATCAATTACATAAGCCTTTCCTAAATCTTCTCCCTTGTAACTTAAATGAACAGGCACTTGTGTTTTCACATTTAAACCTCTTAATTCCAATTCTTTTTTTAAACTTATTTCATATGCACTTTCTAATAAACCTGCTCCCAATTCTCTATGAACTGTTATTGAAGCATCTAATATTATTGCTCCAATTTCATTTAGTTTTTCTCTTGTCATAAACTTTGCGTTAACTCTTTAACTCATGTTCTCTGCGGTTAAATCCCTTTTTTTCTAGCAAGAATCGAAAAATCACTTTCCTCCTTCACAATCATATTACTCAATTTACCTAAACCAGTAATTTCCATTTCAACAAAATCGCCAGCTTGTAGCCATTGTTCTTGATAATTGGGATTGTTTAATTTACCAGTTCCATTTAATTCTAAAAAACAACCTGTACCCACCGTGCCACTTCCTATAACATCGCCAGGGTGTAGGTTTACACCATAACTAGCACGTTCTATAATTTCGGCAAAGGTCCAATCCATATCAGCAACATTACCTTCACTAACTTGTGTACCATTAACACTGCATTTCATAGTTAAGTTCCAAGCTTTACCAGTATGGTTTTCTTTGGCAGCTACTTCGTATTGTTCAAGCTCGTCTAAGGTTACTAAGCATGGGCCAATTACAGTACTAAAATCTTTGCCTTTTGCTGGTCCAAGGTTTAACAACATTTCTTCCATTTGTAACCGTCTTGCACTCATATCGTTCATAATCATTAGTCCCCCAATATAATTATCTGCTTCGTCTGCAGGTATATTTCTTCCATTTTTACAAATTACAATGGAAGCCTCTAATTCAAAATCTAATTTTTCGAAATGGTCGGGCATGCACAAAATATCACCAGGACCTTGAATGCTTAAATGATTGGTAAAATAGAAAATTGGGTATTGATCAAACTCGGCAATCATGTCTACTTTTCTGTTACGCCTTGCTGATGCTACATGTTGCCTAAAAGCATATCCATCTCTACAACTTGTAGGAAAAGGTACTGGGGCTAGAAGTTGAATATTAGCCAGAGCAATACCTTTTTCTTGCCCAATACGACCATCAATAATGGCTTCATTAATAGCTTTTGCCAATGGGAACATATCATCCCAATAATTCAAAAACATGTTCATGCTACCTGGTAGTTCTGGGTGCACAAAATCGCAATCGTATAAATAATCGTTTACTAAAAATGCCAATTGATCGTGTCCGTCTTTTAGGTAAGAAACAAGCTTCATCGTATAAAATTTTGAAGCGAATTTAGTTGTTATTTTTGGAGGAGATGTAGAATTTGTGTTAAGCGTCGGAGACTCCAAAGAACATAGTGCTATGGCAAGTTTGGAGACTTCGAAGAGCTTAAATAGAATATGGTATAAAAATGCTACACATTTTCCACATCAGCCAATTCTTCTGCAATTTGTTTTTTCATGGAGCGATTTACTAAATATACGCCCAATAATGTAATGAGTGAGCCAATTACAAGGGTAACAGTAATTTTTTCTTTGAGTAAAAATGTGCCAATTGAAATAGCAATAATAGGATTGATGTATGCATATAATGTTGCAACAGATGAAGGCAAATGTTTCATGGTATAAATAAAAGCAACAAATGCTATTACCGAACCAGCAACAATTAAGTATGCAATTACCAACCAGGCTTGAAGGGTTATAGAGCTTAGCGGTATGTGATTATTGGTTGAGTAAGTTAAAATAAACATCATTACCGAACCAAATAACATTTGCCAACCTAAACCAAAGTATGGATTAATTTTTACTTTTTGTTTGGCAATCGCAATAGTGCTATAACTCCACGATAGCATGGCTACCAATGACAATGCCACACCAAAAAAATAGTTATTAGAATGTACACCAAAAGCATGCTCATACAGTACTGTAGCCAAGCCAACTATTCCTAGTAAAATACCTAAAATTGCTGTGGAATGCACTTTTTTACCATTGAAAAAAAAGTAATCTATTAATACCACACTTAAAGGGTATAAAGCCCCAATTAACGAGCCTAAGCCACTGGGAATAAAAGTTAAGCTCCAAGTACTAAGCCCATTGGCAAAAACAAATGTAAAAATGGAAAGGAAAAATATTTGTTTAAATTGATGAGCTGTTGGTAAGGGTTGTTTTTTTACAAGTATAAAAAAAGCAACAAACATAACGCCACCAATTAATTGCCTAATGGCAGCCATTTGTAAGGCTGGCATATCTTTAATACCAAACTTCATAGCCACCCAAGTGGTACCCCAAACAATAGAGGTAATGGCTAAAGCGATGTATGCTTTTTGTTTGGTGCTCAAATTTTTTGCTTTATGTTAGTGTTTAAAATGCCTTAGTTCGGTAATTACCATTGCTAAGTTATGTTGTAAACAATAATCAATACTATCTTTATCTCTAATGCTGCCACCTGGTTGAATAAATGCTACAATACCCTCTTGGTGTGCCATGCTTACACAGTCGTTAAACGGAAAAAAAGCGTCGCTTGCCAATACTGCACCTTGTAAACTAAATTTAAATTGTTTCGATTTTTCAATTGCATGACGTAAAGCATCTACCCTAGAAGTTTGGCCACAGCCTTTTCCTATTAACTGTTTATTTTTAATTAGTGCAATTGCATTACTTTTTAAATGTTTGCACACAACATTGGCAAAAATTAAATCTGCTTTTTCTGCAGCTGTTGTGTTTCGGCCCCCAACTTCTTTCCAGGCTGCAAAATTGCCTTTATCTGTTTGTTGGGTAAGTGTACCGTTGAGTAATGATTTTGAGGAATTTTGAATGTTGAATTTTTGATGGGTGATCTGTAATAAAATTCTGCTCTTTTTAGATTTCAAGATTTGTAATGCATCTTCATCAAAATTTGGGGCAATTAAAACCTCAAAAAATATTTCGTTAATTGCTTCTGCAGTAGCTTTATCAATAGTTCCATTGGTTACTAAAACACCGCCAAATGCACTTTCTGGGTCGCCAGCAAGAGCTAAATTCCAACTTTGATTTACTGAACTTGCAGCAGCAATACCACAAACATTGGTGTGTTTAATAATACCAAATACTACCTCTGTTGTTTCTGAAAATTCATTAATTATTTGAATGGCAGCATCCACATCTACCAAATTATTATAAGAAAGTTCTTTACCATTTAGCTGATTAAAAAGCTCATTTAAATTGCCATTAAAGCTAGCCAATTGGTGTGGATTTTCTCCATAACGCAAAACTTGTTTTGCAGCCGATGTTTGTGAAGCAGTGTTGTTAGGATTAAAATAATTATTAATGGCAATATCATAATTCATAACTACTTCAAAAACTTTGGCAGCGAAAGCCCTTCGTTGCTCAATACTAACTTCTCCATTTTGTTGGGTTAGTATATTTTCTAAAGTTACATAATCATCTTTAGCTGCAATTACGGTTACGTCTTTATAATTTTTGGCTGCAGCTCTAATCATACTTGGGCCACCAATATCAACTTTTTCTATAATTAAAGCCTCTTCATTGGTTGATTTTAATGTTTCTTCAAAAGGGTATAAATCAACAATCACTAAATCAATAGTTGGAATTTTATAATCGTTCATTTCTTGAACATGTTGAGCATCGTCTCTTTTACCTAAAATGCCTCCAAACACAACAGGATGAAGGGTTTTTACTCGACCGCCTAAAATAGAAGGATAACTGGTTAAACTTTCTACTGGCACACAGGGTATTTTTAAATCTTCTAAAAATTGTTGTGTACCACCAGTACTATAAATGGTAACATTTAATGATTGTAGTTTTTTTGCCAATGGTGCTAGACCGTCTTTGTAAAAAACAGAAATTAAAGCAGATGTTATTTTTTTGTTCATGAGAAATTGTTTACTCCATTTTATTTTTTGGAGTTAAATAGTAGAGTTATTATTAATAAAAAACAGTTAAAAATTCATTACAAAAGCTCCTTGTGTAGCTGTTGAATGATGCTGCAAATGTAAGCTGTCTGCATCTTTTTTCCAGTAAGCAATTTTCCAAAAAGGGTTCGATGAGTCGAATACATATTGTTTGCAATTAAAAATTGTGGACAAACGATTTAAGTAAATTTTTGGATTTTTTGTAAGCACAATAACATCTATGTCTATTTTTTGCTGCAATGCAGGTATAGCAAAGGCTTCATCTATTATCAGCACATTTTTTCCGTTACAAGAAATAATATTATGAACTAATGAAAAATTTTGTAAAGTGTCGGTTGGCGTAATTCTGTGTAAAACTCTTGAAGGTTTAATATGAAAGTTGCGTAAAAAACCATCTTCAACTAAAGTACTATCACCTATAAAATAATAGTTTCTCCCTTCTATAATATCTATAGCGGTGTGGTTGGGTACATTGTAAACTACTAGCTTTTGTTGTTGATTTTTTTGAATGATATCGGTAGTTCTTAAACCAAAAAATAGTAATAAAAAACAAACACCAACGATAAAACCTTTTTGTTGTTTTTTTATTAGATACCAAGTAATTGCCAGTATACTTATATACAAAACACCAGCTTGTGTAATACTAATTTGTAAAGATGGCCATACGGCAAATGGTAAACTATCGGCACGTTCAATAAACGAATTCATTAGTTGTATAAACCAACTTACTATATTACCTATAAAGGTTGCAATAGTTGTATTAATGGAAACGACTAGTAAAAATAATTCGGCATAAAGAATTAAACCACTTAATGGAACTGCTACAATGTTAGTAATTAAAAACAAATTTGGAAACTGATGAAAATGATAAACTACAATGGGTAAGGTAAGTATTTGTGCAGCTAATGAAACAGCATTTAAACTCCATATTTTTTTAATAATGGGATTTTGAAAGTACAACCAACGGTTAATATACTTTTGAAAAATTACAATACTTAGCACAGCA
>JANOZK010000168.1:0-25776 GCA_031429335.1 Chitinophagaceae bacterium | reverse complement strand
GATTTTAGTAAATGGCAATTTTATATTAAATTAGTTATTGCTGTAATTCCAGCTTTGTTATTGGGTAAATTATTCTCAGATAAAATTGACGATTTATTAGAAAGCCCCACCACCGTAGCTATTAGCTTATTGGTAGGTGGTATTATTTTATTGTTTGTAGATCAATTGTTTAAACAACCTAGTATTAAAGAGGAAAAAGAAATAAGTTATGGTAAAGCTTTTATTATTGGTATTTGGCAATGTATAGCTATGTTACCTGGTGTTAGCAGAAGTGCAGCTAGCATTATTGGTGGTATGCAACAAAAACTAACCAGAAATTTGGCAGCCGAATTTTCGTTTTTTTTAGCTGTACCCACTATGGCAGCTGCAACAGGTTACAAACTGCTTAAAACCTATAAGGAGCATCCAGAAATTTTACAGAACAAACAAAATTTAATAACGCTTGGCTTGGGAAATGTAATAGCGTTTGTAGTTGCACTTTTAGCTATTAAATTTTTTATTGGCTTTTTGCAAAAACATGGTTTTAAATTGTTTGGCTGGTATAGAATTATTGTAGGTGTAGCACTATTAATGCTAATTTATGCAGGGTATCTAAAATAATAGAATCGTAAAATACCCAGTAGCACCTATTGCAAAAGCAAAAAATAATGTTGATTTTGTGCAAAACCTAAACAATATGAAAAAAATTATTTATTTGCTCATCATTATTGCAAATCTATTTGGTGCTTGTAACATTTTTTCGCCTTATGGTAAAAAGGTAACCATTAACTCTACCTTGGAAGTTTACATAAAGGGAGATAGTACCACCGAGGCTGATGCAAAAAAATTAGGTAACTTTCTTGCCGAAACCTGGAAAGAAAGTACCAACCAAAAATCTTTTCAACTGATTAAGGACAATGGAGTTTACATTGTTAAAATGGTGGTTGATGAAGAAAAGGTTAAGGCTGATAGTACTTTAGAACTTAGTTTTTTAGCCATTAAAATGTTATTAGAAACAGAAGTATTTAAGGGTAGTAGGGTTAAATTTGTATTAACCAATAACAAGTTTAAAGATATTAAAACGTATGATGCAGAACCTGCAAAAACAAGCGAAATCCAACCATTGGATACAAAAGACTCAATAACTAAATAAACTCTTTTATACTAAAAAATGTGGTGATTTTTAGAAAAGTGAAGACTGTATTTTATGCAGTCTTTTTTATTTAATACCAATGTGAATTTTAATTTAGACCAAAATTTTGTGGTATGATGCCGAGTGGATAGCTGTTTAGTCCAATTTATTTGGCCTATTACAGATATCACTTCGGTATAATAAGAACCCTTAATTTTTGTATAGGTATAGTTGGTAAGCGTTATCTTTAAAATTCAAAATAAACTGCACATGCAAACCGCACCTAAAAAAGTAGTAAACGCTTGGGCAATGTACGATTGGGCCAATAGTGTTTACAGTTTGGTTATCACCTCTACTATGTTTCCTGCTTATTACGAAGCAGTTACAAAATCGAATAATAATGAAGTAAAATTTTTGGGTAGAGTTTTTATTAATACTTCATTATACAATTATGCATTGGGTGTTGCATTTTTAATTGTGGCCATTATGTCGCCCATTTTATCATCAATCGCAGATTACAAAGGCAATAAAAAAACCTTTCTTCGATTTTTTTGTACCCTTGGTAGTTTAGCTTGTAGTGGTTTATACTTTTTTGATGAAAATAATATAGGCTTAGGTATTGTATTGATGATTTTTGCTTGTATTGGTTTTTGGAGTAGCCTTGTTTTTTACAACTCTTACTTGCCAGAAATTGCTGCCGAAGAAGACAGAGATAAGATTAGTGCCAAAGGATTTTCTATGGGGTATTTTGGTAGCGTTTTATTGCAAATAATTTGCTTTATTTTATTGTTTAAACAAGCATGGTTTGGCTTAAAAAACGATGGGGAAGCATTACAAATTTCTTTTTTACTAGTTGGTATTTGGTGGTTTGGTTTTGCACAACAACCCTTATTTATTTTACCAAATGGAATACCAAGTGCCAACCGGCCTAAAAACAATATTTTTACCAATGGATTTATAGAACTTAAAAAAGTTTGGAAACAACTGATAAATATACCCGTTTTAAAAAGATTTTTGTTGGCTTTTTTCTTTTACAATATGGGCGTACAAACTGTAATGTTGGCGGCCACTTTATACGGAAAAAGTGAGTTAGAAATTCCAACTACCAATTTAATTATTTCAATATTGTTGATTCAATTAGTGGCAATACCTGGAGCCATATTAATGTCTAAACTCTCCAGTAAAATTGGTAATATTAAAACATTAATGATCGTAGTTTGCATTTGGATGGGCTTATGTGTAGTAGGCTATTTATTACCAAAAGGCAATATCAACGCATTTTATGGATTGGCCATTTTTGTGGGTTTTGTAATGGGCGGTATTCAAAGTTTAAGTCGATCTACCTATTCTAAATTAATGCCTGAAACAAAAGATACCACTTCTTTTTTTAGCTTTTTTGATGTAACAGAAAAAGTTGCCATTGTAATTGGCATGTTTGGCTATGGTTATATTACTGAGCTTGCAGGCGGCTCACAAAGAAACTCTGTTTTATCTTTAACTGCTTTGTTTGCAATTGGATTGATTTTACTTTTATACACTTTATTGGCTCAAAAAAAAGAATTAAAAAATGCAACTTTATAGCATAGAAACAGAAAATTTTAAACTTGATGGTGGTGCCATGTTTGGCGTTGTGCCCAAAAGTATTTGGAATAAATTGATACCTGCCGATGAAAACAATTTATGCAGTTGGGCCATGCGTTGCTTATTAATTGAAGATGGCAATCGTTTAATATTGGTTGATACTGGCATTGGCAATAAGCAAGATGCCAAATTTATGGGGCATTATTATTTGCATGGAGAAAATACTTTAGAAAAATCTTTAGCAAAACTTGGCTTAAGTAAAAATGATATTACCGATGTTTTACTTACACATTTACATTTTGATCATTGTGGAGGGGCAATAGAACGTGATGGAGACAAATTAGTTACTGCATTTAAAAACGCCACTTACTGGAGCAATGAAGCCCACTGGAAATGGGCGACACAACCCAACCACAGAGAAAAAGCTTCTTTCTTAAAAGACAATATTTTACCAATTGAACAAAGTGGACAATTGAAATTTATTGAAACACCAACTGAAACTTTTCAACAAACCGGGCAACTTGGAACTACAGTTTTCAACGAACATATTTCTTTGCGTTTTGTACATGGCCATACTGATGCGATGATGTTGCCTCAAATAAATTACAAAGGCAAAACACTCGTATATATGGCAGATTTGTTGCCAAGTACAGCTCATATTCCATTGCCCTATATTATGGGGTATGATATGTTTCCACTAACCACCCTTCAAGAAAAAAAATCATTTTTAACTGAAGCTGCTGCCAATAATTACACTTTAATGTTCGAGCATGATGCAGTAAATGAGTGTTGTACTTTACAAGCAACAGAAAAAGGGGTAAGAGTAGAAAACATACTTAAACTGCAAGACTTATAGTCGGAGATTTTTTTCTGTAAATTTATTTTAATGTTTCAATCACCTATCTTAATTTAATTCACTTCAATCTCATCTAAAAACAACCAAGCACCTTTACCTGCACCATTTTTACCTTCGGGTATTTTTCCAAAATTATGCACCATAATTTTTATAAATTGAGTGCTTGTGGCGGTTGTATTAAACTCAGTTATTCCATTGCCATTGTTGGTAGGGGTAAATTTATTGGCAGCACCTAGTAAGGTATAATTGCTACCATCGGTAGATGTGAAAATTTCTATTTTCGAAGGAGCATAAATCCAACTAGCATTACTTTCAAAACTATGTACTGTAACTTTCGAAAAAGTTTGTACACTACCTAAATCAATAATGGCTTCTACACTGTTGCCACTGTAACCAATAAATTCGCTACTTCTATCTCGGCCTTTGGTATTTTGAATACCATTTACCAGCGTAAATGCACCATCGCCAGGGTAACTTGCAGAGGGTTTGGGGTTTACACTAATTTTTTTGCCAGTGGCTTTATTAAAATTAAAAACAATTGTATTAGATGCAATTAATTTTTTATTTGTACGCTCAATTAAATCAATGTTAACATTTTGCCCATTATTTATTTCTATTGGGGCTGTATAAGTGCCGTAAGAACTAGTTGACTTATATTGTAGTATTCCATTTTTATATTTAGAGGCAGCATTCAATAACACACCACTGTTATTTGTAGTTGGTAAAATAGTAGTGGTTATTTCGTAATAAGCCTTACTATAATTGGCTTTCCACAATTCGTATCTTTTTATTTGGGTAGGTAAACGTTGCTCAAAGCTCTCCCAATTTCTACTTGCTTTGGGGCTCCATAATACTTCACTTAAAGCACTCATTCTAGGAAAAATCATGTACTCAATTTTACTAGGGTAGGCCATGTATTCTGTCCAAACATTACCTTGTGCACCAATGATGTATTTAGCTTCTTCTGCATTTAATTCTTTAGGTATGGGTTCGTAATTATACACTTTTTCTAAAGTGGTATAGCCACCAATGGTAACACTGTCTTCAATTTTGGTTTGGCTATGGTCAAAGTAGCACCAACCTCCAGGGGTCATAACTACTTCGTGTTTTTCTTTTGCCGCATGTATGCCACCTTGTTCTCCTGTCCAGCTCATTACCAAAGCATTTGGGGCTAATCCACCTTCTAAAATTTCATCCCATCCAATAATTTTTTTACCTTTTGTATTTACAAACTTTTCTATGCGTTGTATGAAATAACTTTGTAACTCATCTTCATTTTTTAGGTTATTGGCTCTCATTAGTTGTTGACTAGCACTATCTTTTTTCCACCAAATTTTACTACACTCATCGCCACCAATATGTATAATTTTACTGGGAAATAAATCCATTACTTCTGTTAATACTTCTTCTAAAAATTTAAATGTTTTTTCTGTTGGTGCTAGCACATTGTTTTCTACGCCATTTAAGCCCCATGTCATAGGCACTTTAGGTGTTATGTTAGGAGTTGTTCCAAATTCTGGGTAAGCAGCTAATACAGCCATGCTATGGCCTGGCATTTCAATTTCTGGAACAACAGTGATAAATCGTTCGGCTGCATATTGTACAATTTCTTTTATTTGATCTTGTGTATAAAATCCACCATGTGCTTGGTTGTCGTTGCCTTTGCCAGGAAAACGACCAATAATAGTTCCTTCTCTCCAAGCACCAATATTGGTAAGTTTTGGGTATTGTTTAATTTCTATTCTCCAGCCCTGATCATCGGTTAAATGCCAATGAAATGTATTCATTTTATGTAAAGCAATATAATCGATATATTTTTTAATATAATCTACACTAAAGAAGTGACGACTAACATCCAAATGCATTCCACGATATTGAAAACGAGGTTCATCTTCTATATCAATACAAGGTAATAATAGTTTTTGTGATGCCTTTGAATGAATTACTGAAGAAACCGGCAGTAGTTGAATTAATGATTGAACACCATAGAAAACCCCTGCATCACCATTACCAATAATTGAAATATTTTTCGAAGTAACGTTAAGAATATATTTTTCGTTACTATTAGTAGTCGTTGCAACTAAACTAGTAGAAAGTGTAATGCAATTGCTGTTTATATTACTTACGATATTTAAACGAAAGCCATAGTAGTTGTTCAAGTAATCGTTTAAAAACGATGCAACAACTTTTTCTTCGTGGCTATTGGCAACAATTTTAGTTTTTACCGAAAGTTCAAAATTGCCACCAGTTACCTGCATTTTTGCTGGCATTGGAATGATAGAAGGCTGTTGAGCATGAACAGTTATATGTAGTATAATGCAGAAAGTAATAAATAGCTTTTTCATATTCTATTGAATTACGGGTAAAATAATTTTACTTTTATTATGAAATAATTTAATGGTTGCTTTTTTAAAGTCGCTGTCTTTTGCATGATAAATATCTATAAATTGCTGTGGGTTTCTATCCACTAAAGGAAACCAACTGCTTTGCACTTGTACCATTATTTTGTGACCCTTTTTAAAAGTATGTGCAACATCGGGCAAAGCATATTTTACTTGTGTTGGTTTATTGGGTACAAATGGCTCAGGTTTAGAAAAACTGTTTCTAAATTTGCCTCTCATTACTTCTCCACGTACCAACATTTGATAACCACCCATTGGCACAGCTTTAGGAGCTTCTCTTCTACCAAGCTGAGCATCTCCTTCATACTTAAAATCAGCAGGAAAAACATCAATTAGTTTTACAATAAAATCTGCATCAGTACTAGAAATGCTTACCAATAAATCAGCTACCAATTCGCCAGCAACACTAACATCATTGGTTAAAGTTTCAGTTTCAAAAACCAACACATCTGGTCGTCTGCTGGCAAATCTTTGATCATCTGTCATGTACTCTCTGGTACGTCCAAAATGAACATCCTCTGTGTAAGGCACTGGTTTTGCAGGATCGCTTACATATTCACTAAATGTGTTAGTAGTTGTAACATCGTTTGTTAATTTACCATTATTTGATAATATAAAATTTTGAAGTGTTGTACTTTTTGGAGGCCATTGCTCAAATTTTTTCCAACTGTTTTCGCCAGTAAAAAATATGTTAGCTTGAGCAATAGAAGCTATGCTACCTTTTGCTTTTAAGTAATAATTGAAAAATGGCACTTCAAAATTTTCGGCATAATAAGTACTAGTTGGGCCACCAAATTTTACATTGCCTAAAAAACTTCCATCACTACCACGGCCAGCCCATTGCCCATGAAACCATGGTCCCATAACAATTTTATTGTTGGTATTTGTGCTTTGTTTTTCCAAAGCTTTATACGTATTCCAAGCACCCCAACAGTCTTCTGCATCAAACAACCCACCAACCACTAATACAGCAGGCTTTATGTTGTATAAACTAGTTCTAGCATCTCTTGCTTTCCACCAATCATCGTAATTGGGATGGTTCATTAAATCTTTCCAAAATTTAATGCTATCGCCCATATACTGTTTTGTAAAATTCCTTAATGCACCCGTTTTTAAAAATAGATTATAATTGTCTGTACTTTCAAATTTTAAAGCATTAGGTGTTTGTGTTGTTGTTGGTGTAGGTCTAGGGCGACCAAAATTTCTATAAAAACTAAATCCATCTAATAACATAAATGCACCATTGTGGTGAAAGTCATCTCCCATAAACCAATCTGTAACTGGTGCTTGTGGGCTAACTGCTTTTAAAGCAGGATGGTTGCTTTTTGCAGCCTCGGTAGAGTAGAAGCCTGGGTACGAAATTCCAAATACGCCAACATTGCCATTGTTGTTATTAATATTATTAATTAACCAATCAATGGTATCATATGTATCGCTTGCTTCATCAATATCTTGGTTCGTTTTTTTGTCTTTTATAAATGGTCTAACATCAACAAAGGTTCCTTCACTCATCCAACGCCCACGAACATCTTGTACTACTAAAATATAGCCTTCTTTTAAATATTCTTTATAATGGTTGCTATAAAATGATCTATAATTTTTTTCTCCATATGGGCTACTCGTATATGGCGTTCTATTCATTAAAATTGGATGTTTTTCGTTGGAACTAATGGGTATATAAACGGAAGTAAATAATTTTATTCCATCTCTCATGGGTACCATTATTTCTTTTTTGATATAATTGTTGGCCATCCAAGCGGAATCAATATTTTGAGCTGATACAAAAAATGGTAACACAAATAACAACAAGCAAATTTTTTTCATTTTGAAAGATTTATAGCTGAAAGATAACTACCAAAAATAGAAAAGCCGAAAGTTTTTTATCTCCTTCACTTAAATGGAGAACTTCATTTTTTGGTTAAATGATTCAATAACTAATCTTTAGGATTGATTTCTTAAAAAAATACATCCTCAGATAAATTCTTACTTTTTGTCTCAAGCCGACAGGCTTCGTTGTTGCAACAGCACTGCTTTTGTTTCTTTGAAAAAATATGCTTCGCATTTTTTCAATCATGCTAAAGCATGACCGAAGCAAAAGAGGTGCTTTATGCAACAACTGATAGATAGTGAGTAGCAAATTGATAAATTATAAATTCTATTCTAAATAAAGACGTCAATTTTTTTACTTTCTGCTTTTAAAAAATTGAAAAGGATGATTTTACAATTTTATGCTTAAAGTACTTGAAATTTATTATCTCCATTCTCCATACAACACAAATGCACTCCAATAAAATGGGTGATTGTATTTTGGATTGCTACTAACGGTTGCTTGAGCATTTCTTAATGCCTGCACATTGCTCATACCCTTTTTTTCAATATTGGCATAAAACTCTTGCAACAATAAATTGGTTGTTTCATCTGGTACTTTCCACAACGATCCAATTACTGCATCAACTCTATTGGTTAAAAAAGCATTGGTAGGCGATATATAAAAACCTTTTACTTCTTCTTTACTAACTGCAGTTTCGCAGGCAGATAATACCACCAATGAGCTGGTTTGTTTTATTAATCCATTTATTTCAGCAATAGTTAATTTACCATCATTGTTTTCGCCAGCACTTGCACCAAACAACAAATACGAATTTTCTATCTTATCATAATCTAATACACCATGAGTCGCAAAATGTATGTAGTTGTATTTTGCTAAACTTTCTTTTGCTTTATCCTCTGTTGCTTGTTCTTCGATATATACAACAGATCCAGGAATCATTTTGCCTATTTGATTAGCCTCTATGGTGGCTCCTGGTAAACTTTTATCGGGGTTGCCAAATAAAGCTAAAGAAGATTCCATTTTTCGTTTCTTAAAATTCTTTCTAAAAATATCAATTTTGCTGGTATAAAAAATGGCATAATCTTCCATTAAAAAATGGAAAGTTTTACTCTCGTCTAAATAGCCTAAAGATTGAAATGGAATATTGCTCAATTTTCCGTTAGGTATAAAACAAATATTCTTTTTACCCTTCATCTCATCTGCAATTGGGGTAATCAACAAATCGTATAAAGCCGAAGCTTCTGCTTTAAAATCGCCTCTTATATCATCAATGGGTTTAATGGTACTTCTTAAGGTTACACTACCAGTACCAGTTGCATTATTTGGGTTACGTAACACACTTAAAAACCTACCAGCTTGTTTATTAATGTCTTGTTTTAACTCAATTACTTTAATGCCAGTTTCTTTATTGGTAACGGTAAAAATGAGTAATTGATTGTCGTTAATGAGGTATAGTACTACAATGGTACTATCTGGTATATCTTCAATATAGTTTTTAAAATCCTTAGGGTTGGTATTGGAGAAATAGGCTTGTAAATCTTGATACTTTTTTTGTAATTGTTCAATGTAATTGGTATAGTCTGTTTCTGTTACGTTTTTTACACTTTCTAAAGAAGCAATTAATTGTTTGTTTTGTTCGTTTTCGGGTTTTGCTTTTTCCTTATTAATAGCTTGTTCAACAGCATTCTTCTTTTGTAATAATTCGCCCCCCTTTTTTATGGCATTGGCTTTTTCAGCATCATTTGTTACAAAGCCTGCTTTATCGGCTTGTTCTTTTATAGCTTGATTATTGCTTTTATCGGCATAATACAATGCCTCATCTTTTTTACCAACCTTCGCTAGGCACACGACTATTTTATTGTATAAATCAACTTTTCTTGCATCTGCATTGTATAACTCTTTTGCCTCTTTACCACCAAATAAATTTTGAGATTCACGTTCTACAATTACAATAGCATCTTTAAAAAATTTAATTGCACTGTCGCATTTATTTTGAGCGTAATAAAATAAGCCATACTCGTACAAAGCCCACCATGTGTACTTGCTGTTGTCTATTTTTTTAATAAATGTATAGGCTTTATCATAATAAAAATTAGCTTTTACTATTTCATTTTTTGCTGCATACAACTTTGCTAAAGTTATACTTGTATTTAGGTACAAATCGGTTTCGTTACTTTTTTCTGAAATAGCAAAAGATTCCAATAAATATTTTTCACTTATATCGTATTTTTTTGCTTCATAAAAAAGTTTGCCCAAAAATGAAGAAGCAATATTTTGCATTCTACCAGCTTTTTTTTGAATGGCTAAATTGTATCCATTGGTTAAATATTTTTCTGCTTTAATATAATCTTTTAAATAAAAATGGGCTTCTCCAATATTTATAGGGGCCAATATATGAGCTTCCGAAACAAAATTTATGGTGTTTAAAAATCTTTCGGTTTCCAAAAAATATTTCAAAGAATTTTTAAAGTCCGATTGATAGAAAAATACGGCTCCCATATTTGTATGGCAAGTACTTCTACTATAATTATCTTTCTCTAATAAATAAATACTGTCGGCTATTTTATAGTATTTAATTGCATTTTCACCATCGCTTTTTGCCTCAAATACCAATGCCATATTAAAATAAGCTTCAGCCATTTGGTATGCATTATTTAATTGTTTAAATATTGCATAGGTGCTATCTACATCTTCTTGAGCTTTAGAAAGTTCTCCCTGAATAATATGTAAAAAAGTTAAGGCACTATATCCATAACCAATTTCTGCTCTGTTATTTATTTGCATAGCAATTCTAATGGAAGTATCGTAATATTTTCTTGCTTCATAAAAATCGCCTTTACTTTGCAACGAACTACCAATTAATCTGTAAACCAAGGGTAGCTGTGTTTTATTACCCAATGAATCATATATATGTAACGATTTTTTCAACAGTGGTATTGAACGATCAAAATCGAGTCTGGTATTATAAGATGATCCAATTGTTCTATACAAGGATGCCTCTTGGTCTTTATTTTTTTGATTGATTGAAATGGTTAAAGCGTTGTTATAAAACGTATTTCCTTCATCGTAATTAAATGCCTTGTAGGAGAGTGAACCTAAATTGGTATTGGCATAGTATTCATTGCTTTTATCACCAATTTCATTGGCTAATTTTAAACAAGACAAGCTATATTTTTTTGAGGTATCATCATTAAAATAATAAGCACTTACTGCAAGCCAATACAAACTATTTACTAAATCAGGTTTATTATTAGATGCATAATTTAGGGCGTTCCATTTGCTAAAAATGGCAAATGCTTTTTGGTATTGTTTATCGTTGTAATATACATCTCCATATGATGAAAGTAAACTGCTAATACTTGAAGTGTCCTTTGCTAAGGTGTAATAATGGGTTGCACTATCGTATGCATTAAAAGCTTTATCTTTTTCGCCAGTAAGTTTATACAAGCCACCTATTTTTTCCCATGAAAATCCTAAACCTGAAAAATTATTCGCTAATTTTCTCAATGCAATAGCTTGTTCGTGTGCCATTACAGCGGAGTCGTACTTTCCAAGATTCCAGAATGCTTGGCCAATATTGGATTGTGTATAACCAGCATTATTATAATCTTTCAATACCATGTATATGGATTTGGCGTTTAAAAAACCTTTGATGGCCTCTCTATAATTGGCTAAATTAAAATTTGCTAAAGCAACATCATTTGTAGTAGAAGCGATATTTTCTCTATCATTTAACTTTATATATAATGCTAACTGTTCTTTATATATATCGAGTGCTTTTAAAGTTTCACCTTGTTTTTTATAAATTTTTGCTAAGTAGGTCTGACAACTAATGGCAGTTTTTATACTATTAAAATCTCCAAAATTTTTATAGGCAGAGTAAGCAGTGCTGAAGTTTTTAGCAGCTTCTAATAGTTCTCCTTTAGCGTAAAGATTAAAGGCTTTTAGTCTATAGTAGTAGGCTTCTCTATTTTTTCTGGATTGTACTGCAAATTCATTTGCAGGGTTACTAAATATTTTAAATCCTTCTTCTAAAATTTGTAAAGATTCATCGTTCTTATCTTGCATGTAAAAAACAAATGCCTTACTATATAATAGCGTAACAACACCATTATGATTATTTATTTTTTTAAAATAGATAATTGCAGAATCACAATATAAAACTGCTTTTTTATAATCTTTCTTATCGTTAGCTCTATTGTATAGTGCGTTGTAATATGAACCCCAGTTATTGTTGTTTGGTAAATAGTACAATACCAGTTTTGCTGCTAACATTGATTGAAGAAATAATGCATCATTCTCTTCTAATGCATCTGTAACCCAGGCATCAACAAAGTCTTCGTCAATAATTTCATTTTTATGCTTTTCAATAAACTGTTTTAATAAGATTGGGTTTTTGGCATACGTTAAAACAGAGTCTTTAACCTCTGACTTACTAAAATAAGCACCATATTGTACCCATGTAGCAAAGGTTTCAGCACTTTTCCACGACTTTGCAATATACTTTGAAGGATAATTTTTAACAAAATTTAGAAAGGTATAAATGTCTCTCGGTTTGCAATCTCTCATTACATCAAAAACACTTTTACCTATATACCTTCCTTTGGTGAAAGGTCGTTTAAGAACGTTATATGCTGTGTCTGTAAGATTTTTAACGATCTCATAAATTTCAACTACATCAGCACTCGATTTTTGTAAAATTTCACGCTCTAACTGTTTACTATCCTTATAAATTAAATCTTGTAAGGTATAATATGGTTTATTTGAACCATCATTAAAATAAATATCCATTGTTGCTAATTCAAAAAAGATACTTCTAAATTCAAGTACGGGAATGGTAGCTGGAAAAACTATGTAATCTCCTAATCTTACTGCAAAAGTTTTATTGTCTTTGTATTTTTCAACAGGTCTAATTAGCACTAACGATTGGGAGTCGTTTAATGCAATTAAGCTTCCAAAACCAATTTCCTGGTTTGCTCTATTTTCTCCAGATGTGTAGGTTGCTTTTACCGAGCCTGTTAAGCCTTTTTTTAACCCATGTCTTAAGCCAACATTTAGGTAAGCCTGAATACTATCTTTTCCAATTGTTTCTAATTCAATAATTCTAAAATAAATTTCTTTCTTCTCGGTTTTTGCAACAATCTGCGATAAACAAAGTGTACAATAAGTAAATCCTAAAAAAAAGAATAAAAATTTCTTTTTCATGTTATTGATTGAAATGTAATGGTAAACACTTTTTTTACAATTTCAAATACCTGCTAATGGGTATTTAATAAAAAAGTTTCACTTTTTGGGTGAAACTTTTTTACTGATTTTGAATAAAATTTATTTTTTAGGGGTTTGATTGGTATTTTCTGGGCTACCAGCAGGCTTAATACCAGTAGTTTCTAATGAGTATTTATATCGTTTAATGGCGTTAGTTATTACCTGAGCTGTTTCTTTTTGACCTTCGGGGCTGTTTAAATAATCTTCTTCATCGGGGTTAGAAATAAAACCAGTTTCTACCAAAATTGCAGGCATTGCAACGGCTTGTAATACCCAAATTCCTTTGCCCCTTTGTTGAGCTTGACGGCTAAATCGGCCAGTTTTTCTAAATTCTTCTTCTACTGTTAGGGCCAATCTTGCACTTCTATCAAAAAATTGTTTTGTTTTAATAGAGTACAAAATCATTTTGGTAGGATCTTTTTTCTCAAATTCTTCTAATTCTTTTATGGTTGCACTATCCATAAACATATCCTCATGGCTTTGTAAAGAAGCCTCTTTTGCTCCAGTTTTATTTACATTCCAAATAAAAGTTTCTGTACCTCGAACTTCGCTAGGGCTATACCAAGTTCTATATTGTTTTACTTTGCGGGTAAAGGTTCTACGTTTGCCTTTTACTTTTTTGGTATAAGTTTCGGTTTTATAACCAGTAAATTCTGAATGTCTTTGGCCAGGTGCCCAATTACAATGTATGGCAATAAACAAATCACCTTTAGCATCATTGGCTTTATTGGCTTTTGTAATAGGGCTTTCATACACATCTGTAGTGCGTGTCATATAAGTTTCTACATCTGGTATTTCTGATTCTATTTCTTTTTGTAAAGCCATTGCAATAGCTAGACTCACATCTTTTTCTTTAGAGTATTTTCCGCCAGCTCCATGATCGCCCCCTCCATGTCCGGCATCAATTACAATTTTGCGTAACTTTTGCTTTTGAATTGGCTTTAGTTCTTTAGCCGTAAACGAGGTTATGCAAAATGCCAATATTGTTAACAAAATAGATGCAGCAAATATTCTTTTCATCATATCATTAAGTTAAAGAAATAGGTTACGATAATGTTTTATTAAATAGCTCTTATTTTTGCCACTACCATCATGATTCACTTCTACAAAATTAACGTAAAAACCCTATTTCCTATTATAGGTATTTGCGTTTTAATAATTTTAACATTGCAAATAAATGCAAGTGAAACATTGAGCAATGACTTTTTAACACTTTCAACTAATTTTTTAGATACGGTACCAGCTAAAAAAAATGTACAAATCATAGATACCAATAAACCCAAAATTAAGGATACTTTAGTTGCCACCATTGATACTATAAAAATTTCAAAAGATTCAATAGATGCTCCAGTAAATTATAGTGCAGAAGATTCTGGTGTTTTAATTATTAGTACTAAAGAATTTATTTTATACGGCAAGGCAACAACAAAATATAAAGACATTGATTTAGAGGCTGCTACCATACGATACGACCAAGAGAAACAAACGCTAAAAGCTAAAGGATCTTCCGATACTGGAGTTAATTCGTTAAACAAAACCAAGTTTGTACAAGGCGAATCAAAAACGTTGAGCGATTCTATTGGTTACAATATGAAAACTCAAAAGGGAATAACCTACAATACCTATTACCAAGAGGGGGAATTATTTGTAAATGCGAATCGATTGAAGAAAGCAGATAGTAATGTAATTTATGCCTACAGAGGCAGTTTTACCACCTGTAATTTAGATACACCACATTTTACTTTTAGAACTAAAAAAATGAAAATAATTAATGGTAAAATTGGTGTTAGTGGGCCCACACATCCAGAGTTTGAAGGTGTGCCGGTACCCATTTATATTCCTTTTGGAATTTATCCTTTAAGTACTGGCAGACAATCGGGTATTTTAGCTCCTCAATTTGCCAGTAGTCAAGATTTTGGTTTGGGTTTAGAAGGGTTGGGTTACTATAAAGTGTTAAGTGAAAATGTTGACGTAACCCTTAGAACCAATTTATACAGTTATGGTGGTTGGAGTGCCAACATAAACTCTAGATATTTAATGAGGTATAAATATAGTGGAGGGTTTAATTTGGCTATACAAAAAAATAAAGTTTTAAACAGATTTTCTGTAAAAGCAGCCGATGAGTTTACAACCACTTCGTCGTACATGATTAATTGGAGCCATAGTAGAGATAGCAAAGCTAGACCTGGCACATCTTTTACAGCTAATGTAAACTTTGGTAGTACTAGATTTAATAGTAGCATTTTAAACAATGCTTTTCAAAATTTTAATAATCAATTACAATCTTCTATTGCTTATAGTAAGAGCTGGGATGGAAAGTACAACTTATCATTAAACATTAATCACGATCAAAATAACAATACTAAGTTGGTAAATTTAAGTTTACCAACTGGTACATTTAGTGTGGTTACATTGTACCCTTTTCAAAAAAAAGAGGCAATAGGTACTGCTAAATGGTATGAGAAATTAGGGGTAGGCTATTCTGGTAATTTTCAAAACAGGATTTCTTTTTACGATACAGCATTCAGCACAAGGCGTTTATTAGATACTTTACAATGGGGTAGTGAACACAGTATTCCAATTACATTATCGTTGCCTGCATTAGGCCCAATTACAATTGCTCCCTCCATTTCGTTTCAACAAAGATGGTTTGGTACACAACGTATTCGTTATTGGGATGATAAAGATTCTACCGTAAAATTTAATAGTAGTAAAGGTTTTTATACACAAAATAGTATGAGTATGGGTATTAGTGCAAATACTAGAATTTTTGGAACCTATCAATTTAAAAAGGGAAGGGTAAAAGCCATACGTCATGAAATAAGACCTCAATTTGGTTTAAATTATACACCCGATTTAGTGAGTAAAGATTTTTATAATGTAAAAGTAGATACTACTTCACGTACCTTACGATTTTCTAAATTTGAGGGTAGCATGTATGGATCTTATTCTGAAGGAAACTTTGGTGGTATAAGCTTCGGCATTGATAACTTACTAGAAATGAAAGTGAGAGACAAAACTGATACAGCAGCAGAAAGCGATAAAAAAGTAAGGTTAATAGATGGTTTTGGCTTTAACTCTAACTATAATTTATTGGCCGATAGTTTTGCACTCGGTAATTTTAGTTTGTATTTGCGTAGTACTTTATTTGAAAAAATTAATATAACTGCTAATGCTAATTTAGATCCCTACGATGTAGACAAATTTGGGGTACGGAAAAATACGTTATTGTTTAAGCAAGGTAAGCTAGGCCGAATTACCAATGGAAGTTTAGCCATTAGTACAGATTTTAAAAGCAAACCTAAAGATGAGAAAAAAACATCAGAACGCATTGGCAGCGATCCAATGATGACGCCAGACGAACAACAAAGGCAATTAGATATGGTTAGGCAAAACCCTGCAGAATTTACAGATTTCAATATTCCATGGAGTATAAATTTATCGTACTCGTTATCTTTTAGTAAAGTATTAAAAGAGGATTATAGTGGTTATAGAACAGATGTTTTTAGTAGTATTAATTTTAATGGCGACTTTAGTTTAACTCCAAAATGGAAAGCTGGAGCCACTGGTTATTACGATATAAAAAATTTAGAATTACAACAATTTAGTTTGTTTGTAAGTAGAGAAATGCATTGCTGGCAATTATCTATAAATGTTACGCCTATTGGCTTGTACCGATCTTTTAGTATTGTAATTAGTCCTAAAAGTGGCATTTTACGAGATTTAAGAATTAATAGAAATAGGTTTTTTTCCAATCAGTAGAGAGGTTGTTGGTAGTCCATAGTGAATAGTCAATCGTCCATCTTTCATCAATTATAAACAATCATCCATGAATAGTCTGCAAAATAAAGTTGTAGTAATTACTGGGGCATCAAAAGGTATTGGTAAAGCTATCGCATTGGCAATGTCTGCAGAAAAATCAACAGTAGCATTATTAGCAAGAAGTGAAAATGAATTGTTGGCAATCAAAAATTCAATTGAAAATAATGGAGGCGTTTGTAGTGTATTTGTTGGCGATATTACAGATGAAAACTTTGTAAACAATAGTATTAATAGTGTTATACAACAATTTGGTGCTATTGATATTGTGGTTAACAATGCAGGCTTTGGTATTTTTAAAAATGCCGATGAAACCACTGTTAATGATTGGGATAGTGTTTTTGACACCAATGTAAAAGGTACTTTTTTGGTATCTAAAGCAGTTACAGCAATAATGAAAAAAAATAAAAATGGCCATATAATTAATATCGCTAGCGATGTTGCTAAACGAGTTTTTGCTGGGGGTGCTTTATACTGTGCAAGCAAGTATGCTCAAGATGCATTTAGTATGGCTTTGAGAAAGGAGTTAAGACCCTTTGAAATAAAGGTAAGTGTTGTTTATAGTGGGTTGGTAGACTCCTCTTTTCATGAAGAACCACAAGGATCCGAAAGCCACAAAAATTGGCTACAAAATAACGATATGGCTAATGCTGTTGTATTTATTGCAAACCAACCAAAACATGTTGTAATAGACGAATTAATGATACATCCTTTGAGCCAAGATTACTAAACTAAAGCTTTGATTTTTTTGTGTGAAACTACCTTGCCCACATTTTTATACTTTGTGTAAAATTATAAATGGGGTCGAAGCTGCTAAACAAGTAACTAGCAGCAATTAAAAATACAACTCCATACACACTGCCCCAAATATGTGCAGAGTGATTAATATTATCGCCACCTTTTTTAGATAAATATGCCGAGATAAATAAATAAATAGGAGCAAAAATAAAACCAGGTATAAATGGTGGAATAATAAAAATACCAATCTTAGCAGTAGGGTATAAGAAAATACCTGCAAATACAATGGCCGAAACCGCCCCAGAAGCCCCTAAACTATTATAATGATAATCATTTTTATGTTTAAAATAGGTAGGTAATAAACTTACCGCCAAGGCACTAACATATAAAATCAAATAAAATATTGGTGCTAGTTTGCCAAAAATATCGGCAAAACTTTCTTCAACAAATTGCCCAAACATATATAAGGATAACATGTTAAATGCTAAATGGGTTATGTCTGCATGAATTAAGCCACAAGAAAAAAAGCGGTACCATTGGTTTTGGTTGGTAACTGCTGGTGGATGAAAAATTAAATTATCAATCAATTTCTCGTTCGAAAAAGCATTGTAGGAAATAATAGCCGTTATGCCAATAATTATAATGGTTATAGTAATAGTCATTGGTAAAATTATTAAAAAAATAATTAAATATGGTGATACTTTTCGTTGCGTAAAATGGTGCAGGCTCTATATACTTGCTCAGCTAAAATTAATCGTACCAACATATGAGGAAATACTAAATTAGAGATGCTCCAACAATGGTTGGCTCTTTTAAAAACAGTTTCATTTACACCAAAAGCACCACCAATTAAAAACACAACTTGTTTGGTACTTTCATTGGCACGTTGTTGTAAAAAATCTGCTAATTTGGGCGATGTGAATTGCTTTCCTCTTTCATCCAATAAAACCAAAAAATCAGCTGTAGTAAGTTGTTGCAATATAATTTCTGCTTCTGCTTTTTTTAATGCAGCTTCACTAAGAACAGCAGCATTTTTTGGTGAAGCAATAATATGCCAGCTAGCATTAAAGTATTTATTTATTCTGTTGGTAAAATCGAGTAAACCCTCTTTAATATAAGGTTCGTGTGGTTTACCAACACTCCAAAGTGCAATTTTCATAGTTTAAAAATACAGCAGATTGCTGAATGGTGAATAATCAATAACGCTTAGCCAATAACCAATAAACCGAAACCCGCAACCAATAACCAATAACCCGTCATCAAAAAAACACATCTTCTATTAAAAAAATTTCTTCCGTTTTATTTTTATTTAAAGTAATAGCCATCACATCAAACTGTAAATATTGGTACATTGGGTATTGTTCTAAAAAACCAATAGCAGCTTTTTTAAGTGCATTCATTTTAGTTTGTGTAATACTTTCTTCGGGTAAACCAAATTTGGTATTAGTTCGGGTTTTAACTTCTACAAAATGTAGTTTATTATTTTTTGTTGCAATAATATCTACTTCCGAATGTTTAAAACGCCAATTTCTATGAAGAATACTATAATTATTTTGTAATAACCAGTTTGCAGCAGCATCTTCTCCTTTGTTTCCTGTATTTTTATTTTCAGTAATCATATCATGTAATAAAATGCTGTAAGTTATGCAAGAAAGTAATTCTATTTTTAAGATTAAAGGCAAAGTTCAAAACTATGCATGGGGTGGCTACAATTATATACCAGAATTACTAAATATAGAGAATACCAATCATTTGCCATTTGCCGAGTATTGGATGGGGGCTCACCCTCTTGCACCAGCAGAAATTTTACCCAATAAAGTTTCATTACAAGATTTTATTCAACAAAATCCTGAAAAAGTTTTGGGGCAATCGGTACAAAATATATTTAATGGGTTACCCTATTTATTTAAAGTACTCGATGTTCACCAAATGCTTAGCATACAAGTTCATCCAACAAAAGAGGCTGCAGCTATTGGTTTTATTGCCGAGGAAGCTGCAGGTATTTCTTTAAATGCACCCAATAGAAATTATAAAGATAAAAATCATAAGCCAGAAGTAATGGTTGCCTTAAGCGATTTTTGGCTTTTACATGGTTTTAAATCAAAAGAGGCCATAGAAAAAACTTTACAAGATATTTTAGAATTGAATGTTTTATTAGGCTTATTTAAGGCAGAAGGTTACAAAGGCTTGTATCAGTTTTTAATGGAAATAGATCAGCAACAAGTAAATAGTATTTTATTGCCACTGGTTAAAAAAGAAATCAGTAAAAAAAATACTGACCTGTTAACCAAAGCAATGCCAGGATGGTGGGTAGCCACTTTGTACGAAAATGTTCAAGAAATTAGCGATATTGATAGAGGAATATTTTCTATTTACCTCTTTAACATTGTGCATCTAAAAACGGGAGAAGCTATTTTTCAAGGTGCAGGCGTACCACATGCTTATTTAGAAGGCCAAAATGTAGAGTTAATGGCCAATAGCGATAATGTTTTAAGAGGTGGCCTAACACCAAAACATATTGATGTAACCGAGTTAATGAAACATACCTTGTTTGAGGCGATTATACCCAATATTATTCGAGGTACAAAAAAGGGCTACGAAAAAAACTATCCTTGCCCAATTAACGATTTTGGCATAAGTGCAATTGAGTTAGAAGCTGGGCAAAGCTATACGGCAACTACAACTTCAGTAGAAATTTTATTGGTTATTGAAGGTGCCATTATAGTTAAAGATCATGAAAATTTTATTGTAGGTAGGGGCGAAGTACTGGCAATAATTGCCAATGAAAAATATATGCTTACCGCAACTGGCAAAACCCTTATATACAAAGCCTTTGTACCTGTTTTTTAATTTTTTAATTTATTACGATATACAAAAAAGCTATTTGTAGCAATCAGAATAATACTTAATTTTGAAAAAATATTTATTATTATGAGCTCAAATAATCGGTTAGTAATTTTTGCTGTAGTGCTTGTAATAGTTACAGTATTGGTAAAGTTTTTCTGTGCACCTAATTTAGGGTTAAGTGGTTTTACCACAATTTTGGCACTTGCCTTGTTTGCCGGTATGAGTATTAAACAAAAACGTTTTTCTTTTTTATTGCCTTTGGTGGCAGTATTTATGAGCGATCTAATTATTGAGGTTTTGTATAGGTTAAATTTATTTGTATTTGCTGGGTTTTACAAAAATCAATTAATAAATTATAGCCTATTATTAGCTACAACATTAATTGGTTGGGCAATAAAAGGTAATAAAGCATCCTCAATTTTTTTGGCTTGTTTTGCAGGCCCAACAAGTTTTTTCTTACTATCAAACTTAACTGTTTGGTTTTTTAGCACTACCACCTATTCAAAAGATTTTAGTGGTTTATTGCTTTGTTACCAAATGGGTTTACCATTTTACAAAAAAGCACTAATCTCTACCTTTATATTTTTACCAGCAATACTAGTGGGGTATAACTATTTAGTACAAGCAAAAACAAAGTTTACGTTAGCTAAATAACGATTGATAAAATTATTTCAAAATCTCCACTTAAAGTATTTTAGGTGGTTTTTTTGGGCTATCAGTTGGTGGCCTCACCACCCGAAATAATGTGCTTTAAAACATGTTTGGTGAGGACGCCAACCATTAGAAAAAAATTTACTTATTCTAGGGAATTGCTAATTTCTCCGAATAATTATTGTATTTTGCTTACATGCGTAATATTATTTTTTTATTTATTTTAAGTTGTTTTCTTTTATATAATCCTTTTGCACAAGCACAGGTTGGTGCTCAAGAAAGTAAATTAAAGCATACAGAAGACAGTCTTATTCAACTAATAAAGCAATCAAATGCAGATTCGATTGCTTTAAAACACCTGCTTGGATTGATTAATCTTTATCAGGATATAGAGCCTCAAAAAACTTTTCAATGGATAGAAAAAGCCAAATCAATTGCAACCAAAAGTAAATTGTATGACAAACTTCTTATGTTCAATATATTGGATATGCGGAGTAAAAGCAGGTTAGGTAAATTCTCTGAAGCAATGGAGGTGGCAAATCGATCAACTTATTTACTAAAAGAAAAAGTTTTTCCAAAAACGAGTAGCGGTTTTCACTTACAGAAAGGACAAGTTTTTTATAAAATTGGTGAGTATGAAAAAGCTGCAAAAGAATTTAATTCTGCAGCAACAATTGGAAAAGAGAATAATTTGCCAGAAGTAGAAATAAAAGCTTTTTTCAGCATTACGCTTTTAATGGAGGTTTTGGAGAAATACACTGAAATGAGGGGTCTATTTTTAAAGGCATTAAGTGTTGCAGAAAAGAACAACTTAAATGAAGATGTGGCTAATATAAAAATAAATCTTGCCTTGCTGGAAAGTAGAACTAATAATTATGGAAAAGCAATAGAATACTTAAATGAGGCACTTCTGTTTTTTGAGAAAAAAAATAATTATGTATCATCAGCACTTTGTTACGCCAATCTTAGTTATGGTTATTTACAAATAAAAGACTATAAAAAAGCTTTGCTAAATGCACAACAAAGTTTTTTGTTAAGAAATAATTTAAACGACAAAGCTGGTATAGCGAAATTGCATATCACTGTTGGACAGATTTTTTTTGAAACAGCTCAATACGATTCGGCTCTTTATCACCTCAAAAAAGGTATTGATCTTTCTAATATTTTAAAACTATTCCATAACTTAAGAGACGGTTATAAAATTCTAGCAAAAGTATACGAACGTAATAAGCAGTATGACTCTGCATATTATAATTTGCAAAATTACTCAGATTGGAAAGACACAACTTTTCAACAAGAAAAACAAAAGCAATTGCTTCAGGAGCTAAATGTTTATAAAGCAAAATTTGCTGACAGCTTAGTAGTTCAAAGAGATTTGATTATTCATAAACAATCATCAACAATCAATTGGTTATGGTTAGTTGCTATTTTGTTTTTTTTGCTGCTATCAGCTAGTGTGTTTTCGTTAGTTAAAAAAAGAAATACACAAAATAATAACTATGGCATAACACAGGCTTACGCTCTTCAACCCAAAGAAACAGAAGAAATTAGTAAGCTCAAAGAAGAAATTTTGAAAATGGCAATCGAAATACAGTCACTTCAAACTAATCTTAAAGGGCAAACACGAGAAGATTTGCTCAATCTTAGGAGACTTGTAAGTGAAAGTAAATTACAAACTGAAGGCTATTGGAATGAATTTTTATTGCTTTTCTCCAAAGTTTATCCCAATTTTTTTGAGCAGCTAAAGGTTCAATATTCAGAATTATCACAAAATGAGTTACGTATTTGTACATTAATAAAACTGAATTTAAGTTTGCTTGAAATAGCTAATTTATTAAATATAACTTCTGAAAGTGCTAGAAAAGCCCGTTACAGAATTTATAAAAAAATGGAATTAAGCAGTGATAAAGAATTAGTAGATAAATTACTCACTTTATAAACTTTAATAAATATTGTTTAGGTAAATTGTTCATTATCAATCAAAAATCACGTATTTGTCCTTATTTGTCACGGTTAAGTGCTGCTCCTAAATGGCTTGAGTTGTTAGTTTTGCATTCATTAAAAAGAATTATTTTTGCCTCAAACTGCAAATTATTTTATTTCCCGTAAACTTTATTTTAAACAACAACCTATGCCAAAAAAAAATTATTTATTTCTTGTCGGAATTTTTATTTTTCTTAATAGTATAAATGCCCAAGTTACCGAAACCTTTGAAACTGCAACTGTTGGTAATAGTAGTTTTACCAATGGGGCATTTACAGGAACTTTTACCCCTAATGGTGTTTTTAAAGTGAGTACCATTCCTGGTAATTATGGTTATTTAAGTAGTGCAAATTACGTAGAAAATGCCAATGCCAATGCCTGTTCAATTACTTCTGCAACAACATTTAAAGCAGGTAGTATTTATCTGTACCCTTCTTCCGATGGGGGTAGTACCAATCAAACAGCCAGTGTATCGGTTACATTTACAGGAAAATTAGGGGGTGTTACAAAATTTACTTATTCACCGCCTGCTGCTGATTTTACATCGGCTTCATGGTCTAATACAACCAATAGAGGTTTTAGTCTGGTTAATTTTGCAACTCCAGGCCACCAAAATATTATTATTGATGAATTGGTTATAGATATTGGAGGTAGCGGTAATTATATTGCAATTGATAATTTTACGTTTACAACAGCAGTTGCAACACCAACAATTACCACAACTGGTACTTTAACTGCTTTTACTACATGTGCAGGCACTGCATCATCACAACAAAGTTTTACAGTAAGTGGCTCTAACCTTACAGCTAATATAGTGGTTACTCCACCAACAGGTTTTGAAGTGTCAACTACATCAGGTAGTGGTTTTGCTTCAAATGTTACCCTTACACAAAGTGGTGGTACAGTAAATACAACTACTATTTATACTCGTTTAACAACAACGGCAACTGGCACTCCTTCTGGTAATATAACTTGTGCTTCTTCTGGAGCAACTACACAAAATGTGACTTCGAGTGGAACTGTAAATGCTTTACCTACCATTACCTTAGGCATTAACCCAAGCATTTGTAATGGTACAACGAGTGCTAGTTTAACATATAGTGCAACCACGGGAAGTCCAAATCAATACAGTATTACTTGGTCGGCTGGAGCAATCATAGCAGGTTTTAGCAATTTGAGCAATACCAGTTTACCAGCATCTCCAATATCCATTACAATACCATCAAATCCAGGAGCAGGTACATACAACACAGCAGCTAATAGTTTCACTGTAAGAAATAGTATAACTGGTTGTGTAAGTACAGGAACAAATTTTGGTGTGGTTGTAAATGCTTCTACAACATGGAATGGAACTACATGGAGTAATTGTACACCATCAAGTTCGGTCGATGCCATAATTGCCAGCAGCACAGCCCCAACATCTTTCATTTGCAAAGCCCTCAACATCAATAGTACTTTTGCCTTAACTACGACAGGTATCACAGCTACTGTAAATGGTAACATCACCAACAATGGCAATGGTATTGCTGGTACAGGAGGTTTAACCATTGCAGCCAATAGCACCATTAGCGGCAGTAATATCAATTTCAATGGCACATTAACCGTAAATAGTGGAGCAGTATTAACCACAGGAGGATTATTAACCTTAACCAGCAATGCCACCAATACAGCAAGAGTAGCAGCAGGTGCAACAGCAGGTGGTTATATCAGTGGCAATGTAACGGTACAAAAGTTTATTGCAGGTGGTGTAGGCCGCAGAAAGTTTAGGTTCTTAGGTCATCCATTTACAACCATGAACTTAACAGAGCTCAGCAACGATATAGATATTACAGGAGCAATAACTGGTAGTAATCTCAATCAATTCTCAGCAACTACAACCAGCAACCCATCGGCATTTACCTTTACCGAAAGTGCAGGTAATGCAGCTACTGGTACTACCAACAACACAGGTTGGACAGCCTTAACCAGTGGCAATAGTATAACAATTATTAATGGAGGCCAAGGTATAAGAGCATTGGTACGTGGCCCTAAAGGACAAACAGGTGTTTTACTTGCCAATCCACCAGCACCCAACGATGTTACCTTAAGCCTAACAGGAGCATTACGCCAAGGCGATTTTACCCAAAACTTAAGCTTTACCGATGCAGCCAGAGGCTGGAACTTAATAAGTAACCCATATGCCAGTAATATAGATTGGAATGTAATAAGAGCCAGTAATTTAACCAATGTAAACGATGCCATTTATACCTATCGCCCAGCATTAAGTGGAGGCAACTATGGTACCTACATTAATGGTAGTGCAGCCAATGGAGGTAGCCAATATATAGAAGCCTACAGCAGCTTTTTGGTACGTGCTAATGCAGCCAGCCCTACCATTGCATGGCAAGAGGCAGATAAAGTAAGCAACAACCCAACCAATACCGTATTTAGAACAGCCCAAACCATAAACAACCGCATCAGCCTTACTTTAAAAAACACAATCACTCAAGATACCGATGAAGTGGTACTTCGTTTTGGCGATGACCCAGCAACCGATTTGTTTGATGGTAAATACGATGCAGAAAACCTAGCAGGTGCATCACAAGATTTATATGTGTTAGACCAAAACCAGCAGGCATACAGCATTTACCATGGCAGTGCATTAAAAGATGCAGCAACCGACAAAAGAGTAGTACTATTAGGTATAAACAAT
>JANOZK010000167.1:0-17786 GCA_031429335.1 Chitinophagaceae bacterium | reverse complement strand
AAATATAAAAGCACACATCACACATCACACAGCACACAGCACACAGCACACAGCACACAGCACACAGCACACAGCACACAGCACACAGCACACAGCACACAATAAAACCTGCCTCTTAATTGCAATTCTTCTATTCTCAGCCCTCTTAATATCTCTACACCCTAAAGCTCAAGAGCCTCCAAAACCCACAGTGAAGAGCGTAAGTCCAGACCCTAGTACTCATTTTTGCCCTCTCCCTTTTAACTTCAATCAAATAAGTTTTGAATTTGAAAATGTAACAAGTAGCGAGGTAGAGTTTGTAAACCCAACAAATCTATCTATTGCAAATCTTGCACAAACTTCTGCAAGTGTTCTTAGGGGCGATTTTTCATTTAGTGACCAATGGCAGGCTCCAGCTACTGTTCAACTTAGGATAAAACAAAACAGCTCACATTATTGGAAAGGATTGGTTTTTGGAAATTATACATTTCCCAATGTACGATCTTTATTGACAAGAAATATTTTTGATGCAGCACCTAATAGCAAAACAATAATAGCACCAATTTGCCCAACAACTGTAAATATAAAGTTCGATAAAATAAAATATGTGAGGCTTGGTGGTAAAGCAGATAATAATAACGACCTATTTAGTGAGGTTTCAAGTTACGAATATTTACTACCAGCTGGTGTTACACCATTAAGTGGGCTTACTCCAGCACCAGGATTACCCAATACATATACTGGCAATAACGATGTATTTGTTACAGTTACTCACCCATTTAACAATCTTACTATACAGGTGCGAGCAACCAATACCTTTTGTTCTCAAGCTGTTAAAGGCAATTTTAACAATATATTTATACAACGCCAATTGCCCACTTTAAATGGGCCCAATAGCATACGTTGTGGCGAAACAGATACCAAAACATTTCAGGTAGTTAACTTACCTACAAGTAACAACTGTATTACTACTTATACTTGGCAAATAGCCAACAAAGGTTAGAAGTATAATGGTAGCATACCAACCAGTAATCTAGTTACTACAACACCAAGTATTCAGCTTGTTTCTGCAGATGATGTAAATAATCCACCACAAAGTGTAAGTGTGGTTATTGCAGATGCTACTAACCAAAGCTATACTGCAACACGTAATGTAAACTTTATTGCTCCAAGCATTACTATTATCCCAATTGTGAGTACTAACTTCGATTGTAATTCTTTAGACTTTGCAGCCAATGTAGTTAACCCACCTTTGGGCAGTTTTAATTATATATGGTCATCTACTGGTGCTGCTGGATCTAGCTTTGTTAATTTTTTGCCTGCACCTCAAACTACAAGTATTAATACTGCTACTATTTCAAGAGATCCAAATTATACCGACCCAATAAGCATTAACAGTGCAGTAAATGCAAGTTGTGGCATTATTTACTCTAGTTATTATTCAGGCTTTAGTGGTTGTTTTCCTTGGAGTAGCTATGCTGTTTATGGCTTTACAGACCCCCAAAATGGCGGTGGTAATATTGTTGCCAATATTCAGGGAATAGCAGAAGCAACAGAGTATGAATGGTTTTCTTTTTATTACAACCAATACCATTACCTTACAACTACATCTGGCGATTATTTGCAAGTAAGTGGTTCGGGTTTTCCAAGTGTTGATGAAATTGGTATTTTTGTTAGAGCAAAAACAAGTTCGGGCAATACAGAATTAAAATTTGTAGGTAGTTTTTGTAACTCAAGTAGTTGCGGAGGTAATAGAATGGCTGCTGCTAGTAATAATCAAATTAAGGTTTTTCCTAACCCTGCATCTACTCAGGTAACAGTTAGTTTGCAAAATAACCTATTAGCTGTATCAAATGAAAAAGAAAATGACAATGAAAAAAATAAAATAAAACCAGTAATAAAAGATGCTTCCAAAAAAGTAATAACAAATACTAAGGCAAATACTAACGTTATTACCGAAATAACCCAAATAAAAGTTGTAAATAGTATGGGTTTTGTAAAAAAAGTAGTACGCTTTGCAAAAGGTAACAAAACAGTAAATTTTGCTGTAAACGATTTAAAAGAGGGTATTTATATACTTGAACTAACCGATGGTAAATTAACCACAAAATCTACCTTAATTATTAGGAGATAACATAGCTAATAAAAAAATCCTGCTAATTCTGCAGGATTTTTTTATTTTTGTAACCTTTCGTTCATTAAACAAATAGAATAATCATGGGTAGAGGCGACAAAAAAACTGCAAAGGGCAAACGTTTTAAAGGCTCTTTTGGCAAAAGCAGACCACACAAAATTGCTGTGGTTGGTAAAAAAACAGAAACCAAAACAGCTTAATTATAAGCTAGTTTAAAATTTTTAGTCCTACTTCTTCATAGAAGTGGGATTTTTTTATTTAACCACAAGAAGAAAGAGAAAACCACAATGGCACAAAGTACACAACGAAACAACAATAAAATTATCTCTGCGAAAGCTCTGCAACGCTGTGTCTCTGCGGTGAAAGTTAACCACATAGTTTACTCAACAATAGAAACACGCTGCGAAAACTCTGCAACGATGTTTCTCTGTGGTAAAAATTGCTTCCTTGTTCCGTGGTAAAAAATTACCTACTTTTCACTGCTTCAAATTGCTCATCATAATCGGTACGAATGGTTTTAAACCATCTATCCCACCACAAAAAATACAAGCCATAATTACCTTTAAAAAATTGATGGTGTTGGTTGTGGTTTATAGAAGTGTTAATCCATTTTCCAACAATACTTTTACTAAATCCTTTTGGGTAAAGCTCCCAACCCAGGTGCCCATAAACATTATACAACATCATTACCAAAAAGAAAAAGAACAAATGATACCTACAAATGGGTAAACAAAAAATAAATAGTACCACAATACCTACTTCTACTAAAGCCTCTAGTGGATGAAAAGCAAAAGCAGCCCATGGCGATGGATTGGTACTTTTATGGTGCAACAAATGAAATGTCTTAAATAATTTTGGATGATGCATTAAGCGATGTGTAAAATAAAAATAAGCATCGTGTAAAAAAAGCATCACCAAAAAAGCCGTCCAAAACCAAAGTTTACTATAACTATTTGTATCTAGATAAAACAAAGTGTATTTTCTTATGCTTGTATTCAATAATATATAAGGTACACAAGAAAAGATGAGTATGGTGACACAAGAAAATAAAATTTCTCTTTGGTAATCTTTTAAGGTAGGAAAACGAATTTGAATTTTTTTGTGGGCAATTACTTTTTTTCTAATAATATACCATACCAAAAATGCAACCCCAGCAATTATAAAATAACGCATGGCTATTATTAAAAAAATATCGAACCAAGATCTTGTGGTGGGCATACATTCAAATATTTACCCACAAAGGTATTATACCGAAGTGAAATACAAAATAATCCAATCTGTTTTATGTCGGTATAATACCATCTAAGATTTAAACATAGCCCCTTGGCCAATTTATTAAATCAAGATGGTATTACTTATGCCATTTTTATAAACACTATGTTTGCGTTACACTCAATATTTTTTTATGTCATTTTCGTCTTTAGGTTTATATGCAACATTGGTAAAAAAGTTAACAGCATTGGGTTATACAGCCCCTTACCCCATACAAGAACAAGCCATACCAGCCATTTTACAAGGTAAAGATGTGTTGGGTATAGCACAAACAGGTAGTGGTAAAACGGCAAGTTTTGTATTACCTATTTTACAACAATTTGAGGCAAAACCAGTAGCAAAAAATAGATTTATTAAAGCATTAATTTTAGTACCTACCCGAGAGTTGGCAGTACAAGTTGGCGATGTGTTTAAATTATTTGCAGAAGTAATGCCACGTAAAACCAAAGCCATGAGCGTTTTTGGTGGGGTTTCTATTAATACACAAATGATGAATTTACAAGGTGTAGAAATATTAATAGCAACACCAGGTAGATTATTAGATTTGGTAGATGCAAAAGCCATGAATTTAGCTGAGGTAGATATGTTGGTTTTAGACGAGGCAGATAAAATGTTGAATGTTGGTTTTAAAGATGAAATGGCTTCTATTTTAAAATTACTACCCACTAAACGCCAAAATTTACTATTCTCTGCAACATTGGGTAAAGAAATAAATACAATTACAGAAATGTTGCTACACAATCCAATAAAGATTGAAGTAGAAGCAGTAAAACAAAATATTGATTTAATAACCCAAGCCTGTTACTACGTTACAGAAGAAAGGAAAGGCCCCTTATTAAGGTATTTAATTAAACAACAAAGCATGAACCAAGTGTTGGTATTTTGTTCATCTATACATAGAGCAGATGCAGTTGTTGAAAAATTAAATAAACATGGCATCGATGCTGCCGCCATGCACAGCAAAAAAAGCCAAGGAGCAAGAACCGATGCCTTACAAAATTTTAAAACGGGTAAAGTAAAAGTGTTGGTAGCTACCGATTTGGCCTCTCGAGGTATTGATATACAATTTTTACCTTTTGTAGTAAATTATGAATTGCCCAGATCACCAAAAGATTATATCCATCGGATTGGACGAACTGGTAGGGCCAATAATGCAGGAACTGCCATTTCATTGGTAGCCGAAGAGGAGCAGCATCATTTTTCGATAATTGAAAAAAAAATGGGTAAAAAAGTAGCTATTACCCAAACTATAGAACTGGATTTGAAAGGTTATTAATAAAAATGGGTGTTTAATCGATTTATCAAGTAATTTTTACGGCAAACCGTTGTTTACAAGAAGCGAATTGGCAGTATTACCCCTATTTAATAAAAAAAAGGACTATACTGCTTTTCAAATAGTAATTCACCCTTATCTTCGCCGTCCTTTCACAAAATAGTGGTATGGTGGCCGCTTTTGAAATGAAACAAAATTGTTGGTAAGTAAAATAAAAAAGAATGAAACAAACATTTCAACCACACACTCGTAGAAGAAAATCTGTACATGGTTTTCGTAAGCGTATGGAATCTGCAAACGGACGTAAAGTATTGGCAAGCCGCCGTGCAAAAGGACGTAAGAAACTTACAGTTTCTGATGAGCGTGGATTAAAGTAATTACACAATTATTCCTCAATAAAATGAGGTTTCAATTCATCTATATAAGTTCTGCCATTATTGGTAGAACTTTTTTAGTTTTATGAACCGCTATGGCAAAAATTTTTTCATATAACAAAGCAGAAAAATTAAAAAGCAGAAAACTGTTAGAGCAATTATTTGCCAATGGAAAATCGTTTTTAGTTTTTCCTATTAAAGTAATTTATATGGAACTGGAAGCAAGCCAAGAAAGTAGTTTGGTGCAAGCTGGTGTAGGTGCAAGTAGCAGAAATTTTAAACATGCAACCGATAGAAATAAAATAAAAAGAGTTATTAGAGAAGCATATCGAGTGAACAAATTGCCCTTGCATAATTTCTTAGACACCCAAGAAAAAAAAATAGCTATATTTTTTTTATACATAGATAAATCGTTACCACAAAAGCATACTTTACCTATTAAAATGCCAGTTATTATTGATAAATTATTGAATGCATTATCGTGAAGAAATTATTAATTATACTAAGTTATCCCTTGCTATTGCTGATAAAAATTTATCAGTACATGATTTCTCCACTGTTAGGCCCCAAATGTAGGTTTACACCAACTTGCTCTCAATATGCTGCAGAATGTTTAAAAAAACATGGGTTATTTAAAGGCTTTTGGTTGGCTATAAAAAGAATAAGCAAATGCCACCCTGGAGGCAAAAGTGGTTATGATCCTGTACCTTAATCATATATCTTTTGCAGGAATTTTGATGATGTTACCTTTACCATCTGAAATTACCATGTAACTATTTTTTTCTTTGGTTTCTGCTTTAACTTTTTCAATTGCTATTTTTAAAGCAGCTGTTATTTTAGGACTTAAATCCTCTCTTTTTTTAAGTGTGTCCACAATTGATTATTTTATTGAACACATCAAAGTTAAATACTTCTTGATTATCAAATACTTTTTTGGCTACAAGTTTATACTCACTTCCTGAATTATCATAAATATACCAGTCATCTGATATTTGTGCATACTTGCTAAAATTAATTAGTCCTTTTACATACCGTCTTTCAATAATATGTTCAGGAATACTATGCCCACCCTTTTTTACCCTAATTTTAACTCGTTGTTTTGCTAAATCAACACTATCAAGAAATACAAAGAAAAAACAAACGGTATAATTTTTTTGTTTTGCATGTTCAATTAATTTAAAATAAGTATATCCTGAAAGCGTTGTTTCAAACGCTAAACTTTTTTTCTCTGAAATTAAATAGTTCAATCTTTCAAGCATTATTCTTCCTGCTTGAAAAGCGACACCTTCAATATTAAATGGCGATAGTCCTCTTGCTATTTCATCGGCATTTACAAACTCTACAGTATTAAAAATATCTGGCAATAGTGTGTAAGCTGCTGTTGATTTACCAGCTCCATTGCAGCCTGCAATTATGTATAATTCTGGCATTGTTTTAGGTTTTAATACTTCAACAATTTTTCTATACACTCACCTAGCCTGCTTTTTGCCAAATAGTTTTTTTCTAAATCTATATTAAAAGGTATGGGTGTATCTAAACTAGCACAACGCATTACTGGGGCATCTAAGTTTTCGAAACAATGTTCACTTATCCATGCACTTATTTCTCCTCCAAAGCCACTCATTAAACTGTCTTCGTGTACAATTAAAACTTTACCAGTTTTAGTTACTGCTTTTTGTATGGCATTATAATCCAAAGGTTGTAAAGTTCTTAAATCTACTAATTCACCACTTACATTTTTATTTTGTTCTAGGTATTCTAAACACCAATGTACACCAGCACCATAAGTAATAATGGTTATATCGTTGCCACTTGCAACAATATTTGCTTTGCCAATTTCAATTTCATAAGCAGCTTCTGGCACTTGCCCTTGTATACTTCTATATAATGCCTTATGTTCAAAAAATAATACTGGATTAGGGTCGTTAATTGCTGCAATTAATAAGCCCTTAGCATCATACGGTGTTGATGGATAAACAACTTTTAAACCAGCAACTTTGGTAAACCAAGCCTCGTTGGTTTGGCTATGAAATGGGCCAGCACCCACACCACCACCACAAGGCATACGAACCACTACATCGGCATTTTGCCCCCAACGATAGTGTACTTTAGCCAAATTATTTACTATTTGGTTAAAACCAACGGTTGCAAAATCGGCAAACTGCATTTCCATCATACTTTTATACCCAGCTAAACTTAAACCCAATGCAGCACCAACAATTGCACTTTCGCAAAGTGGTGTATTACGAACCCTTTCTTTACCAAATTCATTTACAAAACCTTCTGTAATTTTAAATGCCCCACCATACTCGGCAATATCTTGGCCCATTAAAACAAGATTTTTATGCTGTTGCATACTTTGGTGTAATGCTTGTTTAATAGCATCTATAAACCTTAGTTCAACAGAAGGGCCTTCTTCATTTATCCATAAACCATCGGCTCCCAATTTTTTATTTACTCCAGTACTTTCTTCATTGGCTTTTTTTGTGCCTGTTGCAAATACATCGGCTAATTCTTCTGCAGTATTGGGCAAAATTTTAATTGCCTCGTAGGCTGTTTGTAGGTCGGTTTCTATATAAGTTTTTATTTCATTTTTTATTGCATCAATAGAGTTTTGTGTTAATACATTTTGAGCAATTAAATAATTTTCGAAATTTTGCACCGGATCTTTTTTAGCCCATTCTTCAAATAAATGTGCTGGTACATATTTTGTACCACTAGCTTCTTCATGCCCCCTCATTCTAAAAGTCATGCACTCAATTAAATAGGGTTTTTGTTCACGAATACAGTAGTCTCTAACACCTTTAACTGTGTCATATACTGTTAAAATGTTATTGCCATCAATTTGTACACCCTCCATTCCGTAACCCTTTGCTTTGCTTACTAAACTTTCGCAACGATATTGCTCATTTACAGGTGTACTAAGGCCATACCCATTGTTTTCAATAATAAATATTACTGGTAAATTCCAAACGGCTGCAACATTTAATGCTTCATGAAAATCGCCTTCGCTTGTACCGCCATCGCCAGTAAATGCAACAGCAACTTTTAGTGGTGCTGCTGTGGAAAAGTGATTTAACTTACTAGCTAATGCTACTCCATTTGCAATGGCTAATTGTGGCCCTAAGTGAGAAATCATACCACATATATGATGTTCTTTGCTGCCAAAATGAAAACTTCTTTCCCTGCCCTTGCTGTAACCATCTTTGTTCCCTTGCCATTGCATAAATAATTTTTCTAATGGCATTTGTCTACAGGTAAAAACCCCCAAGTTTCGGTGCAGTGGCATAATCCATTCGTCATTATCTAAAGCCAAAGTAGTGCCAACACTAATTGCCTCTTGCCCAATTCCACTAAACCATTTACTAATTTTGCCTTGGCGTAATAGTAGCAACATTTTTTCCTCGATCATTCTGGGCAAAACCAATGCTTTATAAAGAGAAAGTAAATCTTGGTTGCTTAAATTGTTTCTATAGAAGTACATAGCAAGAAATTATAGATGGCTAAGATAATTTTTTGTTGGTTAATCATTCATAAAAATTATACTAAATGGTTAATCCATTTATTAATAAATGTATGATGCCATCACTGAACTATTGAAATTAAGCAGTATTCTAAAAAATAAAATTTATAAAAAATAGATCAAAAATGAAAAAGCATGATTCAATAACTTGCCATTAATTTTGTATTATTATCCAATTAAACTATTGATAATGGCTATTAGAATTTTTATTACTGGAGGCACTTTTGATAAAGAGTACAATGAGTTAAACGGATCTTTGTTTTTTAAAGATACCCATTTGCCTGAAATGTTGAAGCTGGGTAGAAGCAAAGTAGAAGTAGATGTTAGAACATTGATGATGATTGATAGCCTAGAAATGACAAATGAAGACCGTACCGTAATTATTCATCAATGTAAAAATACAGATGAAAACAAAATAATTATTACTCATGGTACAGATACCATGACAGATACTGCGGAACTTTTAGCAAAAGAAATTACCGATAAAACCATTGTATTAACTGGGGCCATGATACCTTATAAATTTGGCAGTAGCGATGGTTTGTTTAATTTGGGCAGTGCAATTGCTTTTGTACAAACCCTACCATTTGGTGTTTATGTTGCCATGAATGGGCAATACTTTAAAGCTGGAACAGTTATGAAGAATAAACAAACTGGTTCTTTTGAAACAATTTAATGAATAAATTTTTCGATTTCATAATTTATATCAACCGTGCTACCCAAAAGCATCAGAAAAATTTATTCTCTACTTTTTTTAAAAAATATATACTATACATTTTGTAATTTATTACATAATAATACCATCTTGATTTAATAAATAGGCCAAAGGACTATGTTGAAATCTTAGATGGTATTATACCGATATAAAACAGATTGGATTATTTTGTATTTCACTTCGGTATAAATAGTATAAATATCACAATTTATTTCTGGCAAATAGTAAACTTACTACTGCATATTAGGAAATGTACTTTTTACTAAAAAAACTTACTCTGTTCGATAATAGACGGGGCAATACCTCGTTATAAAAGAAGCAACAAATATTTTAACAACAAAATGTTGCTACTTTTTTAGTCAATATCCAATATCAATTCTATGAAACAGAAAACCAACACGCTATTTAAGCGTATGCTACTTTGCATTGCTATTGCAATGTTTACCACAACTACACAAGCACAAATTTATTACAACGATTTTGTTAGAAGCGACCGTCAATGGGAGCTTGATATTAACGTTGGGCCAACAGCATTCTTAGGGGATGTTGGAGGTGGCAAAGGAGCAGGAACACTGTTTTTGAAAGATTTAAATATGGCCTCACTAAATTTATTTTATGGAGCAAATATGACCTACTATCCTAAATCTTGGTTAGGAGTAAGAGCAAATATTAATGCTGGAAAACTAGAGGGATTTGACAGTTTAATTAAAAATCAAGGATCTGTGGAAAGAAATCGAAAAAACAGGAACTTAGGTTTTAGATCAAACATAATTGAAGCCAACTTATCTTTTGAAATTTATCCACTAGCTTTTTTAACACGTAAAGAGAGTTTTTTTCAAAATAAATTACGCCCCTATTTTAATGTGGGTATTGGAGTTTTTAATTTTAATCCACAAGGTATTTATGAGGCACCAAATGGTAGCAAAACTTGGGTTGATTTAAAACCATTACGTTTAGAGGGCCAAGGCATGAGTGAATATGCCGATAGAAAAGAATATAAAACTACGGCTTTACAAATACCATTTGGTTTTGGTTTAAAATACTTTATTAACGAAAACTGGTATTTTGGTGCAGAAGTAATGCAACGCTTAACACTTACTGATTATGTGGATGATGTAAGTAAAACATACGTTGACCCAACCCTTTTTGCAAAATATTTACCAAAAACACAAGTACCCATTGCAGAACAAATGATGTATAAAAGAGCATTGGTTAACAGTAGGCCTGTTACCGATTTTGTGGGAAAAGAAAGAGGTGATGTAACGAATAAAGATTATTACCTTTCAGTATTTTTTAAATTGGGCTTTAAATTTGGTAGTAGAGATACCGATATGAGTTGCCCAGGAAGTGGAAGAAGAAGGAGTTATTTTTAGTATGGATATGAATATTGACCGAGGAGTTGCAGTTGTTGGCAACTCCTTTTTTATTTACCAATTCTTTCATCCCCATTTTTAATTAAATTGCAAGCAATTGTAACTTTTTCTTCGAAATCGGGCAAGTCTTCGCTTATAAAAATCCAACTATTTCTACTGCCATCTAAATCAAAATCTTTCATTTGGCTGATGTGTATTTCATTTTGTAAGTCGCTAAAAAACTCTGGTATTGTAGCTACAAATACTCCATTAAATTCTAAATCAACATTTCTATCTCTTAAAAAAAGTAGCAACTTTTTTTGATGGTATAATCCATATCCACCTAACAATTTTTTTACTTTTAGCCTTGTAGGATATAAAGCTCTTATTACAAAATCGTATGGTAATTGATAACTCATAATTTTTTAAGATCAATTTTGCACAAACGAACTCACTAAATTGTGCAGATATCAAAATGTTATTTTACTAGTTGCTTTAATAGGTTTGTGTACACTAAAGCTCGATTTTCTGCAAAATAATCGGTACCAAGCATTATTGCAGCTTGAATGGCAAGAGCTACCCCAATACCAAAAACGAATTGATTATTTATTTTAGATGAATATAAAATTGATATTACTAAACCAACTACTAATAATAAAATTTCTACATATCTGTAAATAATAAATTTTTTATTTACAATGTCCATTCTTGGTAATTCTACATTTTTCAGCTCATCTGGTTTCATATCCAATGCATAAACAACCCTTACTCTATCTTCATCACTTCTTATATAAACTGAATAGCCAACAATAATTTGTAGAAGGGCAATAGCGATAAATGGTATTGCTGCACCTTTCCAAAATTGTGTTTTGTAAACAAACAAACCAATTAACGAAATAATAAGTGCAGTTATACCAATAATAATAAATACCAAGCTTTCTTGTTTTTCTGCAATAAAATATTTTTCGATATCTAATTTTGTAAGCATAGTTATTTTAGTTTTAATAAACTTACAGTAATGAATACTATTTTAACAAAGAAACCACTTGCTCATCTAATGGAGAAACATCTTTACTAAAATATGCCATTAAAGTTCCATGTTCATCAACTAAGTATTTAGAAAAATTCCAACTGGGTGCTTCATTACACCAACCATTTTGCTGGCTATTACTTAACCAATTAAAAATAGGGTTTTGCTGGTTGCTCTTTACAACAATACTTTTTTTAGCAATTGGGAAAGTTACACCATAATTAATTTTACAAAACTGAGCAATCGAATCGTCGTTAGCTTGCTCTTGATTTTTAAAATCGTTTGCCGGAAATCCAATAATTACCAACTGGCTTTTATGCAGATTAAATAACTCCTCCAATTGGCTGTACTGACCTGTATATCCACAATCACTAGCTGTATTAACCAATAATATTTTTTTACCTTTAAACTGTTCCAACTCAATTGGGTTTCCGTTGTTAGGAATATATTTTAGGCTATATATAGAAATTATGGGTGTACTATTTTTCTCGTTTTTAAGTATCCCGTTAGCAGTTCCAAATAATTTGCCCTTCAGCATAATTACACCATATATTGATTTTAAAAAGGATTGTCTCCAAGTCATGTCTTTTCTTTTTATTACTAACAGTGCAACTCCAATAATAGTTGTAGTGATGAATAGTTTTTTGATCCACTTATTATGTATCATCATCATTTTAAAAATAATTTAAACCATTTTAATTTCCCTTTAAATGGTGGATATTTTAAAGCTGGATCAATCCAAGTATCAGATTTCAAAATAGGCTTTGAGTGTGTAAAAATTTCGAATGATTTTTTGCCATGATAACTGCCTACACCACTTTGCCCAATACCGCCAAATGGTAAGTTATGGTTGGTTATATGATAAATAGTATTATTAATGCAGCCACCACCAAATTGTACTTTTTGAATCCAACTTTCTTCTGCTTTATTAGATGAAGTAAAAACATACAATGCCAATGGGTTTGGGTTTCGTTGTATTATTTCAAGGGCTTCTTTTTGGTTGGTAAAAGTAAAAATGGGTAATATTGGACCAAAAATTTCTTGAGTCATAACATTAGCGTCAAGCGATACATTGGTTAAAATTGTTGGTTCAATATACAATACTTTTTTATCAAAATTTCCGCCGTAAACAATATTGCCTTCTTGCAAATAACTTACTAAAGTATCAAATCTTTTTTCGTTAATAATTCTGCCATAATCCTCACTATCGTTTGCATTACTTGTATAAAATTTTACAATAGTTTGCGTTAGTATTGAAATAAATTTTTCCTTAATGGATTCATGTATTAACAAATAATCTGGTGCAATACAAGTTTGTCCAGCATTAATAAATTTGCCTAAAACTATTCTGTTGGCTGCAACTTGCAAATTGGCATCAGCTTCAATTATACATGGACTTTTACCACCCAATTCTAAGGTAACTGTAACTAAATCTTTTGCTGCTAAACCATAAATAATTTTTCCAACGGCAGTACTACCTGTAAAAAAAACATGATTAAATCTAAAATTATTCATCAAGTTAGGCACAACCTCAGCACCATTACCTTCAAAAATTTGTACATAATTTTCTGCAAAAATTTCTTTAATAATTTTATTTACAATAATGTTGGTAGCAGGTGTAAATTCACTTGGTTTTAAAACTACACAATTGCCACCAGCAACAGCACCTACCAATGGGTTCATCAATAACTGAAAAGGGTAATTCCAAGGGCCAATAATTAATACTACACCAAGGGCTTGGTTATAAATTTTACTACTACCTGGCAAGTTCATTAAATTGGTAGAAACAGTTTGCGGTAGCATTAATTGTTTTAAATGCTTCAAAAAGTAACTAATTTCCATTTGCACCAATGCAATTTCGCTAGTATATGCTTCGGTATAACTTTTACCTAGATCGCTAAGTAATGCTGCACAAATTTCGGACTCATACTTTTTTATAGCGGCGGCAAGTAATTGTAATTGCTGTTTTCTAAAAACAAACTCTTGAGTAGCTCCGCTTTCAAAGTATTGTTTTATTTTTTGTAGTTGAGCAAGCATGATTTAAAGATAAACATTTGAGTACTGTGAAGATAGCTTTTGTTTATTGCTCTTTGAAAAAACGCTACAATTGCAATACTTTTTCACTTAAACACTCTTTACGTTCTTTGTAATCTTTGCTACTTTGTGTGAAATATTTCTTGCATTTACTTAGCCATATCTCCAGATGCTTCTTTAACTTCTTCCTCTAAAACAGGTTCTCTTAATTGTACGGGTTTGGTAGTTTTTTTACGCATTTGTAAATTCAATAATTCTACCCCAAAAGAAAACGCCATACCAAAATAAACATAATTTTTAAGGTGCAATTGTTCAGCAGCATGATGATCCCAACCTTCTACAATTAAGGTTAAACCAATCATTACTAAAAAAGAGAGGGCTAGCATTTTTATAGTTGGATGATTGTGAATAAATCTGGCGATGTTTGAGCTAAACAAAAACATAACCACCATAGCAATTACTACAGCTGCAACCATAATTTCAACATGTTTAGCAGTACCACCAGCAGTAATAATACTATCAAAACTAAACACCATATCAATTAACATAATTTGTAAAATAGCATTTCCAAAAGACAGTTGTTTAGTTTTACCAGCATATTGGCTTTCTTCTTCTCCCTCTAATTTATGATGAATTTCTTTTACGGTTTTATACATTAAAAATAAGCCCCCAGCCAACATAACTAAACTTGATAAATCGAAAGATTTACCCCAAAAACCTATTATTTCTTTCCCGTTTTGAGTAAGCAACCAAGTTAACCCAAATAGCAAAATACAACGTACAAATATGCCAGTAAACATCCAAGTTAATCTTGCTTTTGGTTGTTTTTCTTTTGGTAAACGGTTCATGATAATACTAACAAAAATTACATTATCAATTCCTAAAACTATTTCTAAAACCACCAATACAAAAAAACTAACAATACTTTCCGACGTAAATAAATGTTCCATTAAATTATTTTATTTTATGTGGCAAATATAAGTGAGTGAAAATGGTTAATTATTACGAAGAGAGAAATTGATTTTTATAACTTTCAAAAAATAAAAATTGCAAAAAGGTTTCATTGTTACTTATACTTGGAGGGAAAGCAGCATTTAACAGCTTCTCCTTATCTTTAGAGTTCCCTAAACATCAGTACTACATGAAGAAGTTGTTTTTGTTATTGGTTGCATTTTTATTGATATCATATTGTTTAGAAGCCCAAAATAAATCAAATAAAGGAAAAGAGTTTTGGGTGGGTTATGGGCATAATCAATTAAATGGTACCCAAAGATTTGTTTTGTATTTAAGTGCTGAACAAGCAGCCAATGTTGTTATTGAAATACCAAGTTTGGGTTGGATTAGAAACTACTCAATTCCTTCAAATACAGCTATCTCTAGCGATGATATTCCAGTTGCGGCAATATTAAATGCCGAAGGAATAAGTAATAACGGAATACATGTATCTAGTGATGTTGATATTGTTGCTTATGCTCATCAATCTGGTGGAAGTTCATCAGGTGCTACTATGTTAATGCCAGTAGAAACATATGGTTATACTTATTATTCGGTTAACTATACCCAACAAACAAATGCACAAACAGCTTATTCTTGGTTTTTTGTAGTTGCCAGTGAAGATAATACAAGACTTCAAATTACTCCTTCTGCTTCAACCGTTGGCGGTAGGGCAGCCAATCAAATGTTTACAGTAACTTTAAATAAGGGTCAAATTTATAATGTTTGGGGTCAAATATCTGGATTAACAGGTAATGATATGACTGGAAGTAAAATTGTTTCTGTAGCTGATAACTTAGGTACATGTCATCCTATTGGTGTTTTTTCTGGGGCAAGTAGAATGGTGATTTGCAATACATCGAGTGGAGAATTTATGCAACAACAAATTTTTCCTGCAAGTGCTTGGGGTACCAGATATTTAACTTACCCTACAGTTTCTACCAATAATACAAATACAACAAATATAAATTTTTATAGAATTGCAGTTAGAGACCCATCAACAGTTGTAAAAAGAAATGGAGTTGTGTTAACTGGATTAGTCAATAATTTTTATTATGACATCTTTAGTAATGTTGGAGAATATATAGAAGCAGATAAACCAATTTTAGTTGAGCAATTAACTCCATCTACTAGTAGCCCATGTAATGTTTCTGGTTATCCCTCTTATAATGGATTAGGTGATCCTGAAATGTTTTATCTAAGCCCGATAGAACAGTCAGTAAAAAAGGCTGTATTCTACACAACCAATAATGCTGCAATTACCTCTGCATATGTTTGTGCAATCATGCCTAACATTAGTTATAATAGCTTTACGATAGATGGAAATACTAGTTTTGATTATGTTGGTTTTCATCCTCAAAACTTAAATTATCGTGTAGTAATAAAAAGATGGCCTCAATCGCCTGCAATTGGGGGTCAACAACATATTATAGAATCTGATTCTTCATTTACTGCAATGGTTTACGGATTTGGTAGTGTAGAAAGTTATGGTTACAATGCTGGCACATTGGTAAATAACCTAAACGCTTTAGGTGCTGTACAAAACACATTTGGCACTTTACCAAGTACTTCTACATGCCCAAACTCACCATTTCAATTTTCGGTACAATTGGCTTATAAAACCAGCAAACTAGTTTGGAAATTGAGCCAATTAAGTAACTTAAGTCCAGTAGGTGCAGATACCACTTTAATTAACCCCATACCCAATGATAGCAATATTGTTAATGGAAGAAAATACTACACCTATGCTTTACCAAGAGTGTATAGTTTTTCTGCATTAGGAACATATAATGTACCCATTACAGTTACAGCCCCAGAAATTGACAATTGCAGTAATACAGAAGATATTAGTTATCCTATAGCCGTTAACCAAGGCCCAATTGCAAACTTTAGTTTTGTGTATAGTGGTTGTATTTCTGATACAGCATACATTACAGGCTTACCAAATCCAAACGGTTATTCCATTAGCCGATATAGGTGGTATTATGATGACAATACAGAAGATAGTGTGTTAAACCCTAATAAAAAATTTAATACACAAGGTGCACATCCAACAAAATTTAGGGTTATTGCCAGCAATGGTTGTATTGGCGATTCAACTAAAACCATTACTACCACTACTTCTCCTACTGCAACTTTTGGCATGAGTCTTAATCAAGCTTGTGGTGCAGCAACAGTTACTTTTACAGATACATCTGCTTTTGCTGGTACGCCTTTAAATGTTTTTTATTGGAATTTTGCCAATGGCAATAGCATTACTACCAATACCAATGCTCCACAAACACAAGGCTACCCTTCATGGGGTACGTATATAATTAAACACTTTGCTGGTGTAACTGGTGGCTGCCGAAGTGATACAGCTTTTAGAACTTTATATGTGTATGCTAACCCGCAAGTAAACTTTTCTTTTACACAAGGATGCCTTCAAGATAGTACTGTTCAATTTACAGACAATACAACTGTACCAGATAATCAAGTAATTAGTTGGAGCTGGAATTTTGGAGATCTTTCAAGTGGTGCAAACAATACTTCTACCCTACAAAATCCAACCCATAAATACATTGCTTATGGCACTTACCCTGTTACATTAACGGTTACTACTGCTAATGGTTGTAGTACAACGTTTGGTAAGCCATATACGGTAAGTGGATTTGCATCTGCTATACAATATCAAATTGAAAACGAAAATAGTTTGTGTGCTCAATCATTGGTTAAGTTAACCAATCAAGCAACCATAACACAGGACTCTATTTATAGAATTGATATTTATTGGGATTTTGGTACTAACCCAACTGCATTTATTACAGACAATAACCCAACCCAAGGTGAGCAATACAGCAATTTATACCCAAGTTTTACTACCCCATTAACTAAAATTATTACTATTAAGTGGGTGGTTTATTCCAAAGGTGGTTGTGTAAGCGAAAAGCTTAAAACCATAACGCTCAATGCTACTCCAGCAGTCAGCTTTACTAGTTTTCTACAAGGCAAATGTGTAAACGCAAGCATTAGCTCTGTAGCAAATGGTATTGTTACCAATGGCATTACAGGTGGTAGTTTTTCATATAGTGGTGCAGGTACAAATGTGTTGGGCAATTTCAATCCAG
>JANOZK010000166.1:0-82026 GCA_031429335.1 Chitinophagaceae bacterium | reverse complement strand
TTATTACGTACCCCAGCCGATTTTGATAACGGCGATTATACCGGTAAAGCGTTTTCTGGTCCAGGTGGTGCATTTGTAGCCGATCGTCAACGGTCGTACAGAAATGCAACTGGTTCAAGTACCAATCCTGGGTTCAATAATCCATTATGGGTAATCAATTCATTACAAAATCAATCAGTAGTCAATAGGTTTATTAACTCGGCTGAAATAAATATTAAACCTACCACTTGGTTTACACTTACCACAAGAGCTGGTATTGATTATTTTACAGATCGTCAAACCAACTATTTTCCTTATTTCACAGCTAATGCAATTACTGGTCAATACAACAGAGAGGAGTATAGCGAATTTCAGTTTAATCTAGATGTAATTGCTAGAGCAACACATGATTTCTCTGATAAATTTTCTGGTAACATAGTTTTAGGGTTTAACTATAACAGCCTTAAAACAACAACCATTGGTGGGCAAACATTAAATTTTATTTTGCCGAATGGCCCACTAGATTTTAACAATGCAACTCCATCAAATTTCACTGCATCAGATAGCTATTTAAACAGGCTTACAAATGCAGGATATACAAGCATTGGTTTATCTTGGGATAATCAATTGTTTATTAATGCAACTGGAAGATTAGAAGCTGCTTCTACTTTTGGCCAATTGGCACAAAAATCTTTCTTTTATCCTTCTACAGATATAGCTTGGCAGTTTACCCAATTAAAAGCCTTACAAAATGTAAAATGGCTTTCTTTTGGTAAAATTAGAAGCTCATTTGGAATAGTGGGGGTTCAACCATTGGCTTACCAAACCCAAACAAATTTTGTAACTAGAACATGGCAAGATGGTTTGGGTGGTGCACTAGATCCAGCATTGTATGGTACAGGTTCTTACATTCAAAGTGTAAATAAAGGAAACCCATTTTTACGCCCAGAACGTAAACAAGAAATTGAGGGTGGGTTAGATTTAAGGTTCTTCAATAATAAACTTTCCTTTAGCATTTCGGCATACCAAAATGAAACTACCGATGCATTAATTTCAGTAACTCAATCTCCTGCAAGCGGTTTCAATACCTTTTATACCAATGCTGGCACCATTGAAAATAAGGGGATTGAAATAGATTTAGGCTACAACATTTTGGCTAAAAAAGATTGGACATTAGATGTAAATTTAAACTGGACCAGAAATAGAAACTTGGTTACAAATTTAAGTGGTGCAGGTTCAATTACATTAGGTGGTAGTGCTGGTGTTTCGTCTCGTGCTGTAGAAGGCTATCCTTTAGGAATTCTTTTCTCTAATGTATTTCAAAAAGATGCAACAGGCAAAAGAATTTTAGATGCAAATGGTTTCCCTACTGTAGACCCTACTGCAGTGCCAATTGGCGATCCTAATGCAGATTGGAGAGCAGCTTTTGGATTTACGCTTAAGTATAAAAAATTCTATTTAAATGCATTATTAGAGCACTCACAAGGAGGCCAAGTAATTAATGGTACCGAAGCTGTTTTGTTAGACTATGGCACAAGTGCTGCAACTGGTTTTGAAAGTATAGCTAACCAAGATATAAAAAGATACAATGGAGCTACCATTACAGCAAGCACACCATTTAGAGGCAATATTGGCAACTTTGGTAATGGAGATGTTGCTCTTGATCAAAGTTGGTACACTGGCCCAGGTGGTTGGTTTGGAAATGTGGGCGAACAGTTTTTAGAAGATGCAACTTGGAGCCGATTTAGAGAAATAAATATTGGTTATAACATAACCAGTAATTACTTAAAACGTGTATTAGGCTTAAGTTCTATTGGCTTAGAATTAAGTGGCAGAAATTTATTTATAATTAGTAAGGTAAATGGATATGACCCCGATGCTAATGTATCTGGTTCAGGCTCTGGAAGAGGTGTTGTTTATTTTGTAAACCCACCTACACGTTCGTATTTATGCACCATTAAACTAAATTTCTAATTCATTAATAAACTTTTTATGAAAAAATATTTTTTCGCAATTTGCATAATTTCTATCCTTTCAGTTTCTTGTAGTAAAATGGTAGAGGGGATTAATACAGATCCCAATAACCCAATCGATTCAGATCCAAATACCATGCTTACCAGCATTATGGTTGGTAACATGAATATTCAAGAAGGCGATTTGGCCAGGTTTGCGGGCATGTGGACTGGCTATTTTAGAGGCTTTACACAACAATACCAGAGCTATCAACAATACACTGTAATTGCCAGAAATTTTGATGAAGCTTGGCAAAGAATTTATTCGGGTACCTATAAAAACATTAAAATTTTAAAAGAAAAAGCAATAGCTGTAAACAATAAAAGAATGCTAGGAGTGGTTCAAGTAATTGAAGCCAATTTAATGGGTACAACTACTTCACTTTGGGGAGATATTCCTTACACTCAAGCAGCCAGCGATCAATTTCCAAATCCAGTATTCGATGCCCAGGCTGGTGTTTATGCTGCAGTCCAAACTTTATTAGATAGTGCTATAGTAAATTTAAATTCAACTGCATTTATTGATTTTGCAGCTCAAGATATTCATTTTGCAGGAAATATGCCTCGTTGGATACAGACTGCAAATACGCTTAAAGCTAGATATTTTTTGCAAACAAGAGATTATGCTAGAGCTTTAACTGCAGCCCAAAGCGGTATATCTACTCAGGCAAATAATTTTATGGCACCACATTTTGCAACCAGTAGAGGTGCTTTCAATTTATATTTTCAATTTTTATCGTTAGATCGTCCAAATTGGATAGATGCAACTGGAAGATACGGCGTAAACATCATCAACCCAACTGGTACTGGTAATAGAAGCAATACTAAAACAATTGAAAGAGCTAGATGGAATTATTTTTATAATTCTGCTACCAATTTAAATTTTACGTTAAATGGATTTTTTGGTCAAAATACCTTTTTCCCATTGGCCACTTTTGCTGAAAATTTACTTATTTTAACTGAAGCAGATGCTCGTTTAAATGGATTTGCAGCAGGGCTTACTAGATTAAATACATATAGAGCCTATATGAATACAGGAGCTTACATTAATGCTACATATTTAACCACTGGAAACTTTAGATATGACCCTTATGTAGCTGCAGATTTCTTAGCTGGTGGAATGGAAAATGCTGGAACAGCTCCAATTGCTCAAGACAGGGCTCTTTTAAGAGAAATATTAGAAGAACGTTATGTAACTTTTATTGGCCAAATTGAAGGGTTTAATGACTTACGTCGTACTTTCAAAGAAAATGACATTAGAGTAAATGTTCCATTAAACTTTGGAACAGTTTTTCCTCAACGTTTCATTTATCCGCAAGTAGAAATTGATATAAATAAATCAATTCCGTCTGTATTGCCAACTACATTTGATCCAACACCTATTAATAGATAGTACGTAAGATAATATTAAAAAGGATGGTTTTTAAACCATCCTTTTTAATTGAAATAAAAAAGCAATAAAAAAATGAAAAAGAGCTTTCTAGGAATATTTCTTTTTTTTAGTTTATTTACAATAAATGCCCAGAAAAAAGATACACTTACTGTACTTTTTGTTGGCAATAGTTATGTGTATTACAATAACCTTGCTCAAATGATTGGTTTAATAACCGACAGTATGGATACCAAAATCATTTGTAGAAAATCTACCATCGGAGCTGCTACATTAGAGCAACATTGGAATGGATTAAGAGGGTTAAAATCTAAACAAATTATCGCTAAAAATAAGTTTAATCTTGTGGTAATACAAGATAATAGCATGTGGCCATTAGAACACAAAGATAGCCTGCTATTTTTTGGTCGTTTATTTTGCAATTTTATAAAAGCAAATGGTGCAAAGCCTTATTTATATAGTACATGGGCTAGAGAAAAAACACCAGAGAAACAAGATAGCATTAGCAATGTATATAAAGAGTTGGGAAATTTAGAAGGAGCAACTGTTGTTCCAGTTGGCGATAGTTGGGCATTGGCAAGAACAACCATGCCTGGCATGAACTTATTTCATAGCGATGGATCTCACCCATCTAACTTAGGTACATTTTTAATTGCTCTAAATTTCATAAAAAAAATTACAGGAACCTTACCAAAAAAGTATGCTACCGTTTATAATTATTTTGATAGAGATGGAGAAACATTTAGAATTATGCAGCTAACCGATGCTGAAATTAAGTTTTGTGTGGGTATTGTAAATACTATTATTCAGTAGTAACTATTTTCAAAAAAATGCTATAAAAAAAGCCTCCGAAATTACTCGAAGGCTTTTTTTATGGGTTGCTGTAGGGGAAGGGATCGAACCTTCACGAGGCAGTTAGCTAAAACACAAAGTTCGGTGGTCGACCCCGGTCGTTAGTACATTGCTGCAATAACGGCTCTATGTTTCGTTTGTCCTGTTATCCTCACCCCCGAGACAAGAGGGCATGTCTGCCAAAAATTTCATCACCCCACAGTATAAAGAACTATTTCTTTGTTTGAGAGTGCAATATTAGGGCAAAAGTCCAATTCGTTGCAAATATTTCAACAAATAATTTTAAATTATCGAAAATATCTAATAAAATTACTATTATTGTAAATATTATCTAAAATACTAGGCAAAATGTCTGCAAAATTAAATCTCGACAAATTAGACCTCGACATCATTCAAGCTTTAATGGAAGATGCTGAAATATCGTATGCCGATTTAGGCAAAAAGCTTTTTGTTAGTGGTGGTACTATTCATGTTCGAATAAAAAAATTAGAAGATCATCAAGTAGTGATTGGCAAAAAATTAGCCGTAGATCTTAAAAGCTTGGGTTACGATGTAATTGCATTTATTGGTATTTTCTTAGAAAAAAGCTCATTGTACGATACGGTTGCAAATGATTTAAAACAAATTCCAGAAATTGTTAGGGTTAATTACACCACTGGTAATTATAGCATGTTTGCAGAAGTAGTTTGTAAAGATATTCAACAACTTCGTTTGGTATTACACGATAAACTTCAAAACATAAAAGGAATTGAAAGAACCGAAACCTTAATATCTTTAGAAGAAAGCTTTAATAGAAATGTCATGGTTGCAACTTAAAATTAATTCAAATACAATTCTCAACTACTTTTTACAAAAACCTACCTTCGCCTCAAACCGAACAAAATGAGTAAATTAAGCCAGCTTGCCGAAACCTTAATAGGCAGCGAAATTGTTAAATTGGGCAATGCGATTAACGATAGAATAAGAAACGGAGAAAAAATATACAATTATACTATTGGCGATTTTGATTCATCAATTTTTCCTATACCCAAAGAATTAGAAGATTTAATTGTTGAAGAGTATAGAAATGGAAGTACCAGTTACCCACCTGCCGATGGTGTATTGGATTTACGAAAATCAATTGCTAATTTTTTAAAAGAGTGGGAGGGTTTAGATTATGCCCCAGACGAAATACAAGTTGCATCGGGCGGAAGACCTTTAATTTATACTTTATTTAAAGCTATAGTGGATAAGGGAGATAAAGTTATTTATGGTGTACCAAGCTGGAACAATAACCATTATGTTCACTTAACAGATGGTGAACATTGTTTAATTGATTGTTTGCCCGAAAATAATTTTATGCCTTTAGCCGAAGATGTGGCCAAACATATTAAAGGTGCAACATTGGTTTGCTTATGCTCTCCTCAAAACCCAACAGGTACAACACTTACCAAAGAAAGCTTGGCAAAAATTTGCGATTTAATCATAGAAGAAAACAATACCAGATTGGCCGATGAAAAAAAATTGTATTTAATGTACGATCAAATGTATTGGACCTTAACTTATGGCGATATTGAACATTATAATCCAGTTACATTAAACCCCGAAATGAAAAATTATACCATTTTTGTAGATGGTATTTCTAAAGCTTTTTGTGCAACTGGTGTTAGGGTTGGTTGGGCAATGGGGCCTGCTTACGTTGTTGCTAAAATGAAAGCTATTTTAAGTCATGTTGGTGCATGGGCACCCATGGCAGAACAAAAAGCTACTGCCAAATATTTAACTCAAACAATTGCCATACAAAATTTTTTAGTAGCCTATAAAACAGAATTAGAGTATCGGTTGGTAAATATTTACAATGGCTTTGCCGCATTAAAAACAAAAGGTTATTCTGTAGATGCTGTTACCCCACAAGCTGCAATATATTTAACCATACAACTTGCATTGGTAGGCAAAAAAACTGCCGATGGTAATGTATTGCAAACACAAGCCGATGTTACAGCCTATATACTTAGCGAAGCTAAATTGGCTGTTGTTCCTTTTTATTGTTTTGGTGCTAGTAACACAAGCCCTTGGTATAGGCTTAGTGTGGGTGTTTGTAAAAAAGAAGATATTACCGAAATGTTAGATAAATTAGAAACAGCATTAAGCAAACTTCAATAATTAACCTTAGTGCTTTGGGTTATGCGATTGAACAGATTAATAGATTAATCAATTAAAGAAATGGCAGACAATATAAAATGCTGCATTGATAAATTTACTACTTAAAGAATATCATTTGAAATAAAGGTATTAAAATGGCCTTAAAAAGTTGGCAGAAGTGGCTCCTGAAATTTTTGCTACTTGTAATAGTTGGCTTTGCCTCTGCGTTCATTTATAGAAAAATGAAAAATTAAAATTGTGAGCAACATTAAATTATTTGAACATAAAAAAATACGTAGCCACTGGGATGCGGAGGAAGAGAAATGGTATTTATCAGTTATAGATGTAATTGAAGTTTTGACAGAAAGCCCCAACCCACAAGTATATTGGCGGGTAATGAAAAAACGCCTGAAAGATGAAGGAAATGAAACCGTTACAAATTGTAACGCTTTGAAAATGGAGGCTGCTGATGGAAAACTCAGACTTACCGATGTTGCGGATACCGAGCAACTTTTCCGACTAATACAATCCATCCCATCGCCAAAAGCAGAACCATTTAAACAATGGCTGGCAAAAGCAGGCTACGAAAGAATTGAAGAAAGTCAGGACCCTGAATTAAGTATTGAAAGGGCCATGGAAAATTACACAAGACTTGGTTACAGTAAAGATTGGATTAATCAACGATTAAAAAGTATTGAGGTAAGAAAAGAATTAACGGATGAGTGGGAAAGCCGTGGTATAAAAAATGGGCAAGAGTTTGCAACACTTACTGACATAATTACGCAGGCTTGGAGTGGTAAAACTGTAAAGCAATACAAACAACATAAAAATTTAAAGAAAGAAAACCTGCTGGATAATATGACCAATTTAGAATTGGTACTGAATATGCTTGCGGAAGCCACTACAAAAGAAATTAGCAATGAGAAAAAGCCCAAGAATCTTACTGAAAATAAAATGATTGCAAAACAAGGAGGTACCATTGCAGGTAATACAAGAAAGGCTATAGAAGCAAAAACTGGGAAGAAAATAGTGAGCAGCCAAAATGCAAAAAAATTAATAACTGTAAAGTCTAAGAATAAAAAATGAAATTGAATAAATCTATAAACAGTTCAAAAGATTTGAAGCCGCCAAACAATGAATCACCGTTGAACATTCCTTCAGCAGATTAACCCATTTTGCAAACTATAAACCCATTGCTACCATTGGTTTTTGTCGTGTAATTAAAAGCCCATAAAACTAAAATTTCTTAAAGCCATACCATTTCTTGCACCAGTATGTAAGCCATTGTTTACCGTTAAACTGCCATTAACCAAAACAAATTTAAAACCTGTGCTATATTGGTGTGGTTTATCAAAAGTAGAAAGATCTTTTACCTCTTTTTCATCAAACACAACAATATCGGCAGCAAAACCTTCACGTAAAAGGCCTCTATCTTTTAGTTGAAATTTTTGTGCAGGTAAGCTCGTCATTCTTCTTATGGCTTCTTCTAAACTAATTACTTTTTCTTCTCGTACATATTTGCCTAACACCCTTGCATTGGTTCCATAACCTCTGGGGTGGGGGTTGCCAGAATTTAAAATTCTAATGGTTGCATCGCTTGCAAACATATTAAAAGGATATTTCATAATAAATTTTACATCATCCTCACTCATGCCATGAAAAACAGCAGATGCACCGCCTTTTTTCATCATATCCATAATAGTTTCTGCCTCATCGTTTGCTTTATGTTTTTTGCCTAATAACAAGTTTATTTCTTCGATGCTTTTGCCATTAAAACTAGTGTCGGCACGGTAATAAGCCACCACAGCATAACTCCAATGTTTTAGTTTTCGCTTTTTCAAGCTGGCCAACATTTGCGTTTTTATTTTCTTTCTTAAGCTGGTATTAGACAATCTTGCGTTAATGCTATCTTGTCCATCGGCCAAAGCCCAATCTGGTAAAATGGTACTTAACGCAGTACTACTTGCAGTGTAAGGATATTGGTCGATGGTTACATCTAAACCTGCTGCTCTAGCATTTAAAATTAAAGGCAATGTTTCTTTACTGCGGCCCCAATTTTGTTGTCCACTTACTTTAAAATGCGAAACTTCAACAGGCATATTTGCTGATTTACCAATGTAAATAGCTTCTTCAACAGCTTCTACAACACTATCACCTTCGCTGCGTATATGGCTTGCATAAACACCGTTGTATTTAGCTGCAACTTTTGCCAGGCGTACAATTTCTTCTGTTTTGCTAAAAGTGCCTGGTATATAAATTAAGCCGGTAGAAAGCCCAACAGCCCCATCTTTCATGGCTTGTTCAACAATGCTTTCCATTTGTAGCATTTCTGTTTCGTTGGGGTCTCTCATGGCACGGCCTAATACAGCCTTTCGTACATCGTTATGACCAACTAATGCAGCAACGTTTATCGATAATTTTAAACTATCTATAAACCCAAAATAGTTTTTCATATTAGTGGTACTGCTACCACAATTACCTGTAATACAAGTGGTAACTCCATCTAAAATAAAATTGGTAGCTAGTGGGTTTCTTTTTTCATCGTCTTCTAAATGGGTATGTACATCTATAAAACCTGGGGCAACTATTAAACCAGTTGCATCAATAGTGGTAGTTGCTTGCCAATTAGGTAGCTTACCAATTTTTATAATTTTGCCTTTTGTTACTGCAATATCTGCATAAAACCAGCTATTGCCGGTTCCATCTAAAATTTTACCGTTTTTAATTAAAACATCGGCTTGCTGTTGTGCAAAACAATAATTGCAAAAAAGAAGAAGTACACAAACAAATAGTTTCATAGCATTGATTTTGTAGAAGTTATAAAATAAAAGTAATGGTTTTGTAATAAATAAGTAATGTGCTAAAGCTAGGTTGCAATTTCCAAAACTAATTTCTATTTTACACAAGATATTTTTTTCATCCTTAAAACTAAAAAATATGAACACAAAAACAATTGTTGCAGGTCTTTTATCTGCTGTAGTAACTTTTTTACTTGGATGGCTAATTTTTGGTGTATTGCTTATGAGTTATTACAATAGCAATATGCTGGCTTACCCTGGTCTGCTTAAAGAACCTCCTGATGTTTTATTTATTGGGTTTGCAAATTTAGCTTGGGGTTTAATGTTGGCATATGTTTTTTCCCTCGCGGGAATTAATACTGCTAGTAAAGGTTTTATTACAGGCTTTATAATTTTTTTCTTGATTTGCGTAGGCTTTAATTGTATGTTCCATGCCCAGTTTAATTTGTATTCAAGAAGAGTTTTTGTAGTTGATATACTTGCTAATGGCGTATTAGGGGCTGTATCTGGAGCTTTTATTGGTTGGTGGTATGGAAGAAAATAAGCAACCTTAGTTTTACTATAATTATCATAAACCTTCTATTAAAATAGGAGGTTTATTTTTTTGTCTTTCAAAACATTACTTTTGCCCTTCGAAAAATATTTGAGGTATGATTGATAAGTTAGATGCTATTAAGGCAAGATTTGAACAAGTTGGTATTGCATTAACCAATCCCGAAATTATTAATAACCAAAAAGAATTTGGTTTAAAAAGTAAAGAGTACCGTTCGTTAGAAAAAATTGTTCAACCTTATGAGCAATATAGAAAAGTTGTTTCTAACTATGACTTTGCCAAGGAAACTCTAAATAGTAACGACGATGAAATGAAAGAATTGGCAAAAATGGAATTACCCGATTTAGAAGCTGAAAAAGAAAGATTAGAAAAAGCTTTAACGCAATTATTAATACCTAAAGATCCTCAAGACGATAAAAACGCCATTCTTGAAATTCGTGCTGGTACGGGTGGCGATGAAGCCAGTTTATTTGCTGGCGATCTATTGGGCATGTACCAACGTTATTGCAACAAAAAAGGTTGGAAAACAGCCTTAGTTAGCGAAAGCGAAGGTACAGTTGGTGGTTACAAAGAAGTTATTTTAGAAGTTACGGGAGAAGATGTATATGGCACACTAAAATTTGAAAGTGGTGTACACCGTGTACAACGTGTGCCTAATACCGAAACACAGGGTCGTGTGCATACAAGTGCAGCAACTGTTGCTGTTATGCCAGAGGCCGAAGAAGTTGATTTTGAATTGAAGGAAAGTGATGTTAAAATGGAAACAGCCCGAAGTGGTGGTGCTGGTGGGCAAAATGTAAATAAGGTAGAAACCAAAGTATTTTTAACCCATATTCCCACTGGTGTAGTGGTAGTTTGCCAAACAGAAAGAAGCCAGTTAGCCAATAGAGAAAAAGCCATGAATATGTTGCGTACAAAATTGTATGAAGAACAAGTACGCAAACATGAAGATGAAATTTCTCGTCAAAGAAAAACTTTGGTAAGTACGGGTGATAGAAGTGCAAAAATTAGAACTTATAATTGGCCACAAGGCAGGGTTACCGATCATAGAATTGGATTAACCTCTTACAACTTAGATGCTGTGATTGGTGGCGAAATTGAAGAGTTTATTGAGGCTTTACAAATGGCAGAAAATAGCGAAAAAATGGCTAGCCAAGATTAATACAATTTTTATAAAAGCATAGAGCAATTTATTTCAGATTTCTGAAGGATTTTTATGGATTTTCTTTGTGGTAAATTTTTTGCATAATTAGTAAGTTTATTTCGATACCACAAGCTTTGCCATCATAGCAAGTAACTGCAAAAAAACTATACATGATAAAAATAATTGACTACATCGGCAGACACAAAAGATTTGTGATAATTCTGTGTGGTATTGTTTGCCTAAACTTTATGTATGGTTTTGATGCAAGGTTTACCATCATCAACCTACTCTGGATTTTAATCAGCATTGTCAAAATTGACAGATGAAAAAAGTATTAGTGCTGTGCACTGGTAACGGTTGCCTAATAATGCAGTGAGTATAGTTAAATTGATGTAGCCAAACTCATTCCATTAAACCTTTTAACGATTACTACAAAGATTCCTCTTTTATTTACCCTCTTTTTAACCGTAAATATGCGACATAGCCAATTTTAAATTGCAAAATATTTAAAGGTTTAGTATACAATTCTGCTATACGGTGCTGATGAATATTTTGGGTACTCGCATTAATAAATGTAACGTTTAGCGGTTTTGAATCAGCCGATAATGGAGTTGGTGCATTGTGATTGTGTAAGTGATTAATATTCACATAATCTATTGTATTGCCTCTTGTATGTGAAATGGAAAAATCAACAAAATTTCTTGTATTATTAGTGTTTTTGCCAACATTTAACCTAAAGCCAATACCATAACCCCAGTATAAAGTACCATCACTTGCTATGGTTTCATCTTCTAATACTCTACATGCTTCGGGGTCTTTAGGATCAAGTACACTAAAGCTGCTACTCATTTCTAAATAGCCCAACTTAGCCAATACATATGGCTGAAACTTACTTTTCGAATTAAACAAATAATTGGCATACATACCAGCTTGGGCAACATCGCTATTGTAAATTACAGAAGTGTTTATATAATTGCCCCCTTGCCTATAATTAATATCGAAATTTTTAGAACCGTATAAACCATAACCAACATCAATACCCATTTGTAAATTTGGTGTAATAAAACTTAAGGGTAAACTACTGTTAACATTTATGCTATGTATGGGGCTCATGCCTGTTGCCATACTACCAGTTGGTAAACCCAACTCATAACCCACACCAATAGTTATAAATTTTTTTGTAAAATTATTGGGTGGTGGTTTTTCGCCCTTTGCCTTAGAAACTATAATTTTAGTTGGTGCGTTTTGGCTATAGCTTGTGCAGTAAAAAACAAAAGCTAGACTAAAGATTAGTATAATTTTTTTCATATACCTATGTTTTATATAGCGTGTAACAGCAAAATGCAGTCCAAACTATGTATAAAACAAAGTTGCAAAGGTTTAGCTTATAACCTAAAGCTATAACAGTTATTTAATCCTTCTTTTCTTCTGGTGGTTTACTACCAGCTTTTGTAATGGTTGGCCGTTGGGTTGGCTGTTGTGGTTTTGGGTTTTGTTGTTGTCTTTGTTGTTGTTGACCACCATTGCCCTGTTGTTGGTTAGGGCGTTGCTGGTTGGGGTTATTAGGCCTTTGTGGTTGTCTTTGTTGCTGTTGCCTTTGTTGCTGTTGCCTTTGTTGGCCACCACCATTACTTTGTTGTTGGTTACGGTTGTCTGGTCTTCTCTCGGGGCCAGCATTTCTTCTATCGTTATTGCCTCTATCGTCTCTCTGTTGATCTCTTCTTTTTCTGTCGTTTTTTTCTAAACTACGCAAACTAATTTCGCCAACAGCATCAACAAAAGTGGGTTCAATTTCTTTAGGTTTACCAGTAGTAACATCTACAGCTTCTAACTCTTCTGGTTTTATTCCCTGTGTATTTAAGCGTTTAATTTCTTTAACACGTTGTATGGTTAATGGGTAATGTTTGCTGCCACCTTGTATAATGTACCACATTAAGTTTTTAAAAATATCTTTCTTAATTAAAAAGGCGGTGCCTTTCGCAGTTTCAAAACTTTCGGCATTATCAGGAAAGTGTTGTAACGCATCTAAATAAGTATCTAATTCATAATTTAAACAACATTTAAGCCTACCACATTGCCCACTTAATTTGGTTTGGTTAATACTTAAATTTTGGTAACGTGCAGCAGTAGTATTTACACTCTTAAAGTCGTGTAACCAAGTACTACAACACAACTCTCTACCACAGCTACCAATACCACCTACTTTTGCAGCTTCTTGCCTAATACCAATTTGCCTCATTTCTACCTTTAGTTTAAATTCGGTAGCAAATTGTTTAATTAGTTCTCTAAAATCAACTCTATCATCGGCGGTATAAAAAAAGGTTGCTTTTTTACCATCGGCTTGTATTTCTACTTCACTCAGCTTCATTTGTAGCTTAAACTGTATGGCTAGTTCCCTACTTCTGGCTTGCACTGCAGGCTCTCGATCTTTACTAATGGCAAAAGTTTCAATATCTCTATCGGTGCTGCGACGTAATATTTTTTTAATTTCATCGCTATTTTCGTTGATGCCACGTTTTTTCATTTGTATGCGAACCAACTCTCCACTTAAGGCTATTTCGCCAACATCAAAACCGTTTACCCCTTCGATGGTTACATAATCCCCTTTTTCAAAAAAATGGCCGGTTAAGTTTCTCAAAAATTCTTTTCTGCTTCCCTGCTTAAAACTTACCTCAACCACTTTGCAAGTAGTTTCGCTATCGTCAATTGGCAAATTGGCCAACCAATCATGCACATTTAAACGGTTACAACCACCAGTACTACAACCACCATTGCTTTTACAACCTCCTGGTTTGCCACCAGTATTAGTACTACAACTACTACAGCCCATATAATTAAATTAATAAGGTTAATTGATAAAACTGTAATTTTTTGAGGTAATGGCCTGCTGTACTACTATGTATCTGTTGTTGCGTCGCACACTTGTACTTTTGGTACTTTACGCAACTATCTTTACTCATAAAAGGTTGAGCTAATCAACCAATTTATATTATTTAAAAAAATACGATAAACGATACACAGTTGAAGGGTGCCCTGCAATATGCAGGATTTAAAACAACGCAACCGCTGCCTCACCCTTATTCTACAGCCCACTTTACAAAAAACTCAGCAATCAAAAATAAGGAATTAATTAACCCAATGTTAGTATTGCAAATTTGCCTTGATTTAGACGAGGCAAAAAACTTACTAAAACAAATAAAAGACGATTCATTAGACCCAACTTTAGTAATAAACCAGCAAGCAATTTAAAAAAGGTAGATCAAAAAGGCAATAAAAAAATAGTTACCTAAAGTAAACTAGTTTGTAGAAACCCAACCCTTAACCTATCAACAAAAACAGTTGATTGGCTTATTAGGCAAACTTCTTCTACTAATTGTTACTGGTTTACCTGTTGCTTCAGATTTGAAGCGGCAAACCCTTTACTTGGCTGTGGTATTATTTATTGTTGGGGAGGTTGTTTTTTTCGGCGTTCTTCCATGCGTTTTTGAAGCTCTTTTTTTAGTTCGTTTCTAAATTCCCCTTCGGCTTTAAAAATGGTATTTACCCGAGTATCGTCGTTTAAAATTTTCTTAAACTCTGGTTTGTATTTTTTCTTTATTGCAAGAGCTTGTTCTTGAAAAGTTAATTCATCGTCTTTATTATCCATTTTTGCTTTCTTTAATTCGGCTACATAGCTATTAAATATGGGCCAAAATTTTTGAGCTTCTTCTGCAGTAAGCTTAAGTGCTTGTGTTATATAGGCTACTTTAAGTGCCTCTATTCTTTCTCCTCGTTGTGCACCACCTTTTGGCTGAGCAAAAAACATTTTTGCAAGCAATACAAAGAGGAAGGTTAAAATAATTCTTTTCATAATATATAATCTATTAAATATTGTCTTTACTATTTATTGTAGTTTCTGGTTGTTCGTTAAGGTAATTATGTAATTCTTCTGTGGGTGTACCTTCAAAAAGGCCAGAGGCATCTATTTCATTTGTTTCGTGGTAAGAGGTAGCAGTTGCATCTGTATTTGGTTGGTTGTCTAGATAACTGTTTAGCTCTTCGTCGGAAGTTTTTTGAATTTCTATATGGAAATTGGTATTAGAATCAGTTTTTAGGTATTGTACCACCCCAGTTGCTAAAATGCTCATAATAACAGCAGCAGCAGCATAACTCAACCACTTTCTGGTAGAAGAAAATGAAATAATTTTTGCTTTTTCTTGCTTTAACGGTGCAAAAGATAAATTATTAAAATATTGGTTGTTTACCGTGTAAACATTTTCTTTACTAATCGTATTTAGAAAAGGGGCCACAATTTGTAACTCTTCTGCAACCTCGTTTTTTGTATAATTAGCCTGCTTTACTTTGTTTACAATATTTTCTGCTAAATTGGTAAAATACCCATTGGGAGTATCATAAGTATTTGCTTTAGAGCTACTTAATAAACCAATTGGGTTTAGTTTTAGTAAAATTTCGTTTTCCAAATTAGTAAAATAATTTGGAGGTGTGGTGTAAACATTATTTTTTGACAGGTTAGCTACAACCGGTGATATTTCTATTAATTCTTGTAATATGTTGTTATTTGGGTTCATTTTAGTTGCAATAAGACCATTATTGCCCTTTAAGGTTTAATGATTTAAAATAAAATCTTCAATTTTTTTTGCAGCATGGTGGTAACTAGCTTTTAAAGCACCTTCGCTTGTTTCTAAAACCCTACTCATTTCTTCGTAGGGCATTTCATCGTAATAACGCAAATTAAAAACTGCTCTTTGTTTTTCTGGTAATTTTTGTATGGCCAATTGTAATTTCCATTCTAATCTATTTGCATCAAAATTACTATCAGCTTTAATTTTATTACTTAAACCCTCTTCAACATTGCTAAAACTAACAGATGATTTTCTTTTTTGTTGATCTAAAAAGGTTAGGCTTTCGTTAGTGGCAATTCTGTATAACCAGGTATATAATTGGCTATCTTCTCTAAAATTTTGTAATCCATTCCATACCTTAATAAACATATTTTGTAAAACATCGTTTGCATCGTCGTGTGTTACCACCATACGTCTAATATGCCAATACAATTTTTCTTGATATTTTTTTATAATCGAAGTAAAAGCCTTTTCTTTTAAGTCGGGCTGTTTAAAGTCTTCTAGTAGGGTTTTATCATCAAAATGCATTGGCAATTGGTGTTTTTCAAATTTATGGACAAATGAATTGTTTAATAGTTTAATAAACCCTTCCAATGGTATCACAAACTGCTTTTAAAAGTGAGGTTGCATCGTGGCTATCTTGAGCTTTTTCCCACATCATTACACCGCCAGCAGTATTTTTTGCCAGCATGGCTTTTCTTTTAGCAGTAGGTTGGCCGTTGTAATAAATTTTATAGTTGGTAAAAGACCCTATTGAAACGACTGCACTATCTGTTTGTGCACTTCCTCCTTGACCCAAAATTGATGCATAAGTTAAAATGGTGCCTGTTTGTGTTATTCCACTTGGCCTGCCATAGGCTGGTATGCCTAATACTACTTTATTGCTAGGAATACCTCTTGTAGTTATCCAATAATTTAAACATACTTGAGCTAAAGTATAATCGCTGTGGTGTTTAAATGGAACAGTTGTATTAAAATCGTCGTAAGCCATAATATTAAAAAAGTCGACATAATTACCTGTCCATAATTCACTTTTTATGGCATTGGTATATTGCCCAATGTATTTTCCAGAGGTTAGTGCTGCTGTTAAATAGTACTTAGATCCCATGTGGCAGCTATCGCTTAGTTCTTTCATTAAAGAGGTGTAGGTACTATCAGTTCCATCTGTTGTGCTTGGAAATTCCCAGTCTACATCAACACCATCTAATTCATACGATCTTACCAAATTCATTACTTGATTTATATAATTGGTTCTACCAATAGCAGTGGCTGCCATATTTTTCCAATCTGTTGTACTACCAGCAAGGCTAATAAATATTTTAGCCCCATTGTTTTTTGCCTTAGTTTTTACACTAGCTAATACCGATGGGCTAGCAAGTGTTAAGCCACCTGTACTATTTACATTGGCAAAGGCATAACATATAACATTACACATTTTAAACTTAACGTCTGGTACCAATGAAGGGTCTCTATAACTAGGAAAATACCCAACAACATAAAAACCAAATGGTGGTGGGGCTGCAATTATAGGTAAAACTGCAACGGGAGCAACTGGTTGCAATGCTTTTTTGCTACAACCAATTACTATTAGCAATAAGGCAATAAAAAGTACATTTTTCATAAACAAACATTAATTATAGGCAATCCAACTCTCACAATTTATTCTAAATGTACTTATTTAATTAAAATTCAATTAAAAATGTTCGATGAAAACTGAATTCTCTAGAAAACGGATAAATATTTGCATTCATTCATCAAGCTATTTTACCGTTCATCACAAAATACATTTTTAATAAATTTACCTTAATTGGCTGAAAGCCTTATAAACATTGGGTTTATAGGCTTTCTATATTATTGTCGTTAACATGCTACTATAAAAAAGATGGTACTTTGTTTTGCATAGTACCAAATAAAATCCCATCTTTGTGTAGTCAAAGTAAGAAAAGAACAAGTTTTTGACACAAAACAAAAATTAAAAAACAATAAAATATTTAGTTATGAAAACTCAAAACAACAACTTATTAAACAAATTAAACAGCAACGAAATGGTTAACTTAACCAAAGAAGTAAAAGAAACAGTTGCAACAGGTATTCAACATATGAATCGTGTATTTAGTGCTGCCGATTTATGGAAAATACAAAATGCCAAAAAAACTAGAACAACAAGAAGAATATTTGCTTAGTATCTAAAAAGATTAACACAAAACAAAAATTAAAAAAAACAATAAAATATTTAGTTATGAAAACTCAAAACAACAACTTATTAAACAAATTAAACAGCAACGAAATGGTTAACTTAACCAAAGAAGTAAAAGAAACAGTTGCAACAGGTATCCAAAAAATAAATCGTGTATTTAGCACAGCCGATTTATGGAAAATACAATCTACCAAAAAAACATGGGCAACCAGAAGGTTATTTGCATAATCGAATTAGACAAGAATTTTATACATCCTCCAAAAAAAAGTTAACAATGGACATACAAAATACACAAAGTCAGATGCGAAAGGGAGTGCTAGAGTTTTGCATCTTATCAATAATACGCCAGGGAGAAGTTTACCCAAGTGATCTAGTTGATAAAATGAAAGCAGCCAACCTGCACATATTAGAAGGCACACTTTATCCGTTATTAACCAGATTAAAAAATGCCAATTACTTAACTTATCGATGGGTTGAAAGCAATAGTGGACCACCCCGAAAATATTTTGTAATGACAGAAACGGGGTTGGCCTTTTACAACGAACTAGAAAAAACTTGGAATGAACTAGCCGATGCAGTAAAAGCTTTAACACAGCCAATATATACCGAAAACCAAAATCAACTTTAACCAAAAAATTGAACTGAAATGAAAAAGGTAATAAACATAAACTTTCAAGGCAGGGTAATACCCATTGAAGAAAATGCCTTTGAAATATTAAATAGATACGTAGAAAGTTTGCGAAAGTATTTTGCAAACGAAGAAGGCCGAGACGAAATTATTAATGATATCGAAGGCCGAATTGCCGAACTATTTGGCGAAACATTAAAAAAAGGTAGTACCTGTATTACAGAGGATGATGTAAACAGAATAATAGATAGTATGGGGCGTCCAGAAGATTTTGATGGCGAAGAAGCTAATGTAAAATCTCAATTAGACGGTGAAAAAACTACCCAACAAAAAAGCCAAAACTATCAGCAAGAGCAACAACATGCCTATACTACACAACAAACAAAAAAGTTGTTTAGAGATGAGAACCACAAAGTTTTAGGTGGTGTATGTAGTGGCTTGGCTAATTACTTTGGCATAGATCCATTGGTGGTAAGAATATTATTTATCATATTTTTTGGTATAGTATTTATACCCTATTTAATTCTTTGGGTGGCTGTACCAAGTAGTGCAACACAAGTAATAGGAAGCTTGCGAAAAAGGTTGTTTAGAGATGGTGATGACAAAGTGATAGCAGGTGTTTGTAGTGGCTTGTCTAGTTATTTTGGCGTAAGTGTTTGGATTCCTAGAATGCTATTTTTAATTCCGTTTTTTTCCTTCATATTTCGTTTTGGAAATTGGGGTTGGTGGGATTTTCCTAGCTTTTTAAGCGTATCGTTTAGCCCTGGTTCATTATTTATTTACATTATACTTTGGGTTGTTTTGCCAGAAGCAAAAACAAGTGCCGATAAATTAGAAATGAAAGGCGAAAAAGTAGATTTAAATAATATTAAAAATACTATTCAAAACGATTTAGAAGGATTTGGAAAAAGAGCTCAAAAGTTTGGTGAAGAGTTAGGTGAAAGAGCTAGTAGTTTTGGGCAAACAGTTGGAGAAAAAGGAAAAGAATTTGGAGAAGCTGTTGCCAACAAAGGCACACAGTTTGCAAGCGAAGCAAATAATGTAGCTCGTAAAAAAAGTAGAGGTTTAGGAGATATTATTGTACTAGTTGTAAAAATATTTGTGTACTTTATTTTGGGTTGTGTATTGTTTAGTATAGTTGCTGGTTTATTTGCTTTGGGCGTAGCAACTACAGGGTTAATGCCAATAAAAAACTACCTACTTAATTCAGGTAATCAATCTTTATATGCTTGGGGTACATTGTTATTATTTATTTGGGTTCCTGTTGTTGGTATAGTGATTTTTATTATTCGGAGAATTACCAAAATGAGGGGTAACAGCAATTTGGTTAGATACTCTTTTTCTGGATTATGGGTTTTGGGTTGGGTTTGTTTAATACTTTTAATTGCATCTTTAAGTAAAGAATTTAAGTATAAAAATACACCAGAAGAGCAATCAATAAAGTTAGAAAATCCAAGCATCAATAAGTTAGAAATAAAAGCCAATTCTTTTGGTAAATATTATAGAAACAATTGGTTCGAAATGGAACCATTTGCATCCTTAGATGAAGACACTGTTTTTGTAAGAAACGTTCGTATAAGAATTGTACAAACCAAATCCGATAGTTTTAGTGTAAAAATGGTAAAATTTAGCAACGGAAGCAGTAAAACACGAGCTAATTATTTGGTGAACAAAATAGACTATAATATTGTACAAAAAGATAGTACCCTATTATTAGAAAAGGGAATTAGTATAACACCAAACGAAAAATTTAGAAACCAACGTGTTATTGTAACCATTGAAGTGCCTGTTGGTAAGAGAATAAAAATTAGCCAAAACTCTGGCTGGAGTTGGGGAAATTTTGCTCACGTAAATTTTGGCGAAAATGATAACTGGGATAATAATTGGTACAGCGAAGAGGGTGAGCAAAATTGGAGACATGGAGTTGAATATATTATGACTGCTGGAGGTTTAAAAAGGACCGATAAGTTAAGTGATAATGACGATTCTAATGGCGATGATAATTACGATGAAAAGTTGTATAAGTATAAAAGAAGTAAAGAAGAGTTAGAAAAAGAGATTCAAGAAAATGAACGTAAGGCAGAAGAAAATAGAAGAAAAGCAGATGAGCTAAAGCAAGAATTAGAAAAGTCTAAAGTTGATAGTGCTACTTACAAGTACACACCAACAAAACCATTACCTGCAAAACCTGTAGTGCCATCAAAAACAACCGTGAAAGAAAATAATATTATATTAGGTAATGTATTAATTTATCGTTACTCTATTTAACCTTGGTTGAAGTTGGGAGCAAAGAACCTCGTATTGGTCTCAATGGGAGGTTCTTCCCTTCTCTTTTTAATGGTAAAAATTACCATAAATAAATTATAATTTGGTCTTACCAATTTCAAAAAAATAAAAACATAACAATGAAAAAAATAAATATCCTGCTAGCATTAATTATTATTGTCACAACTGCCTTTACACCAATTTTGGATAGAAGTACCGAAATTTTAGGTAAGTGGAGAGTAGATGATAATTCAATTAAGAAATTTGTAACTGCACAAATTGAAAGTAGAAGAAAAACTGATCCAGAGGCTGCAGAACAAATGGAACAAAATATGGACATGATGGAAACTTCAGTAGCAGCATTGGTTTTCGAATACAAATCAAACAATACAGTCGAGTTAACAGCACCTCAAGGTGTACAAGAAGTTAAATGGAGGCTAAGTGATAACAACAATACTTTAATTATTACTAGGCCAAATGGTACAGAGCGTAAAGACAGTATTTTAGAATTAACTGCATCGAAATTTAAAGTTTTACAAGGCGAAAGAAGAGATACAATTGTTTACACTCGGTTATAAAAACTGGTTTTCAACATGTATTAAATTAAAAAAATGAAAAAACAACAAACCTATCTGTTAACTTTTTTGTTAGCTGCTTTAACAATTTTATTTTTTGCTGGTTGTAATTATAATAGAAATAATACCAGTATAACTACTAGTGATGGAGATACTTATTATCAATTTAAAGCAAAGTTTAATAAAAGAAAAACTGAAAGAGTAAGATTGTGTATTGATAAAAATTTAATGGGTTACTCATCTACATCCTTTAGTAATAATAATGTTCGCAGAACTATAACTTTAGAAGACGATACTAAATTTTATATTCAATCTTCCCCCGGCTCAATTAAAATAAAGTTTAATAAACAAGAGAATAACGAAAATTCAATATCAAAAATTAAAGACTTGTGTGAGGATATAAAGCAAACCATACAGTAGTATTTGAGTTTAAGATAGTCAATTATACTACAGTTTTTATAGGAAGCAACAGTTTAAATGCTGTTGCTTTTTTTATAGAGTAACTTTTTTTGCTACAATTTAAAACCAATTATACCGAAGTGAAATACAAAATAGTCCAATCTGTTTTATATCGGTATAATACCATCTAAGATTTCAACATAGTCCTTTGGCCTATTTATTAAATCAAGATGGTATTACTTAATAATTTTTTATAGCCAACCTGCAACCTTATTTTTGTTACTTAAACAAAAATGATTGCAATGAAGAATACTCCATTTACCCAAAAACATATTTCCTTAGGTGCAAAAATGGCCGAGTTTGCAGGTTATAATATGCCTATTTCTTATACAGGAATTAACGATGAGCATGCAGCTGTAAGAAACAATGTTGGCATTTTTGATGTAAGTCATATGGGCGAATTTATTTTAAAGGGCCCACATGCTTTAGATCTTATACAAAGGGTTACCACCAACGATGCAAGTAAACTAACCAATGGCAAAGCACAATATAGTTGCTTACCAAATGAGCAAGGAGGTATTGTAGACGATTTAATTGTGTATTGTGTTGAAGAAAACAATGTGTATATGTTAGTGGTGAATGCCAGTAATATTGAAAAAGATTGGAATTGGATTAGTAAATACAATTTCAATAATGTAGAGATGCACAACGTAAGCGATAAAACTTGTTTATTAGCCATTCAAGGGCCAAATGCTTGTAAACTATTGCAACCGTTAACCGAAATGGATATCATGAACCTAAAATATTACACTTTTACCAAAGGTGTTTTTGCTGGTGTTGAAAATGTTTTGGTAAGTGCAACAGGTTATACTGGTGCCGGTGGTGTAGAAATATATTTTAGAGACGAAAACGGAGCAGCCGATATTATTTGGGATAAAATGATGGAATTGGGTATTAAACCAATTGGCTTAGCTGCAAGAGATACTTTGCGATTGGAAATGGGTTATTGTTTATATGGCAACGATATTACTGATACCACATCTCCACTAGAAGGTGGATTGGGTTGGATTACAAAGTTTACGAAAGAGTTTACTGCCAAATCAATTATTGAACAACAAAAAGCCGAAGGCATTACACGAAAATTGGTTGGTTTCGAAATGATTGACCGTGGTATTCCAAGACACGATCATTTAATTAAAGATGCAATGGGTAATACCATTGGTATTGTAACCAGTGGCACCCAAGCCCCAACTTTAGGTAAGGCAGTTGGCTTAGGTTATGTAGCCATAGAATATGCTAGTTTAGATAGTGAAATATTTATAGAAATTAGAAATAACTTAGTAAAAGCAAAAGTGGCAAAAGCTCCATTTGCTTAAGTTAATCGTATATTTTTTATAAGAGATTGGTGGTTTTCATCAATCTTTTTTTATGCTCAAATTGTTTTCAACAAAAAATTTTAATTGTTTAAAACAATTGTAGAGTAGCTCATTTATTTTCTAATAGTTTTATAAAATAACTAGGAGCTAAAAGGTATAAATTTTAGTAAACCACAAAGAATAGTCTTTGGTTTGTTTAGTGCTGATAACAAAGTTTAAAAAATAAAATTAATAATATGAATAAAATATTTTTGTATTTAATTATTCTGCTTATTTCACTTTCTTCTTGCGGAAGTTACGTTAACAAAACCGGTAAAGCTTCTTTTTATTCAGATAATTTAAGTGGCAGTAAAACGGCCAATGGAGAAAAATACAAACCAAACGAATTAACTGCTGCTCATAAAAAATTACCTTTTGGTACAAAAGTTAAAGTAACCAATTTAAATAATGGCAAAACAGTTACTGTAAGAATTAACGATCGAGGACCCTTTGTTGTAGGAAGAATTATTGATTTAAGTAAAGCCGCTGCAAAAGAAATCGGCATGGTACAAGATGGTGTTGTAAAAGTTAAAATAAGGTATAAGAAACGTTAGTAGTAATAAAAAATATTTATAACCTTTTGTATAACTTTTATTGCTAAATATAAAACACCGTTTATCGTAATTTATAAATTATGAATATTCGTCATTTAGCATTTCATATTTTGTAACTTCTCAAAATTTAAAACAGTTATTTTTCCGGCATTAATTTCTACTAGTTTTTCGTCTTTAAAATCGCTTAGTGTTCTAATAGTACTTTCGGTTGCAGTGCCTGCAATATTGGCTAAATCTTCTCTAGAAATATTTACAATAAAACCTGGTGCTTTGTTGGTATTAAAACGTGTATATAAGGTTACCAAAGCATCGGCAACTTTTTTACGAACCGAGTTGTAAGCTAGTTTTACCAATTGTTCTTCACGTTCGTGTAAATCATCGCTCAACATTTTTATAAATCTTTTAGATATTTGAATGTTGCTATGCAGTAAGGTAAAAAAATCTTCCTTGGGTAACATATAAATTTCGGCATCTTCTAAAACAGTTGCAGTATCGCTGTATTTACTTTCTTCTAATAAAGCAAGGTAGCCAAAAAAATCTCCTTCTTTGTATAAACCAGTTATGTATTCTTTAGCATTGTCGGCACTTTTACTGGTTTTAACTTTGCCTTTTGCTACAAAAAAAATGCCACGTGGGTAAGCGTTTTCCTGATAAATTTCTTCTTTCTTTCTATAGGCTCTTACATTACGGTCTTCTGTTAATTGTTGAAGTGTTTCTATTCCTTTGGCATCGTTTATAAAGGTTTCTAAATCGGAAATACTTTTACCAAACTCTTTTTTGAGAAGCTCAGTTTTTTTAAGCCTGCTTTCAACAGCATTTAATAGCTCAACATCGTCGAAAGGTTTGGTTAAATAATCATCTGCTCCCATTTCCATTCCTTTTCTTAAATCATTTCTTTCGGACTTTGCAGTTAAAAAAATAAAAGGAATACTTGCAGTGGCATCGTTTCTGCTAAGCATGTGTAATACACCATAGCCATCTAGTTCTGGCATCATAATATCGCAAATAATTAAATTGGGTTTTTCATTTTCTGCCAATGCTACACCTTCCTTTCCGTTAACTGCAGTAACAACTTGGTAATGAGCTAAAGAAAGTATTTCTGCAATATTTTCTCTCATGCCTTCATTATCTTCTATCAATAATATTTTTTTATTCATGGTATAAATTATTTGGTAATGATATATTAAATGTAGTTCCCAAATTTAGTACACTTTCTACTTCAATTGTGCCCTTAAAAAGTTCAATATATCTGGCTACAATACTTAAACCTAATCCAGTGCCTTGTATATTAGTAACATTTTTTCCTCTAAAAAAGCGTTGAAATAAATGCTCTTTGTCTTCGTTGCTAATGCCGATACCTTTATCCAATACTTTTATTTGTATTGCTTCATTACTAACAATGGTAAATATTTCGATAGAGGTATTTTCTGAAGAAAATTTTATAGCATTTGAAATAAGGTTAAAGAAAATAATTCGTAGGCCTTTTTTATCGTGTGTAATGTTAGTTAAACCTTCATGTTGGTAAATAAGGAATTGCTTTTTTTGAGTCAACATTTGTAATTCGTTAATAATTTCGGAGGTATAATCATGTAAATTAAATAGCTCCACATGCAGCATAGCTTTGCCTTCTTCTAGCTTACTAATAGATAATACATCATTTAATAAATCTGTTAAATGGGTAATTGAATCTTTTATTCTGGTAATATGTTTTTGCTGTTTCTCTTTTTCATTTAATTCGCCATATTTATTAATTAAAGATAGAGAAGACAAAATGGTGGCCAATGGTGTTCTAAACTCATGCGATGCCATAGAAACAAATCTTGATTTCATTTCATTTAATTCTTTCTCTTTTTCAAGAGCTGTTTTTAATTCTTCTCTAGATATTTCTAATTGCTGTAATGCTTCTTCTAAAATCATTGTTCTATCCTTCACTCTTTTTTCTAACTCCAATGCAAGTTTTTCTAATTCATTTTTTTGGTTCAATAAATCTTCATCTAATTTTTTTCTTATTGTTATATCAATTACAAACGCAATTACATATTTGCCAGTTCTATTAATAAATGGGCTTAAACTAATTTCTACTGGAATTTCAGAGTCATCTTTTTTTAATGCATATAAATCCCTTCCCACACCCATTGATCTAGGCGAAGGATTTGAATTGTACTGCTCTCTTAATTTATGATGATGTTGGGCAATTTTTCTAGGTATTAATAATTCTATAGGTTTATCAATCAATTCTCCACTATTGTAACCAAACATTTTCTCGGCAGCATTATTGGCCAATAGTATTATTCCATGTTCATTAGCTACCAAGATACCCTCGGACGAATATTGAAATAAAGTAATAAAATCTATTTCGGTAGCCAATAAGTTTTTTTCCATGGGTATAAAAATATGGCTTCGACTTTAATTGTACATGATTTTTAGTTTCTTTCACTATGATAAATGTCATAGATTATTTTTAGGCCTATAGATACTTTGCATGCTCATAAAATACATTTATGGCAAAACATGCTATGGAGGCTACTATTCAATGTTATCACTGTGGGGAAGATTGTGGTAATCATGCAACGATAACACAAAAAAAATATTTTTGTTGCGATGGTTGTAAACTGGTGTACGAAATTTTGAATAAAAGTGGCATGTGTAATTATTACAACATTGCCAATAACCCCGGTATTAACCAGCGAATAAAAGTTAGATCCGATAAGTTTGCTTTTTTAGATACTGATTCTATTGCTAATCAATTAATTACTTATAAAGACCAGCTTCAAACCCATATTACTTTTTACTTGCCACAAATACATTGTAGCAGTTGTTTATGGCTATTGGAAAATTTGCACAACCTAAACGAACAGGTTATAAGTAGTAAAGTAAATTTCGATAAAAAAGAAGTAGACATCGTATTTAATCATACCTTATTAAGCACTAGAAAATTGGCTGAACTACTTACCAATATTGGGTACGAGCCCTATATTAGTTTAAATAATTTGAACAATTCGAAACCAACAATCGAAAAATCGAAAATATATAAACTAGGTGTTGCTGGCTTTTGTTTTGCTAATATTATGTTGATGAGTTTTCCAGAATATTTGGGTATAGATGCCAAAGAGGCTGGGCTAATTAGTTTGTTTAGGTGGTTAAATGTGTTACTTGCATTACCTGTTTTTTTTTATGCTGCTTCCGAATTTTATATAAGTGCTTATAAAAGCTTGAAACATGGTTTATTAAATATTGATGCCCCTATTGTACTTTCTGTTGTAATTACATTTAGCAGAAGTATGTATGAGGTAATTGCTGGGCAGGGTTTAGGCTATTTTGACAGCATGAGTGGCATTGTTTTTTTTATGTTATTCGGAAGGGTTTTACAGGATAAAACCTATGCTAATCTAAGTTTTGAAAGAGATTATACCGCATACTTTCCATTAGCTGTTACAAAAATTAATGGCGAAACAGAAGAAAGTTTAACGCTTCCTGAAATTAAATTAGATGATACTTTGTTAATACATAACCAAGAGCTAATACCTGCCGATGGTATTTTAACAAGAGGAAAAGCTTTGATTGATTACAGTTTTGTTACTGGAGAAACCATGCCTATTGTTAAAGAAATGGGCGAAATTGTTTATGCAGGTGGTAAGCAATTGGGTAGCAATATAGAAATCTTAGTAATTAAAGAAGTAACCCAAAGCTACTTAACTAAATTATGGAATAGAGAAGAGTTGAATAAAAACAAAAATGACAATGAAACATCTTTTGTACATTTAATAAGCAAATATTTTACCCTCATACTTTTTTCGATTGCAACAATTGCTGGTGTTTATTGGGCATTTTTCGATACCACAAGAATTTGGAATGTGCTTACTGCCGTTTTAATAGTTGCTTGCCCCTGTGCGTTATTGCTAAGCAATACATTTACCAATGGTAATATTTTACGTAGGTTAAGCAGAAATAATTTTTACTTAAGAAATGCACAAACCATTGAAGATATTGCTAGTATTAATTACATCGTATTCGATAAAACCGGTACGTTAACAACAGGCAGATACAACAATATTGAATATATTGGTATTGAACTTACGGCCCCTATAAAAAGGAAAATTGTTGCTTTAGCATCGCAAAGTAATCACCCTATGAGCAAATCAATTGTTGCTTGGGCAAACACTAGTTTAACCAATCAAGTGGTAGGTTACCAAGAAATTCCTGGATATGGAATAGAAGGTTTTGTTGAGGGTGATTTGGTTGTATTAGGGTCTAAAAATTTTGTATGTAAAACCAATAACAACGATTCACAAGACACAAATGTTTATATAGCTATTGAAGGAGAACTATTGGGTAAGTTTATTTTTGTGAATGAATACAGAAACCATTTACCTCAACTAATGAACCAATTGCAAAATAATTTTGAACTTGCGGTTTTAAGTGGAGACAATGTTGGCGAAAAAAATAATTTGCAACAATTAATGGGCTTTACCACCAAAATTTTATTTAATCAAAAACCAACAGATAAGCTAAATAACATTAAACATTTACAAACAAATGGTAAAAAAGTAATGATGATTGGCGATGGATTAAATGATGCTGGGGCTTTAAAACAAGCCAATGTAGGCATAGCTATTGCAGAAAGCAGCAGTAATTTTACACCTGCTAGCGATGCAATTATGGAAGCTGCTCAATTACCTAGTTTATATAAATTTATACAGTATTGTAAGTTTAATAAAAAAATAGTAACTACTGCTTTTGTAGTATCAATCCTATATAATTTGGTAGGCATTGGTTTTGCAGTACAAGGTATTTTACAGCCTGTGGTAGCCGCTATACTAATGCCTTGTAGCAGTATTAGTATTTTGCTCATTACTTTTGGTTTAAGCAATTTTAAGGCATGGCAGCTTAAATTAAAATAAATTGAAGGCTTTAAAAAATCACTAATTTTAAATAGTCAATTATTCATTTTATAAACACTTAAATTACGTTTTATGAAAACAAATATGGGGCAACTAGATAAGGGTATACGTTTATTATTAGCAGGCATATTGGCCATTGTTTATTTTGTAGCAGCTATTAAGGGTGTAGTAGGTATTATTATTATAGCAATTGCAATAATATTTGCAATTACCAGCTTTGTAGGAGTTTGTCCGTTGTACAAAATTTTTGGTATTTCAAGCTGCCCTGTTAAACATCCACATCATGCACCACCACCACATAAAAAACACAGAAAATAAGATGTAGTATATTTTATCCCTTAAAAAGAGGCCGTCTTAAAAATCCAAGACAGCCTCTTTCTATTCAAGTGGCGATGGAGAATTTTTTTTAAAAATAATTCTGTGGGCAGTTGTATTAGTGAAGAAACAACTTCATTTTAAAAGTAATTCTACTGATTAATTGATTACCACATTTGGTTTAAAAACAATTGTAGCTTTTACAGAATTAGAAATTAAACAATTTGCTTCTGCCTTTATTAAAACACGTTCGGCCTTTTCTCTATCAGTTTCATTGGCAATTGCCAATGTTGGCATTAACTCAATTTCACTAATCATCCACTTGCCTTCTACTTTTTCGAGTTTGCCATTTGCTTTGCTTTTAAAATTGGTGAATACGAGTTTTGAGTTTTCGGCTATTGCCAAAAAAGTAGTCATTAAACAGCTATTTACTGCAGCCACCAATAAATGCTCTGGACTCCAAACACAAGCTATTCCGCCACTAAATTCTGGTGGTGTTACTACTTCTATTGTACTATTTAAAACCGGCGATTCAATATTGCCTAGTCTATTTTCTTTCCACGTAACATTTACTTCGTAGTAATGAATATTTTCCATAATGTGCAAACTATAAAATTAATAAACCACAAATCTAGTGGTTGCAAAATCTATAATTGGTAACATATATCACCTTTCTTCTTGTAAAAATTTAATCTAGTATAACCAGTTTTTCAAAAATTGACGAATGTCATCTTTTCGGCTGATTTGTATCATACCACACTTTTTTAACCACCAATACATTTGTTCTATAAAAGTAATAAATGAGTGTAATCATTATTTTATTAATCGTTAGTATAACCGTTGCTGCACTGTTTTTAGCAGGTTTTATTTGGAGTGTAAAATCTGGTCAGTACGATGATGAAACAAGCCCACCCATACGTATTTTATTCGATAATAAACCAGTTATTAAAGAAACAAATGACCCACATTAACAAGTAATTTTTTGAATAACTAAAACAACTTAGCAAATAGCTAAAATTTAAAAACAGGAAAAATGTCTCTATGGAATTAGAAAAATTTTATTACGACAACCGAATAGTAAAACAGTTTGCCTTTGCAACAATTCTTTGGGGAGTAGTAGGTATGTTAGTTGGTTTACTAGCTTCGGTTCAAATTTATTTGCCAGTAGCCAACTTTAATTTACCAATTACCACTTTTGGCCGTATTAGACCGTTGCATACTAATGCAGTAATTTTTGCATTTGTAGGCAATGGTATTTTTATGGGTGTTTACTACTCGTTACAACGCTTATGTAAAGCCCGAATGTTTAATGATGTTTTAAGTAAAATTCATTTTTGGGGTTGGCAACTAATTATTGTTTCAGCAGCAATAACCTTATTAGCTGGTTATACAACGGGTAAAGAATATGCCGAATTAGAGTGGCCAATTGATATTGCTATTACTTTAATTTGGGTGGTATTTGGTATAAATATGTTTGGTACTATTCTTAAACGTAGAGAAAGCCATTTGTATGTAGCCATTTGGTTTTATATAGCTACTTGGGTTACAGTAGCTATGTTACACATTGTAAACTCGTTCGAGTTGCCATTTTCTGCACTTAAAAGTTATAGTTGGTATGCAGGTGTACAAGATGCTTTGGTACAATGGTGGTATGGTCACAATGCTGTTGCCTTCTTTTTAACAACACCCTACCTGGGTATCATGTATTATTTTTTACCCAAAGCAGCTAACCGACCTGTGTACAGTTATCGTTTATCTATTATACATTTTTGGGCTCTGATATTTATCTATATATGGGCTGGCCCTCACCATTTGTTATATACTGCTTTGCCAGATTGGGCTCAAAGCTTAGGTGTTGTTTTTAGCATTATGCTAATTGCACCAAGCTGGGGTGGTATGTTAAATGGTTTATTTACATTAAGAGGTGCTTGGGATAAAGTTCGAGAAGATGCAGTACTAAAATTTATGGTAGTTGCAGTTACTTGTTATGGTATGGCAACATTCGAAGGGCCATTACTTAGTTTAAAAAGCGTAAATGCCATTGCACATTTTACCGATTGGATTGTTGCTCACGTGCATGTGGGTGCACTTGGTTGGAATGGATTTTTAACTTTCGGTATTTTATATTGGATAATCCCTAAAATATTTGATACCCCATTGTATTCTAAAAAACTGGCATCAACCCATTTCTGGATTGGCACAATCGGTATTATTTTATATGCCGTACCTATGTATTGGGCTGGTTTTGCACAAGCCCAAATGTGGAAACAATTTAATGAAGATGGTACTATTAAGTATCAATTTCTAGAAACCGTTACCAGCATTATACCAATGTATGTTATGCGTAGTGTTGGTGGTTTATTGTATTTAGTAGGCGTATTTATTATGGTGTATAATTTATGGAAAACAGTTGCAGCAGGTAGTTTAATTGCCAACGAAGCAGCTGAAGCACCAGCTTTACCTAAAGTTGCTGTTACACATGGTAAACAATATTGGCATCGTTGGATTGAAGCCAGACCTATACAAATGTTGGTACTTAGTTTAGTAGCTGTTGCTGTAGGCGGTATTTTAGAGTTAATTCCTACATTTTTAATTAAAGAAAATATACCAACCATTACTGCTGTAAAACCTTACACACCATTAGAGTTGCAAGGAAGGGATATTTATATACGTGAGGGTTGTTACACATGTCACTCACAAATGGTACGTCCCTTCCGTCATGAAGTAGCACGTTATGGTGAGTACAGTAAAGCTGGAGAATTTGTATATGATCATCCATTTCAGTGGGGTAGTAAACGTACAGGGCCAGATTTGGCAAGAGTAGGTGGAAAGTACCCAGATAGTTGGCATTACAATCACATGCTCGAACCACAAAGTATGAGCCCAGGATCCATCATGCCATCTTATCCTTGGTTGTTTGATGATAACCTTGATACAGCCATTACACCAGCCAAAATTAGGGCCATGCAAACATTGGGTGTCCCTTATCCAGAAGGTTATGATAAGATTGCCAATACTGATTTAATGACTCAAGCGAATGCCATACGATTAAACCTTAAAATAGATAAACTAGAAGTAGGAAAAAATAAAGAAATCATTGCACTTATAGCTTATATGCAACGTATTGGAACTGATATAAAAGCAGAACAAAAACCGCCTGTAACTGCACAAAAATAAAAATCATAAAGTTATATTACCATGAAATTTATAAATTATTTAGAGAAAATAACTAGGGTTGATATTTATGCATTAACATCCTTCTGCATCTTTTTCACCATTTTTATTATTGTAGCATTCTGGGCTGTTAAAGCCGATAAGAAAATGATTGATGAAATAACCAACCTTCCTTTAAAAAATTAAAAAATAGCATAATGAGAAAACAATTTTCATTTGGGTATAAATGGGCCATATTACTGTTGCTAATATTTCCTTCAACTGTATTTGCAGCAGGCCCCCCAAAACCTTCAGATTTAAATAATCCTTTTGCTCAAATTATGGTAGTGGTAATTATTGTATTAGCAATATGCATTGCAATACTATCAAATGTATTATTGAGTGCCGCCCAAATAAAAATGAAAAAAGATAAGGAAAGCAACTCAACTTCAAAACTGTTAAGCTTACTGGTAATGTTATCAATTAGCAGTTTAACTTTTGCACAAGATGCTACAGTAGTTAAAGCAGAAAGCAATTTAATTAGTGGCATTTCCTCCAATGGATTTTATGGTTTAATGAGTGTGGTGTTTTTAGAGTTAATAATACTTTTAGCATTATTGTATAACTTAAAATTTATTATACGAAAAGAAAAAGTTGCCTTACTATCTATAGAAACTACTACAGAAACCCAAAAAGAAAATAGCTATTTTAAATGGTGGGATAATATTAACAAGTTTAAACCTGTACAAGAAGAAGCTTCCATTGATTTAGGGCATAATTACGATGGTATTAGAGAGCTAGATAATAGATTACCTCCTTGGTGGTTATATGGATTTTATTTATGTATTGTATTTGCATTTATTTATTTATGGCGTTTTCATATATCACATACAGCACCATCAAGTAAAGAAGAGTTTGCAATTGAAATGAGAATTGGTGAGGAGGAAAAAATGGCCTACTTAAAAAATGCTGCCAATAATGTAGATGAAACCAATGTTACTTACTTAAAAGAAAGTGCCGATTTAGCAGCGGGTAAACAAATATTTACCTCAGCATGTGTTGCCTGCCATTTAGCTGATGGTGGTGGTTCGGTAGGTCCAAATTTAACCGATGAATATTGGTTGCATGGCGGAGGGATTACTGATATTTTTAAAGTGCTGAAATATGGGGTAATAGAAAAAGGCATGAAAAGTTGGAAAGATGATTATAGTCCTGTTAAGCTGGCCCAAATTGCTAGTTATGTAAAAAGTTTACAAGGTACAAAACCAGCAAAGGGCAAAGAGCCACAAGGAACTGTATATACCGAAAAAGCAACGAGTTCAGATTCTACCAAAGCTAAAATTGATTCTACGGTTACAGCAAAATAGTTCAATTATTAAAATGTATTATGATTTCTAATTTACCACATCTTAACGAGGCCACAACAGAAGCTTTTAGAGACAGAATTGCAACTGTTGATGAATCGGGTAAACGGAAATGGATTTTTGCTTATAAACCGCATGGTAAATTTTATAACATTCGTACAGTTTTAAGTTACTTCTATTTTATTGTTTTCTTTGGTTTGCCATTTGTGCAAATAGACGAAAGACCTCTTTTTTTATTTAATGTTTTAAAAGCTAAGTTCATCATTTTTGGCAAGGTATTTTGGCCACAAGATTTTTTCATCTTTGGCTTAACCATGATTACGTTTATCTTTTTTATTATTTTATTTACAGCAGCTTTTGGTAGGTTATTTTGTGGTTGGGCTTGCCCACAAACCAATTTTATGGAAATGATGTTTCGTAAAGTTGAATTTTGGATTTTAGGCGATGCACCTGCACAACGCCAATTGAAAAATAGCCCTTGGACACAAAATAAAATTATAAAAGTTACCTTAAAACATATATTATTTTATATACTATCCTTCATCATTGCCAATTTCTTTTTGGCGTATATTATTGGTATAAATGAGCTTAAAAAAATTATTCTTGAGCCTGTAACCAATCATATAGTTGGCTTTGCTGCTATTTTGGTCTTTAGTGCAATATTTTATGCCGTATATGCTTTTTTTAGAGAGCAGGCTTGTACAGTAGTTTGCCCTTATGGTAGGTTGCAAAGTGTATTACTCGATAAAAATTCGATGATTGTTGCCTACGATTATAAACGTGGCGAACCTAGAGGGTACGAAAAAAAAGATCACCTAGAAAATCATGGCGATTGTATAGATTGTTTTCAATGTGTAAAAGTTTGCCCAACGGGTATTGATATTAGAAATGGGGTACAAATGGAATGTGTAGGTTGTACAGCTTGTATAGATGCTTGCGATAGCATTATGGATAAAATTGGCAAGCCCAAAGGGTTAATTCGATACGCATCAGAAAATTCTATTGCCAACGGTGATGCGTTAAAATATACTACCCGTATGAAATTGTATACAGGTTTATGTGTACTGGTATTAAGCATTTTATCTTTTATTCTCTTTACCCGAAAAGATATTACAGCAACCATTATGCGTACACCAGGCATTTTATACCAGGAGCGTGGTACCGATTCTGTTTCCAATTTATACAATATAAAAGTGGTAAATAAAACGGTACACAATATTCCTTTAATTGTAAAATTAGAAGATGCACAAGGTAGTATTCAAATTATTGGAAAAGATTTTGTCGACGTTCAAAAAGAAGCTCAAGGTTCTGGATCTTTCTTTATAATGCTTCCTAAAAAAAGTATTCAAAATAGAAATACAAGTTTAAAAATTGGTTTATACGAAGGCAACAAAAAAATTGCAACAGTTAAAACAAACTTTTTAGGCCCTGTAGCCGAATAATTATTTACTAAAAAATTAAAGTTATGAGTTGGGGAAATAAGTTAGTAATTGTTTTTATTGCCTTTGGCAGTTTCATTGGTGTATTGGTATATAAAAGCATGCATTCAAGTTTCGATTTAGTAAGCAAAGATTATTATAAAGATGAATTACGTTACCAAGAAAAAATTGATGCAAGAAAAAGTGCCTCACAGTTTGCCGAATTGTCTTTTACACAAAGCAATGGTTATTTAACCATTCGTTTTCCGAAAGAGGTGGTTGGGAAAACAGTTTCTGGCGAAGCATGGTTTTATTGTAGCACCCATGCAGCCAACGATAAAAAAATACAACTTGCTGTTGATGCTGATGCCGTACAATTATTTAACACAAGTAGTTTTGCTAAAACAAATTACTTATTAAAGTTAAGCTGGGTAGTTAATGGTACTAACTACTACACAGAAAAAAGTATTAAAATAGATTAAATGATTTGGCAAATATTTATATCTGGTATTGCACTAGGCTTAATAAGTAGTTTTCACTGTATCGGCATGTGTGGGCCTTTGGTATTTGCTATGCCCTTACAACATTTGCCACCCTCAAAAAAATTATTAGGTGCAAGTATTTATCATTTGGGTAGGGTATTAACCTACACTTTATTGGGTTTGTTTTTTGGGTTTTTAGGAAGGCGTTTTTATGTTGCCGGTTTACAACAATGGTTTTCGATTGCATTAGGTATAATAGTACTAGTTATGTTGGTTTTGTATGTACTTAATAAACGCTTTTTACATAACCAACCAATTAACCAACTCACTAAAAAATTGCAGGATTTTATTATGGCTAATTTGCAACGCAAAAAAATGTACAATCTTTTTGCGGTGGGTGCTGCTAATGGTTTATTACCCTGTGGTATGGTTTATTTTGCAATTGCTGGTTCTTTGGCAACTGGTAGTACTATTGGTGGTTTTATTTTTATGCTTGCATTTGGTTTAGGTACATTACCCTTTATGATTTTGCTCACCCAATTTGGCTATCTCTTAAATATTTCTGCTCGAAATACCATGAAAAAAGTGGTACCCTTTTTTATAGCAGGTATGGGTGTATTATTAATTTTAAGAGGGCTAAACTTGGGCATACCCTATGTAAGCCCACAATTTAATAATACCAATGCAACTATAATTCCTTGTCATTAGTTTCTACTCTAAAGCAATAAGTTTTATAGATTTAATTTAATGGTATTTTCCTTAACCCTTTCTACTTTAATAAAAGTTTAATCTCATTATATTCGCAGTATGAGTAAACCTATATTGCATACAGTACTATCTCCTAAACTATTAGATATATACGATGTAAAAAATAGTGTGGTAGTAATTATTGATGTGTTTAGAGCTACAAGTACCATTGCAACAGCTTTGTACAATGGAGCAGCTAACATAATACCTGTTGATGCTGTTGATAAATGTATTGAAATTGGTAAGGCAACACCCAACAGTATTACAGCTGGTGAAAGAGATGGTAAAGTAATAGAAGGTTTGCAATATGGCAATAGCCCTGCCGAATATCCTAGAAATTTTATAGAAGGTAAAACCCTGGTGTTAACCACCACCAATGGTACTAAATTATTACATATGGCTTTACAAAATGGAGCTAGCGATGTAATAACGGGCTCGTTTCCAAATTTAAATTCAGTATGTAATTTTTTACTACAACAAAATAAAAATGTTTACTTAGGCTGTAGTGCTTGGAAAGACCGTTTTAATTTGGAAGATACTTTATTTGCTGGTGCTGTAATTGAGCAAGTAAAAAATTATTTTACCATTCATTGCGACAGCAGTTTAATGGCACAACAAATGTATGCACAACATAAAAACGATATGTATAGTTTTGCAAGGCTTACTACACATTGGCATAGGCTTAGCCAATATGGACTTGAAAAAGATTTAGAATATTGTGTTACACCCAATGTGGCCAATATTTTACCATTGTATAAAAATGGAAGTTTGGTGGCAGGGTAATTTTTTGGTAACCAACAATAAAACTTTACTCAACAGTAGTTGCGTCGTTTTAAATCCTGCTTATTGCAGGGCACTCTTCAACTAATGATTGTATGTTCAACTGTAGGTTGCTAAATATTTTAATATTGATACTGCTTGTGTATTAATCCAAATTTGGACTTAGCCATTTTTCTGCAACTTCAATACTCATGCCTTTACGTTTTGCATAATCCTCTAGCTGATCTCTTTGAATTTTACCTACACCAAAATATTGGCTTTGTGGATTGGCAAAATACCAACCACTTACCGATGATGCTGGATACATGGCCAATGACTCTGTTAAAGTAACTCCAATGGTTTCGGTAGCACTTAACAAATCGAATAATTTATATTTTTCTGTATGATCTGGACATGCAGGATAACCAGGTGCTGGCCTAATACCTAAATAGGTTTCTTTAATTAATTCTTCATTGGTTAAATGCTCGTCTGTTGCATACGCCCAATATTCTTTTCTTGTTTTTTCATGCAAGGCTTCTGCAAAAGCTTCAGCAAATCTATCGGCCAATGCTTGTAGCATAATTTTATTATAGTCGTCGTAATTAGCCTCAAAATTTTTAATATGTTCTTCAATGCCATGTATGGTTACCACAAAAGCACCCATAAAATCTTCTGCTGTTGAAGCAATTGGCTTAACAAAATCGGCTATCGATAAGTTTGGTTGGCCTGGTGCTTTTTTTATTTGCTGACGCATAAATTGTAGCTTAGCTTTTTCTGTACCGGCTTCATCAAAAACAGTTACTTCATCTGCTTGCGTTGCCCCAGCTTGCCAAAAACCAATAACACCTTTTGGGGTAAGCCATTGTTCGGCAATAAGCTTATCTAACAATTGGTTTGCGTCGTTATACAATTTTGTGGCTTCTTTACCTACTATTTCATCGGTTAAAATATCTGGAAAATTGCCATGCATTTCCCAGGCAATAAAAAATGGTTTCCAGTCAATGTATTTACGCAAAATATTTAAATCGTAATTATCAAATACTTTGGTACCTGTAAATGTTGGTTTAACTGGGGTGAAGTTTTCCCAATTAATGGACACTTTATTTGCAGCTGCATTTTCGTAGGTTAAATAATTTTTTACTACTTTTTTATTGTCGAAACTTTCTTTAAGTTTCACATATTCCGCTTTAATGCCTGCCAAAAACTCTGGCTTTTGTTCCTTACTTAAAAGAGATCCAGCAACAGTTACACTTCTGCTTGCATCTAAAACATGCACAATACCATTATCGTATTCTGGAGCAATTTTTACCGAAGTGTGCATGCGGCTGGTAGTTGCACCACCAATTAATAATGGTTGTTTCATATTGCGTCGTTTCATTTCTTTAGCAATATGTACCATCTCATCTAACGAAGGTGTAATTAAGCCACTAAGCCCAATAATATCTACATTTTCTTTTTGTGCAGCATCTAAAATTTTATCGGCTGGTACCATAACACCTAAATCAATAATATCATATCCATTACAACCCAATACAACACCTACAATGTTTTTACCAATATCGTGTACATCGCCTTTTACGGTTGCTAATAAAATTTTTGCATTACCTGCTGCTTCTAAGTTTTGTGTACCTGCTGCTAAGTGTGCTTGTTTTCTGTCTTCTTTTTCTTGCTCAATAAAAGGTGTTAATACAGCCACACTTTTTTTCATTACTCTGGCACTTTTTACTACTTGTGGCAAAAACATTTTACCAGCACCAAATAAATCGCCTACCACATTCATGCCAGCCATTAAGGGCCCTTCAATCACTTCTAAAGGGGTCGGGTATTTTTGACGTGCTTCTTCGGTATCGGCATCAATATATTCTGTAATACCGTTTACCAGTGCATGTTTCAAACGTTCCTCTACATCTTCATTTCTCCACTTTTCGTCTTTAATTTCAACTTTACCTTTTGCTTTTACTTTTTCGGCATGTAGTATTAAAGCTTCTGTAGCTTCGTTATTGTCGTTATTTTTATTTAATAAAACATCTTCACAAAGCTGACGAAGTGTTGGTTCAATTTCATCATAAATTACCAATTGCCCTGCATTTACAATACCCATATCCATACCAGCTTTAATGGCATGGTATAAAAAAACAGAATGGATAGCTTCTCTTACATGATCGTTTCCACGAAACGAAAAAGATACATTACTTACACCACCACTTACTTTGGTTAATGGCATTAATTTTTTTATTTCTCTGGTACCTTCTATAAAATCAACTGCATAATTGTTGTGTTCTTCTATGCCTGTTGCAACTGCAAATATGTTGGGATCGAAGATGATGTCTTGTGGATTAAATCCAACTTCATTCACCAATATTTTATAAGCTCTATGGCATATTTCAACTTTTCTTGCTTTGGTATCGGCTTGGCCTTGCTCGTCAAAAGCCATTACAATAACTGCTGCACCAAAAGCCTGGCATATATAAGCTTGCTCAATAAATTTTGCTTCTCCTTCTTTTAAGGAGATAGAGTTTACAATACATTTTCCTTGTACACATTTTAGCCCAGCTTGAATAATTTCAAACTTAGAGCTATCAATCATAATAGGTATTTTGGCGATGTCTGGTTCGCTTTGTACAAGGTTTAAAAAAGTGGTCATGGCTTGTACGCCTTCTAATAAGGCATCGTCCATGTTTACATCTAATACTTGGGCACCACTTTCTACTTGTTGCCTAGCTACACTTAGTGCTGCCTCGTAATCGTTTTCTTTAATTAAACGAGCAAATTTTTTACTTCCTGTAACATTGGTTCTTTCACCAACATTGATAAAGTTTGTTTCTGGACGAACAATTAAAGGCTCTAAGCCCGATAATCGTAAGTAAGGTTTTATTGTTGTACTCATGTTTAACCACAAAGGACACAAGGCTTTTCACTAAGTTCACAAAGAACCGTTAATCACCCTTTTTATGCCATCTTTAAATAATACAGTATTAAAATTTATCAATAAACCCAATTTACAATTGGATAGTTTTAAATAAGTTAGCACTTGTGCCAAATGAATATCGTTCAAGGCTTCAACTGCTTTTATTTCAATAATCAGTTTATATTCTAATAGTAAATCGACTCTGTAACCAATATCTAAATTTACTTTTTCATAAACCAACGGTAATCCTTTTTGCTTTTCTACATGTAAACCCAGATTAACCAACTCAAAATACAAACATTCTTCATAAGCACTTTCCAGCAAGCCAGGACCTAATGCTTTGTGAACTTTAAGTCATGCATCAAACACAATTTTAGATAGTTCATTTTCAGTCATTGCTTTTACTTGTGTGCTTTGTGAAAATCTTTGTGTTCTTTGTGGTTAAAGAAGCTCCTTTTCCAACACTGGCAACTTTCTTGGCTCCAAATTTTTTACATGTTGTGCAATATGTTTAATATGATCTGGAGTTGTACCACAACATCCACCAACAATATTTACCCAACCATTTTTAGCCCAATCTTCTAAAAAGCAAGCAGTTTCTTCTGGTGCTTCATCATACTCACCCATAGCATTAGGTAAACCTGCATTGGGGTACGATGAAACATAACATGCGGCAATACCAGATAGCTCTTCTATATGGCTCCTCATTTCTTGGGCACCTAAGGCACAATTTAAACCAACACTTAATGGGTTTGCATGAGCTACAGATGTGTAAAAAGCTTCTAGTGTTTGTCCGCTAAGTGTACGCCCACTTGCGTCTGTAATAGTACCACTTATCATAATGGGCAACTCTATGTTATTGGCTCTAAAAAATTGTTTGGCAGCGTAAATAGCCGCCTTTGCATTTAAGGTATCAAAAATGGTTTCTATTAATAAAACATCAACTCCGCCATCGTACAAACCTTGTATTTGTTCTGTATAAGCAGTTACTACTTCATCGAAGGTTACTGCTCTAAAACCTGGGTTATTTACATCGGGCGACAGTGATAAAGTTTTGTTTAATGGCCCAATTGCACCAGCAACAAATTTTGGTACAGTATTGCCTGTTTCTTGATTATACCTTTCTATTGCTTTTCTTGCACATTGTGCAGATGCAACATTTAGTTCATAAGCCAAAGCTTGCATATCGTAATCTGCCATAGCAATGGTGGTTCCACTAAATGTATTGGTTTCTATAATATCGGCTCCGGCTTCTAAATATTGCTTGTGAATACCAATAATTATTTCTGGTTGTGTTAGGCTTAATAAATCGTTGTTACCTTTTACGTCGCTTGGCCAATTGCTAAAACGTTCTCCACGATAATCTGCTTCTTCTAATTTATGGCGTTGTATCATAGTACCCATGGCACCATCGATTATTAAAATTCTTTTTTGTAACTCTTGTTGTATAACTGACATACTATTCTTTTTAAAATTTCAATTGTATAACCTCCGAAAAGGTTTTTGAACCGTTTTCGGGGTAACCCGTTTTTTATAATTGTTGAATATTGTTATACAGTACAAGTGTGCCCTGCAATAAGCAGAATATAAAACTACGCAACAGGTGATGCCCAAAGCTATAAAAGCTGGTAACCCAAAAATTTTACTTGTAAACGAGAAACAACCTGATAAATTACAGAAGAAGTTTTCGTTTATTAGTTCAGTTGTAGATTACTGTACTTGCAGGCCGAACAATAAACAAATCTGCCTGCAGGGCAAATGTAAAGTAAAAAGCCGAACTGTTGCTAGTTCGGCTTTAAAAAATATGGGGATGTTTAACTGCGTTGTTTTATGGATGATCGGCTGCCTTTGTTCTTTTTAAGGGTAAAACTTCTTGAAATGTTGAACCCAAAATGAATATCGCCTTTAAAAAAGTCTCCAGTGGTTTCGTGTATAAAAGTAGGCTCCGTCATACCTGTTGAGTTGGTAAAATGCAGTTGAAATACGTGCCCACCAGTTTCAATATCAACCCCTATCGCTAAAGAGTTTTTGGTATTTTCGAATTGATTAAACTGATAATAATATTCGGCATTGATACTCACTTTCTTAGATATTTTTTGACGCCCACCTATGCCCAAAGAAAACATATCGTTGGGATTTTTTGCCAATGGAACTAAATTATAATGCACCATAGTTGGCATTAATTGTATAGAGGTGTTGGCATTAAATTTTCGTGCAATAATACCTTGAAAGGCATAAGAAGTTTTATCTGCAGTTGTATATGGTTTTTGTGGGTCGGTATTTTTAATGCTTTTAATTATCATCGACGAAACCAGGGTAAACGAAATAGGCATTTCTTTTTTACCAGTGCTTTGCCTTAATAATTTATATTTTACAAAGCCATCGTATTGTTTTTGGTAGCTGCTTCTACCAATACCAATGGCCAATCTATCACTTAAACCAGCATCAAAACTAATTCTTGCTGTGGCATTGTCTAAACCAAACAACTCATAAGAACCTGTATTTACATAACCAAACCGATGATGAATTCTAAAATCGAGTATATTTTTTTTAGTGGTTTCTATGCTGTGACCATGTACCAATCTTGTTGCTTTAAAAGTAGCCTCAATATAGTCGGTTGTTTCAGCAGCTTTTTTCTTGCTATCTTCTTCGTTTGTTTTAAATAAATCTACTTCTTGTGCATGAAGTTTAAACAGTAAACTACAGCTACAAAAAAGTAACAGGGTTATATACTTTTTCATAAGATTCTTTTTTTGGTGTAGGGTTAATTAATCGTACTTAGCGTCTACCGTAATTTCTAATGTTTTAGAAACCTCAGATCCAATTGCTTTGCCTTTAATACCAAAATCGGTGATATTAATTTTAAATACACTTTTGGCTTGTGCTTTACCTGCTTTAATATCTACCGTGCCACTTGCAGTAGTTTCTTTTTTAACGCCATGAATTTCTAATGTACCTTTCACAGCAACTTTGTAAGAGCCATCTTTTGTAAAATCAACTGCTTTTAGGTCAACAATATTGCCCATAAAAACAGCTTTAGGAAATTTTGCACTTTCCATATAATCTTCATTAAAGTGTTCTTGCATTAACGAATTATCGAACTTAAAACCCTTAATGGCAACCATAAACACCATTTGTCCGTTGGTGGCTAATTTACAATCGGCTTGGGTATTAATGGCCTCAATATCTTCTAGCGTAGTTGAAGAAAAGAATTTTACTTTTCCGCTTTTTGTTTGATATACTTTTTGTGAATTGGCAGCAATTGCAAATGCAACAATTAATAAAGTGAAGCATATTTTTTTCATGTTGTTATATTTTTTTGAAGTTGAATGACTTAATTATTGGGGTTTCCATTACGTATCCAAGTTCTAATTTTGGCAATATTACAATCGGATAGTTTGGCTCCATTTTTTGGCATCGGGCTTACACCAGATGCATGTTGCACCACCAATAATAATAGTTTGGAGTTGGCATAAGGTGCAACATTGGTATAACCTTCTAACCTATTACCACCCCCAATACTACTAGCAGCTGCATTAGAATGACAGCTGTAGCAATTAGCTTGTAAAATACCAACAATGTCCGTACTATATTTTACACTACTTGTGTCGCAGGTTGAGGTGGGGAAAACAATTTCTTCCTTCTTATTTTGGCAACCTAGCCAACTAAACCCAATAATGGTGATAGAAATAATCAATACTATTTTCTTCATTTTTTTAAAATTTATTTTTTAATAATAATGGCTTCGTTTAGAACAACATCCGATAGTTTGCCAGTACAAATGCCTTTAATGGTTACTACTTTACCAGAATCGGGTATTGGTTGGTTGGCTACCAATGTTAAATACACATTTGTAAAAGCATCAGCCGATTTAAGGGTTACATTTATTAAACTATCTTGTTGCACATTACTTACCTCCCCTGTTACTTCTATTGCTTTATTTAAGTATTTTTTGTTAGCCGAATCTTCGTTGGCCGTATAATCTGCAACTAATTGGCTGGCGGTAATAGCTATGCCCGTTTCTGAGGCCACATTTCTGTGGTTGTTTTTTGAATACACAAAAACATAGTACCAAACACCAACGGCACTTACTGTACCGATTAAAAACAGGGTGAGGATAATTTTTTTTATTTTACTCATTTTTTATGTATTTAACTGGCAAAATACGTATTTTAAAGCAATTTAGTTTTAGTAAATATCAAATGATTGTTTCAATTGTTTATTTTACATATTGTTGCACCGGCAATCTATTGGCTAAACTTCGGGCTAAAGTCATTTCATCGGCATACTCCAACTCTCCTCCAAATGCAATACCACGAGCAATGGTAGTTACTTTGCAGTTAATTTTAGTTAATTTTTTTTGAATATAATAAATGGTTGTATCGCCTTGAATATTGGGCGATAAAGCAAAAATTAATTCTTCGGTATGTTCTTTTTCTATTCTATTTATTAGGGTAGCAATGTTTAATTGATCGGGGCCAACACCATCCAAAGGCGAAATTATACCTGCTAAAACATGGTATGTACCATTGTATTGTTGTGTGCTTTCTATAGCAATTACATCTCTTATAGTTTCTACAACACAAATCATGTTTTGCTTTCGCATGCTATTGCTGCAAATACTGCAAATATCTCCATCGCTAATGTTGTGGCATCTGTTGCAAAATTTTATGTCTCTTCTCATTTTGGCAATGGTTTCACCAAAATGTTGTACTTCGCTTACTTCTTTTTTTAATAAATGTAGCACTAAACGCAATGCTGTTTTTTTACCTACACCAGGTAGTTTTGAAAATTCGGCTACAGCGTTTTCGAGTAAGGTAGAAGGTAGTTGCATATGGTGAATAGTGAATAGTGAATAGTGAATAACAAATTAATTTTTAATGATGCCCGATAATAATTTAAAACAATGAATCATGGCTTCTCCTAAATCTTGCAGATTTGTTTTGCTGCAATAGCCCAAATCTTCTGAAAGATCGAATGCTGCATCTATTTCAACAACTGAGCTTCTAGATATTTCATAAAATCGCTTTCTTTCAGCTAAAGATTTTCTAGAAGCACCCTCTGCAATGTTCAAATGAACAGATGTTGCAGCTCGTTTTATTTGAAGCACTATGTTAAATTTCTCTTCTGGAGGAAATTGTTTTATTGCTTTATAACATTCAAGAGCAAAAAATCTTGATGCTTTATACAGTTCTAATTTTTGATGATTTAATTGTAAAAACATGTATTGGCTGTTTGAAAGGCTAAAATAATGTTTTTCTTTCGATCAAATTTTTAGAGCCAACCATAAAATGCTCTAATTAGATTACTCATTCACTATTTTCTATTGCCTATCACAGCTCAATATCTGTTTCATTGTCCCATTTGGCCCTAACAGCTAATTTTTTATTAAGTTGACGAACAATTTCTGGTTGTTTTTTAATGGAATAATTACCAGCATCCCAAACACCATTTTTATTTTTATCGAATAAAATTTTTAAATCGTATTCACCAGGTTGAAATAATTTTCTACTAAAATCTCTTTGATTTATTTTAATGGCTTCAATTAAAGTAGTTTCTTTAAAAATTAGTAAAACTGGGTTTTTTGTGGTGTCTAAATTGTTGAACCTAATTTTAACACTACCATAATCATCAAATAATTTAGTAAAAAATTTCAGGGTATCTGTTTTGGCTAAAGTTGCATTGGTGGTGTCTTTTATACCATCTTTTGGTAATATTAGTTTAAATACTGTATTTTCTAACCAATCTTTTTTAATGATTAGTTTAGTTTTGGTAGAGTCTAGTGCAATGGTATAATCTGTAATTTTTTTAAAGTTGGTATCGCATAAAATTATTTTAGAAGAATCGTAGGTTTGTATTTTTCTGCTAAATTCAATTTTTAATTCTTTCTTTAAAAGGTCTTGTCTGCCATTGTCTAAATTGATCGTATATTTTAAACGCTTATCTTTTTCGGGTTCTGTTTTGTTCGAATTATTGGAACTGTTGCTGGTTATTTTTCTTTTTGCTTCTTGATAAGCATATAAGCTAATATTTTTAGGGTTGTGGCCAATTTTAACAATGGTATCGGCGAAGGCAAAAAATTTAGTACTGTCGTCATACTTTTTGGAGTAATCATTTGGCATAGCAAATAATGCAAAATTACCACGTGGCAAATATTTAAATGTAAAACTGCCATCTCCATTAACTTTTGCAATATACTTTGGGCGTTGCTTTAATACTGCAGTATCGTTTAAGTTATTATATAATACTGCAATAAGTGTAGAGTCTATTTTTCCGTCTTCGGCTAAAATTACTTTACCAGAAAAAGTATTATTATCTATGGTAGAGCCAGTAGAAAAAACATAAGTAAAGTTTTTAGCAGGATTGCCCTCGTTATTGTCAACAATACTATTACCAAAATCAAAGGCATAAGTAGTATTGGGTTCTAAACTATCTTTTATTTTAATGGTTACTTCTTTAAGTTTAAACTCAACAATTGGGTTGTTTTTTGGTAAGGGAGAAACGACTAAATTTTCTGTGACACTCTTTAATTCTATATACTCATTAAAAGTTAGCACTATTTTAGTAGGCTTAAAATTAAGCGATGAGTCTTTCGGAAAAGCACTCACTAAAATGGGTGGTAAACTATCTCTTGGCCCACCACCTGGGGGAATAATATTGGCACAACCTGTTTGACTGACTTCTATAATCAGAAAAAAGAAACATACTGCTATAAGTGAAGAAAGAATTTTTTTCATGGATGTTCAATGCTCAATTTTCAATATTCAATTTTCAACAGTTGCAAACTTAAATGCTTTATATGGTTAAGAAATGATAATGAATATTTAAAGTGTTGGTTCATCTTCTTCATTTAACTCATGTAATTCAATAGCCAATTCATTATTTTTCACAAAGTTGCACCAATGGCAATCTTCTTTACCACAACCAGTATAGAATTCTCTTTCTTGGATTTTTTGCCAAGTTTCAGCAATCTGTTGTTTAACAGTTTCTATATCGGGTGGAGAAATGACAATTTTTTCTTTGTGATAAACCTTTTTATCATCGGGTTCAATAAAATCGAATTCTGTACTTACTACCTGCCAATCATTTTGCTCATAATTATCAACCAAAATTTTATAGAATACTGCCTGACGCCAGTAATCACCACCATTTGGATCTTTTTCGTTGGGACCTTTCATTTTGTCTTTGGCTTTATCGTAATTGCCACTTTTATAATCAACTACATTAACTGCCTTTCCATCAAATTCTAATTTATCTAATTTACCTTTTAAGGGTACGTTGTTTACAGTTACATTTTTAATACTACGTTCTATTGCAACAATTTTAATAAACTGGTTAATATAAGTTTTGTAATAATTGGTTAATACTTCTGCACCATACTCCATTCTTCTATTAAATTGTTCTTTGGTAAAATGTTCTCTGTTGCGTTTCATATACCAATTAAAATCTTCTAAAAAATTTTCAATGGATGGAAAAATATTTGAAGTATTCAATTGCATTTTTTCGAACAATTTTTGTAATGCATGGTGTATAGCACTACCAAAAACAGTTGCTTCATTTTTACCAGATGGAACACGAATTAAATTGTTGTAATAAAAATTTAATGGACATTTTAAGTAGTTGTTTAGTGCAGTAACGTTCATGGTAAATTTTTCGAGCAAACGGCTAACTAAATCTTCTTCAATTTTATCTATCTGTGGTGCTTGTATGCCATTAAAAATAAGCATCTGAAAATCTTGTATTTGTACTGCAGACAAGGCAATTTTTTTCGATTGAAATACGTATTTTTCCTGTATTTCAGCAATAAACATAGTAGGCTCTATTTCTTTACCATCGTCTTTAAAACTGCTGTACGAAACTTGTAAATATTTTTGTGCACGGGTTAATGCAACATAAAATAATCGTCTTAACTCTTGTTCATCGTTACCTTTTGGAGGTGCTAAAAACATAGTATCTGGTAAAGTATAGCCACTGCTTGGTTTTCTTTTTTTCTCCCAACTGTTATTATTGCAGCCAACTAAAAATACATACTCGAATTCTAATCCTTTGCTTCCGTGTACGGTTAATAAATTAACGCCTTTATCGCTTCCATTAATTTCTTTTAATGGTAGTTTAATGCCTTCCTTTTGCATTAAAGCCAACATGGTAACCAACTCTTGTAATTTAATTTTGGGGTTACGTCGGGTTTCTTCTTTTATAAAATCGAATAAAGCGGTAATTACTTGCAATTGCCAATGTTTATCATCACTTTTAGTTAAAGAAGCAAGCAAACCTGTATGCCTTAAAATATGTTCTAGTAAATTTTGAACGGTAATATTGCTAACATCTGCTACTAATTGTTCAATTACTACACTTGCTTTTTTTAAGTTTACATTTATTTGTGGAGTAAACAAATCTTTAACAGGTAAATTACTTTTATCGTATAATAATTTTCTTAAACTGGTTTTGTTTTCGCCAAATTGCTTCTCTGCAACTTCAATGCTTAATTTAGCAATTTCTATTGGTGGTATATTAAACCATTGGTGGTGTAATATTTCGAATAACATTTCATCGCCACCGTAAGGTATATCATGCTCGGCTGCCAAATATTCCAGTATTAAAATAATTTTTTGTGCTAATGGAATATTAAAAAGATTTACATCTCTTTTGCTGTAAACGGGAATATTTTTAAGCTTAAAAAATTCTGTAAGTGTATCTCCATACTTATTTTCTTTATATAAAACACCAATATTACCTGGCTCAATGCCTTGTTGCAGAAGGGTTTCAACTTGTAAAGTAATATCTACCATTTCATGCTTTTGTGTATCGTAAGCAACTAAGGTGGGTATATTGTTAAGATGATTAATGCTACTATTCGATGCAATTAAATCTTTAGTTAAACCTTCTATTTGGTTTACTAAACGATCGTTATTGTTTTGAATTAAAATTTTGGAAATATCTAAAATGGGTTGGGTTGATCGATAGTTTTTTTGTAAAACTACTTTCAATAAATCTTTTTGATATGCATTTGCAAAGCCTAACATGTTTTCAATATTTGCACCCTGAAAACGGTAAATACTTTGGTCATCATCGCCAACTACAAATACATTTGGCGTATCCCAATAATTAATTAATTGTTCAACAATTTTATTTTGTGTACCACTGGTATCTTGGTACTCGTCTACCATAATGTATAAATACTGTTCCTGGTAACGCAATAGCAAGTTTGGATTTTGTTCAAAGGCATTAATTACCCAATTAATCATATCGTCAAAATCGTACCTATCTTTTTTACGCATTAGTTGCTGAAAAGTATTAAACTCACCTACGGCAGCTCTAAGCTTTTCCATTTTTAATTTTTCATCCTCAATTTTATCGGTACGTACATCGCCTTTCTTAAACTCTTTTACAGCACGTTTAGCAATGTATTCGTCTCGGTTTTGTAAATCGTTGATGTATTCATCAATTTTTAGTGCAATAAATTGAGGTGTCCACCCCTCACGTTTCATGTTGCTAAACAGTTGTTGCAGGTTATTAATTTCATAATATACATCGCCACGATAACGCTTTAAAGGATGATTTTTTGGAAAAGCATCAATTAATTCTTTCATCAATTCTGTTCTTTCTAACTCACTGATTGCATCTAAACTATTTTTTTCGAAAAGGCTTAAATTTTCTTGAATAACATCGTTACAAAACGAATGGAATGTATGTATGTGAACACGATAAGCATTACTGCCAATAAAACTTTGTAAACGTTTACGCATAGCAATAGTGCCAGCATCGGTATACGTAAGGCATAAAATATTTTCGGGTAAGGTATCTGTATCTAATAAAATTTTACCCACTCTAGCACTTAAAATCTGAGTTTTACCCGTACCCGGACCAGCAATTACCATAACAGGGCCCTCAATAGTATCAACTGCAAGTTGTTGCTGGGTATTTAATTTTTTATACGCTTCATTAAAGTTTGAAATTGTTGTATGGTTATTGCTCATATTTGTATAATAAAATCAAATGTAACACACTCAATAAATCCAATCATCAATACGTTATACACGAAATCGTTTATTTTAGTTATGAAAAAAGTTGTACTTGCCATTGTTTTGCAAATGATAATTGGTGCTGTTTATGCCCAACAGCCTACTACTATTGTAATTGATACCATTTATACCAAGGCAGATGTAATGCCAACTTACCCAAATGGCAATGAAGGTTGGAAAAAATATTTGAAAAAAAACTTAAAATATCCGAAAAAAGCTTGGTGGGATGAGTTAGAAAGTGATGTTGTAATGGAGTTTATTGTTCGTAAAGATGGTTCTTTAACCAATATTAGGCACCTTACTGTGTTTGGTTGGGGTTTTGAAGAGGAGGCCACCCGATTATTAAAAAATTGTGGCAAATGGAACCCTGCAACAAATTATGGCAAGCCTGTTGATTATAAAGGAACTATTACCATACCATTTAGGCTAAGAATTAGCAAAGGTGAAAAAGAGTAGATTCGATGGTATTTTCAACTTTATGTTTATTGTTTTGTTATAATTCTTATGAGCAAAGTATATAGCATTAAAACCGTACAAAAAATACCTGTTTCATTAGAGGTAGCTTGGGATTTTTTTAGTAGTCCAGACAATTTAAAAGAAATAACTCCACCTAATTTAGGTTTCAATATTGTTAGTAAGCACCATGGCAAACAAATGTATGCTGGTCAAATTATCGAATACAAAGTTTCACCTATTTTGGGAATTCCATTATACTGGATGACCGAAATCACACAAGTAAAAGATCATCAATTTTTTATTGATGAACAACGTTTTGGCCCTTATAGTATGTGGCACCACCAACACCATTTTAAAACCATTGAAGGGGGTGTTGAGATGACAGATATTGTACACTACAAATTACCACTTTGGTTTTTGGGCGATATTGCCAATTTGATTTTAGTAAAAAGCCAATTAAGAGCCATTTTTAATCATCGTTACCAAGCTGTAGATGCTAGGTTTGGTAAATGGCCAGATGCTATTAATGAAGTTGTTTTTGGATAATTATTGAAACAATTGGGTTAAGGAATAACCCTGAAAATTATATAATTACTATTCCCTTTTTGAATTAAAGGGTTACTAAAATTAGGTAGAGTTAAAGAGCTTACATTTAAGCTATCCCAATACTGTTGGTTGGTTTGGTATATGGGAACATTGGTAAATGCTTTAAAGGTTTTGCAGTAATTGCTGCTATTATAAATGTTTAAGCCACTTCCTCCATTATAATTGCTACAACTTAAACTAATGGTGTAAAGACCAATTCTGCCAGCTACAAAACCAACTTCTAAATAATTATAGGGTTTGTTTCTTCTATAAAGAAAGGGAAATCCTGTATAATTATTTACAAATGCACCATCTTTTACAACTGGATTAAAATTAATATTGGCATAACTTAATTGCCAAGTTGTACCTAGTTGATCTATTTTATAAGGTTGTGCAAATAAGTACAGTTGGTTCTGTTCTTGAATAATATTATCTGTATTGGTTTTGTTATAAAAAGTATCAGATATTTTACTGGTTAACCAGATAGTATCGTTCAGTTTTATTGTTCTTGAAGTGTTTTTCCAATCTAATCTTAATAAAGTGGTATCTCTTACATAGCCACTCACACAATCTGAAACAGGCTCTCTACCGCAAGTATAGCTTTGTAAAATAAAACCTAAGCAAATGAGTAAGACTAATGATTGAATACTTTTTTTCATGATAACCTAGACCTTATTAAAAAACAAATAGCTGCGTTGGGTTTGTCAAGAAAATGTAAAAAATTTAACCACAAAGAACACAAAGAAATCTTTAAAAAATATGCTCTGTGAAACACGTTAACTCTTAAACTCAGTGGTAAAGTTGTTAACCACAAAGGCACAAAGAAACACAAAGAAATCTTTGACAATTATTTTCTTTGAAACTACTTTACTCTTAAACTCAGTTGTAAAAAATCAATTAAAACTATAACTCACACTACCATCTTTTTCGTCTTTTAATTGCACACCCAATTCAATTAACTCATTTCTAATTAAATCGCTGGTAACAAAATCTTTTTTGGTTTTTGCTTCATTGCGAATGTTAATGAGTAATTGTAGCACACCATCTAATTGCTGGTTGTTGTTAGTGGTATCTGCTTTTAGTCCAAAAATAGCTTCGATAAAAAATTTAAACTGTTTTTGCAATAAGGTAATAGTAGCACCACTTATTGCCGAAACATCTAGTTGTTTATTTTTTATTCCATTAATAATAGGCACAATTTCGAACATATTAGCCAATACTTTAGCTGTACTAAAATCGTCCTCAATAAACTCTGTAAATTCTGCAATTTGTTGATTTATTTTTTTGTCTAATTCTTCATCGGTTGCTGGCCAATTACCAATACTAAGCTTGGTTAAATTTTCGTATGCTTCCCATAAACGCTTAAATGCTTTTTCGCTGGCTTGCAAAGCTTCATTGCTAAAATCAATAGGAGATCTATAATGAGATTGTAAGATGAAGAACCTTATGGTCATTGGTTGATAAGGTTGAACCAATATGGGGTGTGTGCCAGCAAATAACTCACTTAGCTTAATAACGTTGTTATAGCTTTTACCCATTTTTTTGCCATTAATGGTAATCATATTATTATGCATCCAATAATTTACTGGTGTAGTATGGTTGCATACACTACTTTGTGCAATTTCACATTCGTGGTGTGGAAATTGCAAATCCATGCCGCCGCCATGTATATCAAACTTTGCACCTAAATATTTTGTAGCCATGGCACTACATTCAATATGCCAACCAGGAAAACCCTCACCCCATGGGCTTTTCCAACGCATCAAATGTTCTGCTGGAGCATTTTTCCATAAAGCAAAATCACTTTTGTTGCGTTTCTCATCTTGGTTTTCTAACTCTCGTGTGGTATCTAATTGTTCGTCTAAATTTCTACCACTTAATATACCATATGGCAAACCTTTTTTGCTAAAATCATCGTTGTATTTGTTTACATCAAAATATACCGATCCATTGGCATCGTAAGCATAACCATCGGCAATAATTTGTTCAATCATATTTATTTGCTCTACAATATGGCCTGTAGCAGTTGGTTCAATGCTGGGTTCCACATTGTTAAACCGTGCCATAGCCCAATGAAACATATTGGTATATTTTTGTACCAATTCCATTGGTTCTAATTTTTCTAATATGGCTTTTTTGGCAATTTTATCTTCGGCTTCTCGGCCTTCTTCTTCAAAATGACCAGCATCTGTAATATTACGTACATAGCGTACTTTATAGCCTAAATGAACCAAGTATCTGTAAACCACATCGAAGGTTATATAAGGGCGTGCATGCCCTAAATGACTTTCGCCACTTACAGTTGGTCCACAAACATACATACCTACATGGTTGGGTGTAATGGAAATAAATTCTTCTTTTTTTCTGGTTAAAGAATTATATACTTTAAGCGGCATGGCCTGATTTTTTTAATATGAAATAATAGGAAATGAAAACCTGTTGTACAAATGTAGAGGATACACTGAATTATCAGCAGCAACAACAGCAATATAAAAAGTAGCTTTTCATTAAAGCGAAGATAAGGAAGCTGTTTGTTTTTGAAAAGAAGATTTTTACATTATATTTTAACTAAAATAAAAGTTGGCGTTAAAAATGTAAGGCAAATTATTTCAACTCCAAATCGCTTACCAGCATTAAATGATCGCTCAAGTTTTCATCTACCATTTCAAATTGCTTAACTGTAAATTGTTGTTGATAAAGAATATAATCTATACGCAATGTAGGAGCAAAGGAAATAAACGTTTTACCAAAACCTAGCTGTGTTTGTAAAAATGCATCTTGCATATTGCCTTTAATGGAATGGTAGGTGTTGCTATTAGGCACATCATTAAAATCGCCACAAATAATTGTGGGATAAGGGCTTAGTTGTAAATATTTTTTTACAATGATGGTTTGTTTGGCTCTTCGTTTAAATGCCAATTTCATTTTTCTTACAAAACTCATAGAGGCCAATACCGAGGCATCGTTAGCACTTAAACCGTCTATTTCTTCATAGTCTTCTTTATTAAATTTAAACGATTGTAAATGTGTTGTAAATATTCGTATGGTATCGTTTGCTCTTACAATATCGGCACTAATTAAGCTTTCGGCAATAGGGTATTTTATTTTGTTGGTGGCTATAATTGGTAATTTTGAAAAAATAATACAACCACTTTGATAATTACCTTTTTTTCTTTCATAATCTGCCGAGAAAAAATAAAATGGGTAATGTTTTTTGAATAAAGAGATATTATCGGCAGAATTACCAATAACATTTGTGGTATTAAACTCTTGTAAACAAACCACATCTGGGTTATATTTAAGAATAGATCTTTCTATTTCTAATTTTGCTAATTTTTTGGCTTCTTTATTTTTAGAAACGCCATTAAACCCTTGAATATTCCAAGTGGCTACCCTTAAACTGTTTTCATGATTTGTTATGTTAAATTCTTTTGATGTATTGGTGCCAATCATTACTACAAATTGCTTATATCCAACCAATAATATTAATGCCAAAAACAATGCAATTTTGGGTTTTGCAATTAACCAAAATACAATTGTCAATATTAATAAAATACAAGTGTAAGGGTAAGCTAAACCCATAAAACCCAATATCCAATATTTTGATGGGCTAAACCAAATACATAAGCAGCCCAATAAGTAAGCAACCACTAAAATTGTGGTTAAAACAAGACTAAAATATTTAAAGGCAGTTCTGCTTTTGGACTTTGCCATGCCCTAAAAATAAATGAATATTTTTATTTGAAGCCAATATCTGCAATTACAGGAAAATGATCAGAAGCTTTAAGCTTGGGAGAATAATATTGAATTGTTTTAAAATGGTTGCTAGTCATAATTACATCTATACGAATTGTAGGCGAAAAGCCATCGTAAGTGGCACCCAAGCCAAACCCTTTTGCTGTAAAAGCATCGGTTAATCCATTTTTAATAGTATGATAAACAAAACTTGATGGAACACTATTTAAATCGGCACAAAAAACAAATGGGTATGTACAATTTTTAAAACTAGCTTGTACAATTTTTGCTTGTTGCACATGTCCTTTATCAAAATGCAATAACCGCTGATAATGTTCATTATGCTCGTATAGAAATTTAGTGTCTTCTCCAATAAAATCATCTATTACAACAGAATCGGTAACTGGTGTTTTTAAATACATTGATCTAAAATGTGTATTGAATATTCTAATAGTATCTTTTTCGAATTTTATATCTGCAAATGCCAAAGATTCTGGAAATTTTTTACCCGTATAATTGATTCTACCCGAATCTAGAATGGGCAATTTTGAAAAAATTGCCGTACCATAATGTGTGGGAATATTGCTATACGGATATGAATAATCGATAGAAAAATAACAATATGGGTATTTATTATTACCCTTAATATCTTTTAGACTGCTTCTAAAAGCAGGGCTTTCTCTTTCTGTAAAATCCTGAATACAAACTATATCGGCATTGGAGTTTTTTATGAACGCCATAATATATCTTCGTCCATTACCTGGCGTATCTGTATATACCTGACTGTCTAAAAAGTCTTGCACATTGTAAGTTAATATTCGAATTGTTTTAGGCTGTTTTTCTTGAACAAATTTCGATGGAATATTCAAAGCGAAACAGCTAAATATATTTTTATAGCCCGTTAAAAGTATCAATAAAAACAACCACCAATATTTTCTATAAAATACAAGTACCATCAACCACCAAATTAACATACCACCAAAAAGTATAGGAAAAGCCAAGGCTAAAAATGTAAATATTGGCCAAACTTCTTGGCTTATGTAAGGAGTTAAGCAACTAATAAAATATAGCAGGCTATACAAAATGCCAATTACAAAAAAAGTAGTTTTTAGAATTTTTTTTATATCCATCATTTATAAGTCTTCTTTGCTGGCCTTCTTTAAAAACTCCTTTTCTTCAGTGGTTAACAATTCGTAACCTTGGTTATTAATTTTATCTAAAATCGCATCTAACTTTTCTTGCGTTAAATTAGATTTTTTTTCGAAAGGTGCTTTATCAGCTTTATAAAATTGAGATTGTATAGTGGTTTTTCTTTTTTTCATTGGGTTAAATAAATCGTTTGCCCAATCTATAAAATTGTACATCCATAAGCCCCAATCATTGCCTTTATTTAATTGTTTTACAAAAACAAAACCTAGTAAAGCACCAGCCAAATGGGCAAATGCAAAACTACCCGTTGTGCCTGCCATACTTCCAAAATCTATGGCAACAAAAATAACTGTTAGCACCCATAATGGAATACCGCCATGTATTAACGGAAAAATTCTGTAATCGGGAGCAAGTGTTGTTGTTGCCACTGCAACTGCCATTACAGATGCCCCACCCCCAATCATAAATACATTATTTGTTAGTGTATGCTGTAAATAAGGTAGGGTGTTTGCGGTTAAAATAAATACGAAAGCACCAATTATACCACCATAAAAGTAAACCGGAAAAAGTTTTCTATTGCCAGCTAAATCTTGTAGAATAAAACCAAAAGCCCAAAGCCATAGCAAATTGCTAATCAACATCCAAACACTATAATTGGTAAACATATACACCAATATTGTCCAAGGCTTAGTAAAGAGGTTTTCTGTATTAGCATGTAAGACAAACCAATTTAAAATTTGCTTTTGAAACGCTTCTTCGGCAATTGGTTGTGTATCGTACGAAACAGCAAAAACCAATCGTAAAAAACTAAGTACAATAAAAGGAAAGGCATTTAATGCAACAAGAATAATTAGGTTATTGTCAGTTGCACCAAGTAAGGGTCGTTTGGTTAAGCTCATTTGTCTATTTATTATTTTCTCAGAGAAAATTAGGTAATCGTTGTTTTTATTAATTGAACTTAATAAAGCGTTTTTTTATTAGACTTGTTCCAATAATACACCAAAATAATACCCACCAATGCACCCCCTAAATGGGCAATATGAGCAACATTATCTCCTGCAGAGTTTTGAACAGCTTGCAATAGTTCGAAACCTGCATAAATTATTACAAACCACTTTGCTTTTAATGGCAATAAAAAATAGATATAGATGTAGGTATTTGGAAACAAGTAACCAAATGCAGCCAGGCAACCAAATACAGCCCCACTGGCACCAACGGTTGCTGTATTCATTTTTTGCATTAAACCTTCTTGGTACATTTGTTGGCTATTGAAACTTAAAGCATTAAAGAGTTTAATGGCTTGTTCTGTTTCATAAAATAATACAGCCATATGGCATAATGCAGCTCCTAAACCACATACTAAATAAAATTGTAGAAAACGTTTTGGCCCCCAAACGTTCTCGAGTATAGATCCAAACATCCAAAGGGCAAACATATTGCTTAGTAAATGCGAAAAATCGCCATGCATAAACATATGGGTAAAAAATTGCCAAGGCTTAAATAAGGGGCTTTGCCAAGTATGTAAGGCAAAAGTATCTTCGATAGCAAACGTTGAACCTAAACTTTTTTGTGCCAAAAAAATTAGGCTATTAATAATTAGTAAATTTTTAATAATGGTAGGTAATATCTCAAATCTGGTTGGTCTAAATTCTGTCATAATGATTTATATTATTTCTGAAGCAAAAATACAATTGCTTTTTAACCTCTTAATTTTAATTGTACAACATTTTCAATATGGTGTGTATGAGGAAACATATCTACAGGTTGAACTTTTGTAACCCTATATTTTTCATTCAATAAAGCCAAATCTCTTGCTTGTGTTGCTGGGTTACAACTTACATACACAATAGTAGGAGCAGCAATTTCTAATAATTTGTTCACCAATGTTTCGTGCATACCAGCTCTTGGTGGATCGGTAATTATAACATCGGCAAAACCATTTTTTTCAAAAAATGCCGTATCACAAACTTTAATTACATCTCCTGCAAAAAAAGTTGCATGTTCAATGTTATTGAGAGCTGCATTTTTTTTTGCATCTTCAATTGCTTCTGGTACTGCTTCTACCCCTATAATTTTTTTTGCTTTTTTGTTAATAAAAATACCAATGCTTCCTGTGCCACAATATAAATCATAAACAGTTTGGCTACCATTAAGTTCGGCAAAATCTAGTGTTAAATTATACAGCTTCTCTGCTTGTTTGGTATTTGTTTGAAAAAATGATTTTGGGCCAATAATAAATTGGTACTCCTCTAATTTTTCAATAATATAGCCATTACCATAGTAAACAATGGGTTCTAAATCATAAATACTATCGTTCAATTTTGTATTAATGGTATAAATAATAGATGTAATGCTCGAAAATTTTTCTACAACAAAATCCAACAAATGCTTTCTCCATTTTTCATTTTCGTAGCCTAATACAATATTTACCATCCATTGCCCTGTTGTTGCTATGCGAACCATCATATTACGTAACCAGCCTGTATTGTTTTTAATATCGTAAAAAGGGTAATTGTGTTGTAAACAAAATTGGGTAATGGCATTGCGTATTTGGTTGGTTGGTTCTGCTTGCAAATGGCAGTTGTTAATTTCTACCACTTTATCAAACATGCCTTTTGCATGAAAGCCAGCAAAATTACCTTCTGTAACAATAGGCAATCCTTGGGCTTTGAGGGCATTAAATTCATCTGCTGGAATAAATTTTTTGGTAGCAAAAGTATATTCTACCTTATTTCTGTAGTAAACCGTATCCTTTGCACCAACAATTGGTAATATATCTGGCAGTTCAATTTTGCCAATTCTGGTTAAATTATCGGTTACTTGTTTGTGCTTATACACCAACTGCTGTTCATAGGGCAACATTTGCCATTGGCAGCCACCACAAACTTGAAAATGGCTACAAAAAGGGATAGTTCTAATAGCAGAAAGTTGTTTAAAGGCAATAGGGTAGGCTTCTGCCCAATCTTTCTTATTTTTCGATAATTGAATATCTACAATATCTCCAGGTACAGTTCTTTCAATAAAAATTACTTTTCCATCAATTTTTGCTAAACTTTTACCTTCGGCAGCGTAATCTTGAACTAATATATCTCTAAGTATAATGGGTTGTTTTTTCTTTTTCACGGATGCAAATGTACTCATCAATTTTGGATATATACATTCAATTGCTTTTACAAATGATTAACATCCTACATACTTCAATTGCTTATTTTTACGTTTTTAAATACCGAATTTAAAATTATGAACAAATCGATTTTAGTTGTTATTGCATTTTGCTTAAGTTTTTCTTCGAATAGCCAAACCAAAAAGCCAACAAACGTTAAAAAATCAGCCACTAATCAGCCCATTAAGAATACAATAAAAACCGGTAATGCTACTGGCAGAAATATATCGATCACCTTAACACCTTTTAAAAATTGTTGGGTTTATTTAGCTAGTCATTACGGAAAATCAAAAACCATTGCCGACAGTGCTTTTTTAGATGGCAATAGTAAGGGTTTTTTTAAAGCCAATACCAAATTAACTGGGGGTATTTACTTTGTTGTTTCGCCACAATATACCATACAGTTCGAGTTTTTAATGGACGAAATTCAACAGTTTAGCATAGTTGCGGATTCTGCAAAAAAAGAAAATTTTCAAATCATTGGGTCTGCAGAAAATGATTTATTTAAAGAGTATACCAAGTTTAGTAATGTTAAAGGCAAAGCTATTTATGACTTAAAACAAAAACTTGCCATAACAAAAAACGCTACTGATAGTGCTGCCATTATTGCAGAGTTGCAAATTTTAACTAAAGAAGTAAGAACCTACCAAGAGAATGTGGTTACAAAATACCCCAGTTCTTTATTAGCAACCTTGTTTAATGTAATGAAACGCCCCGAGCCGCCTGCAATACCTATTGTAAACGGCAAAGCAGATTCGTTATACCCGTACCATTTTGTAAAAGATCATTATTGGGACGATGTAAATTTTTATGATGATAGACTTTTACGTACCCCATTTTTTGAACCTAAGATGGATGATTATTTTAAATATCAAGTAAGCCCCGAGCCAGATTCAATTATTCAAGAAGTTAAATACATGTTGCTTTCTGCAAGAACGGGTAAAGAAATTTTTCCATACTTACTTACTAAATTTACCAATAAATATGTTAACCCAGAGTACATGGGGCAGGATAAAGTATTTTTATATTTATTCAACGATTTCTATAGCAAAGGCGATACCGTTTTTTTAAACCCTGCTTCTCGTAAAATGATTTTTGATAGAGCATATAGCTTAATGGCTAACCAATTGGGAGAACCTGCACCACCTATTAATTTAACTGATACATTGGGTAATATAAAACCCTTATACAATGTAGATGCAAAATTTACGATGGTAATTTTTTGGGATCCACATTGTGGCCATTGTAAAGAACACATACCAAGGGTAGATAGCATATACAAAGCCAAGTGGCAGGCATTGGGCCTAAAAGTATATTCTGTTTATGTTTATGATGACAATGTACCAGATTGGAAAAAATTTATTAACGAAAAACAACTGTTTACTTGGGTGCATATTTATCAAACCAAAGAAAGTAGAGAAGCAGAAATAAAAAACAATGTACCCGGGTTTAGACAATTATACGATGCCAGGCTTACACCTACCCTATATTTGCTAGACGATAAAAAGCGAATTATTGCTAAGCAATTGAGTATTGAACAATTTGACGATGTTATTGCTGCAAAACTTAAAAAAACAACTAACTAAATAAAAAAAGATGAAGCGATTTCTTTTAATAGTAACAACAATTGCTATTACACAAAACTTATTGGCACAAACTCTTTTTACTTTTGGAAATAAACAAGTTTCTAAAGCCGAATTTTTAAAAGCCTATAATAAAAATCCATCGCCAAACGAAACCGATAGAAAGCAGGCATTAACAGAATACCTTAACTTATATATTAATTATAAACTAAAAGTACAAGCAGCTTTCGACGAAAAGTTACATCAACAAGCCAATTTTATTTTCGAGAGTAATAATTTTAAAAAGCAAATTGCCGAGAATATTATTAATAACGAAGCCAATATTAATGAGCTTGTTCAAGAGGCATTTAAGAGAAGCCAAAAAGATATTCAAGTGGCACAGGTTTTTATTGAAATAAAGACTGGCGTAAATGAAGTTGAAGCGAATAAACAAATACAAAAAGCTTATGAGGCTTTAAAACAAAGTGCTAATTTTAGTGATGTTGCTACGAATTTTTCTAACGACGATGATACAAAAAAAACAAAAGGAGACTTAGGCTTTATTACTGTGTTTACTTTGCCTTACGAGTTTGAAAATGAAATTTATAAATTGAAAAATGGAGAATATTCGGCACCCTACAAAAGCTCAATTGGGTATCATATTTTTAAAAATGTACAAGAAAGGCCAGCAGCAGGCAAACGAAAACTTGCTCAAATATTAATTACCGTTCCGAAAGATGCAAGTGAAGAAACCATTAAAAAATTTGCAATAACTGCCGATACTGTGTATCAAAAAGCAAAAAGAGGAGATGTCTTTGAAAATTTGGTTCAAGAATATAGTACCGATAGAACATCGCTTGGTAATAATGGAATATTAGCCGAATTAAGTGTGGGGCAATATGATCCAAATTTCGAAGAACATGCTTTTGCATTAAATAAAATTGGAGAAATTGGTAAACCTTTTTTAACACAACATGGCTGGCATATTTTAAAATTAGTAGAAGTAACATTAATAAGTAAAAATTTTAACGACCCAGTAACCAATGCTTTAATTAGGCAACAAATTGAAAGAGCCGATAGATTAACTGTTGCAAAAAAAGGATTAATAAAAAAATGGATGAGTATTTGTAATTTTAAAGTTGGTGTTTTTGATGAGAAAGAATTTCTAATTTTTACCGATAGTGCAATAAAAGGTGGTGGTTTAAATACTTTTATTAAAGTAACACCAGCAACCGTGTTATTCTCTTTTACTAAACAAAAAATTACAGCAGGCGATTGGTCGAAGTTTGTAAAGGCAATTAAACAAAGTGGTAGCCCATTGGCTTCTAAAACTACGATTCCTTTATTAAGAGAATATGAGCAAATTGTTTGTGGCGAATATTACAGAGATCATTTAGAAGATTTCAACATAAGTTTAAAAGAACAAAGCAAAGAATTTGATGAGGCTAATTTGTTGTTTAGTGCAATGGATAAATATGTTTGGGGTAAAGCCAATACAGATAGTACTGGTTTAATAAACCACTACAATTTAAATAAAGCTAAATACAATTGGGCACCAGGTATTAGTGCATTGGTAATTACAACCACCTCTCAAGAAACTGCAAATGAAGTAATAGACAGTTTACAAAAAAATGCAACCAATTGGCGTTTATGGGTGGGTAATTATGGCAATGCTGTAATTGCCGATAGCAATAGGTTCGAAAATAACCAATTACCTATTGTGCAAAAAGTAGAAAACAAAGTAGGCTTTATAAGCAAGCCCGAGAAAAATGAAAGTGATGGTTCCTATACTTTTATATACATCACAGCTTTGCATAATAAAGTTGAAACAAGAAATTTTGACGACGCCAGAGGTATGGTAACAAACGATTATCAACAAGTTTTAGAAAAAAGGTGGTTAGATATTTTAAAGAAAAAATATCCTGTAAAAGTTAATGAAGTTATTTGGAGTTCGGTTAAATAATTAAAAAATACTTGCACATCATTAATTCTAAGAAATGGATGTTAGCACAGGTTCTATAATAATTAGCACACCTTTATTGCATGCAACTAATTTTGAACAGTCTGTAATTTTAATTACTGAAAAAAATGTAGACGGTGCAATTGGATTTGTACTAAACAAAGTATTTCCTAAAAAATTTAATGAGTTGGAAGCCTATAAAAGTAGCTTGCCATTTGCATTGTACCATGGTGGTCCAGTAGAAACTGAGTCATTATTTTTCATACACAATTGTCCGCATTTAATTAATGGTGGTACTAGCATTGCCAATAATTTATTTATGGGAGGCAACTTTAATGAAGCTGTACAGCATATTAATACAAAAAATATTTCGAGTAGCAATATTCAATTATTTATTGGTTATAGTGGTTGGAATGCAGGCGAACTAGAAGCAGAAATTGAAGAAGGCAGTTGGTTGGTTTACAATGAACAGGCAACACAAAATTTATTTAATAGTCAATTAGATTGGACAAATATGTACGTGGATTATATTTAAGAAAAAGGTAGGGTTAAAGTAAGTTAATAAAATGTCTATTTATTATAAATATATTTTTTTATTGTTGCAAAATTAACCAGCCAAAGTAAGGCTAAAACTGCCACTGCAATTGCAATAGTGTAGTAAGATATAAATGCACTTAAAAAAATGTTTTGTTGCTTTAAATAATTGCACAAAATATATTGAATAATTGCTATGGTTATCAAAGAAAACAGAACAATTAAAATGTTAGGGGGAAAAAACTGTTTCATTAAAAATTTGCTCAATTGTTTAGGCGATGCTCCTAATGTTACCAATAATTGAATTTCGTCTTTACAAGATGCTATGGTTAGTTGTATAAATAAGGTAAACACCAATAAAGCAAATAACAACATAATTGCCCCTGTTACCCAGCTTACTTTTACTACAACATCTACTACTTTACGATATTTACTAAAACGTGTTTTATCGGCATCGGTGGTTAAGCCTTTTTGTTTTAAGTAGTTTACTAAGGCTGGGTTGCCAGGGTCCTTGGTTTTAATAACTACTCGACTGGGTTTACTACTTTGTTGATTGCCAAATTTTTGGTTGGCCCAATCCATAAAATCTTGTGGCACCAATACACTCGAAATTCTATCGCTAAAACCCACAATACGCCCAGTATAACTTTGTGTTTGCCCATAAGCATTGTACAAATTAACCCTAAAAGATAACATTTTTAAAGCATCTGGTGTAATTTGAGGATAGCCCTGTGAAACTGAAAATTGAAAATTATAAATATCTAAAAACATATTGGGAATAATCATTGGAATAAAGTTGGAGTTTTCCGTCCACTGCCAATCTTTAGTATTTACATCTATAAAATCGTTGCCCACACTTTCAAAGGCAATATCTGTATAAAATGGAAACGCTTTTATTAAACTTTCAATGGATGCTTTATAACGTCCAGGGCTAATATTACCTACAGCATCTACAAAAGGTTGCTTTTTTAAATCGGCTAAAGTTTCATCGCTTAATGTAGTGGCATTTAATGTGCTATTGTTTACTTCTTTATTAATTACTAAAAAGTTAGCTGCACTATCTTGGTTGGTTTTGCCATTTAATAAATCGTTGTAATTGGCTTGTATTTGTATAGCAAATAGTATAAGCAATAAAGCAATACTTAAGCCAATAAATGCTAGTACAAAACGAGTTCGTCCGGCAGCAGTTTTAATAATTTTTTTTAATAGTGTAAATAGCATAAATATTTTTATTTAACCACAAAGGGATTTAACCACAAAGGCACAAAGAACACAAAGGAAACACAAAAAAATTAACCACATAAGGTACACTAAGCAGATAGATAAAAAACTATAGAACTTCCTTACTTCTTCGCCCTGTGGTAAAAAACTAACCACAAAGTCACAAAGACACAAAGAATACACAACGTTGTGATTCTTTTATTCGCCACCTCGTTGTGGTAAAAAATCACAAACTCAATTTCCTACTATATTCAAAATGATCATCCTCATCTAAATCGGTTAATACAAAACCTGCATTTCGTTTGGCACATTCTTCTGATATTAATTTTGCTGCAATTGCAGTATTGGCTTTATCTAAATGACTAAAAGGCTCATCCATGAACAATAGTTCAAATGGTTGCATCAATGCCCTGATAATGCAAATACGTTGTTGCTCGCCATAACTACAAATGCCGGCAGGTTGGTTTAAAATGCTGGCAATACCCAACTGCTCGGCCATTTCATTAATTACGGTTGCTTCGTAATAAGGTGATTGTAATACTCTATTTAATTCAATATTTTCTTTTGCGGTTAAGTTGTGAAATAAACGTAAGTCTTGAAAAATAATACTTAGTTTTTGTTGACGAATTTTGGCCAACGTATCTTCTTCAATATTTTTTATAGAAATAGCATCATACAAAATGGTGCCATCAAAATCGGCTCTTAGCTTGTACAAAAAATGAATAAGTGTAGTTTTTCCAGTGCCACTAGGAGCTTTAATTTTAATTAATTCTTTACTAGAAAAAGTTTGTTGGGTATTCCAAACATCTGATGTACGGTTCACCAATCTTTCTTTTAAAGGAATGGGAATAAGATTTTGTAAACTAATTTGCATGTGTAAATTATACTGGTTCGAAAATAGGTAATATGATTTGATTACAATGTAAATTATGCATTTGTATTTGCTGATACATATTCTACTGCCTAAAGGCTGAGCTGCTTAGGCGAAAATCTTTTTTGCTTAATTGCTTTTTCTAAGGGTTAAATACAACAAGCAAAAAAATTGAAGATGGGCAGCTGGCTATAGCTCATTCTTGTTGGTTAGTATAACAGCCCACCATATTAATATTTATACTTACTTTGCCCACTTAAATAAACAGATTGTTATGCCTACAAGTAAAATAGCTGGTATTGGTATGTATGTACCCGAAAAAGTGGTTACCAATAACGACCTTACCCAATTTATGGAAACTAGTGATGAGTGGATACAAGAACGTACAGGAATAAAAGAACGCAGGTATGCCCACCGTACTGAGGAAACCACCACCACCATGGGTGTAGAAGCTGCAAAAATAGCAATTGAAAGAGCTGGTATTACCCCACAAGATGTAGATTTTATTTTGTTTGCCACGTTATCGCCAGATTATTATTTTCCTGGATGTGGTGTGTTGGTGCAACGTGCCATGAAAATGAAAGAAATTGGTGCATTAGATATTCGTAACCAATGCAGTGGCTTTGTGTATGCATTAAGCGTTGCCGACCAGTTTATTAAAACAGGCATGTATAAAAACATTTTGGTTATTGGCAGCGAAAAACACAGTTTTGGGTTAGACTTTACCACACGTGGCCGTAACGTGAGTGTAATTTTTGGCGACGGTGCTGGTGCAGTTATTTTACAACCTACCAACGAAACCAACAAAGGAATTTTAAGTACACATTTACATAGCGATGGCGATAGTGCAGAAATTTTAGCCATGTATAACCCTGGTACACATGCCAACCATTGGAAAGAAGAAAAATATGCCAGCTTTGATGAAGCAGCAATTGGAGAAATGTTTTTTAGCCATGCTATGATTGACGATGGCCAGATTTACCCCTTTATGGATGGACCAAGCGTTTTTAAAAAAGCAATTGTAAAGTTTCCTGAAGTTATAATAGAATGCTTACATGCCAACGGGTTAACCATTGCAGATTTAAATATGTTAATACCCCACCAAGCCAATTTACGTATTTCTCAATTTGTGCAACAGAAACTACAATTAAGAGACGATCAGGTACACAACAACATTCAAAAATATGGTAACACAACAGCCGCAAGTGTTCCAATTGCTTTATGTGAAGCATGGCAAGAGGGTAAAATTAAAGAAGGCGATTTGGTTTGTTTGGCTGCGTTTGGTAGTGGGTTTACTTGGGCTAGTGCTTTGCTACGTTGGTAATTTGTAGGAGATTGCTAAAATAACAGAAAATATTTTTTTTGGCAATGTATTTGTATTGATTGCAAAAGATATACAGCATTGCCTTAAACATATAAAAATAATAAAATGAAAATGCTACTGTTAAGTCTATTTGCAATAAGCAGTTTTGCTGCTGTTGCACAAGAAGAGTTTGAATCTTTTAAAATTTCGGCACAAGGGAAAACCATTAAAGCTTCGTTAATTGGTGGAGAGGAAGTTAGTACTTTAACTTTAACTCATGGCGGCGAAGGCAAAATGGTTATTATTAATTCGAACGCAAAAAATGAGACCAAATTGGTTAGGCAATACATGTTGGTAACAAGCGTTGACGAAGATTTAAAAATCTCCTTTTCATCGAGATCCGTTGGAATTGCCAATGCTTTATTAAAAGATATTTTTGCAAAAACAGAAAAGGGCAAAATCTATAATTTATATACCATTGCAACACCTGCAGACCCTAAAGAAGCAGCTTTAGTAAGAGTAAGAAGAATTTTATTATGTAAGGTTCAAATAAAATAAATATAAAATGAGCAGAAGAATAGTGTACTTGATTAATCCTATATCTGGTACTGCTAAAAAGGAAGGCATTAAAGAATTAATTGAACAAGAAACAAGTGAGCATAATATTTTTTACGAAATTTTGCCTACCAATGCTACTGGTAATTACGATTTTTTAAAAGAAAAAATTATTGTTGATGGTATTACCGATGTGGTAATGGTTGGTGGCGATGGAACCGTAAATCAGTTAGTAAACAACTTACATAGTATGCCTGTTAACTTTGGCATAATCCCCGTAGGTAGTGGTAATGGTTTAGCCAGAGCTGCTCAAATACCTATGAAGCCAAAAGAAGCACTTGCACTTATTTTTAATGGAGTACCCAAAAAAACAGATGCATTTTTTGTAAATAATCAGTTTTCTTGTATGCTTAGTGGTATTGGTTTTGATGCCAAAGTTGCCCACGAATTTAGTACTAAAGCTAGCAGGGGTTTATTAACTTATACCACCCAAAGTTTATTGCATTATTTTAAAGCACAACCTTACCAATTTGAAGTAACCATAAACGATTTTTCGTTTTTTACCGATGCGTTTTTTATTAGCATAGCCAATAGCAACCAGTTTGGTAATAATGTAACCATTGCACCACATGCCAGCTTAAACGATGGCTTATTGGATATTGTTATTGTACAAAAAATGAATAAAGCCAAATTACCATTTGCTGTTTTACGACAAATTAGAGGTAATAATAAATTGCAAGAATTGGTAAACGATGTAACAAAGAAAAATATACTATACTTTCAATCCCCAGCTATACAAATTAAAAATTTAATGCATGCCCCATTTCATATAGATGGCGAACCTAAAGAAACTGCAGATGTTTTTGACGTTAAAATTTTTAAAGATTGCTTTAATTTAATTTCTGGGTAGAAACGGATTGCATAATCTTTTTCAGTTTTTGCGTTTCTGCCTGATTGGTTGGGTTTTTTAAAGATTCAATTACCTCAATTTTTTCTCTTGCTGTTAAATGAAAACTTAAACTAGCAGTTTTATTTTTTGAAGCAGCAATATATTGAAAACAAATTCTTTTTAAATTGGGTCCATAATTGTTACTTAAATATTCTAGTTGGTCGTGCTGATAATAATCTTGTAGTTTAAACCAATTGTGTTGCAATAAAAATGCAGGTTTGGTAAACATACTAATTAAAGATTTGGTATCGTAAGGTTTATCCCAATCGCTAACAGTTCTATCTCTTATTTGTATAATTACCACTTTACTGGTATTTTCTTTTAACCAATCATTAAAAACAGTTATAAAACGTAATGTATTTTCTTGCCCAAAGTTATCTCTTAAACCAGCATCCATTACATCAATCACTGGGTTGGTAGGCAACCAAACATTGGGCAATACATATGGGAAAGTTGCATTCATTCGAAGGGCCGAGAGTACTTTTATATTGGTACTATTTTGTTTGGTAAAAAAGCTATTAAAATCAATAGCATCGGGGTCGGTAGTAAAAATTTTATTAGTATCTTCTGTAGGTTTCATTAAAAACCGAACAGGTTGTGTACACATAATCATTTTTCTGCCATCTCTTGTAACAACACTATTAAAAAACAAAGTTGGTATGGTTGCATTATTTTCTGGTATATAATAATCCTTAACCGATTTGTTTAAATAGCCATGTGTATTTTCGTTTAATTTTTGTTCAAATGCATAACCACGGTCTTTTATATATTCAAATTTGCCTACCCTAAATTTTTGAACAGGGCTTATAATATCTCGGCTTACAAAAGAAGAAAATAAAGGGTTTAATAAATCTTTAGCAATATCATCAACAAATTGTTTGTTTTGTAAGTTGATGGGTTGATTTTGTTTTTTTAAAAGGTACAATTCTCTAAAATAGGCAGCCCCCAATAACCCACCAGATGCTCCATTAATAAACATTGTTTTTTGCATCAGCTGTCCATTCATTTGGCTATCTAATTGTTGCAATACGTTAAAGGTAAAAGTGGCACTTCTTAAACCACCACCACTTGTGTTAATAATGTAGAGTATTGGTTTTTCTTCGGTTTGGTTTCTTTTCCAGGCATTTAATCTTTGTAAAAAAGCTTGTTTATCTGCCTCCATATTTTCTTTACTAGCAAGTGCTAAAATAGTTGCTCTATCATAGGTGGGCCTTTCTTCTTTATTCCAATAATTTATGCCATACGCTTTATTGGCTGGGTTAATGATGTTTTGTTGATACAAGTAATTTAACCCAACATAAACTATTAAAATGATTGGAATGCTCCAACTTTTTAAAAAAATAGACATAGCACCACCCACAGCAATTAGCAAAGCAAAAAAAATAGTAATGCTTGCTGCAGCAGGTATTTGAAACAATCTAGTATCCGATGTAAAACCAATACCCACTAAAAAAACAAAGGCAATAAAAAATGCTATTACCGATGCAATGTGATGTCGTTTAAATATGCCATCTAAAAAAGCCTGGCTATAATGTCTTACATCTCGTGGTTTGCGGAAATGTAGTTTAGCACTTAAAAACCAATCGACCCTAATTTCATGTTTTTCTTTTGGTAAATCATTTTTGCTATAAGTAGTTGCATAGCTTGAATTAGCAGAATGTATGGCAATTTTTAAACTTTGATAAATGGTTCTATCGGCTCCAAAAAAATAAATAAATGCAATAAATAGGGCCATCGTAAAACCAAACAAAAAACCACCTACCAAAACAAAAATTTCCCAAAAGCCCATCAACTCTTTAAAAGCATCAAAATGTATGGCAGTAAAAAAATAAAACAATAAAAATAGTAAAGGTAAAATACCATTATTTATACAAAATTTTAAAAAGGGCTGGGCTGTGGTGGCTAAAAACTGAATATGTTTTCTGTGTAAAATAAACGTGGTAATATTCCAGCTCATTATAAATATGCCTATTGCCATACCTACAATAGCAGTGCTAAAAAAATTTACTTCATTAAAATATTCGGGTGCTAAAAAAAGTGAATCGGCACCAAAATTTTCCATAAAATTGCCACCAACAGTTGCAAATAAAACATACCAAAAAACCAAGAAAATTTGGTATTTACGAAAGTGTAATAGAAATAACTGAATGGGTAAGCTATACCAAAAACCAATCAAGATTTTTTTCATGCTCAATTATTGATGTTGTTTTCAAGGAAAACGCTGCATAAAAATATTTGCATAAACTTTGTATTTACGTACAAAATTTACGCAATTTTTGCAACAATCAAATAACTATTTGCTAAATTTTAGAATATATACCTGAGCAATCATTACAAGCAATAATAACATGCCCACCAATTGGTGTAACTGGGCCATCCATTCAAAAACACCAAAACTACCCAACTTAATTAATGGGCTGGTTATAACACTTAAAACACCTAATGCAATTTGTACAAATACCAAGATTACTGACCAGTGCTTGGCTACATTAAATGCGGCCGACGTAGATATTATTTTTGCTTTAAGCCACCACCATATTACCAATGCTGCTAAAATATATGCCAATGATCTATGTATAAAATGAATGGTAATTCTATCGTAAAAAATATTACCCAAGTGTGTTGGTACAACCATGCCATTGATACTTGGCCATGTTGGTGCAGCGTTGGCGGCCTTTAAACCAGCCATAAATGCACCATAAAATAATTGAACTATCAATAAAGCAATTAGCAGTATTAATAACTTCTTAAGCCAATTATTTTCAACCCTTTGCTCTGGCTTTACAATTAACATTAATCCAAAAACCAAGGCATAGCTTATTAAAACCATAGCACTTACAAAATGACTGGACAATTTAATGTGGCTAACATATAGGTCGTTTTCGTTTAAGCCACTTTTAACCATTATCCAACCAATTGTTCCTTGTAAAGCACCTAATAAAAACAAAATAATTAAAGGGTTAATCATCCACTTTTTAAAATACCCTCTCACTAAAAAATAGATAAATGGCAATAAAAATACAAAGCCTATTAGCCTGGCCCATTGCCTATGAAACCATTCCCAGAAAAAAATAAATTTGAAATCGCTAACTGTAAAATGTGTATTTAAATACTTGTATTGTGCAATTTGTTGATATTGCTCAAATGCTTGCTGCCATTGGGTTTGGTTCATGGGTGGTAATGCACCCATAATTGGTTTCCATTCTGTAATACTTAATCCACTACCTGTTAAACGAGTTGTACCACCCAATAAAACCTGAATTAATAACATGCCTACACCTAAAAAAATCCAGTTGGCAACAATTTTTATTTTTCGTTCTTCAGCTAACATGATGTTTACTTTAAATCATTAAGTGTGCAAATGTAAAACATGCCAACGGCTATATTGTTCTTAATAAAAGAATAAATGTTGTTATGTAGAATTTTTTTTAGCCAACTTTCTTATCCTTGTTCAACTTTTTCGGCGTCGCACACTTCAACGTTTATAACTTTGTTAAACAATGGCATTAGATTTATTTTATCAAACTAAAGTTGCAGAAGCAGGTTGCGATGAGGCAGGTAGAGGCTGTTATGCAGGACCTGTATTTGCGGCGGCAGTTATTTTGCCAAAAAAGTTTCACCATCCCTTGTTAAACGATAGCAAACAGGTAAAAGAAAAAGACAGAAACGAATTGCGTTTATATATTGAAGCAAATGCTTTGAGTTATTCGGTTGCCATGGTTACCAACCACGAAATTGATGCCACCAATATTTTAAAAGCATCTTTTAAAGCCATGCATTTAGCAATAAGCCAATTGAAAGTAAAGCCCAAACTACTTTTAATTGATGGTAATAAGTTTACTCCTTACCCAAAAATTACACACCATTGTATTATTAAAGGCGATGGAAAATTTGCTGCTATTGCTGCTGCAAGCATTTTGGCAAAAACCCACAGAGATGAATATATGCAACAATTGCACACTTTACATCCTATGTATGGGTGGAGTGAAAATAAAGGTTATGGAACTCTAATACATCGAAATGCGATTGAACAGTTTGGTTTATGCGATTACCATCGAAAAAGCTTCAATATTATTTCCAAACAACTTAATTTATTTTAGTAAAAAAGTAATGGGCACTTAGGCAATAGAGATTTATTATAAATACTCTTATTTTAGGCCTAAAAGTTAAAAAGACTATATAAAGTGAATTATATAGTCTTAATTACTTCAATCCCCCAATTGAAAGTGATACAAAATAAATACATTTATTTTAAATTACCAACCACATTTTACTAAATGGTTGTTTTAATGCAAAAAAGTCCCTATTCCTCCCACTCGCCTAAACCCTGCCTAATTAATTCATAAGGTTCTTTTGTACAATCAATTATGGTAGATGGTATCATGCCTCCAATACCTCCATTAACTACAATATCAACCCGGCTTTTAAAGTTTTCATAAATCAGTTCGGGGTCGGTATATTCTTCCACCATTTCTCCGGGTAAAGAGGCAGATAATATGGGGTGCGTTAATTCTTGTACAATGGTTCTGGCAATATTGTTATCTGGTACACGTAAACCAATCGTATTTTTCTTATTATTTAAAATTTTTGGTACCTCCTTGCTAGCTGGTAAAATAAACGTAAAGGGGCCTGGTAAATAATTTTTTAGTAATCGGTAGAGCGGTGTGTCAATGCTTTTAGTGTATTTACTTAAATCACTTAAATCGTTACAAACAAAACTAAGTTGTGCTTTGGCAGTATCTATATTTTTTATTTGAGCAATTCTTTCAATGGCTTTATGTTTAAAAATATCGCAACCCAAACCATAAATGGTATCTGTTGGATAAATAATAACACCACCATCTAATAAACATTCTACAACTGTTTTAATGTTTCTTGGATTAGGATTATCTGGATGAATGTGCAATAACATGCTGCAAATTTAGCGAAGTAGTAAACAGCTGTATTAATAAAAAAGAAAACGACAGTTTGCAAACTGCCGTTTCCAATTAAAACCCCCAGAGAAACGTATGAGAAAATAGTTATTACCTGTTTATTTTACAAATATCAGCAGCAAAAACTAAAAGTATACCCGTTAAAACACCCAATTTTTTACCGTTATTTAACGGGTGTAACCCAAAGTGTTATCATTTAAACCAATTTAATTTTAGGAAGCAACCACTGCATATGTATTTATGGCAATTAAATTTATTTTGGCGTATTAGATTAAACGTAAAACTGAATAAAAATTTAGAACTAAGATTAAGTTTTTGATGAGTTGAAAACTAAAGCTTATTAGCTATAACTTTAAATGGCAACTACGAGAAATAACTTTCCTTTGTGCCAACCAACAACATGAAAAAAATAGTAATACTAGCCATTGTTCAGCTAATTAGTATCATTGTTTATTGCCAAAACACAACTATTAAAGGTACTGTAATGGATAGCAGCAGTAATTTGTTTTTGGTTGGTTCAAATATTGTGGTTAAAGATAATAACCAAAAAATAATTACCATCACTAGCACAACAAAGAAGGGTAGTTTTGAAATAGTAGTTGCAAATACTGCAGCCACATTAACCATAAATTTTATACAATACCAAGAAAAAGTTATTGTATTGAATACCCAAGATTCAATCATTAATTGTGGTACTATTTACTTAAAAATAAAGCCTACCTCTTTGCAAGAAGTAATTGTGCTAGGTAAAAAGCCACCCATAAATTTTAAAATAGATAGGCAGGTATATGCAGCCAATCAATTTACCAATGCTGCTTCTGGTACTGCAGTAGATGTAATGAAAAACTTACCTGCTATTGCAGTAAATGCCCAAGGCGATATAGCATTACGAGGTTCTAATAGTTTTTTGGTGCTAATCAACGGCAAACCCACACTTGGCGAACCCAGTTTTGTATTAAGCCAATTACCTTCATCGTCTATTGAAAGTGTAGAAATAATTACTACTCCATCTGCAGCTGCTGATGCAGATGGCAAAGCAGGTATCATTAACATTGTAACCAAAGCTAATGTTCAAGATGGGTTTTTAATACAAGCAAATGCAATGGGAGGCACACCACCATTTAGTAATTTTGATAACGTAAGAAAGCCTCAACGTTTTGCTACAGATATATTGGTAGGCTACAAACAAAACAAGTTTAATGTAGATGTGGGTTTAAATTATTTACGCAACGACATTGCTGGTTTTAGAGAAGGTGATGTGTTTACCATAATCAATAATGTAAAAACAAGTTTTCCTAGCAATGGCGAAAGAAGCTTCAAACGTTACAACTACGGGGGGCGATTAAATATTGCTTATCAACCAAATAAAAATAATAGTTTAACTGCTGGATTTTACATGGGCAAAAAATTTCAAAGCCGTATTGCAGATTTACAATACAACAATACTAAAACCAATGCTACTACGAATGCTGTTTTGAGTAATTTTAATTATTTCAACGCCAACGAGCAACAAAAAGAAGGAGTATTTACATTGGCGAATGTTGAGTACAATACTATCTTTAAAAATAAATCGTCATTGGTACTAACAGCCTTATTTGAAAAAGCAAATTTAAAAGGCATTACGTATAATAATAATTTGAAAAACAGAAACAGTACCGATACTTTACAATACACCATTAATCCATATACCAACCCACTAAATGCTTATCGTTTAAAAGCAGACTATAAGCAACCAATAGGTAATGGTATGGTACAAATGGGCTACCAATTTAGGTACGATGAACAAGATGGAAACTTTTTATACAATACCAAAATTTTGGGTACCAATAATTTCATAGCAGATCCGCAATTTAGTAGTAGGGTACAAGTAAGTAATTATATACATGCTGCTTATGTGCAATATAATGGTATAACAAAAAAGCTACATTATGGTACAGGTTTACGTTTAGAACAATCTAATAGAACGCTGAATTTCTCAAAAAACAATCAAACAATTACACAAGCATTAACCAATTTATTTCCATCGATACAATTGCGTTATAAAGCGTGGGATAAAAGCAATTTAAAATTTGGTTATAGTAGAAGAATTAAAAGAACCAACAATTACGAATTAAATCCTTTTCCAGAAAGAGAACATTCGGAAACCTTAGAACAAGGCGACCCCGAACTTTTACCAGAATTAATTGGAACCTTTGAAACTGGCATAGAACATACTTTTAAAAAGGGAACTTTTTTTGCAACAGCTTATTATCAAATAGTAAACAACCCAATACAACGGGTAAATAAAATTTTTAACGATACCATTTTAAATAGAGCTTTTACGAATGCAGGTAAATCAACTCAATTTGGTATAGAAACCAATATAACTTACCAAGTAAATAAATGGTATAACCTTGTATTTGGAGGCAATATTTACAAATATGAAATCAAAGGAAATATTTTCAACAATGCTATTGCTATCGAAAACAGTAGTTGGGTATATAGCATTAACAGTAGCCAAACATTTACGTTGACTAAAAATTGGACCATGCAGTTAAGCATCAATTATTTATCTGAAAGAGCCACAGCACAAGGAAAAGACAGTAGATTTTTAACCCCACATTTTACCGTTAAAAAAACCACTAATAACAAACGTTGGAGTTATCAATTACAATGGCTAAATATAGATGCTGGGCTAAAACAAAGTAACCGCCAACGTATAACAACTTTTGGTACTAATTTTTATACAACCACCAATTATATTTACGAACCCGATCAGTTGCAATTTTCTATAGGCTTTAACCTAACCAAAAAAAACAGAAAAATAACTTTACCTGTTAGTGAAATGGGAGAGAAGGAGTTTTAGCTGGTTTTTGAAGCTGGAAAATTGTACAAATAAAAAAGCCCATACTTTCTTGTACAGGCTTGTAAAAAAATCAACAATCAACATTATTCTGCTTCAGCAATTACTTCTTTTACTTCTGGAATCATACGCTTCATCATACCTTCTATACCAGCTTTTAATGTAACCATACTGCTTGGGCAACCACTACAACTACCTTGTAACATTAAATTTACTACTCCATCGTTATAGCTTCTAAATTGTATAGCACCACCATCCATTTCAACAGCTGGTTTTACATAGTTTTCTAATAATTCTTTTACACGTTTTACAATATCGTCATCATCGGCACTAACGGTGTTGCTTGCTTCTTGCTTTATTAACGCAACTTCATCTTCGTTTACCACAACACCACCATTTTCTAAATAATCTTTTAAAAATTGTTTAATGGTTGGTATAACATCTTGCCAATCTTCTGTTTCCAAAGTTTTGGTAAGTGTAATAAAATTGCTAGCAATAAAAACTGCTTTAATAAAAGGAAAGCTAAATAATTCTTTAGCCAATGGCGAAGGGCTTGCAGCACTTTCATCTTGAAAATCTATGCTTTTACCAGGGTATAATAGTTTGTTAGCAACAAACTTCATTGTTTCTGGGTTTGGCGTCATTTCGGTATAAATACTAATAATCGAATTACCTGTTTTTATCATAACTATTCTATTTAAGCACGGCAAAAATAACCTTTTGCAATGGTGAAATTGTTTGATGCACTTACTTGCAATTGCTTTTTTCGTTTATCGAAAACCAATATTGAACCCAGAATTGGCATTTCAGTTATAAAATTTCTTCCAATTCTTTTAAATGAGTAATGGTAAAAGTTGCATGAATATGGGGTTGTGCCTTTAAGTGATTTACAAAAATGGTATCCATGCCAATGTTTTTGCCCCCTTGTATATCGGCTTCTAAATTATCGCCAATCATAATACTTTCATTAACCAAAGCACCTGTTTTTTCTAATGCAAATTCAAAAATTTCTTTCTGAGGTTTAAGGCTATTGCTACCTTCGGATGTAATTACTTCTTTAAAATATTTCTCCAAATTGCTGTGCTTTATTTTGTTGTATTGTACACTTTCAAAACCATTGGTAATAAGGTGAATACTATACTTTTTAGCTACTAAATAATCCAGTATTTCTATGGTATAGGGAAACAACCTTTTTTTAGTAGGTAATATGGTTAAAAAGGCAACCGATAATTGTTTACTTAAAACTTCATCGGCAATTTTGTAATCCAATAAAGCCAGCCACATACGTTTCCACCTTAGTTCATCTTGTTTAATTTGCCCCTTGGTATATTTATCCCAAAGCCTGTGGTTGTGAAAACTGTATCTATTGAAAAAGTTACCAAAATCATCAATTCCTTTTTCTACCAATTTGTATTCGATAAATAAATCTTGTAAGGTTTCTTTAGCATTGGTTTCAAAATCCCAAATGGTATGGTCTAAATCAAAAAACAAGTGCTTGTATTGTTTCATGACTGCAAAATACACGGTATCGGTATTGATAAAGCTAATTTTTTTGAGAGTATGCAAACTTACCGAAAAGTTAATCTTACCGTCTTACCGTCTTCTCGGCAAATACATTATTGCCGGTAAGAAAAGAAGTCGAGAAGTTGTAAGCTAAAATTCAAAAAATCATTTACCGCCTTAACGTCTTCTCGGCAAAATTTGTAGTTACTTTGCAACACAATTTTTTATATGATCGTTATTATTACTGGTGCTTCAAAAGGTTTAGGTAAAGCATTTGCAGAGCAGTTTGCAATAAATGGCAACACATTATTATTGTGTGCCAGAAATGAAAATGCTTTAAGTTTAACAGCACAAAGCTTACAACAGCAATATCCTCATTGTACTGTTCATACCCTTGCGGTTGATATGAGCAAAAAAGAACAGGTACATAATTTTGCAAATTGGTGTTTAGGGTTTGGTAGCCCCGATATTTTAATAAATAATGCTGGGAAATTTTTGCCTGGTGCTGTTTATAATGAAGCAGAAGGAACACTTGAACAAATGATCAATACCAACTTATACAGTGCCTACCATTTAACAAGGGCTTTACTACCAACCATGTTACAAGCAGCAAGTGCTAGTATAACTCCACATATTTTTAATATTTGTTCAATAGCATCTATACAGGCATACGATAATGGGGGCAGTTATAGCATTAGCAAATTTGCTTTACTAGGTTTTAGTAAAAATTTACGAGAAGAATTAAAAACCAAAAATATTAAAGTAACCGCCGTTTTACCTGGAGCTGCTTTTACAGATAGTTGGGCCGGTAGCGGCATTGATGAAAACAGAATTATGCAGGCAAACGATGTTGCAAAAATGGTATTTGCAGCCAGTTTACTTTCGCCACAAGCATGTGTAGAAGAAATTATCATGAGGCCACAATTGGGCGATTTATAAATATATTCCAACTTAATAACCTATTTATTGTTATAGTTTTTAGATTTATTATTTAGTAATACCGAAGTGATATCTGTAATAGGCACAATAAATTGGTATAAACAGCTATCCAATCGGCATTATACCAGAAAATTTTGGTCTACATTAAAATTCACATTGGTATAATTACAGAATTGTACATTTGCGTTTTAACATAGCAGTATGCGTTTAAAATTTCTTTTATTGTTTGTTTGTGTATTGCTTTTTAGCACAACTTCTTTGCATGCTCAATGCTCTCTTTGTACTAAAACTGCACAACAATTAGGCGAAGGCCCAGCGTCTGCATTAAATAGTGCAATTGTTTATTTAATGATGACGCCCTTATTAATTATGGGTTATGTTGGTTTTAAATGGTGGAAAAAAGAAAAAGAAGTAATGGCCGAAGAAAATAAAGGGGTATAAACAAAAAATCCCACTAATTACTTAGCGGGATGTTGCAGTTGGTTTTGATTGCTTTAGGGATTTCAATCAGTTTATTAATTAACTAGACAATCTTTTGTCAATTACGTTGCATAAGGCTTCAAAAATTTCAAAAACAGTTCCTTCTCCTTTAATGGTAACCACTTTATTAAATTTTCTGTAATAATCGGCAACAACCATTGTCTTTTTTTCGTATTCTACTATTCTTGCTCTAATTACTTCTTCATTGTTATCATCACTTCTTCCACTTGTTAAACCACGGTTCAATAACCTTTTTATTAATTCATCCTCGCTAACTTCTAAGGCCAATACTACACCAATTTCAGTTTTTTTAAGCTGTAAAAGTTTGTCTAAAGCCTCACTTTGGGCGGCCGTTCTTGGAAAACCATCGAACAAAAAACCTTTAACGTGTGTATTGGCATCTAAAGCACTGCTAATCATGCCAATAACTACCTCATCTGGCACCAATTGGCCCTTATCCATAAAATTTTTAGCCTCTAGGCCCAAAGGTGTTTTAGTTGCAATTTCGCTACGCAATAAATCACCCGTGCTTAGGTGCTTTAATTGGTATTTTGCAATTAATTGTTCACTTTGTGTTCCTTTTCCACTTCCAGGAGGGCCAAATAAAATAATATTAAACATGGGGCTTACTAACCTTACTTGAAGCACAAATATAAGGGTAGCTTGTTAAAAAACATTAACACATTACTAAACACTATATTGTAAGCTAATCATTTAATAATCGTAAATACGCTTGATTAAACTTTTTATACCAATCAAACGTAATTATTAAGGTAAATAAAAAATGATGAGAAAAAATTCAATTGCTCTGGCATTTTTACTTTTAATACTAAGTGGCTGCCAAGCACAAAATAACAGCACAATTAAAAATAAAATGGATAGTTTAAAAAACAACAACCCAATTTTTTCTAAAACCGACTCAAACAAAGTGGTTTTAAAAGAGGATGAATGGAAAAAAGTATTAACCCCCGAGCAGTACTTTATAGCTAGGCAAAAAGGCACCGAAAGACCTTATACCAGCAAGTTCGAAAATTTTAAAGAAGTAGGTACTTTTTATTGTGCCGCTTGTGGTAATCCATTGTTTAAAAGCGATGCTAAATTTGAAAGTGGTTGTGGGTGGCCAAGTTTTTATGAACCTATTAATAAAACTGCTATCATTTTTACCCCAGACAATACGCATGGAATGAGTCGTACCGAAACACAATGTGGCCGTTGCAAAGCACATTTGGGTCATGTTTTTGATGATGGCCCACCGCCAACAGGTTTACGTTTTTGCATTAATGGGGTGATATTAGATTTCGAAAAAGCAAAAGATGCTGAAAAAAAATACAACACTACCAATAAGCAATAATTTTTGGGGCTGTTGGCTGTAGTTTAAATAGTCAACTTTGGTTCACTGCCCGTTTGCAACCCCAATTGCATTGGGGGTTTTCAACTAAGCAGTGCAGCCTTTTGGGCAATAGAATACGAATGAACAGGGATTGGCTATCAATTATATAATGGTAGCCTTTTTTTAATGATTAAAGAATGGATGTGTCCAAATAATCACTTCTGGATTATTCTTCTTTACCGTATCATGAAATTCTTTATCAAAATCAGAGTTAAAACGTAGTTTGCGTTCTTGTTGCAGTTCGTCTAAATAAATAAGGATCCAATAACGCTCATTATTTACTCTAGTGCTGCTTCTTTTAATACTTACAATGTTAGTTAGCGGAACAGTAGTTTCTTCATTTCCTCTCCTTATGTAAAGATTTTCGCTATCAAATTTTAATCTTCTATGTTTCCATAATAGGTAAGTAATTCCGCTGAACAGTAGTAGTATAATTATTTTCCAGTTACTATACGTTCCATGTTGAATCATACTTGCAGTAACTATTAACACAATAGGTGCAATAATGTAACGCCACCAACGTATGATGCCTGTGGTAATCATTTTTTTCTCCTCGCCGCCTATTTCCATATTTCAAAAGTACAGAATACCTTTTCAAATAGTACATCGTCCTTTGCCGCTGTTATATCTTATAAAATACCCAAATCCAATTTCCATCCTTTGGAGAGCCTGTTCCGAAGTTTCGTGAGGTTTGGGGTGGTTTTTTAATTTTTGCTCTAATACCAAAAAATTTTTAATTTAGTGAATAATCTAGTTCTTGATATGCATATTCCACTCCAGTGAAGAGCTTGTCCCGAAACTTTGGGAGGTTAGGGGTGGTTCACAAAAAACACTAAATTTCCAAATATGGTTCAAGTATTAACAACCATAAAGGGGGTTTCAATACAAAGAAATTTTGTAGAAAACTTACCTTACAACCCAAAACTAAAACAGCTTGCAAGAGACAAAAGAAAGGCCGGCATTTATAGTGAAGTATTGTTTTGGCAACAAGTTCGCAATAAACAATTTAATAATATTGATTTCGACAGACAAAGAATAATTGGCAGCTATATTGTGGATTTTTATGCAAAAGCACTAGGCTTAATTGTTGAAATTGACGGTGTAAGCCATGAAGCAAAAGCAGAATACGACCAACAAAGACAGCAATACTTAGAAAATTTAGGGTTACATATTTTTAGAGTTATTGATGGTGAGGTGAAACATTTTATACTAGATGTAATGGACAGGTTAGGAGATTTTATTATAGAAAAATATGGTATTCGTTCTGTATAGTTTGGTTATTAACCACCCCTAACCCCTCCAAAGGAGGGGAATAAGAACGCTCTATTTTGAAGTGCTTCTGCTTTACTAAATTAATTGTATTTTATATGCTGTGTTTAAAGCAGATGATGTATATTAAAAATGTAAAATCCATACAACTATTTATATTCTTCCATAGAGTGGCAGTTACTGAACTCCCTAAACTTATTCCAATACAATTTATAAATAAGGAGTATGCTTTAGTTCCCCAGAAGCATATTCCCCTCCCGTGGAGGGGCAGGGGTGGTTCTCTAAATGAACTTAGCAATATTGCACTCTTCTAAAAAGATTTCTATTAACAAAAACCAAAGTATTTCAAAAACTAGCGGTATATAGCTCAACAATATTCCCTAGCCCAAGGGCTTGGGATTGAAGTGGTAGCTACTGCTGCAAAGCAGTACTACAAACAAAAAGCCCAATACTAAAGTTGGGCAATGAACTATTGCTGATAGCCCAAAAAAAATCAATTTCATCCACCCATCAAACAGTTTTTGTATTTATCTGTTTATTTCAGATATTCCGTTTTTTATTTGCTACATATTTATACCTAAACTTACAAGAATGAGAAAAATTTCAGTTGTTTTTTTGTTGTGCATTGCCCAAATAATTGGTAAAGCACAAACTATTGATTTAGCCAAACAATTTAAAAATTTAAAACCCCGAAATATTGGTCCTGCTGGTATGAGTGGCAGGGTTACTAGTATAGATGCTGTAAATACCAACCCTGATATTATTTATTTGGGCACAGCAAGTGGAGGTGTTTGGAAAACAGAAAATGCTGGTGCAAGTTGGAAACCCATTTTTGATGAACAGCCTATACAAAATATTGGTGCAGTTGCCATTACACAAGCCAATCCTAGCATAGTTTGGGCAGGTACCGGCGAGGGCAATCCTAGAAACTCTGTAAATATTGGTGAAGGCATTTATAAAAGTTTGGATGGTGGCAAAAATTGGAAATGTATGGGCCTTCAAAAAACTAGAAACATACATCGTATTATTATTGACCCTACCAACCCAGATATT
>JANOZK010000165.1:0-13737 GCA_031429335.1 Chitinophagaceae bacterium | reverse complement strand
AAAAATGCTGCAAACAATATGTTTTGCAGCATTTTTTTCTTGTACTATGAAAAATTTTTCAAGCCCCAATACTTAAAATAATATTTACAATTTACTTACTGAAATAAAAATAGTTCGGATTTACATAATTCGAGCTAGGTTACAAAAAACTTACTTAAAATCAAAAAGCTCTATGTAGGGCAAGTATATTTCTTACTCTAATTTTTATTTTCTTTTAATTATAACTGCACTCACCACTGCTCTTTCAACACCACCAGGATCGCTTGGGCGAACAGTTCTTGCACCATTAATTACCATAGATGTTGAACCGCCACCATCTAAATTAATGGCATCGGTACAACTCATGGCTCTCATTAATGAAGCTAAGTCGGCTAAATTAATGCCATTGTTTGGCGGATTACCACCTTCTACAGCCATAGTAAGTACAATGCCATTTGCATTGTAACCAATGGCTGAACGAGCTCTTGAAATAGTATTATCAATTACAATCAACTCTTCGGCATCGGTAATATTGTTTACGCTATTTCTTACAAGCATTGGCGAACCACCAATTGCACTACTTACATTCCATAATGATCCATTAACAGGAAAAGTAGCTGTGGGCACTGCTTGTGGTGCAACATTTAGCATATTAGGACTAGGTGTTGGGTAGGTATAAACTACATCGTTGGTGGCCCCAACACTATACACCCAACCTACTGAAGGTGCACCTGTTGATGTAACTCCAAATGCAGCTCTTGTAGGAAAATAAGAAGTATTAACACCGTTAAAAACTCTAGTTAATGCTTTTATATTTGGAGATGAGACAACGTTATTGTACTCTACTAAACTAAAAGATTGACCAGTGCCAAAAAAGCCACCATTAATGGTTGCATAAACGGTGTTACCAGATGCTGCTTCATCGGCTGCAAAAGTTGTAACAGTTTTACCAGCAGTTGAAATCAATGGCTTAAATTCTATATTGGTATTTTTGCTATCATAAGCTACACAATACGCTTTTATTTTTGCACCTAAATAAATACTATCAAATTCATATACCTGAATACCAGTTGGGAAACTTGTACCAATGGTTGTGCTAATTTTCCAGCCTTGTGGCAAGGTTACTAATGGTGTTACTACAATAGGAACAACTGGAATATTTGTTGTAACCGTAGTACTTTTTTTACAAGAAGTAACTGCTAAAAACAAAACTGCAACCGTGGCAATAGAAAAACATTTTTTCATAATTATTAATTTTGATTTTTGTTGTAAAAATTTCCTTTCAACCTATTTAAAGTTTCAAAGTAAAAAAACACTTCACCTTCAAAACCATATTTTCTATTTAAGTCAATCATTTGTTGGGTAAGCTCTTTCGATGATTGATAACCATCGCCCAAAGAAGTTAAAATACCTGGAAAAACTTTGTGCTTCATATTGGCTGGAACTTGTGCATCTAACTCCTTCAAAATTTTTTCATACGCCTCTATTTTATATCGATATAATTGAGGAATGATATAATCGGCATAGCCTTCTTTCAACCATTTTGGCCAATCTTGTAAATAATTTTCTTTACTCCAAGGATATATGCTTGGAGCCCAAGAAACAATACAATTAGACTTGATTTTTTTTACATTGTTATACAATGCTTTTCCAAATAAACTTAGTTGATCTGCCTTCCATTGAAGCCATGTAGAGTCTATAGGATTTTTTGGTGGCAACGCACCCTTATGTTGTTTGGCATATAAGCCAAGTGTAAATGCATCATAGCCTCCTTCTCCAGGCATGGCAGGCATTCTATCATCGCCTTGTATGCCATCAATATCATAGTTGTTAACTACTTCAGCAACTAGTTGATGTATAAATTTTTGCACTTCGGGGTTTATGCTACTCCACCAATAAAAACCATTTTTCTGTAATAGTTCACCTTTGGTATTTCTACCAGCCCATTGAGGATATTTTTTAAACCAGATAGAATTGGTTGTGTCTTTATAAGTGTATGCAAAACCAAATTCGAACCAAGCATGAACTTTAATACCAGCTTTATGCCCAGCTTCAATCATTTCTTTTAGTGGATCTCTACCTACAAAAGATTTATTTTGTGCAACCCCAACATATTGTTTGGTAACCTTACTAGGATGTATGGTATGCCCCATGTTCCATACAACAACAAAAATATTATTTAAGCCGTTTTCTTTACATTGTTGAACAGCCTTTTCTATGTTTTCTTTTGATGATAATGCTTTACTAGCAACATTAGTAATCCAAGTACCCCGAATCGGTTCTTCAATTAATTGGTTTTGGGCTTGTGCAATGTTTAAAAAGAAAAAGTAAATTACTAGAGTTGAAAAATATTTAAACATGATTTAATTGGTTTTTATATTCAAGATATCTATTAAATAGATGATTTGCTGAGGCATACATAGATTGTGGACTCATAAAATGAGCAAACTCGAATGTAATTGCCTTATGATAACCTGCTTGTTTTGCAGCATCTAATTTTAATTTTAATTTTTCGAACTTAATGGGCAAAAATTTAATAGGCATGTCTCTGTCTATTGTTTCTGCATTGGTCCAACATTCTAAGCCGTATTTATCTGCTAATTTTTTATTGATAGAAAAAAAATCATTCAGTTCACTAAAATCGATATGTCCATCTTGAAAAGCAACAGCATTTATATTTTCATTAATACCACTAAATATTTCATTCCATTCTGCTTCATGTTCTTGTAAACTCACTGCATCAACTTTCGATATAATGTTACTAGCAGCCATTACTGCTTTTTTACCATCTATCCAAGGCGAAATAAAGGTTGGTAAATTGTTACTCACTTCTTTACACTGTTTTCCCAAACTGTTAAATGCCTCAATTGCACCTTTGGTTTTTCTACTAATTTCCATACTTAAATACCATCCTTTAAAAGATGAATGGTGCCCATATTGCTTCCAAACCTCATCAATTACAAAACGGTTATGGTCTATTTCGTGTTGCATGTTTCCAGTATCCCAATATTTGCCACTATCGTACAAACCAAAATAAAAATTCATTTGGTATTTATCTGCTAATGATAAAAAAAGTTCTACTAAATCTACTGGTGGTGTATAGCAACCCAATGTTTTAGTTAAATAAGCAGAGGGATATGTTATAAATTTTCTATATCCTCCTCTTATTAAAATAACGGTATCAATACCAGCTAACTGCATATTTACAAAATCTTGTTCCCATTCTTTTGCTCCCCAATTTTGGTGGGGAATATCATGGCTAATTTCATCGATAAACGTTCCTGTAATTAACATTAAATATCAGTACTTTAAAATTTACATTAATTTTTTTTCTAACAATATTTCTTTCCATTTCATATAGCCAGCACCATTTAAATGCAAGCCATCATTGGTATAAAGGGAATTTAGCTTACCATTTGTATCTATAAATTCACTGTGTAAGTCAACATATACTATTTCTTCTTCGGCACAAATCATTTGCAATGCTGTATTTACAAAAAGTATATGCTCATTTTTATTCTGGTGATTTTTATACTCAGTAAAATTATTATTAGTTGGCAAAATACTCTGGAAATAAATAACTGTTTTTGGAGATTGTTTTTTTATTTGATCAATTATTTTTTGATAATTTTTTAGAATAATTGAATCTGGAATATTTCTAGCGATATCGTTAATACCAATCATTACAAAAAGTTTGGCTGGTTTTGAAAGCAAAACATTACCAAGCCTTGCTAAAACGCCAAAAGTTATGTCGGATGATATACCACGATTTTTTACGTTTTTATTTTGCCAAATTTCTGCCCACTCACCTATATCGGTAATACTGTTTCCTAAAAAAATTATTTCATTCTTTGTTTTAGGTAATAGCTTAAACAAACTAACTTTTTGTTCGTAGTAAGTATTTTTATAAGTGGTATCATATTTAGCTTGTCCCTTAGCGAAACAATTAAAAAAAAATACAAAAATTAAATAAAAATAAAATTTCACAACATTTTTATTTTGATAAAAATTATACTATGTTACTTTCAAGCGATAATTTTTCAGCTTCTTCTTTACTCATTAATGGCACTAGCCAAGTAACTATAAATGCTGGTATAGTTGCTATAAGTACCCAAATAAAAAATTCTTTATACCCCAAATAATCGCTTACAAAACCACTAACCATCGACGGAATCATAAATCCTAAATTCATTAATCCACTTCCAAATGCGTAATGAGCCATTTTGTATTTTCCGGGAGCAATATTTTGCATCATAAATAATATTAACCCAACAAAACCAAAACCATAGCCAAAATATTCTATTGCCACAGCCCCACCAATTACATATAAATTGCTAGGTAATGTTACTGCTAAAAAGGTATAGGCCAAAAATGGAACATTAAAAAAAGTACATAATAACATAAGGGTTTTTCTATTAAGCCCTTTGTTAGAAACAAAATATCCAGCAATAATTGAACCTAATACAAAAGCAATCGATCCGAATACGCCGTATAAAATTCCAATGTCAGAAGTGCTCAAGCCTAGCCCACCTTCTGCCCTAGTTGCCTTAAAAAAAAGAGGAGTAATTTTTATAGCTTGTCCTTCAGCAAATCGATAAAAAACAATAAAACAAAGGCTAAACCAAATATTTTTTTTCTGAAAAAAAGTGATGATTACATCTTTTAAAGTTGCAAAACCCTCGTTTACTGATTGAACATTTTGAGATTTACCACCTTGTGGCAACATTTTTTTGTTGTACAATCCCAGTACAACCATAATAATACCATACATAAACATAACGCTCATCCAAGCATTGGCAATACCAATTTTCTTTTCTAACTCACCAGCAAAATAAACCAATACTCCCCCAGAAAGTACTTTAGCAATGTTATAAAATGCTCCTTGCCAACCTACATATTTTGCTTGTAATTCTGGTGTTAGTTCGTTTAAATAAACACCATCTGCAGCAGTATCATGTGTTGCTCCACTAAACGCAATAATGGCCAACAGACCTATAGAAACACTAAAGAAATGATCTAGTTGTAGAGAAAGACCTACCAAAGCAAAAATTAATCCCGTAAAAACTTGGGTGATATATACAAAGAATTTTTTTGTTTTATACATCTCTAAAAAAGGGCCCCAAAGTGGTTTTAATGTCCATGGAAGCATAATCAATGATGTCCAAAAAGCAATTTTACCATCGGGAATACCTAAATTTTTGTACATCAATGAACTTGCTGCTGCTAGGGCTACAAATGGTAAACCCATGGCAAACCATGTGGTTGGAATCCAATAAATTGGAGACTTTTGGAGAGAATCGTTTGTTTGCACTACTATGTAATTTAGTGAATAGAAGATTAAAGTTAATAAAAAAATTTAGAAACATTTGATAATTTGTGAAAAAAATAAATTAAGTTCGTGATTCGATTGTTAAACAGCAATTCTTTTTATGAAAAAAATACAAACAATACCCGTTTTATTTGCAGTTGTTTTTGTGATGTTATTTTTGTCAATCACAACATCTTCATGTAAAAAATCAACAACAGTTACTACCGATACTACTGGCTCTGGTGGGGTTACACCACAACCTGTTTGGGACCCTAACGCATTAAGAGGGGTTTGGATAACAACTGCTGCTAGCGATGCATTAAATAGTAGAGCCAACATTAAGCAAGCTGTTTTAAATTGTAAAGCTGCCAATATTAATAATATTTTTATGGTGGTGTACAATAATGGTAGAACCATGTACCCAAGTGCTGTTATGCAAAGCTTATTGGGTGTGCCAATACTAGAAAGTTTTGCAGGAAGAGATCCATTACAAGAAATGATTACAGAAGCCAGTGCAGTAGGTATTAAAGTGCATGCTTGGTTTGAATATGGTTTTGCTTCATCGTTTGGAGCAAATGGTGGACCAATAATAGCTGCAAAACCAAATTGGGCAGCAAGAAATAATAATGGTGGACTAGTTGAGAAAAATGGTTTCTTTTGGTTAAATCCTTTCGAGCCAGAAGTGCAGAATTATATGATCAACTTATTTAAAGAAGTAACTACTAATTACAATGTTGCAGGTGTACAAGGCGATGATCGTTTACCTGCAGTAGCATCTACTGCTGGTTATGAAATTTATACTGTTAATTTATATAAATCTGAAAATGGGGGAGCAAACCCGCCTTCTAGTTTTTCTGAAACTAGTTGGGTTAATTGGAGAGCAAAAAAATTAAATGGTTTTTTAAAAAGGTTGAGAACAGAAGTAAAAGCAATTAAACCAAATATTCAGTTAACTATGAGTCCTAGTGCATATCCATGGGCATTGGGCGAATATTTACAAGATTGGCCTACTTGGGTTGATAGTGGTTATGTAGATGCTATTTTACCACAATGTTATAGATACGATATAGGTTCTTACAATGCTACGATTGCTCAACAAAAATCATATTATAAAAACACTTCCATTCCTTTTTATCCAGGTGTAATTTTAAAATCTGGAACTACATTGGTAAGTGATGCTTATTTAAGACAAATGATACAAACCAATAGAGCCAATGGTTTTAAAGGCGAATGCTTTTTCTTTTATGAGGGTATAAAAGATAAACTCAGCTGGTTTACTGGTCAATATCCCTTTGTTCAGTAACAATAAATTATGCCGAAATATTATCATTAATAATTGTTTTACATGAAGAAATTATTCATACTGGCTGTACTCTTAAAGTGCAGCCTTGTTATTTATAGCCAAAAATTAACTCATTTTGTTGACCCATTTTTAGGCACAGGTGGTCATGGACATGTTTACCCTGGGGCAACTGTACCTTTTGGTATGGTACAACTTAGCCCAGACAATGGTGTAGATGGTTGGGATTGGTGTGGAGGCTACCATTATAGCAGCAAAACCATTGCTGGTTTTAGCCACACACATTTAAGTGGCACAGGTATTGGCGATTGGTGCGATATTTCTGTATTGCCCTTAACAGATACTTCTGAAATTAGAAAGTCGAAAATTTTGGTTCCGTTTAATCATCAAAATGAAAATGCAAAGCCTGGCTATTATTCAGTAAAACTGGATAATCAAATAAAATGTGAGCTAACTGCATCTACCAGAAATGGATATCACAGGTATACTTTTCCAACCAACAATGCTTGGTTACGTTTTGATATGGGTTTTGCCATTAATTGGGATAAGAGTACCGATGGCATGTTACAAGTGGTAAATGATTATACTTTGGTTGGCTATAGGTATAGCACAGGTTGGGCTAAAGGACAAAAAGTATATTTTGCGGCAACTTTTTCAGAAAAAATTAGCAAGTATATTTTTATTGATGATACTACAAAAAATAACAACACCGCTTTTGGCAAACTCGTAAAAATTGCACTTCAATTTAATGCTACAAAACCTTTGTTGGTAAAGGTTGGTATAAGCAGCGTTAGCACACAGAAAGCATTAGCGACCTTAAGTGAAACTGCCCAACAAAGTTTTGAGCAAACTGTAACCAATGCAGACAAATTATGGGAAGCCGAATTGCAAAAAATTAAAATCAATACCAACAATAAAGACAAAGCTCAACAATTTTATACAGCTTTATACAGAACTTGTTTAGCACCAGTAATTCATTCAGATATTAATGGATCATATCAAACACATGATGGCAAACAATTAAACTTTACCAAAGGCAAAAATAAATATACTATTTTTTCTCAATGGGATGTTTTCAGGGCTTTAAATCCATTATTTACTTTAACACAAACCAATCGTTTACCAGACATGATAAATAGCATGTTGCAATTATACGAAGACAATGGTTTGTTGCCAGTTTGGGACATCAGTACATGGGAAGCTAACACCATGACAGGCTACCACAGCATACCCATTATTGCAGATGCTATTTTAAAAAACATTAAAGGGTTTGACTATGAATATGCTTACACTGCAATGAGAAAAAGTGCTTTTCAAAATCAACGTGGCACACCCGAATATATACAATACGGTTATGTACCACAAGATAAAACTGGTTGGAGTGTTACCATAACCCTGGAGTATGCTTTTGACGATTGGTGTATTGCACAAGTGGCAAAAAAACTAGGTAAAACAGCCGATTATAATTTGTTTATCCAACGAAGTAAAAGTTATGAAAAACTATTTGATGTAAATACTGGTTTTATGAGGGCAAAAAATGCCAATGGACAATTTGTTGAACCATTTGATCCTATATTTTCAGAGCATGGATTTGATGGGCAATATGTAGAAGGCACAGCTTGGCAACATAGTTTTTTTGTGCCACATCATGTTAACGAATTAGCAACTTTATATGGTAGCAAAGAAAAACTAATAACTAAATTGGATAACTTATTTACTGCTCCATCCGAATTACATGGAGAAAATGCTAGTTCAGATATTACAGGTTTAATTGGTCAATATGCACACGGTAACGAACCAAGCCATCACATTATTTATATGTTTACCGCTTTGGGTCAACCTGCAAAAGCTGCTAAATGGATTAAGGTAGTAACTGATAGTATGTATAAAACTGGTCCAGATGGATTAAGTGGAAATGATGACTGTGGCCAAATGAGTGCTTGGTATATATGGAGTAGTTTAGGTATGTATCCTATGAATCCTGCAAGTGGTGAATATGTTTTTGGTTACCCTTTAATAGAAAAAGCTACTTTACAATTGCCCAATAAAAAACAACTACATATTGTTGTAAAAAAAATAAAGACAACAGGTACACCAACAATAGCAGCAGTTGAATTGAATGGTAAAAAAATTGCAGTTAAATCAATCAGCCACCAACAACTATTACAAGGAGGGCAATTAATTTTTTATGTGTATGACTAAGCTAAAATGTATTTTACTAAGTGCAAGTATTTTTTACTTGCACTTTTTTGTTGAAGCACAAACCATTGCAAGGCTAGTACCTAAACAAGGATTGTTTGTAACCAGTAATAAACTAAACTGGATTACCGGTTCTGAAATTAATTTTTTAACGCCTATTAAAAAAAATCACCATTATTATTTTACTTGGTGGGATCAAGATATAGATTCAACAATACAAGAAAAAGAGGTGTTGATAATTGGCAGCCAAAATACAGCGGTTTATGGCACTTACAGTTTAGCGAAAAAAAATAAAACTATTAAAACTTTTTTTGATTGTAATTGGAACCTGCCAGAAAACGCTGTTGCAGATATTGTGTTTGCCAAAATTTGGTTACCCTATTTAAAAGAAGCTAGTTGGGGCGATAATAAAAATAAAGATCTAAATAGTTTAAGTGGTTTTAACGATTCTGTTTTAACCATTACCACACCTTTTGGTACATTCAAATTTCAGTCATCGCAAAAATTTAATGTAAAAATTAATGCACAACTTAACCCACAAGAAAAAGATTTTACCCAAAGGTCGCAGTATGTAATATTGTATAAAAATGATATTCCTGTAAATGAATTATCAGGTTTACACACTTCATTTTTTATTGAAGAACTAGAAACTCCCTTTATTGCTGGCAATGCTGCAATGGCAAAAACTATTGAGTTGGCAACCACCAATACAAGCTGGGATGCTTTTACAGAGCAACAACTATTGTTACCAACGCCCAAAGAAGAAATTAGAGAAAAAGCGTTTTATGAAATACCTATAATTCAACCAAAATGGGTGAGCAAAATTGTTCAACAATATAGAAATATACTGCAACTACAATGGCAAATTGGCAACAACTATTATCCAAATATTGTGGCAATAAAAAATGAGCAATTAGCTGAAGAAGGTTATAGGCTTGAAGTAGAATTGAATAAAATAAACCTATACTACAAAACAGAACAAGGTTTACAACATGCTGTACAAACATTGGCTCAAATAACACAAAATGTACACGAGCAATTGGTAATTCCAAAAGGTATCATTAAAGATGAGCCATCAGTTGCATGGCGTGGTATCCATATGTTTACTGGCCCAAATTCTTGGAAACTTCATCAAACAATGTACAACCGTGTTTTATTTCCATTAAAAATGAATAAAACAGTCTTGCAATGTGAGCAAGCAGCTTGGGTAAGTAGGCCAGAATTACATAATGCTATTTCTGTACCCATGCAACACTTAAAAGCAGAGTTTAATTATTTAAGAAAACACAATTGCGAACCCATTCCACTTATACAAAGTTTAGGGCATATGGAATGGTTTTTTAAGCCCAAGCAAAACAGGTATATGGCCGTAAACCCTATGTATCCTTATACCCTCAACCCAAACATACCTCAGGCTCAAGAAGCTGTTAAACAACTTTGGGACGAAACATTTGCTTTGCTTAAACCCAAAACCATGCATATTGGTTTTGATGAAATTGGCATGATTGGTTTTAATGAACCCAGAGAAAAAGAGTTGGAATATTTTAAAACACAAATCAATTTTTTAAATTCCTATGCCAAACAAAAGAAAGCAACATTAATGCTGTGGGGCGATATGGGTTTAGCACCTGGAGAAGGTCCAGATGCTTTAAATGGAATAACCAAAAAAAGGGCAGCGTTAATTAGAAGCTATATACCAACTGGCAGCTATGTGGCAGATTGGCATTATCTAAATAATCCAAACCCCGATGTGTATATAAAAAACTTACAAATTTGGAAAACCAACAAAAACAAACCCATTGCATCGCCTTGGTTATGGCCTAATAATGTAAGAGGTTTTGTACATGCTGCTATTAAAGAAAATGCCGGTGTTTTACAAACCACCTGGGCCGATTTTGAAAGCAGTGAAAAAAATATGTTACAAAATATTGAACAGTTTGGGGCGTATATTTTGGCATTAGATTATGCTTGGAGTGGCAGAAAAGAATTACCAGAAAACTTGCCTTACAATGCAACTGAAGAGTGGATTAAACGATTGTATAGCCAACCAAAACCCATTAACAAAAGAAAAGGATGGCAGCTACAAGAATCTTTGGTTTTTGAAGATATAACCAGTGAGGCTACTATTAATTTGTATAACAGTTTCGAATTTGCTTTTAATTCAATACTCAGTTCTGGCATTAAAGTAAATGCAAGTACCACAAATATTTTACCAGAAGGTACACCAGTTGCTATAATCTACTTTTTTAATAACAAACAATTGGTGTACAAAAAAATCATACATTATGGTGTTGAAGTAAGAAGCAATAAAGACGAACGCTGTATTTATGCCTTTACACCAGGCAAAAACAATAAAACATTATTTCACTTTTTTCCAAAACAATATACCATTACGAATATTGGTGTAAAGAGTTTGCATAATGGTAGTGGATTAACCATTAACAATATAGAGTTGATTAATTAGGTAGTAACTCTTTGTTTTGCCTTATCAACTCTTAGTTGCACCAGCAAAGCAATAGTTACACTAACAATGCCAACCAACATACCAGCAGCAACATCAAACGGAAAATGTTGTGCCAAATAAACCCTAGAATAACCCACTAAAAGTGCATACACAAAGCCCACAACAATTATCCATTTTTGTTGTACCAATAAACAAGCCATTAAGAAAAAAGAAAAGGCTGCCGATGTATGTCCTGATGGAAAACTAGCAGTTTCATGAGGCTCAAACCCTTTAATGATATGAATAAGTGATGTGGGTTGTATTACAGAAACTGGTCGTAAGGCATCTGGAATAATAATGTATTTACAAACCTGAACCAACAAAGTACATGCAACAAAAGCAGTAATAAGTAAGGGAATATGTTGTTTGTTATACTTCAAAAAAACAAACAGCAAAATAGCCCAAATAATACCATCGCCTAAATAAGTGAATACTATAAAAAAAATATTAGCAGCTGTGCCATAATTGTTGTTGAGTAAAAGAAACAAATTGTTTTTACCAATACTATAAGAACAATAAAATAAAATTGCCGAAGCAATAGCTGTTAAAGCAGCTCCTACAAAAAAAAATTTATAGTGTAATTGGTTGTTCATTTTTGTTGAATAATGTTATGAACTTTGAAGTGTGTACTTCAACTTCGCTCAGTATAAACTTGCAACAGGTGCTACAAAGCGTTATTACTGTTGGTTACAAAAATTAAGACACCTGGCTATTATCATCTACTAAAGTTTCTGTTTCTATGGTAGAGGTTTTAGGCTTTTCTGGTTGCTTAAAAAATTTATTTTGAAAAACCAAAATAGTAATAACACCAACAGAAATAGAAGCATCGGCAATGTTGAATACTGGACGAAAGAATTCAAATTCTTCACCACCCCAAAATGGCATCCAAGTTGGAAAATTACCTTTCAACAAAGGAAAATAAAACATGTCGACCACTTTACCATATAAAAAACTTCCATAATGTACGCCAGTAAACGATTTTGCCACCATCCCAAAATGTTGTGTATGCTCACTATCGTAACTAATGTCGAAGATTAAGCCATAAAACATACTGTCTAATAAATTACCCAATGCACCAGCGTAAATTAATGCAGCACAAATTAGGAAACCTTTGTTCATACCCTTTTTAATAAAATCTTTAATTAAAAATGTACCCCAAATAACAGCAACCAATCTAAACAGTGTTAATGCTATTTTTCCAAAGCCACCACCGAACTTCCAGCCCCATGCCATGCCTTCGTTTTCAACAAAATGCAAACGAAACCAGTCGCCAACAATTTTATGCTCTTCGCCTGTAAAATAATTTAACTTGATATAAAATTTTAATGCTTGATCTGCAATAATAATAGCTAAAACAAATAAAATAATGGTTCTTGCTTTCACGTAATTTTTATTTTTAAGATGGGCAAAGATAGGGGAAATGGCTACTGGCAATACCTCAAGTGCCAGAAAACCAACACACCTTTAACAGCCCTACATTTGTGTACTAAAATTTGGTGAATTTTGTTGTAGAAATTAGTAATTGTAACTTCTAACATTTTTTGGGGCTATCAACTGCACAACAAAGCCAATCTGTAGTATTGGGCTTTTCGTTTGTAGTGCTGCTGTACAGCAGCAGCTACCACTTCAATCCCAAGCTCTTGGGCTGTAGAATAGAATCATTACCTGGCTGCGGTACAATGGCAGCAGCTTGTGTAGATGAACCACCTCCGTATAAGCCAGAACCGTTGGTCATGGTTTGGTGTAATTTATTGTACACAGTCATACCATCGGTATAAAATAATAAATTACCATTGTTATCGCTAATACTGCTGCAACCTTCTGTTTGGAATGATTGACCATTGGTTACAGCTACTGGGTTGCCTGTGGAAAAATTTATCCCAGCATTATAACCAAAATACCAATTATAAGTTTGCGGTTGGGCATAGCTATTATTATTTAATAATACGCTAAAAAAAATTAGTATAGCCCATTTTACATACATATGATGAAGTTAGCATTCTATAGTTTCCAACTGCCTACTAATTGCTTTTTTTTATCAAACTATATTGCATTGCCGAAATTTGGTATGAACGCTTAAATACTTAACTAAGCCTGTAGTGCAACAAACCTAATTTACACATGCAAGCAAGCTACTCATATACGGCGAGTGCCACAAACCAACGCCCATTTGCCTACACGACACTCGCCTGCGAATGAGATAATCTCTCGACGAAAAGAAAGAATGACCATTTTATTCATTTACGGCAAGTGCTACAAAACCCAACGCTCATTTGCTTACAGGACACTCGCCTGCGAATGAGTGAATGCAACTACTTCTTTTTCATTCTTTTCCTTTTTTTGCTTTTGCCGATTGCTCATACAGCATTTCAAATGCCTTTCTTACATCTCTATACTTAGGAAAACCTTTTTGTGAAACTTTTCTAAAACTATCATTTCTACCCAAGC
>JANOZK010000164.1:0-23673 GCA_031429335.1 Chitinophagaceae bacterium | reverse complement strand
CCTTGGAGCACTATCGAAACTAAATTCCCTGAAGCTAGTAAGCACAAAGGTTTAGTTAAAAACATTACTCCTTATGGCGTATTTGTTGAGTTAGAGCCAGGTATTGGTGGCATGATTCATATCAGCGATTTAAGCTGGTTGAAGCGTTTTAACCACCCGAGCGATTACATAAAAGTTGCAGAAAATATTGATATCATTATTTTAAGTATCGATAAAGAAAACCGTAAATTACAATTAGGGCATAAGCAATTAGAAGAAGATCCTTGGACAGCCTTGGAAGAAACTTTTGCAATTGGTTCGGCCCACGAAGCTTTGGTAACCCGTAAAGACGATAAAGGTGCTTTAGTTCAATTACCTTATGGTTTAGAAGGATTTGTTCCAAACCGCCACACTTTTAAAGAAGATGGCAAACAAGTACAAGCCGATGAAACTGCACAATTTGTTGTAATTGAGTTCGATAGAAACGAAAAGCGAATTGTGGTAAGCCATACCCGTATATGGGAGCAAGCCAAAGCAGATGAAGTAGAATCAGTTAAAAAAGAAGCCAAGGCAGAAGCTGAAGTAACTAAAAAAGCAGTAAAAGCTGTACAAGCGAAGGTTGAAAAAGCAACCTTAGGCGATTTAGGAGCTTTAGCCGATATTAAAGCTAAATTAGAAGACGGCGAAAACGAAGCAAAATAAGCCTTCTTAAATTTTATATCTTAAAAAAATCCCCCTTGAGTTTTCAGGGGGGATTTTTTTTGTAGTACTTTTTTGGGACAGTTTTAAACAATATTCCCAAATTGAGACAATTTTTTGGTAACCACTTTTAGGTAAAAAATGTAAAAATTGAATCCCATTTCATTATAAGATAACAAAAAAATATTTTTCGGCTAAACTAAAATAAAATTTTGAATTTATTTTCATAAGTAACTGTAAATTAATTTATTATATAATTTTTGTTGTAACATTTCGATATTTATTTTGTATTTTTTCAACAAAAAAATAGCCAAAAGTAGAGGGGGGGGTAATGTTTATTCACACTTGTGCAATAAAATGTGGCAACTGTGCGTTAGCGGTGTAATGTTTCCCTAAAAGAGAAAATACCCCCCGGATGAAAAAACTGCTTTTACAATTAGAAAAATCGAAGCAAAATTTACAATGCTTTAGCAATAGCTTAATAATTGAGGTATTAATGGTACTCTTTTTTATAGCCATATCTATCATATTACCAGTAATGGCCAATGCCCAAAAAGATAAAGATGGTGCAGAAAACTATTCTCCTGGTAGTTCTACAACTTATATTTTAAACAGATATGCTCCTTTAGCAAGCAGTGCTGCTATTGCAGCAACTAGTGTTACAGTTACCAATATTGCCCTTTTAAGTGGTAGTACTAGCTTTGGTAACTCAACCAATCCATATACAACAGCCAATTTAGCTGCAGGCGATTTAGTAATGATTACGCAAATACAAGGTGCAGATATTACTACAACCGATAATGCAGCTTATGGTACCATTACTGCTTATAACAATGTGGGTAACTATGAATTAAGAACAGTACTTAGTGTTGTTGGCAATACTATTAATTTTTGTGTTGGTTTAAGTAATGCATATTCTGTAGGTGGAAGAGGCAGGGCACAAGTGGTTAGAGTACCTAGGTTAAATAGTTTAACAGTAGGTACTAATGGAATTATATCTGCATTTGCTTGGGACGGAACAGTAGGCGGTATTTGTGCAGTAGAAGTGAATGGTAATGCAGTAATTAACGGTAGGATTGATGCTACTGGAGTTGGATTTAGAGGGGGCACCGACCCAGATGGTAGTAGAACTTCAGCCAATGGATCCAATGTTGTTACCCTATATAGAACTACAGCTACTGATGGCAATACAACAGCATCGTCTGGTAAAGGCGAAAGCATAGTTGGTACTATTGCAGATTATGCCTCTTTAAATGGAGCAAATGGTAGAGGTGCACCTGCAAATGGTGGTGGTGGTGGTAATGGACGACAAACAGGTGGTGGAGGTGGATCAAATGCAGGTAATAGCGGCGTTTTAACCCCTTGGAATGGAACTGGCATTAAAAGTACAACAACTGCTGCATGGGCCAATGCTTGGAATTTAGAAGCTGCTAATTTTGCTACAGATATTTCGAGAGGTGGTGGTAGGGGTGGTTACTCGAGGTCGGGAAGCAATCAAAATGCATTAACAGTTGCACCAGGTAATACTGCGTGGAATGATGATGATAGAGATAACGTAGGTGGATTTGGTGGAAGACCATTGGATTACAGTACTAATACCCGTTTATTTTTTGGAGGAGGAGGTGGTGCAGGTGAAGGAGACAATAATGATAATGGAGATGGTGGAATTGGGGGTGGAATTGTTTATTTATTGGTTACAGGCACTGTTTCTGGTACTGGAAGTATAAGAGCAAATGGAAATGCAGGGGGAAATAGTACTGACAGAGATGGTGCTGGTGGTGGTGGTGGTGGTGGTGCTGTAATTGTTTTTAGCAACAGCACTATTACATCTATTTCTATACAAGCAAATGGTGGTATTGGAGGTGATAATACAAGAACAGATAGTGAAGCACATGGACCAGGTGGTGGTGGTGGTGGTGGATATATTTTTACGACAACTACTTCTGTAACCCGAACAGTAAATGGAGGTGCAAATGGTATAACAAATTCAAGTGCTTTAACAGAGTTTCTTCCCAATGGTGCCACACAAGGTGATGCTGGAACGATAGTAGCAACTGGAGTATTTTTTCAACCAAATGATTGTTGGAAAGAAATCAATGGTTTTGTTTCAGTAAGCTGTACTCCCGGCACAGGCTCTATTTCAGCTGCTAACACCATCATAAACTCTTATTATCCTGGTACAGCTTCAGTTATAAGTGGAGCTACTCGAATTAGTGTAGGAGCCAAACATTCAGCTGGGTCATCTAGTAATATTTTACCAGGCGATTTATTATTGGTTATACAAATGCAGGGCTCAACTATTAATTCAACCAATACAAGTGCTTACGGTGCTAATACTGCAAGTTTTAATGGTTATTTAACCACCGTAGCTGGTACGTACGAGTATGTATATGCAGCAAGTGGTGTGGTAAACAATACAGTGTATTTAGCCACTCCGTTAAAAAATGCTTATACCAACGCCGATGCAACTTCTACCGATGGTCAGTATCGTTTTCAAGTGGTAAAAGTACCTTCCTATTCCACATTAAATATTGCAGCCAGTGCATCTATAACAGTAGCCGAGTGGAATGGTACTAGTGGTGGAATTGTTGCAGCCGATGTTGCTGGCACAATGACATTAAATGGAGGAGTAGCAATAACGGCATCAAATTTAGGATTTAGAGGTGGCGGAGGCAGGCAACTGTCTGGTGGTTCTGGTGCAAGTTCAGATGCTGTAACACTATCATCGAACAATGTAAATGCATCAAAAGGTGAGGGTATTGCAGGCACACCAAAATATACACGTTCGTTGGCAAATACATTGGTTGATAATGGTGCAGAAGGTTATCCAAATGGTAGCTATGCCCAAGGTGCACCAGGCAATGCAGGAGGTGGAGGAACCGATGGCGATATTCCTAGTAATCAAGAAAATACTGGTGGTGGTGGTGGTGCAAATGGTGGTGCAGGCGGTAGGGGTGGTGCAGCTTGGAATGATCCTATCCAAAGGGGTGCTTATGGTGGTGCAATTTTTGCCCAAGCAAGTAGTACAAGATTGGTTTTAGGTGGTGGCGGTGGTGCTGGAACAACAAACGATGGTACTGGCCCAGTAGGAACTTCTGGTTTTAGTAGTAGTGGTGGTAGTGGTGGTGGAATGATATTTTTAAAAGTAAATGCAGTAAGCGGCACGGGAACAATTGAAGCAAATGGTGCAACTGGTTTATCAGTAGATAATGATGGTGCAGGTGCAGGTGGTGCAGGCGGTTCAGTTTACTTATTTTCAACAAATACAGCTGGGTTATCAGGTGTTACAATAAATGCAAGAGGTGGAGGAGGCGGAAGTGCATGGGCTAGTGTTGCAGATGCTGGTGCTGTTAATGATGGTAATCCTGAACATGGACCTGGTGGTGGTGGTGGTGGTGGCGTAATTTATACCAATGGGGCAATAAATGCAGCCAGTTCAGTTGCAGGTGGGGCAAGTGGTATAACTACTACCTCTAACCTTCCATATTTTGCTACTGCTGGTACAATTGGCATTCGTGTTACAACAGCTACAACACCCATTATACCTGTAAAAACATATTGCGATATCGACGATGATAATGATGGTATTACAGATGTAACCGAAAACCCTTCAAGCGTAGATCCTTTTACAGATACCGATAATGATGGCATTCCAAATTTTTCCGATGCAACTTCTGGAACAGTTGTAGCTTGGGCAGATACAAATGGAGATGGGATAAATGACAATTTTGATGCAGATTTGGATGGTATTATTAATGAACTTGATTTAGATAGCGACAATGATGGTATAGCCGATGTAATTGAAAGTTATGGGGTAGATGCCAATGGCGATGGCATTATTGACAATTTTGTTGATGCCAATAACGATGGGTTAAGTGACAATGTTTCAACCTGTTCTCAAGTGTTACTAAACCCAAGTTTTGAAACCCCAGTTCAACCAAGTATAGGCAATAATTTATTAGGAACACCTACGTTTGGTGGGTGGACAATGCAAACTGGCGGTACATTTAATATTATTAAAACCGATGGATCAGCATATGGTGGTGGGCCAAATAATGCACAAAATGGTACGCAATATGTTGATATCATTAATGCTGCCGATTATTTTCAACAAAATGTAACAGTTGTTACTAGTACTGCCAATGTAACTTTTGGTGGATATTTTTCGAGTAGAGAACAGAGCGGTGGTTATGTAAATTGGACAGCCAGAATAGAATTACTAACTGCGGCAGGTGTGGTTGTGGCTACCTCTTCTACAAGAAATTTTACCAATGCAGATGGGGCTGAAGACCAAATTTGGTATTATTTATCTGGCACAGCAACATTAGCACCTGGTAATTATTTTTACAGGGTTTATTTGGGTGATTATGGAAACTTTGATAATGCCAATTTTGATGTTTGTTATTCAAGTTTGGGGGCAAGTGATTTAGATGGCGATGGCATTCCAAATTTTTTAGATTTAGATAGCGATAACGATGGTATTCCAGATGTAGTGGAGGCTGGTGGTACAGATGCCAACAACGACGGTGTTATAGATGCCTTTGTAGATATTGATGAAGATGGATGGAGCGATGCTATTGATGGAGATGTTGGCAATGATGGTGTTGCAGAAAATACAGCAAACGTATTAATCATTTCTGGTGCCGATACCAATGCAGATGGAAGAGCCGATAGTTGGCCAAGAAGAAATTTAGACCTAATAGGTTATCCAAACCCTTACGATTTAGACAGTGATGGCGATGGTATATTAGATTTAGTTGAAGCAGGCTTTGCAGGAACCAACGGAATAGCATCGGGCACATTGGGTAGCGACGGTTGGAGCAATACCATTGATGCATTGGGTTCGTTAAACTTACTCAATACCGATGGTGTTGGTGGGGCCAATTATGTAGATATCGATAGCGATAATGATGGCATCACCGATAATGTAGAGGCACAGAGCACTGTAGGCTATAAAGTACCTAGCGATGTTGATGTTGATGCCGATGGTATAAATGATATATATGAACTACCGGCACAAATTGGATCTTTTGGGGGTGGTGGATTAACACCTTTTGATTTCGATGGTGATAGCACACCAGATTATATAGACACCGACAGTGATAATGACCTTGCACCCGATAGAAATGAAGGCGACAGAAATGCACCATTTGTAAACATTACTCAAGCAACCATTAATGGAGGTGCTGATACAGATGGAGATGGCTTAATGAATGTGTTTGATAATAATAGTATTACCTCTTTAATTGCAGGCGAATTTTATAAAAATGTCACCATGGGCAATATGGGTCCAGGGCTAGGCTTTACTGATAATTTTGATGGGCCAACCCCATCAGGCTCCTTAATTGGGTTGCAAAAATCAAATCTGTCAAATACCATAGATAGAGATTGGAGAAATTTAAGCATTTTACCATTACACATTATTAATTTTAGTGTAAACCATGTAGCACCAAATGCTACTATTAAGTGGGATGTAGAAAATGAACTCCAAACCAACTATTACGAAGTTGAGTATAGTATCGATGGCAATAATTTTGCAGCCATAAATAAACTAGATGCTAAAAATAGCAATAAAGCAAGTTATACTGCTGTTCACAATACTGCAAATATTAATAGCTCTATTTTTTATTACAGAGTTAAGCAGGTTGATAAAGATGGAAAGTATTATTATACCCAAACAGCAGTAATACGTGTAAGTAAAATACAATCATTTACCGCTTACCCAAATCCGTTTACTTCATTTGTAAATTGCAGTTTTAGTAGCAATATAAACGAGAAAGGGGTTATAGAAATAGTAAGCCAAGATGGAAAAGTGGTAGCTACACAATCCATCAATGTATTAAGAGGCAATAACAATATTCAAGTAAATAATTTAGGTAGTTTAGCACAAGGCAATTATTTGCTAAGGCTAATAACACCATCAAATAATAGCACTTATAAGCTTTTAAAAAATTAAAATTGTTTTGATGTTGATTTTATACCAAGGTGAATTTTAATGTAGACCAAAATTTTCTCGTATAATGCCGATTGGATAGCTGTTTAGACCATTTTTGGGTCTATTACAGATATCACTTCGGTATTAGAAACTAAACCAGTACCACAAATGCTGGTTTTTTTATTCCCCTCCATTGGAGGGGGTGTGGGGGTGGTACTCCAAAATACCGAAACCATGATGCTAATTGGTATTATATCAGCAACCCAAACAATAAAATGCTTATACGAGGCGTTAAAGGTTACGAATGCCCTGTTTTTGCTGGGCAGTTATCCAATATTCTAGACTTTAAAAAACCACTTTGTCATGAAGAAGTTAGTTTTCATGCTACTACCACAACATAAACGAAATGTAATTAATAATAATTACCTTATTGTAGAGTTTTTACTAACGCTACTCGTTATTTTAATTTCTCTGCTTTTTCCAATTTTCTCAAAAGCTGAGAATTCAAAGGGTTCTATACATTTTTATAAAAACGCTTCTTTCATTCATTACAAGCCTTCTGAGTGCCTTTTAACGAATAATCATACAACGAATGTTTCTAAGTATACTCACTTAAATAGCTTACTTAATTACGCTATTAGAACAATAGAAAATAAATGAAAATTAATTTACGATACAAAGTGTTTAAACTAAATCAAGTAAGGCATCTTATGGCCTTGTTTGTATTGCTTATTTTAATTTCACTCAATAACAATACGTTGAAAGCCCAGGGTTCAGAAACCTTTTCTGCTGGTACTTACATTATTAACATGGGTGTTACGCCACAAACTGAAAGTAATGGTTTGAAACCCTATGGCATGATGTACGATTTAATTAAAAATTATAGTGTACCCATTAAATGGGTAATTAACCCAGCTAAAGTTAAAGATGGTATAGATTTTACGTTTAATAGTGTTAATTATCGTGGAGGTACTTTTATTATTCCTCAACAATTTATTACACCAGCAGTACAAACTCGAATTACTTTTTGGATTGGTCAAGGCGTTGTTGCCAATTTAACAGCTGCTTCATTAACGGTAAATGTCACTTACACACTTTCATCGGCACCAAGGTGGATACTGAACAATGAAAATACAGCAATTGCAGAAGACATTTTTGCAAATGCTGGAATAACCGATGCTGCTTCTTACCCAGTTAAAGCACCTTCGGCATTGGGCAATTGCGACGATATTTATGTTATGCCGCATGCCGACCCAACTTGGGCAAACCATAAAAATTTATACTATTGGAATTTAACTTACAATGGTGCATTGTGGGCTGGTTGCCATGCGGTTAGTGTATTAGAAAATTTAAGCGGACCAGATATAGTTGACCCAATGATAACAAGAAGGTTAAATTTTTTAATGAGCGATGGACCTACCCCATCTCAAAATGCAGTGCCTTTTGGCAGTCATAACGATGGAACTCCACCTTATACCTTACAAAGTCCAACACACCCAATCATGCAATTTATGGGTATAACTGATGGAGCTCACCAGAATGGATCTGAACAAATATATTTACCACATAAATTAGGAACGGGTTGGAGACCTTCAACAACAATCGGATCTTTTGACCCCACTCATTCAAATGTGCCTACTCTTTCAAATGGTCCAGCGGCTGCAATAGCTTTTGGTCGTGGTTTTGGTGATCCAAGTAGGGGTTGGGTAATGTATGAAGGAGGGCATGATATTGCAAAGCAGAAATTTCCAGACAATATTGCAGCACAAAGAGCCTTTTTTAATTTTAGTTTTTTATCGGCTCAAGATAGGCAACCCATTGTTACACCAGTTGCTACAGTACCCAGCCTTATTACCAGTGGGCAAACATTTACGATAAGTGCAACGTCCGTATCTCCAGTTGGTTCGGGTAATTTTACGTATTTGTGGACATCAACCTGTGGTGGTACTTTTGCCAATGCAACAGCTGCATCAACTACTTTTACAGCACCTATTATAACAAATACAACGCCATGTAATATTCTGTTAAGAGTTACAGATGATTGTGGAAGAATTACTTTTGTAAACCAAACAACCGTAGTTATTGGTGATGCTGATAGAGATGGAATAGCAGATATTAATGATATTGATGACGATAATGATGGTATTTTAGATGTGGTTGAAGTGTGTGGTGTAGGTGCAACAAACTTTTCTTGTGCAAGCAGCGACCCAGCAGGTGATGCCGATTTAGATGGAATCCCAAATTGGAAAGATGCAAATTTTGGAGCATTAAATGCCAATGGTTGTGTAGCTACTTTAGATACTGATGGGGACGGTATTGCGAATTTTCTCGATTTAGATAGTGACAATGATGGAATTGCCGATGTAATTGAATCATTTGGTGTAGATGCAAATGGCGATGGTAGAATAGATAATTTTACCGATGCCAACACCAATGGACTCTCAGATAACGTAGCTTCTTGTGCCAACGCATTAAATAATCCAAGTTTCGAAGCTACTGTTCAGCCAAGTATTGGTGATAACCTTACGGGATCTGGTAATTTGGGGCTATGGAGTATGGAAACTGGAGGAACATTTAATGTTGTTAGAACCAATGGAAGTGTATATGCTGGTGGGCCCAACAATGCCCAAAATGGAACCCATTATGTTGATATAACAAATTTATCCGACTATATCCAACAAACTGTAAATATCACAGGCACTGCAACGGTTAATTTTGGTGGATATTTTTCGAGCCGAGAACAATCTGGTGGCTATGTAAATTGGACAGGTAGAGTTGAAATACTCAATGCTGCCGGAACTATTTTGGCTACTTCTAGTACTAGAAACTTTACGAATGCCGATGGGGTTGAAGACCAAATTTGGTATTATCTGTCAGGTGCTACAACATTAACAGCAGGTTCTTACATATTTAGGGTTTACGTAGGCAGTTTTGGAAATTTTGACAATGCCAATCTTACTGCCTGTTATGGAAGTTTAGCACCAATGGATACCGATGGAGATGGGGTACCAAATTATTTAGATCGTGATAGCGACAACGATGGCATTCCCGATGTTATTGAGGCTGGTGGTACCGATGCAAACAATGATGGTATCATTGATAGCTTTACAGATACCGATGGAGATGGTTTTAGTAATAACGTAGATGGAGATGTTGGCTATGATGGCATTGCAGAAAATACAGCAAACGTATTAATCATTTCTGGTGCCGATACCAATGGAGATGGTAGAGCCGATAGTTGGCCAAGAAGAAATTTAGACCTTATTGGTTATCCAAACCCTTACGATTTAGATAGTGATGGCGATGGTATTTTAGATTTAATTGAAGCAGGCTTTGCAGGAACCAATGGCATAGCATCTGGTACATTAGGCACCGATGGTTGGAGTAATACAATAGATGCTTTAGCTGCTTTAAACTTATTAAATTCAGATAATAATGGTAATCCAAATTACATTGATATAGATAGCGATAATGACGGGATTACCGATAATGTCGAAGCTCAATCTACTAGTGGTTATAAAGTACCAACTGATGTAGACATTGACGGCGACGGTATCAATGATGAATACGAAACAGCACCTCAAATTGGCGTATATGGTGGTGGTGGTGTAACACTTTTTGATAAAGACGGAGACACTACACCCGATTATAGAGATACAGATACTGATAATGACGGTGTTCCAGATAGAAACGAAGGCGATAGAAATAACCCATTTAGAACCATTACGCAAGTTACCATTGACGCAAGTGGAGATACAGATGGTGATGGATTAATGAATGTGTTTGATAATACGGCTATTACTTCATTAACAAGTGCTAATTACTTTAAAAACGTAACCATGGGTAACATGGGTGTTGGCTCTGGTTTTACAGATAATTTTGATGGTCCAATTCCATCGGGCTCCTTAATTGGATTACAAAAATCTGACCCTTCGAATACCGTTGATAGAGATTGGAGAAATGCTAGTATTTTGCCATTGCACATTAATAATTTTAGTGTAAACTATGTAGCACCCACCGCTAACATCAAGTGGGATGTAGAAAATGAGTTACAAACCAATTATTACGAAGTTGAAAACAGTACCGATGGCAATACTTTTGCACCTATCAATAGAGTAAATGCTAAAAATAGCAATAAAGCAAGTTATATTGCATTTCATAACATTGCCAATATAAATAGTGCTATTTTTTATTATCGTGTGAAACAAACCGATAAGGATGGTAAAATATACTATACCCAAACAGGTGTAATACGAATCAATAAAACTTTAACATTAACTGAATATCCAAATCCATTCACCTCATTTGTAAATTGTAGTTTTAGTAGCAATGTAAACGAGAAAGGGGTTATAGAAATATTAACACCAGAAGGCAGAATAGTAGCTTCACAATCTATAAATGTATTAAAGGGTAATAACAACATTCAAATAAATAGTTTAGGTCGTTTAACACAAGGAAATTATTTGTTGCGTTTGCAAACACCTACGAACACTGCATCTTATAGGCTAATAAAGAATTAGAAATAATTAATGATATTTTTAGAAAAGAAACCAGTACCACAAGTGCTGGTTTTTTTTGTGTTGCTTTGTGTCTTTGTGGTTAATTTTCTTCACCGCTGAGAAGCAGAATTAAAGAGTTTACGCTGAGGTTTTTTAATATTTTTTCCTTGTGTTCCTTCGTGTCGTAGTGTCTTTGTGGTTTTCCTTTACCTGAGAGCAGCAAAGAAGCAGAGTCTACGCAGAGGTTTTTAATATTTTTTCTTTGTGTTCCTTTGTGTCGTAGTGCCTTTGTGTTTTTCGTTTACCGCTGAGAAGCAGAATTAAAGAGTTTAAGCTGAGGGTTTTTAATATTTTCTTTGTGTGCCTTTGTGTTGTAGTGCCTTCGTGGTTTTCCTTTACCGCAGAGCATCAAAGAAGCAGAGTCTACGCAGAGGTTTTCAATATTTTTTCTTTGTGTTCCTTTGTGTCGTAGTGCCTTCGTGGTTTTCCTTTACCGCAGAGCTTACCTAGTATGCAACATATACAATAATTTTCCTTGTGTTAACCCTACACAATGGAACCAGATGTATGTTTAGGTAACCATAAGTTGTTTTCCTATTGACTCAAAATTTTTTTTGTCATTAAATCAACAAATTTTCAATTTTATGCAGGCAAAAAAGTGGATAAGTTTTCCCAATTATGGATGAAACCAAAAAATAGACAGTTTTCTCAAAATAGTCTGCAACTTTTCGACTTTGTTCTCCATCATCACTAAACTTTGCTTAAGTTTGCAGTCTGCTTTTTTATCCATTCCTATTTAAAGCTTTCTATCCAACTTTTGCATTCTAAGACTTTTATGGTCTTGTTTTGAAAAATCACTTATCCAATACCTATTGATGATGCAAAAGAATCCGTGTTTTATGCTTTTTCTTATACAAAGCAATGTCATGAACTTAAAATTTACTCGTTTATGGGTGGCGGTGTCTGTTCTTATAACAGCACTATTTTCAGTTATTACTACTAAGGCTACAAGGCTTAGTTTAACCCTTGTGATGTTTATTTTATTAGGCCTGTCTAGTAAAACCTTTGCTCAAACTGAAACTTTACCTGCTGGATCTTTTATCATAAATATGGGTGTTACACCCCAAACTAATAGTAATGCGTTAAAGCCTTATGGAATGATTTATGAATTAATGAGAGATCATGACGTATCGGTTAAATGGGTTATTAATCCTTCAAAAGCTAAAGATGGTATAGATTTTACATTTAATGCTGTTGATTATAAAGGGGGTACATTTATTATACCTGCTCAGTTTATTACAACTGCTGTAAGAACTAGAATTAATTATTGGATTAGTCAAGGGGTAGTTGCAAATTTAACTACATCAGCCTTGGTTGTTAATGTTACTCATACGCTTACATCACTACCTAGATGGGTATTAAATGATGAAAATACAGATATCGCAAAAGGATTTTTTACAAATGCTGGTATTACCGATGCCAATACTTATCCTGTAAAAACTCCATCGCAATTAAATTCCTGCGATGATATTTATGTGATGCCGCATTCCGAACCAACTTGGGCTACACACAGTAATTTATTTTATTGGAACTTAAATTCTAAAGGTTCAATTTGGGCTGGTTGTAAAACAGTTAGTGTAATGGAAAACCTAAATGGTCCAGATATTAATAATTCCTCTATTACAAGAAGGCTAAATTTTTTAATGAGCGATGGACCTACCCCGTCTCAAAATGCAGTTCCTGATGGTAGTCATAGCGATGGAACTCCACCTTATACCCTTCAAAGTCCAACACACCCATTCATGCAATTTATGGGTGTAACCGATGCGGCTCACATGGGTGGGGCTGAACAAATATATTTACCCAATAAATTAGGAACGGGTTGGAGACCTTCAACAACAATCGGGTCTTTTGACCCTACTCAGTCAAATGTGCCTACTCTTTCAAATGGTCCAGCAGCCGCGATCGCATTTGGTCGTGGTTTTGGTGATAATAATAGAGGTTGGGTTTTATATGAAGCTGGTCATGATATTGGAAAAGATAACAATCCAGAAAATGTTGCAGCTCAAAGAGCTTTTTTTAATTTTAGTTTTTTAGCGGCTCAAGACAAACAGTCAACTATTACACCTGTTGTAAATTTTCCAAGTGCTATCACTGCTGGGCAAAGTTATAATGTTAGTGTTACCGCTTCTTCATCAATAGGAGCTGGTAACTTTTTGTATTCTTGGACTTCATCTTGCGGTGGTATATTCACAAATCCTACAGCAGCATCTACTTCATTTACGGTACAAATGATTACTGGTAATAGTACGTGTATCATTACCCTAAAAGTTACTGATGATTGTGGTCGTGAAACCTTATACACTCAATCAATTGTTGTAAATGGCGGTCCCCCTCCAGCCGGTGTAATAGGCCAGTTTGTTTGGAATGATGTGAATAAAAATGGAATAAAAGATGTAGGCGAAGCAGTTTTATCTGGCGTAACCGTTAAATTATATGCCGATGCAGATAATAATAATATCATAGATAATGCTACACCATTAGCCACAACTACTACTAATGCTAGCGGAATTTATACATTTACTGGATTAGCCAATGGTTACTATATTGTTGGTGTGGTAGCACCAACTGGCTTTGCAGAGGGTTTAAATAGCACCATTGGTGAAGACCCAGATACTGATGTAGCCAACGATAATAATGGGGTAAATACACTTGCAAACGGAGAAGTTACTTCTAACAATATATATATAGCTTCTGGTACAGAGCCATCAACAGATGGAGATGGAACAGACGGTAATTTAACTTTAGATTTTGGGTTAGTTGACCCCACAAATTTTGGTGTGGTAACTGGCAGCAGATGTTATGAAAGCCCTACAAAGCCAACCATCGTAAACGCTTCTCAACAATGGCGTAATAATGGTGATGGTACCATTACTTTTAGAACAACTTTGGCAAAAACTTTTGTAGATAATACTTATGGTACAAGTGCAATAGGTTGGCCATCGGGTCATACATTCAGCAATTTAACTGGCTCCGATAAAATTACCATTGCATTTTATGATGCTTTAGGCGTAAAAAAATTAGAGTTTAACCAAGATTACTTTACCTTAAATGCTGCTGGTAGTAGCGGTTATAAAAGTTTTGGTGTAAGTGGTGGCGATGGTGGCATGGTACTTGGAAGTTCAAGTTCAGTTTTAGATTGGCAAACATCAATGGATGTAAATTTTAATACATTTAAATATATTTTAACTACGAACTCGCCAAGCACCACAACAACATATACGCCAAATAGTACTTATCCAAAATGGATTTATGATGTTTGGTATGAAGTAACTATAGATGCAAGTGTTTTTGGAACAGCAGGTTTTGGCTATCCATTGATTACTGGTATGCATGCTTCTCCTAGCAAAACTGGAAACAATACGGAAGCTGTTGTTGTTGCTAATTGTGCTGCCCTAAATATAGGAAATAGTGTTTGGGTAGATGCAAATAACAATGGTATTAAAGATGCTGGGGAACAACCAGTAACAGGAGCTTTAGTTAAACTTTATGTAGATGCAAATGGAGACAATATCCCTGATGGAGCTGCTATAGCAACTACTTCAACTGATGGAAATGGATTATATGCATTTACCAATTTAGCCGAAGGTAAATATATCGTTGGAGTTACTATTCCAACAGGATTTACCAATGCAATAACAACAGCTACAAGTAGTAGTGCAGACAATAATACCGATAATGATAATAACGGTGTAACTGTTGTAAGCAATGAATTAAGAAGTAACGCTATAACATTAAATTTTACTGCCGAACCAACTACTGATGGCGATGGAAGTAATGGTAATTTAACTTTAGACTTTGGATTAAAGTTTACAGGCTCTATCGGCGATTTTGTTTGGTACGATAAAAATGCAAATGGTTTGCAAGATGCAAATGAATCTGGAATAGCAGGCGTAACTGTAACGTTAAATGGGCCAGGTGGCACCAAAACAACAACAACAGATGCAAATGGCTTTTATGTGTTTAATAGTTTAGCTACAGGCACATACACAGTAACATTCTCAACTCCAGTTGGTTACGTAGCTACTCCCTCTAATCAAGCAACGAACGATTTTTTAGATAGTGATCCACTTAGTGGAGTGGTGAGCGTTAACTATACTGCTGGAACAAGCAATTACACGGTAGATGCTGGCTTTTATAAACCATTACAATTAGGAAATTTAGTTTGGAATGATACCAACAAAAACGGCCTTTTCGATAATGGCGAAACTGGTATTAATAATGCTACAGTTAGGTTATATAACGATGCCAATAACGACAATATTGTTGATGGTGCAGCACTTCAAACAGTAACTACGAATGCATCAGGAAATTACTTATTTAGTAATGTTGTTCCTGGTAATTATATCGTAGGAGTTGTTTTGCCAACTGGTTTTTCAAAAACAATTGTTACTGCTACTGGAAGTGATCCTGATAATGATGTGAATAGCGATAATAACGGTTTAACAGTAGTTGCTGGTGAGGTTAGAAGTAATTCAATTATGTTAATCAATGGAACCGAACCTACAACAGATGGTGATGGATCTGATGGAAACCTTACTTTAGATTTTGGTATTTTTAACCCAAGCGATTTTGGCCCTTATGATGCAGTAAAATGTTATCAAAGTACCACCAAGCCAGATATTGTAACAGCCACTCAATACTGGAGAAATAATGGAGATGGTACCATCACCATACGATCAACTTTAGCAAAAACATTTGTAGATAATACCTATGGTACAAGTGCAATTGGTTGGGCAAGTGGTCATACTTTTTCAAACCTAACTGGTTCCGATCAATTAACACTTGCATTATATGATGCTGCAGGGGTTAAAAAATTAGAATTTAAACAAGATTATATAACAGCATCATCAGCAGCTCCAAGTGGTTACAAAACGCTTTTAGTTTCTGGTGGCGATGGTGGCATGCTATCAGGTAGTGCAGCTTCAATTCTTTCTGGTACTACTTCAATGGATGTTAATTTTAACGATTATGGTTATGTTTTAATAACCAATTCTCCAACTACAACTACTAGCTATGCTGCCAATGTTACTTATCCTAATTGGATATACGATGTTTGGTACGAAGTAACAGTGAGTGCTGCTGCATTTGGCACATCAGGTTTTGGTTATCCTGTTATCACAAGCACACATGCTAGTCCAAGTAAAACAGGTAATAATACTGAGCTTGTAGTACCTGTTCCTTGTGATGCTTTGAGCTTAGGTAATTTAGTTTGGATTGATAATGATAATGATGGTGTTAAAGATGCTGGAGAACCAGGTGTTTCTGGAACTTTAGTAAAGTTATATGTAGATGCAAATGGCGATAATATTGCAGATGGATCTGCTATTGCTACAACAACTACAGATGCAAACGGCAACTATTTGTTTACCAATTTAACTGCCAATAAATACATTGTAGGTGTTACTATACCTAGTGGATATGCTCAAGCCATCACAACAGCAACTAGCTCTAATCCTGATAATAATACAGATAATGATAATAATGGAATAAACTTAGTAAGTGGCGAATTGAGAAGCAATTTTATTACGCTATCAACATTTGCTGAACCAACCACCGATGGAGATGCTTCTAACGGAAATTTAACGTTGGATTTTGGTATTCGATTCAATGGTTCAATTGGCGATTTTGTGTGGGAAGATAATAATGGAAATGGTATTCAAGATGCTGGTGAAGCTGGAATTGCAGGCGTTACTGTAACCCTTAATGGTCCAGGAGGCACACAAATTACCAATACAGATGCGAATGGTTTTTATAGCTTTAGTAGCTTGGCTACAGGATCTTACACAGTAACTTTTGCAACTCCTGCAGGTTACGTAAGTTCTCCTTCAAATCAAGGGTCTAACGATGCCGTAGATAGCGATCCAATTAATGGTGTTGCTTCAGTTAGTTATGTTGCTGGTACAAACAATAATACCATTGACGCAGGTTTTTATAAGCCTGTTAGTATTGGTAATTTGGTTTGGTTCGATAAAAATAACAATGGTCTAAAAGATACAAACGAGGTTGGTTTAGTAGGTCTTACGGTGAAGTTATATTTAGATGCAAACAACGATAATATAGTAGATGGAGCTGCAATTGCAACTACACTTACCGACCAAAATGGTAATTACCTGTTCGCCAATTTAGCACCAGGAAATTACATTGTAGGTGTTACAACAGTCAATGGTTTTACAAGAGGCTTTTTAACAGCTACTGCTAATGATCCAGATAATGATATTGACAATGATAATAATGGTATTAACATAGTTAGTGGAGAAGTTAGAAGTAACAATATGTTGGTTACAGGTTCAACCGAACCCACCAACGATGGTGATAATAGTTCGGGTAATTTAACTTTAGATTTTGGATTAAATAACCCCGGTGATTTTGGAGATTTCTCTGGCACAAAATGTTATGAAAATACCATTAAGCCAACTATCGTAAATGCAAGACAGGTGTGGAGAACAAATGCTGATGGTAGCATTACCATTAGAACTACTTTAGCCAAAACTTTTGTAGATAATACTTATGGTACAGGTATCATTGGTTGGTCTAGCCACAAGTTTTCTGACCTCACAGGATCAGATAAATTAACCATGTCATTATTTGACGTAAATGGTGTAAAGAAAATAGAATTTTCACAAGATTATATAACTGCTTCTACAAACTTCCCTAGTGGATATGGTTCTTTAGGTGTATCTGGAGGAGATGGTGGAATGGTTTCTGGTAATGCTTCATCTATAGTGTCAGCAACATCTTCAATGGATGTAAACTTTAATAATTATGGATATGTTTTAATCACTAACTCACCTACTACTAACGCAAGTTATACACCTAATTCAACTTACCCTAATTGGATTTATGATGTATGGTACGAAGTAACTGTTAGTGCATCAACTTTCGGAACTGCTGGCTTTGGTTATCCACTTATTACAGGTACTCATGCAAGCCCTAGCAAAACTGGATCTAATTCAGAAACCGTAGTACCCGTTAATTGTAATACTTTAAATTTAGGAAATCTAGTATGGTTAGATGTGAATGGCAATGGAATTAAAGATGTAACTGAACTAGGAATTAATGGAGTTACAGTTAAGTTATATAAAGACTCTAATGGAGATAACCTTCCTGACGGTGGTGCCATCTCAACAACAGTAACTTCGAATGGTGGAATTTATAATTTCAATAACCTAGGAGCCGATAAATACATCGTTGGAGTAAGTTTACCTGCAGGCTATGTAAATACCGTTACAACTGCAACAAGTAATACCTCTGACAATAATACAGACAACGACAACAATGGTATCACAACAATAAGTAATGAATTAAGAAGTAACTTCATAACACTTTCTGTAAATGGAGAACCAACTACCGATGGCGATGGTAATAATGGCAATTTAACGCTTGACTTTGGTTTACGTGGAACAGCTTCTCTAGGTGATTTTGTTTGGGATGATTTAAATGCAAATGGTCTTCAAGATGTTGGGGAAGTTGGTATTAATAATGTAGTGGTTACATTAACTTTTCCCAATGGTAGCACCCTATCTACAACTACTAATGCGTCGGGCTTTTATAGTTTTGCCAATTTAATTCCCGGTACCTATTCTGTAGCATTTACAACCCCATCAGGTTTTACAGCTTCACTAAGTAACGTTGGTAGCGATGATACAAAAGACAGTGATCCTGTTAGTGGAGTTGTAAGCGGAATTGTGCTTACAGCTGGTCAAACAAATAACAGCATCGATGCAGGGTTTTATAAGAAACTAAACTTAGGAAATGTTGTTTGGTTAGATTTAAATAGCAATGGATTACAAGATGTGGGCGAAAATGGCATACCAAATCTAGTTGTTAATCTTTATTTAGATGCTAATGGAGATAATGTGCCCGATGGAGTTTCAATTGCAAATACAACGACCAATTCATCTGGGATTTACACTTTTGCCGGATTAAATCCTAACAAATATATTGTGGGCGTGGTGTTGCCAAGTGGGTCTACACCTGCTGTTAATACAGCTACCAGTTCTAATCCAGATAATGATGTTGATGCGGATAATAATGGAGTAAGGACTGTGAGCGGTGAGTTAAGAAGCAATTTTATTACACTAATAAATGGTGCAGAACCAGCAAGTGGTGTAGACGGAGATGGTACAACAGGTAATTTAACTTTAGATTTTGGACTAATTATTTGTCAAAATGCCTTAGAAACTTTCCCAAATCAGTTTAATACAGGGTTCAGCAAACCTTTAACTAACTCAACTTTTGTTGGAAGTACTGGTACTTGGACAACTACAACAAGTTCAAATGCAACGATTGTTGTGTTAACGCCCTATTATTCTCCTTCAACTTCTCATGCAATAAAAGTTGTAAACTGGGCTACCAATGGAAGCCAAGGTGAAACTCCAACCCCAGGTGTTGGCACTACAAGTACAACTTCACCAACTACTGCTTTAACCAATGTATGTTGCCCGGCCGAGTTAACATTGCAATATACACTTTGGACATATACCGTAAATAGTTTAGATAATACCACAACTTTTGCTTGGGATTTTTCAAATGACAATGGTGTAACATGGAATCAAATTACATCTACCACCCCTGCTGCAATTTTTAGCCAATATGGTGCAAATGCAAAAGTGAACATAACTATCCCTATTCCGTTAATGTACCAAAATGCAAATTTTAGGTATAGAATTAGAAGTTCAAAACCAATACACAATCCATATAATTTCTTTGTGTTTATTGATGATATAAAAATTGGTTCTCCAACATCATGTGCACCAACATTAAACTTAGGAAACTTTGTTTGGAATGATATTAATGGAGATGGTGATTTTGACACTTTCGAGCCAGGAGTTGGTGCTGTAACGGTTAGGTTGTATTTAGATGCAAATGGAGATAATATTGCAGATGGTGCAGCAATTGCAACCACTACTACCAACGCACAAGGATTCTATAATTTTTCTTCCTTGCCTGCGGGTAACTATATTGTTGGAATAGTAATTCCTACAGGTTACATTAATTCAATTAACACAACAACTTCTAGTAATCCAAACAATGATATCAACGACGATAACAATGGTATCGTATTCTTAGGAGCCAATGTAGCAGGTACCGAAGTTAGGAGCAATAGAATTACACTTTCGGTTGGTGGAGAACCAGCAATTGGAGTAGATGGTGATGGCACAAACGGCAATCAAACTGTAGATTTTGGTTTGTGTGGATTAGGCGGTTTAGGCGATTTTGTTTGGAACGATCTTAATAATAATGGTATTCAAGATATTGGAGAACCTGGTTTAGGTGGCGTAAATGTTACTTTAACTTATCCAGACGGAACACTGTTTACCGTTCCAACGGCAAGTGATGGATCGTACTTTTTTGCAAACCTTGGCCCTGGTACTTATACAGTAACTTTTGCAACACCTTCTGGTTTTACAGCTTCGCCAAGTAATGCCGGTGGAGATGATACAAAAGATAGCGACCCAGTTGCAGGTACTGTATCTGTTACACTTACAGCTAGTCAAGTAAATGCAACCATAGATGCAGGATTCAACTCACCAATTACTTTGGGTAATTTGGTTTGGTTCGATGTGAACAATAATGGAATTAGAGATGCTGGTGAGCCAGGTATTGCAACAGCCACAGTTAATTTGTACCTTGATGCTAATAATGATAATATAGCCGATGGTGCTGCAATTAGAACCACCACAACAGATGCAAATGGATTATATAATTTTAGTTCATTAACAGCTAATAACTATATCGTTGGTGTAGTAATTCCAACAGGCTACTCTGTGGTAACCACAAATGGTGGAGACCCAGACAACAATATCGATAACGATAACAATGGTGTTACTACTGTTGGAAGTGAAATAAGAAGTAACTCAGTTACTTTAGCTCTTGGAACAGAACCAACAACAGATGGTGATGGTAATAATGGAAACTTAACTGTAGACTTTGCTTTTAGAGGAGCATTGAACTTAGGTAATTTAGTTTGGGTTGATAAATGTACTTACGGTATAAAAGATGCCTCAGAAGTTGGCTTTAACAATGCTACTTTAAATTTATACATGGATGTAAATGGTGATAATTTACCAGATGGTGCTGCTATTGCAACAACAACAACAAATGCCTCAGGTATTTATGGATTTAGCAATTTAATAGCTGGTAATTACATAGTTGGCCTAGTATTACCTACTAAATATGCTGGTTCTGCAACCACAGTAAATAGTGCCTCACCTAACTTAGATACAGATTCAGATAATAATGGTATTAGAACTGCGTCAGGAATCTTGTTCAGCAATTTCATTACCTTAAGTATTGGAGGCGAACCTTCAACAGATGGTGATGGAACCAATGGAAATTTAACACTCGACTTTGCCATTGCTTTAGATACAGATGGAGATACCATTGCTAACATTATTGATATAGACGACGACAACGATGGTATTACAGATGTAAATGAAAGTGGTGGAAATGATCCATTAGCCGATTGCGATAATGATTGTATTCCAAATTATTTAGACAATATACCAGGCGGTAGTTGTACACCTTGGACAGATTGTAATAGCGATGGAATAAATGATTTTTACGATTGGGATAGAGACGGAATTATTAACTCTTTGGATTTAGATAGCGATAACGATGGCATTTTAGATGTTCAGGAAGCACGTCCAAATTGTGTAAACTTTGCTTCAGTTATTAATGGTATGGTTACCGGAACTGATGCTGATAAAAATGGTTTGTTAAGCTCTGCAGATAATGGCTCTGGTTTTGCTAACCAAGCTGCAAACGGTTTACAACCACAAGATTTAGATAGAGATGGACGACCAAACTTCCTAGATTTAGATAGCGATGGAGATGGAATAACTGATGCTACAGAGTCTCGTGCAACCTACGATACCGATGGAGTTGTTTCTGGAGTTGATGCAGATGGTGATGGCGTAAGAGCTGAAAGCTTTGGCTCAATTTTACCAACCATTGCCGATAATTTTAACGGTCATGGAGCAAATGGAATTGTTCTCTTAGATAGCGATTCAGATGGTAAGCCAAATGTGTATGACATAGACAGTGATAATGATGGTATTACAGATAATGTAGAAGGCCAATCTACTTGCGGCTATCAAGTACCAACTTCTAATGATTGTGATGGTGATGGAGTACTTGATACCTACGATTTAGGTGGCTGTGCTAGTTGTTTAAGAACAAGTGGTGGTATAACACCTTTTGATAAAGATGGAGACGGTACGCCAGATTATTTAGATACAGATACTGATAACGATGGTGCACCAGATATTTATGAGGGTCATTCTATACCTTCTCCAACTGGTAATGTTCCTCCATTAAACTTCTGGATTGCAGCTACTAATGATGCTGATTGCGATGGATTGTGGGATTACTTTGATCAATTTAATATTGGTACAGCAACATCAAACTTTGCTAACAATGTTACACACAGCAATATGGGTACTGGTGGTAATTTCGATGGCCCAATTCCAAGAGGAAGTATTGCTCAGTTGCCAAAAAGTAAAACAGGATCTGCTTGTGACGATGGAGATAGAGATTGGAGAGATGTTAGCATACTTCCAGTTACCTTACTTGAGTTTAAAGGCAATTTGAATAACAACGCAGTAAAATTAACTTGGTCAGTTTCTAGAGAAGTTAATATCGATAGTTACGAAGTAGAAAGAAGTTTTGATGGTGTTTCATTTACTAAAATTGCATCCATCGTAGCTAGCAATAATAACAGTAGTTCTACTAGCACATACACTAGCAACGATAATTTGCAAGCCGTAACTGCACCAAATGTGTATTATAGATTGAGCATTATAGACAAAATTGGTACTGTAAAAAATAGCAACACAATTAACTTTAAGTTAAATACAAAAGGTAAAATTGGTATAGTTGTTAATCCAAACCCTGCTATAAGTTTCTTCTTTATTAAAATTACAACAAGCAAAGATGCTTTTGCACAAATTAAAGTTGTAGATATGTTGGGTAGAGTTCTTATAACACAAAATGGTAAAATATTTGCTGGTACAAATACACAAACATTTACTAACATCAATAATTTAAGTGCTGGTACTTATGTTGTTCAGGTTACCATCGATGGCGAAGTGTATAATGAAAAATTAATTGTAAGCAAGTAATATATTATTAAACTTTTTACATCATAAAGCCCTACGTTAAAATGCGTAGGGCTTTATTTTTTTGTATTCTTTTTAATTGGGAAAATTAATCTTTTCGCTATAGTTCATTTTCCAGTAGCTTCTCTTTGCATGGCTAAGTGGGTTGGGAAAAGGAAGATGCGGCATTAGCAAAGCAATATTTTTCGTATGAGTAGTTTTTCGAAAATTTTTAAAAAATGTAAAAATTAATTACATTTTATACCAAATGGAATTATAAAACAGACCAAAATTGATCTAAAAAAATATAACTGTATGAGCAAATACTAATAATATTTTTCTTCGGAAGACTTTTTGTAAGGTTACCTACAAATGTTTCTAGTTCGTTAAGCGTTTTAAA
>JANOZK010000163.1:0-70464 GCA_031429335.1 Chitinophagaceae bacterium | reverse complement strand
CAGATAAACCTGTTGCTTCTCTCACAGCAATATAACCAGTTGCAGCTCTTGTAGGAACTTTTATTTGAATTTGATTTTCACTCCACAAAATCACAGAATTATCAGTTGATGTAACTACAAAACTTGGGGAAATTCCACCAGTATTTCCATCAGAAAATAAAACAGCTGCTGAACCACCAGGTGATCCAAAGCCAGTGCCATTAATGGTTAATACGTTAGTTGTAGGATCCAAAAATGCTCCAGCATTTACTTTGAGTGGACTAAAACTACTAATACTTGGTGTTGCTTCAGTAGTGTTTGAAGTATTAACTACATTAAAACTAGCATCTTTAATAATGATTGCGTTTCCTGTTTTAATCGTTAATTCTGAATATAAACTTCCTACAATATCATTATATGTAACAAAAGGTGCTATAGCTTTTGAATTATTGTAATTATAAACAAAACAACCTTGGCTACTTGAGTAAACATCCATTAAAACCTCATTAGTTGAAGGAGATTTTAAATTCAAAACATTTGGATATAAAAAGAAAACTCCAATATTACCTTTTTGTAAACTAAGTAAATCGCTTGCTTCAATAGTTAAGTCACCAATATTTCCACCTTGAGTTAAAACTTCAATAAATTCAGAAGTTATGCCTCCTTTAAAAATTTTATAAACTTTTATTTTGTTAGATGTAAAAATGAAAGTGTGATTGGCATTCCAAAAACAAGTTTTGCTAACAACTTTTCCTTCGATGATGTTGGTGGAATTATTAATTTTTTCCTCGATACTAACAGGATAAAGTGCATTTGCAAAAATTTGGCTCGAAAAACTTAAAAGCAAAAATGCAAAGCAGCAGGTAAAAATTCTTTTCATATTATTTTATTAATTGAGGGTTAAAATTAAATCAATTTTTTTATTTATGGCATTATGATTAATGGACTTGCTGAACTTATGTCCATTAACTCTAGTTCAAAAGTCAAATCTTTACCAGCTAAAGGATGATTTGCATCTAATTTCACTATTTCATCGTTTGCACTAACAACAACTACTGGAAAATTTTGTCCACTTTTATCACTCATTTGTAATTGCATTCCTGCTTCTGGTTGCATATCTTCAGGAAATTGGTTTCTTGGAAAATCAATGATCATTTCTTCTTGAACTGGGCCATAAGCTTCATCAAAAGGAATATTTATTGTTTTAACATCACCCACTTTCATGTTCATCACACCATCATCAAAACCTGGAATTACCATACCACTTCCAACTTCAAATTCAAGTGGTTCTCTTTGTTTAGATGAATCAAAAATGCTTCCATCATTTAAAGTTCCATGATAGTGAATTTTTATAGTATCTCCTTTTTTTACTACTTGCATATTTTTGTTTTTATAGTTGTTGGCAAAGAAAGGAAAACTTGTATTATGTTCGCAGAAACTACCAATAATTAATGATCAACTTTAACCTAAATATTGGGTTTTAATATAAAATTTATTTATCTAAACATATGCAAGCTGACTTTTTAAAAATCTTATTTAAAAATCAAGAATATAATTCAAATAATTTCTTTTTGATTGCAGGACCTTGTGTTGTTGAAGGAGAAGAAATTGTATTTGAAATAGCTGAGAAGGTTTCAAAAATTTGCAAACAACTTGAAATACCTTACATATTTAAAGCATCATACAAAAAAGCAAATAGAACGAGTTTAAATTCATTTACAGGTTTAGGCGATGAGTTTGGATTAGAATTGATTAAAAGAACTGGAGAAAAATTTAATGTTCCAACTATAACTGATGTGCATACTGCTGAAGAATGTGCTATAGCTGCAAAATATGTAGATGTTTTACAAATTCCAGCATTTTTATGTAGACAAACAGATTTATTACTTGCAGCAGCTGCAACAGGCAAAGTTGTGAATATAAAAAAAGGCCAATTTTTAAGTGGTCCTTCAATGAAATTTGCAGCTGATAAAATAAAACATGCAGGAAATAATCAAGTCATGTTGACTGAAAGAGGAACTACTTTTGGTTATCAAGATTTGGTGGTTGATTATAGAAATATTACTTGGATGAAGGAACATGGCACACCTGTAATTATGGATGTAACACATAGCTTGCAACAACCTAATCAAACCACTGGTATTACTGGCGGTAATCCACACTTAATTGAAACAATAGCCAAAGCTGCCATTGCAACTGGAGCAGATGGATTGTTTATAGAAACGCACCCTAACCCTGCTGTTGCAAAAAGTGATGGAGCCAATATGTTGCCATTACACCTTTTAGAAAATTTATTAGAGAAATTGGTAAAATTGAGAAAAGCAGTGGTATAAAAAATACCCATAAAAATACCCTTTTATGAACATTTCCACATACTAACAACTTCATAGTATTTGGTAAGTGCATTGGCTATCTTTACGGCCAGCACATAATTTGCTGAATTAATAACCGAATGTTGAAGAGTGAACTGCAATAAGCAGGATTTTAAACGATGATATGAACATTTAATGCTGGATCTAAATAAAAAAATCGCTTTTCGACTTATATATAAATTGTTTTGCTATGTTAAAAGTTGGTGTGTTTGGCGTTGGCCATTTAGGAAAATTTCATTTGAACAATTGGAAAGAAATTGCTGGAGTAAAAATTGTAGGCTTTTTTGACCCCAATAACGATAATGCCAAAGCAGTGGTTGCCCAATATGGCATTAAGCGTTTTATGGATGAAGATAAATTAATGGATGCCTGCGATATAATTGATGTGGTGGTACCAACCGATTGGCATTTTGAAGTTTGCATGAAAGCTGTACGTAAAGGCAAGCATGTTTTTGTAGAAAAACCATTGTGTAACACCGTACAAGAAGCCAAAGATTTAGTTGACATGGTTCGTGAAGCAAATGTAAAAGTTCAAGTAGGGCATGTTGAACGTTTTAACCCTGCCTATTTGGCTATTAAAGATTTGCATTTAAACCCCATGTTTATTGAAGTGCATCGTTTGGCTCAATTTAACCCACGTGGTACAGAAGTAAGTGTAATTTTAGATTTAATGATTCATGATTTAGATATTATTTTAAATCTTGTTAAAAGCGATGTTAAAAATATTACCGCCAATGGCGTTGCTGTTATGACAGACACACCAGATATTGCCAATGTTAGAATTGAATTTAATAATGGTTGTGTAGCCAATTTAACGAGCAGTAGAATTAGCATGAAAAAAATGCGTAAAATGCGTTTATTTCAAAAAGATAGTTACATTGGAATTGATTTTTTAGAAAAGAAAACCGAAATAATAAAAATAAAAGAAGAAACGGATACCAATGTTTTTTCGTTTGACTTAGACACACCTAAAGGCAAAAAAACCATTGCTGTTGCCACACCCATTATTGGCACTACAAATGCAATTAAATTAGAGTTAGAAGCTTTTGTTAGCAGTATTATAAATAATAAACCAACCATCGTAAGCGAAATAGATGGTTACCTAGCAATGGAAGTAGCCCACCAAATTTTAGAAAAAATAAATAGTACTGGTATTATTGGGGCAAAGTAACTGTAGACTATTGCAGCTAAGGTTTAAAGCACACCAAAGATTATGCTATACCTAAGAGTAGCTTTACGTTGTAAAGATTAATACCTATAAAATACTTAGCAAAACGCTTGTATTAGTGTAGCGTAGTAAATTATTGAAATTAGTACGACTTTAAAAGTGAAAAACTTTTTCTTTATCTTCAATCCAAATTTTTTGTGTGTGAAATATTTGTTGACAGTTTTTAGTATTATTATTGGAGTAACATTTGCAAGTAGCCAGCAAAACTATTGGCAACAACAAGTTAACTATAAAATTAATGTTACACTTAACGACTCTGCAAAAACCTTAGATGGATTTGAGAAAATCACCTATTTCAATAACTCTCCAGACACATTAACTTTTATTTGGTTTCATATTTGGCCCAACGCTTATAAAAACGATAAAACAGCTTTTGCAGAGCAAACATTACAAAATGGTAGCACCCGATTTTATTTTAGCAACGAAGCCGAAAAAGGCTATTTAAATCAACTTGAATTTAGGGTAAATGGAGTTACGTCAACTATAGAAACACACCCAAAACACATTGATATAATTAAGCTGATTTTACCCAAACCCATTGCACCAAATACATCTGCCGAAATAACCACTCCTTTTTTTGTAAAACTACCCTATAATTTTTCGAGAGGTGGGTTTAATAGTTCTGGTTTTCAGGTAACTCAATGGTATCCAAAACCAGCTGTGTACGACAATAAAGGTTGGCACGAAATGCCCTATTTAGACCAAGGCGAGTTTTACAGCAATTTTGGAAATTTTGAAGTACAAATTACTTTACCAGATACCTATATAGTTGCAGCTACTGGCCAATTACAAAATACAGAAGCTATAAATAAATTGAAACAATTGGGCAAAATGCCTGTTAAGCAACAACCCAACTTTACAGCCTTTGAGGAAGCTAAGAAAAAGAAAACAGTTGCTACCAAAGCTTATGCATTAAAAACAACTGTTACTAAAACAACCCCAATAAAAAAGCCAATTTTTAATTTAGTAAGCTATACCTACAAGCAAGATAATTGCCACGATTTTGCATGGTTTGCTAGTAAAGATTTTATTGTACAATACGATACCTTACAATTAACTACAAAAACCATCGATGTATTTAGTTATTATAGACCAGAACAAATTAACGCTTGGAGTAAAAGCATTGGTTATGCAAAAGATGGTATAAAAAAATATAGTAATTGGATTGGTGAATATCCGTACAATATTGTTTCTGTTGTTGGAGGACAACCCAACGATGTAAGTGGAGGAATGGAGTACCCAACTATAACTCAAATTACTACTAATGATGAAGGGCAACTATTAGATGCAGTAATTGTTCATGAAATTGGACATAATTGGTTTTATGGAATATTGGCCAGTAACGAAAGGGATCATGCTTGGATGGATGAGGGAATGAATACTTTTTATCAAAAAAAATATGAGGCAGCAAAATATGGCAAACTGAAGGTTTTACCAATTGCAGATAATTTTATACAAAGAAAATTACCCTATAATATTGAAGGATTATTTTCAAGAAGTTATACTGCTCTTAAAAAAGATATGCGAATAGACACACTATCGGCTAGCTACAATAATTTCAATTACTTTTTAAGTGTTTATGAGAAAGCTGCAAATTGGATGGAATTATTAGAAAAAGACTTAGGCAGCAGCACTTTTGATGCTTGTATGAAACAGTATTTTGAACAATGGAAATTTAAACACCCCTACCCTACAGATTTTAAAGCTGTTGTTGAAACAACCAGTAAAACCAAAATTGATAAACGATATAATCAATTATACACCACAGGTCCATTAGATACAGTTACAAAAAAAAAGGAAATAAAACCGGTAGCTTTCTTTTCTTTAAAAAATACAGAGCAATATAATTACATAAGTATAATGCCCATTATTGGAGGCAACTTTTACGATAAAATTAGTGCAGGTTTTGCTATAAACAACTACCAATTACCCTTAAATAAATTTCAATTTTTTGTTGCTCCCATGTACGCAACAGGTACTAAACAATTGAATTATAGTGCAAGGGCAAGTTATCATGTTCACCAAAAAAGTAGTTGGTTAGAAATTTCTGCTAGTGCAATGAAATTTTCTATGGATGATTTTCAGCCAGCAAATGCTGCTAAAATTTTTCAAAATGTAATACGCTTTACACCATCTGTAAAATATACACTGTACAATAAAGATGTAAGAAGCAAACAACGTTGGATTTTTCAAGCAAGAAGTTTTTTGTTGAACGAAGAAGGATTGTCTTTTAAAACAACAAATTCTCCCGGTGGACCAATTGATGTTGTAAATAAAGTAAATGTTCATACTCAAATTAATCAGCTAAAAATAACTACTAGCGATAATAGAGTTTTGTATCCCTACGAATTAAATTTAACCATAGACCAAGGTAAAGACTTTGTACGTGCAGGATTTACAGCTAATTACCACTTAAACTATCCAAACAGAAAGGGTGGAATAGATGCTAGATTTTTTGCAGGAAAATTCTTTTACACCACCGATAAAACTTTTATTAAGCAATACGAAACAGATAGATATCATTTAAACATGAGTGGTGCAAGGGGTTATGAAGATTATACGTATAGCAATTACTTTTTTGGCAGAAATGAATTTGAAGGTTGGCAGAGCCAACAAATAATGCAAAGAGATGGCTTTTTTAAAGTAAGAACCGATTTGTTGAGTAACAAAATTGGTAAAACTGATGATTGGTTAACTGCAATTAATTTAAGTGGTAATATACCCGATGCTATTAATATACTAAACGTGTTGCCCATAAAAATTCCTTTAAAATTTTTCGCAGATATTGGCACTTATGCAGATGCTTGGAAAGACAACCCAGCATCGGGTAAATTTTTGTACAACGCCGGTTTGCAATTGCCTTTAATGAACGGACTAGTAAATATTTATGTGCCTATTTTATACAGCAAAGTATATGGCAACTATTTTAAAAGTACTTTGGGTGAAAATAGATTTTGGAAAACCATTTCGTTTAGTATTGATATACAAAAACTTCAAATAAATAAACTTAGCCGAGATTTACCTTTATAAAATATGGTAACCTGTACTATTATACATGCCAACGAAATTGATGTACAAAAATGGGATGCTTGCGTAGCCAATAACAGCAATGGTCTTATATATGCTTGCAGCAATTACCTTAATGCCATGGCTGGTAAATGGTATGGTTTAATTGTTAACGACTATGAATTAATTTTACCCCTACCCGTTAAAAAAAAAATGGGCATTAGTTATAGCTACATGCCAGCATTTACACAACAATTAGGGTTTATTGGCCAAATAGATTTACTCAATGCTCAGGTTGTTTTTACTTTACAACAATTTATTAAATACGCATCGCCCTACCTTAATTTTAGCAATAGCAAATTTGCTGAAGAATACAACTGTGATAAATTAAATAACTATATCATTAACCTAAACGAACCTTATTTAGGTATTAAAGCTAACTACAAAAAAACTATTTTGTACAGTTTAAATAAAGCTAGTAAACTTGGTTTAAACTATATAACAGACAATAATTTTGAGACTGCTTTGCAATTATATAAAGCCTATAACCAACAAAATATGGCTCATGTAAGTGCAACTGATTACACGAACCTGAAAAAACTTTTTATTACACTACAAAACAATCAACAATTACTCGTAAGAAAAGTAGTAGATGCAAACAATAATTTATTAAGTGTGGCTGTGTTATTAAAAGATAAAAAGCGTTTTTATAACATCATTAATGTAACGCCAAATATTGGTAGAGCAACAGAATCGAATTACTTTTTATACGATAATATTTTAAAAGAATTGGCTAATCAAAATAGGTTGTTTGATTTTGAAGGCAGTGATTTGCCAGGTGTACAAAAGTTTTATGAGAAATTTGGGGCCATTAACCAACCCTATTTTCATTGGCACTACAACCTATTACCTAAAGCTATAAAATGGCTAAAGAAATAATTTTTAATCGTAATAAGTTACGCTTAATACAAATTTAGAATCGGTTATTTTTAAAAGAGATGAAGTAGCATTACTAATTCTTAATAACAAATTTCTATTTTCTTTCATTTCGGGTAAAGCACCTAATACTTTGGCACAAGCACTTCGTCCATTATTAGCTGTTAAACGTACAATAGTGCCTGGTGTAACATTATTCATTAAAACATAATACTTTCTATCCGTCCACCCACTTGTTGTTTTAAATGTTGCTGATTCGCCATTTTTGTTGGTTACTTTTGCTTTGGTAGTAAACTGTTGGGTAAAAAAACCTTCATCGTCATCGCCATTTGTAATTGGTTTTGTAGGTGTAACTGGCTCTGTATTATTGGTGCCTTTTTTTTCTGGAGAAATTACGTAACCAGATTCCTCCTGTTCATTATCTGCAGCAGTAGTTCTACTTATTATTTCAGCATATCTTTTTTTGTCCACCTTAAGATGTCCAATGACTAATTTTTGACCATCTTGAATAATATCTGAATTCATATCATTCCATTCCTTCAAAAAGTCTAATCGTAGTTTACCATATGTTTGGCTAATTCTAAAAAGATTATCTGATTTTTTAACCAAATGATGCAATGGCACCAGCGTTTCTGTTTCAGCACTTTGTCCATCTTGGGTAAAGTTTTTAGTGTCTACTGGTATTTTCATCACTTTACCAATGGCCAAAATTGCTGTTTCATTAATGCCATTTATTTTAGCTACTTGTTCTACTGTTAAATTATACAATTTACTGATGCTGTATAAGGTTTCGCCAGCAAAAATTTTATGCTTAATAAATATATTGGGATAGGTACCTTCAACAACCACTTTTGTTTGAGCCTGCGTAGCCGAAAAAAAACAGAAGAGGCCAAAAAGTAATGTTGTTAATTTCATAAAAATTAATTAGGGGCAATAAGTATTATTCTTTTAGTATCCTCCACTCTTGTGGATAGTAATTGTTTAATCTATTGGGTAAAACTTTGAGCCATCCAATACCTACGCCATCGTATTTAGCTAAAACCCAGCCCTTCTGGTCATAATCAATTAAAAACTCTTTTCTTCTTAAATATTGTAAAGCTTGCTCTTTAGTTAACTCAATGGTTGCAATATTACTTAAACTAATTGAACTAACCGCCAACTCGTGGTTGGGAACAAAATCTTTACCTTTTACTTCACCCAAACAAATTCCAGCTTTTTTTATGTATAAATAATTGGCCAATAATTTTAAATCTTTCATCCAATTAATTGGTATTGCCCTAATTTGTGTATTGTGCTTAAATAATTGAGTTGAGATTGGCATTTGCATAAAATTTTCTACAACCAATAAATCGCTTTTTGTTGGGCTTGCAATTGCTTGCTCTTTTAGTCTTGGCTCCAAGGTTGCTCCAGTTTTTTTAAAGGCTGCAATAAAAAAGCCTTCTCCTTTAACTTTATCGGGATAAAATCGATAACCAAATGCTGTATGTTTGTTGCTATTGGTTGCTACAATACCCCACTTATGTTCAATAGGTATTGAAATAGTTTCTACCGAAAAATTATCCATTATCCAATCCAAAATAACTTCATTTTCTTCAACCGAATAAGAACAAGTAGAATAAATAAGTGTTCCATTTTCTTTTAAAGACCCAAAAACATCAGCTATAATTCTTTGTTGTCTTTGGCTACATAAAGCCACATTATTTAAGCTCCATTCCAATGCGGCAGTTGTATCTTTTCTAAACATGCCACTACCACTGCATGGGGCATCAATAACAATTGCATCAAAGAAATTTTCGAGTACAGCAAAATCTTTTGGATCGTTATTGGTAACCACTAAATTATCAGCCCCCCATTTGGTAATATTTTCAACTAAAACAGCAGCTCGGGCTTTAATAACCTCATTACTTATAACCAACCCATCAGTAAAAAAACTACTTAATAAAGTAGATTTTCCACCAGGTGCTGCACAAACATCTAATACTTTTTTTGAAGTATCTGAGCCATAAATATGCTGTAACATATGCCACAAAAACATACTACTTGCTTCTTGCACATAATAAGTGCCTGCATGAAAGTTAGGATCTAAAGTAAATGATGGACGTTCTTGTAAATAATAACCATACTTACACCAAGGAACTGGGGTTGAAGAAGGAAAATTGAAGTTTGGGTGTTGTGGCTGAACTATTTTTTTTGGATTAATTCTTATAGATGTTACTTGTTCTGCCAATTCGTGTACAGCTTTAAAAGACTCAATATTTAAGCCATTTGCTTCTTGTATAGATTGTAGAAAATTAGCTGGTAACATTAGGGAAGGTTGAGGCTTGATTTTGCTTTTTACTAAAGATTATAAAACCACTAACTCGTAACGATTAATTCATAACCCAATACTACTTATTTTTTCCAGTTAACATGGGTACAAACGAAAATTGTTCAAATGCTTCTTCTATAATAGTACCATCGGCTTGTTTAGTTATTCTCAACATTCGTTGTGCATCTCCTTCGTCTAATGGAATTACCATCATACCACCAACCTTTAGTTGTGCAATTAATTTTGGAGGAATAATAGGTGCAGCGGCAGTAATAATTATTTTATCAAATGGTGCAAAAGTTGGCAACCCTTCAAAACCATCACCATAAAAAAATTTAATATTAGGGTACTTGCTCTTAAAATAATAATCCTTATTAATTAAGAATAATTTTTTTTGACGTTCTATAGTAAAAATTCGAGCCCCTAATTCGGCCAAAACGGAAGCTTGATAAACACTACCTGTTCCAATTTCTAATACTTTGTCGCTTTGTTTAATTTGTAATAACTGCGTTTGATAAGCAACAGTGTATGGTTGAGAAATAGTTTGATCTGCTGCTATAGGAAATGCCCTGTCCTCGTAAGCAATTTTATCGAAAGCAGAATCTAAAAAAAAGTGTCGGGGAATTGTATTAATGGCTTGCAAAACTTTTTCATCTGTAATGCCTTTACTCATTAATTCATCTACCAATCTTTTTCTTAACCCTTTATGTTGATATGTATCTTCAAACTTCTTCATATACACTACAAATGTAATCGTATGTAAAAAACAATGTTCTGCATTTGTTTACATGGGGAAAGAATTTTTAAAATTTATAATTACTAACAAGCTTTACCTAAAAAATTAAATAAGAAGATGTAGCGATTTTATTTGCTAACAATTTGAAATATGGAATAGCCCAAATAAATCGATATAAATAGCTATCAATCTGAAGTATACCAGAAAATTTTATTCTAAGTTAAAATTTATATTGGTATAACTTTACAAGAGAACCACATTTATTAAAAGCTGTTTTAATTGTTCCAAAGAATTATAATTATACAATTTACAAATAGACTAACCCTACATTAAAATGGCTGAATTAAGTATTGTATTTATTGCATTTTCTATTAGCTTATTGGGGCAAATTGTGCTGAGCAATATGAATATGACTGCCACCCAATTAAGTGTTCAGGAAGGTTTTAAAAAGGCTTGGCTTTTTGGTTTTGGTGTAGCAATTGTTGAAATTATTTACCTAAGATTTGCTTTAACTGGCATGGATTGGGTTGCACAACATAAATTAATTTTTAAGTTGTTAGGTTGGTTAACTGTTCTAATTTTTTTAATATTAGGAATTTTAGCTTTTATAGCGGCCAACAAACAAGCAGTTGAAAAAAAAGGCATTTTACTAAACAATAAGCTAAATAGGTTTTTATTGGGTGCAAGTATAAGTGCATTAAATCCGTTGCAAATTCCATTTTGGTTTTTATGGAGTACCCAACTAATTCAAAACGGTATTTTGAAAACCAGCAACAGCAATTTTAATTTTTTTTGTATTGGTGCTGGTTTAGGTACTTTAACTGGTATTGGAATATACATACATGGTGGCAATTGGGCCATTACTAAAATGAAAACCAGCAACAAAACTTTAAACATTGCTATGGGCTGTGTTTTTTTAGTTACAGCCATTATTCAGTTGTACAGAATATTGTATAAACCTTGGATTTAGTGTTGATTCACCAATACGTTTTTAATAATTGCCATTTATTTGGGTGCAAAAAATGGGCTTTCGAGTTTTCCATTTTCCTTTCGTAAAATCTGGTATATTCATTAATTTTCCACCAGCCTCAATCGACTTTTCTGATAAGGGAGTAATGGCGTACCAAGTAGCCAAATCATAGACATCCATTGGAAAATCTGTTTTTTCTTTTATACATTCGATAAAGGAATTAATTACAAAAAAATCCATACCCCCATGCCCTGCACCAGCTGCAACATTTTCGTATTTTTTCCATAACCAATGATCATGCTCTTTCATGTAAGCTTCGGAATTTTCCCATGTGTGGGGTTTACTTTTATCTTCAAAATAAATTAATCCAGCATTAAACTCGCCAGCATGATTATCTTGCCAAATACCATTGGTACCTTGTACCCTAAATCCTAAGTTGTAAGGTCTTGGGCCACTTGTATCGTGTGTTAAAACAATTGTTTCGCCATTAGCAGTTTGTAATTGAGTGGTAACAATATCGCCCAACTTAAAATTTATAGATGCATTGGGATGATTTGCACCACCCTTTGAATGATTTTTTATATACCGATTCAATCCCCTGCTTTTAGTTGCTATACTCGATAATTTGGTAAGCCTATTTCCTCGGTTAATGTCAATCATAACAGCTACAGGTCCTAAACCATGTGTAGGGTATAATTCTCCATTTCTATCAATGCTGTGTTGCGTTCTCCAGCTAGCTTCGCTAAACCCTTTTTCGCCAAACTCAATACCAGAGTTATAGGGTGTTACACCATCATTAAATTTAACCCCTCGTAAATCGTGTTCGTAACCACCTTGTAAATGCAAAAGTTCGCCAAACATGCCCTTTCTTACCATGTTTAAAATTGCCATCACATCTCTTCTATAACAAACGTTTTCTAACACCATAACCGGAATACCCGTTTTTTCACTAGCATTTACCATATCCCAACAGTCTGCTAATTTAATTGCTCCACAAACTTCAACCCCAGGTATTTTACCAGCATTTACCGAATCAATTGTTTGTTCTGCATGCCACTCCCATGGTGTTGATATTATCACTGCATCAATATCAGTTCGCTTCAATAAGTTTTTATAATCGTAAATACCGTTACCATAAATAGCTGGTTTTGGTTTACCCGAGGTAGTGATTATTTTATCGGCCATGGCCAACATTCGAGGTTGTGGATCGGCTAAAGCAACTACGTCAACATCCGTTCTTTTCAACAAAAGTTCTAAATGATTTTGGCCTCTAAAACCAACACCAATTAAACCCACTTTTACTTTTGGTTGCTGTGTTGTACCTACAAATAAGTTTGTGTTTGCTAAAGAACCTAAAGTAAGTAAGCCAGTTTGTTGAATAAATGAACGACGATGTATTTGTTTCATAAAACTATTTTTAAAACGAAAAGATGGTTGATACAACCCAATTTATTGGACTGAACAAGCAGCAAATTAAAAGCGTACTTTTTTGTTTACGCTTTTAATTTTATTATAATAGTACAATTTATTTCAACATTTCTTCAATTACTTTTCCAACGGTACCATTGGGCATTTGTATTTTTAAAAGTGCTGCAAGTGTTGGGGCAATGTCTGTCATGTAATTTTCTTTATGCGTACTTCCCTTTTTTATGCCCCAACCATACCAAAGTAAAGGAATATGACTATCATAAGGATTCCATAATCCATGAGTGGTGCCAGTACTTTTGCCATCGATATAACCGGGTTTATAAATTAATTGTACATCGCCACTTCGGCTAGGATAATAGCCATTTACCAACATTTCTTTTAGGTTTTTGTTAATGGGTGTTGTCATTAAATCATCTATTTTAAACACTCGAGAAATACCATCCACTTGAGAGAAATAATCGATTACCCAATTGGTTAATTTGTCTTTATTTATGTTGTTCGTTTTTATACTTGGATGGTTAAAAGTTATTTGATAATTGTACATACTAACGATCAAGGAATCGAAACCAAAAATCTCTTTCAATTTTTTGTTCACTGTTTTTAATCCTGATTCTTCGTCTATGGTACCACCGGGCAATTTATTTTCTTTCATAAAACCTGGTATATGAGCAACTGCATGATCGGCAGTTAAAAAAACAGTATATGCACCCTTGCCTAATTCTTTATCTAAAATATCTAATAAGTTACCAAGTTCTTGGTCTAAGCGTACATAATCATCTACCATTTCCCAACTATTGGGGCCAAAAGAATGGCCAATATAATCAGTACTAGAATAACTTATGGCTAAAAAATCGGTATAATTTCCTTTGCCTAATTTTTCGGCAATTAAGGCAGCTTTTGCCATTTCTGTGGTTAATGTATTACCATGTGGAGTGGTAGAAATTTTTGAAAAATCTTTACCAATATATTTAGATAAATCATAAGGGAAACTAAGCTGCTCTTTACCAAATGGTTTTGCTTCGTACTCTTTAATATCATCGGTTGCATAGGTTAAATATTGATCTTTAGTTAAAATGGTTGGCCAATTTAAACCATATAAACTATCAACTAATTTTCTATTATTGAAACTGTTTAACCAATTAGGTAAAGCCTTCATATAATAAGTGCTGGTAATGAAATTGCCACTTTTTCCATCGTACCAATAAGCAGCATTTGCACTATGGCCTGCTGGTAAAATAGACCCTCTATCTTTTAGTGCAATACCAATTACTTTGTTTTTAAAATTGGTAGCCAATCTTAATTCATCGCAAATGGTGGTGGTTAACATATTTTTAGGGCTCATTTGCCCAATTACTTCATCTTTACCACCAACCCCTTCAACTGCTTTATCTTCGCTACAATATACAGTTCTGTTTAAGTTTTTATCGTACCATGCATTTCCTGTAATTCCGTGTATGCCAGGTACTGTGCCTGTATAAACACAAGTATGCCCACAAGCAGTAACTGTGGGTGTATAGGGTATAAAAGTATTGTTACAACTAAAGCCATCATTCATTAGCCTTGCAAAACCGCCATTTGGCTTAAATAATTTATTGAATCGAAACAAATAATCCCAACGCATTTGATCAACTACAATACCTACCACTAATTTGGGTTTTTCCAAAGTATTATTAGCAGCAAGTTTGGAAGTTTTTTGAGCGTATGCAGAAACACTTAATAATAGATAAAGAAGAGGAATAACTTTTTTCATTTGTGGTTGTTATTTAGATTGCAAATGTACATTTTACAGTGCGTTATACTTGGGTTGGGTGGTAGTTATTAAATTGTTACCTTTGCAACCATTTATATGGGTAAAAAAAGTTGAATTTTGTTAAGAACCCTGAAGGGTGTGACACCAGTAAAGTTGAATAATGTTATAGTGCTGGCTACATAAATATACTTAACAAATTATTTTAATTTAATGCCCTAACACTTTTAAATTATAGACATGGCAGACATTTTTGAAAAGTTGGTTAAAAATTATGGTCCAATTGGACAACACAGAGAAAGAGCTCATGGTTATTTTGCATTTCCTAAATTGGAGGGTCCAATAAATAGTAGAATGAAATTTAGAGGCAAGGAAGTAATTGTTTGGAGTTTGAACAATTATTTGGGCTTAGCCAACCATCCAGATATTAGAAAGGTTGATGCTGATGCTTCGGAAGAGTGGGGATTGGCTTACCCAATGGGTGCTAGGATGATGAGTGGCAATAGCAATAACCACGAACAATTAGAGGCCGAGTTGGCTGCTTTTGAAAACAAAGAAGATGCTATATTATTAAACTTTGGTTACCAAGGCATCATGAGTACCATTGATGCTATTTGTGGAAGACACGATGTGATAGTTTATGACGCAGAAAGCCATGCTTGCATTATCGATGGCTTGCGTTTACACCCTGGCCACAGATATGTTTTTAAGCACAACGATTTAGAAGATCTTGAAAAACAAATGGACCGTGCTACTGCATTAATTGAGAAACAAAAAACTGGTGGTATTTTAGTAATTACTGAAGGTGTTTTTGGTATGGCAGGCGACCAAGGTAAACTTACAGAAATTGTTGCCCTTAAAAGCAAATATGATTTTAGATTATTGGTAGATGATGCACATGGTTTTGGCACATTGGGTAAAACTGGTGCCGGTGCAGGTGAAGCACAAGGATGCCAGGATGGTATAGATTTATACTTTAGCACTTTTGCTAAAAGTATGGCTAGCATTGGTGCCTTTTTAGCTGGACCAAGAATTATTATTGATTTTATTCGTTACAATATTCGTTCGCAAATATTTGCTAAAAGTTTACCTATGCCAATAGTGGTAGGTAATTTAAAGCGTTTAGATATGTTGCGTAACATGCCAGAATTAAAAGATAAGTTGTGGGAAAATGCGATGCGTTTACAAGCAGGTTTAAAAGAACGTGGCTTTGATATTGGTGCAACCGATACACCTGTAACACCTGTTTATATGAAGGGTGGTGTAGAAGAAGCTACACAAATGGTAATGGATTTAAGAGAAAACTATGGCGTATTTGCTAGTATTGTAGTTTATCCTGTAATACCAAAAGGGCATATAATTTACCGATTAATACCTAGTGCTGCACATAGTTTTGAAGATATTGACCAAACCTTAAAAGCATTTAGCGAAACCAAAGCAAAACTAGATGCAGGTGCTTATAAAAGTGAAGTAATACCAGATATGGCTGAAGTGAAATAGATGATCTTGAAAGATAAACACTACCCTTCTTTTGTTTTTGAATAAAACTAAAGAAGGGTATTTTTTTGGAGTGACTTTTTGCTACCATACACTCCCCCACTATTGGCTAAATAAATAATAGCGATTTGAAATTTTTAGGTGATTTTTTTTGTTCTATTTGTTATCGCCTTTTTCTTTAATCAAAAATTCCTTTACCGATGTCCACTTGATGTTTAAATATTTATCGTTGTCATATTTTTGAAAAATAATTCTGCCTTCCATCATATCTCTCATATACTGCATTCCTTGCCAAGCAGGATAAAGTTCGTTTTTTGACGGTGAAAAAAATCTTGTTAGTTTAATAACAATATTTAGAAGGCTAATGCCGCCAGGTTTAAATAATTTATACTTTTCGTGTTTAAGTTCGCTAAGCAATTCCACGAAGTTGTTACAAGATAGTCTATCACCCGCAATTCTTAAATATCTTGGTGAGTTATCATCAATGGCAACTTCTGCTGTAAACTCAGCTACGTTATATGTTGTTGTAAATTCTAAAATTTGATTTGGGTTACCCCAACATAAAATTCGTTTTTGTTTAAATAGTATCAAGGGCATATCTGTGGTTAATAAATCCATAAAAGCCCCATTAAATATAGTTGTTGCCCTGATAGGCATTTTTTAAAGATAGCTATGAAAGGCTCTTCTTAGGTCGAAGTTTCTATTTTTACCTTCTTCTAAATTGGTAAAATCACTTGAATAGTCGCTTGGAATAAATCTTGGAACATTTGCTTCAACTGCAGCATCCAAAAATATTTTTTGAGCATCAATTATCGTTTCTTTTAAACCAGCCAAAGCCGAAATCATACAATGGGCTCCTAAACAATGTTTCGAAATTTCGAATTTATTATTGGTGTTTACTTGAAATACTTTAACGCCTTTTTGTTCTAACGCTTTTATTTTTTTTACGTCTGTTTCTAAACGTATAATTGCCCTTACCTCTACATCTTTAGCTAATAATGCGTTAACGATTTTTTCACCTAAGTTTCCTGTTGCACCAACTATTACGATTATTTTTTTCATGTTCTACATTTAGTATTATTTACAAGCAATGTCTTCTACCTAGCCTAGTGTAAAGCTTTGGACATTGCGTTTTCAATAAACGCACCTTCCTTTACCTACAAGCAAGCTATTCAAAGAGAAGATGCTGAAAAATTTCTCCGATTTAAGATTTATCGGGAAAAGTTTGCTTGGAAGATAGTATAATGATATTTTTTAATTTAATTTTGTGTTTACTAGCTTTTATACTCGTGTAAGGGTAATTACATATTTTCAAAATCAAATGATACATTCAGCATCTCCCAACTTAGTTTGATAGTGCCTTTTTTGTCATCATTTGCTTTTACTTCGTAGGTCAAAGACTCTACTAAATCTTTATTCTTTTTGGGTTTTACACTAATTCGTATAGCATCGTTTTCAGCATTATAATCATCGGCTAAATGCATATCCCAGGTTTTACTCAAAATTAAAATCCATGATTTTTTATTGGGTATTGTAAAAAATCCATATTTACCTTTTGTTATGAGTTTGCCTGCAATCATAACATCATTTCCGAATTCTATTGTTGTAGCTTTATGTGCACCAGAAGACCAAACTTTGTCGTAAGCAACGAGCCCATTCCAAATAATTCTGCCACGAACACTTGGAGATCCATAGGATATATGTACATGGTTATTGCCAACTGTAGCCATAGCAACTAGCTTGGGGCTTTTAGGCTTTATAGTTGTTTTACTAGTATCGACTTTGGACTCATTATGATTTTCGTGTTGTGCAAAAAGACAATTTGATGAAACCAAAGAGAGGGCAATAATAAAAAGTTTTTTCATCTTAATTTTTTAAACTTAAATAATGTAATACCTATGCGAAATACAAAATATTCTAATTTATTTCAAAGCAATGTCTACTACTTAACCTAGTGCAAATCTAGGGACATTGCGTTTTAAATTAACGCACCTTCCTTTACCCAACTCACCCCGAATGCTCGGGGCAAGCTGGCTATGCAAAGAGAAGATGGAAAATTTCTCCGATTAAGATTTATCAGGAGGATATTGCTTGGAAGAGATATTCATGATGAGGGTAACTATTAAGAGAAAAGTGAATCTACTTTATTTTTCTTTCATTCTCTTACCAGTCTTATCTATTTTAAAATTCTCTGGTTTTAAATACACCTCAGCAGTTCCATTAATAAATGAGCTGCGTATCCAATTATAAATTATAGGAATAATTATTTTACCTGTTCCATCAATAAAGCCCCATTTTTCTCCTGATTTTATAGCAGCCAATCCATCCGAAAATTCCTTTGCAGCATTATAAATTAAGGGGATTACTTCTTTACCTGTTTTATCAATAAACCCCCATTTGCCACCCATTACTTGATCACCTTGGCCAACAGTTTCATATTTGCCACCAATATTAACAAGGGCAAATCCACCTCTCAAAGGATCAATGTTATCATACTTAAACGGAACAATTAATTTACCATTGATATCAATAAATCCCCATTTTTTATTTTTAAAAACACCACACAGCCCTTCTGAAAAATTGGTGTTTGTTTCATCGTACAGTTTTGCATTAATTACTTCTTTGCCTTTGTTATTAATAAAGAATTTCTTTTCATTGATCTCAACAAATGCACGACCAGAATTAAATGGGTTTGCAGTAGAATAAATTAGCGGAATAATTTCTTTTCCAGTACTGTCAATGAATCCATATTTATCTGTCATAACCAGGAAAAGTCCATCATTTTTTTCGCTGTATACCTGGTTGTATTTTAAAGGACAGATTTCTTTTCCTGTTTTGTAAAGAATGCCCTTTTTTCCATTAATTTCTACTTCACTATAATCACCCCAATTGAATGTGCCACATGAGGTATATTTTGGGTAAATGATTACTTTTTCACTGATACGATCTTTGTATCCCCATAATTTTTTTTGAGCTACCTCTACTGAAAAGGGATACAGCTTATAATTTACGGAAACTTCTGTAGTTTCTTTTTTATTTACAACAGGGCTAGGGCTGGTTGGTTCTTTTTTGAACGGAACTGTTACCTGTGTTCCTTTTTTAATTTCACCTTTTACACAACGAACATAATAACCAGCTTCTTTAGAAGCATTTTCACAAATCACCTCTGGATATTGATAATTTAATGCACCTTTTTTCGCAAAATATTCTTTTGACCCCTCTGTTATCGTCCAACGTGCATTCCAAAAATAAGTTTCATTGTCGGTACCAAAGCCCCAAAAACTACCTCGGTAATCTCTGTAGCCGGCTGGCTTACCAATAAAATTTAATAGAGCTGCACCATCGCTTTTTAAATCACTTTGTAATTGCATCCATTCTGCATCTGTTGGAATATGCCATCCCATAGGACTTAACCCACGAGGGTCATTCACTGCAAACCAGTTATATAGTTTGCCATATATTAAACCATTGTCAGGGTTGTTATCATAATAACACCATGCAGGTTGCTTATTTTTGCCGGCACTAGCCCACTCCTCTTTAGTTTTAACTTCAGGTATAACATCCCCGTTTCTAAACTTGCTTATGTTGAGGTTCTTTTTGTCCCATACCTGTGTGGGGCTGTTGGTCTTTACTTGTCCAATACAAATACTTACCAATAGCAAGCAGATACCACACATTCCAATCAGTTTTTTCATTTTCTATTATTTTGGATGATTCACTGTTTTACAAAGTGATATTTCATTCTTAGCAATTAAACGCTAAGACTTTATTGTCTAGCAATGTCTACTACCTAACTTAGTGCAAATCTAGGGACATTGTGTTTTCAATTAACGCATCTTCCTTTAGCGAACTCACCCCGAGTGCTCGGGGCAAGCAAGCTATGGAAAGAAAAGATGGAAAATTTCTCCGATTAAGATTTATCAGGAAGATATTGCTTGGAAGAAATCTAATTCGGTATTGCAGTTTTTAGAGCTCATTTATTGGTTCAAATATTTTGTTGGTTCTTTTGTTTGCTTTTGGTTTGATGAAAGTTGTATTTAAACCGATGTGATATCTGTAATAGACCCAAAAAAAGGTCTAAACAGCTATCCAATCGACATTATACCAGAAAATTTTGGTCTAAATTAAAATTCAAATTGGTATTATTCCGTAATCCAATGAAACCCGTTTTTTATTAATCTGAAGTCTTTTATTACAGTCGATTTTCTTTTGGCCGTAATGAAAACGGAATCGTTTTTAATTCTCCCTTTTAGCAATAGCGTAGTGGAATCAATTAACTCGAACTGAAATCGGTTTTTTATTTGTCTTGCTACCAAAATTGAATCCACATCTATCTTCATACTTTCTTGTAAGCCCAGCTCATTATAAATTTCCTGCTCTTTTATAGCTAAATTAATCTTGTCTCCATACACTAGGATTTCCTTTTTACCAATTGACAAATCGATGTAAGCTATGCTGTCACCCTTAAGGCGAATCCTCTCACGTCCACCTCCCATTACAATCTGGTTCCACCGTAATGAGTTGCCATTTGATATGGTATCGTTATTAATAACAAATGTGTGAACATCATAAATTCCGGATATTCCGGATTGATTTTTGTTCATTTCTCTGCTGTCTTTTCTATGTTTATAGTAAATATAGTCCTTAATTGAAAAAATTATGAAGTAACCTATCAACAAAAGTTTTAGTGCTGATTTTGAAATGTTAATCCACCGTTTTTTAATCACCGGAGCTTGTATAACTGGAAGTGAGGTTGTTTGATTAGTAAAGAAAAATTTGAACAATCTATTTAAATGAGGAATCAGGAGAGTCAAAGTCATTACAAACAAAGCCGTTGGATATATTTTAGCATGTACATCAAAACTGAAATTAACAGCTATTACATTTGCAAGAGTAACCATTGTGAGGATAGCTCCAAAGGTCATTGTTCTGCGGAATAGCAGTAGCAATGCAGCACTTTCAGCAATGCCCATAAAAATATTATAGCCATAAGAATACCCAAAAAAAGACCAGGCCAGATTCATTGGCGTTAAATTTCCAACAGGCTCTGTCAATGTATAAAGGCCAAGATCAGAAAATTGCATTTTAAAAAATTTCTCTAAGGCAAAAAGGAATAAAGTGAACGCCAAATAATAACGAATAATAGTGGTCAGCCAATAATAAAGCGTTTCATAGTTTGTTCGTTTCCTGTCCAATGCACTCCAAATAATTGTACCCAATATCGCAACCATTGCAAAAATGAAATAAAGCAAATAGATGTATGTTCTATCGTTATGTTGTGAGTCGTAAGGGGATATGATAGTATATGGAACATGGAATATGTACTTTCCTGTCCATGCAATGATTATATCTAAAAATTCAGCTAGTCCTCCCTTGTAGTAGAAATAGGACAGAACAGGATTAATAGACCAATCTAGTAAAACGATAAACAGTATGAAAAAAATAAATGCAAAACGAAATGCAAACTTTCTAAAAATACTCCAAGGTAAAATTTGAGTGGATAAATTTTCCAAATCAGATGTTTTTAGTTATGAGTTTCACTAGTTATTTGCTAGAACGTTTACACTTGCACCCAACTTTAAACAGATTATTTATTCTATTCGAACAATTCCGCTTGGTTGGTTGGTTCTTCTTTAGGTCTTTCTTCCCAGTCCATTTCTACGGTTTTACTAAAGTCCATTAGTTTTGCCCCTACAGCTTTCCAGCCCATTATTTCTACCATTTTAGCAATTTTAAATTTGGCTTTTCGTACTGTTGTACCACGGCCAGTTTGTACAGATAAAATTGGTTCTGCATCGGTGCTTACTGCTTCTAAACGATTGCCTTCACCCTCCTTAATAAATAAAAATTTAGACTTTAAAGTAGAGGTTTCAATTTTAAAACGCTTTACATTAAATTGTTGTTTATCATTATCTAAATAAACGGCAGTAATTATTTTTTCTTGATTGTATTTTTCAATTAATAAAATTTTATCAGCATCGAATCGTTGGGTTAATTCGGTTTCGGTAATTTCATAATACCCATCGTTATAAATAACCAACAATTTATCATCCTCGAACATGCCAATATATTGTCCTTTTTCTTCGGTATTTAAACGACCATAAACATCGTCGAACCAAAGTTTAACACCACTTAAAGTACTACGACCTGCTTCTTTAAACTTAACTTGTTTTATAGGATATTTGGTAGCAATATTACCTTGTGATGAACGACCTTTTATTTCTATTTCTTCAAAGTAAAAATCTAATTCTTTGTTTCGAGCAGAGCAGTTTGGACTTAGGGTAATTTTTACAGCTTCAGCTTCTCCATTTGCATTAGAAGAGAAATAGTGAACTTTACTTTTATCCGTTCCCTTGGTTAAATCGTACTCTTTATCTCTGGTAACACCAGTAACATTAAATCGTTTTGCATAGCTAAAAGCCGATTTGCCATCCAAATAAATCATGTTATAAGTAGTACGTTCATCGCTCTTTTTAAATATGGCAATATGAATAATGTCTTTCCCAATAAATACTTTATCACCCACCTTCACCACTTTCATAATGCCACGTTTGGTAAAAACAATAATATCATCTAAATCGCTACACTCAAACATCAACTCATCTTTTTTCAAGGTAGTGCCAATGAAACCCTCTTCTTTATTAGCATACAACTTCGTATTGGCAATTGCAATTTGCTGAAGCTTAATGGTATCGAATAGCTTAATTTCTGTTTTACGCTCTCGACCTTTACCATATTTTTTAAGTAAGGTTTCAAAATATGCAATTGAAAATTCCGTAAGATGAGCTAAATCGTGGTTTACTTGATTAATATCTGCTTCAATATTTTTTATTTGTTCGTTTAAATCGTCGATATCTAATTTATAAATTCTACGAACTGGTTTTTCTGTTAATTTTAAAATATCCTCACGGCTAATGGCTTTGCGTTTCAACTTTTTAATAAATGGTTGAAAGGCTTTTTCAATTGCTTCAAGCACTTTATCCCAAGTAGCATGTTTTTGCTCTAATTCTTTATAAATTTTTTCTTCGAAAAATATTTTCTCTAAGGATGTGTAATGCCATTTATCTTCTAATTCGCTGAGCTTAATTTCTAACTCACGTTGCAATAAAGCTTTTGTTCTATCAATAGAAATTTTTAATAACTCTTGTACACCAACAAATTTGGGTTTATGATCTTCGATAATACAAGCATTGGGGCTAATACTTATTTCACAATCGGTAAAAGCATACAATGCATCAATGGTAATATCACTGCTAATACCCAGAGCAAGGTCAATTTGTATTTCTACATTTTTACCAGTAAACTCCGTCATTTTTTTAATCTTTATTTTACCAGCATCATTGGCCTTGGTAATGCTTTCGCAAAGCTGTGCAACTGTTACTCCATAAGGCACATCTCTAATAATTAAACTCTTCTTATCTAACTCTTCAATAATACATCTAACTTTTACTTTACCTCCACGTTTACCCTCATTGTAATTGGTAACATCTACCATTCCACCAGTTTGAAAATCGGGATACAGCTCAACTTTTCTGCCCTTTAAATATTTGATAGATGCATCAATAATTTCACAAAAATTGTGAGGCAAAATTTTAGTGCTTAAACCAACTGCAATTCCCTCGGCCCCTTGAGCCAATAATAAAGGAAACTTCATGGGCAAATTAATGGGTTCATTTTTACGCCCATCGTAACTCAATTGCCAATTGGTGGTTTTTGCATTAAATGCAACATCAATGGCAAATTTGCTTAACCTAGCTTCAATATATCTTGGAGCAGCAGCATCATCGCCAGTTCTTATATCGCCCCAGTTACCTTGTGTATCTATCAATAAATTTTTTTGCCCCATGTTTACCAAAGCATCGCCAATACTAGCATCACCATGAGGATGGTATTGCATTGCTTGGCCAATAATGTTGGCTACCTTATTAAAACGGCCATCGTCCATTTCTTTCATGGCATGCAAAATTCTTCGTTGTACTGGTTTCAAACCATCTTCAATTGCTGGAACTGCACGTTCTAAAATAACGTATGAGGCATAGTCTAAAAACCAATTTTTGTATTGGCCTTGAACGCCTGTTTCGTTTTCGTAAACCCTGTTATCAACTTTTTCTTTTGCCATAAAACAATTGCTTTGCCACTATCTCCAAATGGAGAAACTTATTTTTATTTTTTTTCACCACTGAAGCACTGAGTTTAAGCGTTACACAGAGTGTTTTATTTCTTTGTGTATTCTTTGTGTTCTTGGTGCCTTTGTGGTTAATTTCTTCTTTGTGCCTTTGAGTTAATTTTCTTCGTTCTCCGATTTAGAACCATAATTTTTTACATCCAATTCCTTCCAACCTTTATTCCAATCGCCTATTATTTCAATTTTCATTTGTTTCATTAATTCTCTCATACGCCAAACTAAAAAAACGTCTCCTGTTTGTATTTTAAGTTTGCTTAAAATGGTATGTAATACTTTAGATATTTTCTGGGTTTCATTGGTAACTGCAGAAAGTATATCGGCATCGTAATAACTTTCATCTTTACTGGTTATTTTTTTACCTCCCTCTAAAATACGAACCATTGCATTTTCGTTGCATAATTTTTTCCATTCATCTGGGTCAACTTCAAACTCACTCAACGTAATTTCTCTGGCTAATTTTTTGGCTTTCAAAAATTCTTTAGGTTGAATTTCATATAAATGCTGAGGATAAAATATTTGCCCTTTTTCGTTAATAAATGGCAAATTATTTAAATACAAAACCAGCACTTTTCCTTGGTATTCTTTTAGCTGACTCATTAACCAATAATAGCTGCACACATCGTGTTGGTTTTGCCCCATCCAAATCCATAAATGATCAGTTTTTTTATCTTCTGCCTCATCTAAAGGTGCTTCTAAAGCTTTTATTAAATTATGAACGGCTAATTTATCATCGACGATATCTAATTGAGTTTTATAAGGAGAATATTCTAACAATTCTTTCCACCAATCTCTTCTAGTTGCATAGCCTTCTGTTTCATAAATATCAACAATTGGCCCAACAGCATAATCATCTTTTATTTCAACGATTTCGCCTCTTAAGCTTTCATCTAAATCAAATGCCTTTGATAATACCTCTACGTTTGCTTGTTCAAAAACTATATGTATCATTTTGTTCTTTTTTACCACATAGACACAATAGAATCATAGTCTATGTGCCTATGTTGCTATGTGGTTAATTACTCTCCTCCACCAAATCCAACTCATACCTTAAATTTTCAATAATAAAATCTTGTCGTTGGGGTGTGTTTTTGCCCATATAATATTCCAACAATTGTTGTATATGGTCTCCTTGTTCTAATATTACTGGCTGTTTACGCATATCGCTAGTAATAAAACGTTCAAACTCCTCTGGCGATATTTCCCCTAAACCTTTAAACCTTGTAATTTCTGGTTTGCCTGTTAGTTTTTTTACAGCAGCTTGTTTTTCTGTTTCGTCGTAACAATAAATAGTTTCTTGCTTATTTCTTACCCTAAACAAAGGTGTTTCTAATATAAACACATGGTTTTGTTTTACCAAGTCTGGAAAAAACTGCAAAAAGAAAGTCATCAATAATAGTCGAATATGCATTCCATCTACATCGGCATCGGTGGCTACAATTATATTGTTGTAGCGTAAATCTTCCAAACCGTTTTCTATGTTTAAAGCATGTTGCAACAAATTAAATTCTTCATTTTCGTACACTACTTTCTTGGTAAGGCCAAAACAATTCAAAGGCTTACCACGTAAACTAAATACAGCTTGTGAATCTACATTTCTGGCTTTGGTAATACTACCACTTGCACTATCACCCTCTGTAATAAAAATGGTACTATTATTTTTTAGTACAACAAATTCTTCTTTGTTTTTTGTGGGAGGCTCATCGTTAAAATGAATACGACAATCTCTTAATTTTTTATTATGTAGGTTGGCTTTTTTTGCACGTTCGTTGGCCAGTTTTCTAATGCCACTTAGTTCTTTCCTTTCTTTTTCGCTTTGTTCAATTCGTTTTTTCAACGCATCGGCAACAGCGGTATTTCGGTGTAAAAAATTATCTAATTCTTTGCCTAAAAAATCTTCAATAAACTTTTTCATACTTGGCCCACCCTCGAAAACAACAGAGGATCCAAGTTTGGTTTTTGTTTGGCTTTCAAAAACTGGCTCTTGCACCCTTACACTAACAGCAGCCACAATACTTTGGCGTATATCGCTTGTGTCGTAATCTTTTTTATAAAAGTCTCTAATTACTTTTACAAAGCCTTCTCTAAATGCTTGGTGATGTGTACCACCTTGTGTGGTGTATTGGCCGTTTACAAAACTAAAAATATCTTCACCATAATCGTTATTATGGCTCAATGCTATCTCTATATCTTCTCCTTTTAAATGAATGATAGGATACCGTAATTCATCGGCATTGGTTTTTCTCGTTAACAAATCGTGTAAGCCGTTTTTACTAACATAACGTTTGCCGTTAAAATTCATTACTAGGCCTGCATTCAAATAACAATAATTCCAAAGCTGGTTATCTAAATACTCATGTAAAAATTTATAGTTATGAAAAATAGATTCGTCGGGTATAAAAGTTACAAAAGTTCCATTTTCTTCGGTGGTGGTAGTTTCTTTAAATTCTTTTGTTAAAACACCACGTTCAAATTCGGCTACTTTAGTTTTGCCTTCTCTAAAACTTTCTACTTTAAAGTAATGGCTCAAAGCATTAACTGCTTTTGTACCTACCCCATTTAAACCCACACTTTTTTGAAAAGCTTTGCTATCGTATTTAGCTCCTGTATTTATTTTACTTACCACATCAACCACTTTACCCAATGGTATTCCACGCCCATAATCTCTTATGGTTACTGTTTTATTTTCAATCGTAATATCAATGTGCCTACCATAGCCCATGGTATGCTCATCAACACAATTATCAATTACTTCTTTTATTAATACATAAATACCATCGTCTGGTGCACTGCCATCGCCCAATTTACCAATGTACATACCAGGGCGTAAACGTATATGCTCCTTCCAATCGAGGCTTTTAATATCGTCTTCTGTATATTCTCCTTGTTGTCTCGTTTCTGCCATACAGCAACCCAAAAAAGGGTATCGTTTTTATTAACTTTAATTTGTTTTAAAAAGAAATTAAAGCTTGGTTAAAAAATTATGTTTCAATCGTTTTATTCTTTACGCAGCATTACTGGCGTCGCACCATTTAAGGGGCTTGTACTTTAATCATCAAAAAACCAGAAACTTTTCTATGATTCATTCTTACAGCCTTTGTAACTATACATTGCCCTTAACGCACAAATCTAACTAACCATCAAGGTTGTTAAACCAGAGTTTATGAACAAAGAACTAAGAATTGTGGATAAAAATTTCGGTAAATTAGTATTCAATAATAAAAATTAAGTTTGTACAACATGCAGCTAGAATTACAAACCAACTTAAGTACAATTGCACAAATTGCTATTGAGTTAGAAGCAGAAAATAGTGACTTTACTTTATTTTTAAAACAGTTGAATAAGAGCAACTTAGATGAAACTGTTCATGAATTAAACAGCATAATTACCCCCCAAATTAATTGTACAACCTGTGGCAATTGCTGCAAAAGTTTAATGATAGTTGTTGAAGAAGAGGAAGCAGAAAAGGTTGCTACGCATTTACAATTAACCAGAGAAAATTTTGATGCACAATTTATTGAAAAGGGTAGCAACGGCATGATGCTCATTAATAAAATTCCTTGCCACTTTTTAACAGATAATAAATGTACAGTTTATGAGCATCGTTTTGCAGGTTGTAAAGAATTTCCTGCAATGCATTTAGCCAACTTTAAAGATAGATTGTTTACTACTTTTATGCATTATAATCGATGTCCCATTATTTTCAATGTTGTACAAGAACTAAAACTTGCAACTGGATTTAAAAGTTGAACCACAGCTTTATTTCACCACAGAGGCACAGAAAACACAAAGAATAAACGAAGAAGTAAAGCCCTCAGTGCAACTCCTAAACTCCTTTCCTCTGTGGTAAAAAACTCCTTCATAATCAATTCTTAATTTTTAATTCATAATTCATCTTTGCCCTGTGGTTAATTATCTTCACACCATGATACAATTTGGTATAGATAATTTGTGGCAGCTAAACACCAACTGGAAAAACAAACAAATAGCTTTGGTTACCAATAATGCTGCAACAACCCATAATTTAATACCAACCAGAAAAGCCCTATTGAATAATGGTTTTAACATTGTTAAACTGTTTTCACCCGAACATGGTTTAGATGTTAAAGGTGCCGATGGAAATTTTATACACGATGGTATAGATGCGTTAACCAATTTACCCATCATTAGTTTATATGCCAATAAACTAGAACCCAATGCCGAAGATTTACAAAACATAGATATTGTTCTCTTTGATATACCAGATATTGGCTGCAGATTTTACACTTATTTATGGACCCTCACCCATGTTATAGAAGCCTGTGCAAAACACAACAAACAATTGATTATTTTAGACAGACCCAACCCAATATCAGGAATGATCGATTTAGCTGAAGGCCAATTGCTAGATGAAAAAAATTGTAACAGTTTTATTGGGCGTTGGGCAATGCCTTTACGTCATGGCTGTACATTGGGCGAATTGGCTTTTTATTTTAATGCCACTAGAAAAATTGGAGCCACCATTGAAGTAGTAAAATGTAGTAATTGGACTAGAAATTTGTTTCAACCCAATTGGAACATTGATTTTGTGCCCACTTCTCCGGCAATTAAAAACTTTAATGCTGCATTATTGTACCCTGGCCTAGGTTTATTAGAAGCCACCAATATCTGTGAAGGTAGAGGTACAGAAAATGCTTTTGAAATAGCTGGGGCAACTTGGTTAAATGCTGCAAGCATTTGTAGTGTGTTTAATGAAATTCAAGACGAAGTTTTTTTAACTGAAATTAAATTTGTACCTACAGAAAGCAAGTATAAAAATGAAGTTTGCCATGGTGTACAATTTAATATTGTAAACACAACTACTTACCAACCAGTTTTCACAGCACTGTTGTTTATAAAGCTAGTAAAAGATATGCATCCAACACATTTTCAATGGATACCCTACCCTACACATGTTAACCCCAAAGGCACACAACATTTAGATAAATTGCTCGGCTTACAAAATAGTGAAGCCATTTTCAACCTGCCCTTTCAACAATTTTTACAACAAATACAACAAAATACCAAAGTTGAAAATTGGAAAGATGAAGTAGGAAGTTTTTTATTATATGCATAAGTACAATTACTTAGGCTATTTTAATTTTAATAAAACATATAAACCATTTTATCTTTGGAGTTTAAAAAAGTAAAACATGAATGTATTAAGCACCATTGTTGCCGTTAGTAGCAATACAATTGATAACACGGTAAGTACCGATTCTACGAATAAAAGTGTATTACTTGCAGTAGCCTTATCTACAGTAGGAGCTGGTTTTTTTCTAAACAAAAAAGGTAAAAAATTATCTAAATTCCACTTAAAATTGAAACTAGCTGGACTTTACATTAAAAGCATTTTTTCTAGGAATAAGTCATTCACTCGTAAAAAGGATATCAATACTGCTCTTACCAAAATTATGATTGGCTCATTAATTTGTATTGCTGGATTGGTGATTTCACTTTCAAGTACAGGATTTTGGTTAATTATTGGAATACTAGTTTTACTGGCTGGAATAGTTGGAATAGGAATGGGAATAGCAGATACAGACTAAATTCATTTGAAATTTTTTGCTCTTCGAGACTTGTAGTCTCGAAGCACCATTTTATTGCTTTTAGCAATGTATGATTGTTATTGTTGCCTTAGGCAACAGAATGAAATTTTGAGACTCTAAGTCTCGAAGAGCAGAGAGCAGCCTGTGTTTAGCCAGTAGCTGAAGGCGATTGATTTAGATTAAAGGCTACACCTAAGAAGGCAAAAAGTAGAGTATGACAAGAACCTAAAACTAGAGTTGCTCTAAAAGCCATTTTAAAATTTTAGTGTTTTTTGTTCTTTTACTCACCTTTAGTAAAGGATAATAAGTTTCCTTGCAATAATATTTTTTTAATAGCTCAGCTTTTATTTCGTTATCAAGTCTTGAATATGCAATACCCCAAATCATTGTAATCTTCTGGTGAATCAAAATATTACTATAAAACATTTTCTTCATTTTCTCAAAGTCAGGAACCATTGCACCGTAATTTTTCGAATTGTCAGTAGGGATCCCATATGCCCGTTTATGAAGTTTCAATTCAGGATTAGACAATTCAACAATTTCACCTCTATAAGATCCATCCAGAATACTATATTGTTTTCTTTTGGGTAAATAGTCGCCCAATTCTTCAGCTATCATTTTGTTAGCCATAATTTCATCCTCGTAATTCTGAATTGCTTGCAAATCGCTGTTATTTAAGTATTCAAAATCATCTATTAATATATGTTTATCAATTTCAAAATTCGGGTCTTGGTCAATTATCCAACTTAGAAGTTCTGCCCTTCAGCTTACCAATTTATTATTCTGAAAATTATTTCTAGCCCATTTACTAATGATAATTGAAGGGGTTGGATACCTTAATGCCCTGTTTAAAATTAATTCAGAGACAAATGCATTGTTGCAAAACCATTCTTCCTCTAAAGAAGTAAATTCAATATTAATTATTAGGTTATTACAAAACTTTCTAGCCTCACCCAATTGTTTATTGCTGAAGTATTTACTTTCTTCAAATATTTTTTTAAAAATTTCAAACAATTGAATTCTTGTATCAAGAGAAAGTGGTATAAAACTTTTATTTATGTTATCAGAATAATAATTTGTTTTATTCCCTTTAGCAACTTGATAATATTGCTTTAGTTTGAATATCAGTGACAGCCTACTAATTCTTTTTTCAGTTGCCCACTCATTATTTGCAAGCTTAACAAGATTATTAAAAACAACAGGATTAAATTGATGATAAACAAGATAATCTCTTGCTTTTAAGAAGTCAGAATAAGACAAAATCAAGTCATCTTTATGGTAAGGGTTTTCTATTTCTAAAATTGCCCTTTGCAATTCCATTTGCTTTTGATTGTTCATAAATTTGATTTGAATTAAAAAATTTTAATGTCGTCAATTCCATCAATATTTAACTCCAATCTGGTCAACTCCATTTTCACTTCACATTTTGGACATTTACAGGTATAGGTTTTGTATTCACTTGAGATTGCCTCCATACTATTATTTTTAAGAAGTAAAGTACTTTTTTTTAGAAAATATTCATTTTTTAAACATAATAAAAACAATGATGATTAAAATTATTGTGAGTCTTAATTTTCAATAACGTCTAGTTAATAGTTATCTTAATCTTTATAATACCCATCAAGAAAACTGTTTTTGGTACTTATAGAACTAGATTGGCTATCGTGTTTTTGGTTAATTTTAATAGCAGCTACCCTTAATGCAAAAGATTCAAAGTTTCTGCCTTCTGTTTGGTCTTTACCTACACTATTAATAAGCAAATATTTCTTTGTTTCATAAGTAGAAATATCACTTTCGAAAACTAATTTTTTTACATCATAAAATACATTGTTTACTATGTATAATTCGTATTCACCAACTGAATTTTCATCTTTATTTGAATGAATTGAAATTTTATTATCATAAAAAAGTCTAGCTTCAGTTTTACTAGTATATAAATTCTCTTTAGCAAATTCATATTCCTTACTTGATATAAAAGTATTATTTGACTTGTTCTTTATTATTTCTTTTACAATGTAATAATGCTGTTGATTATTTTGTTCTTGAGTACATGTAAGTGTAGCTTCTAGTTTAGTTGGAACTGGCTGTTTTTGGATATTATCAGTAATTATTTCTAGTGTACGTGGTTGGCTATCTAAAGTTTGCTTTAGTGAATTATTTTCTTTTGTAAGTTTTTTTAATTTGAACTTTAATTGTATTAACAGAATAAATAGAAAGAATATAAAAAACAATAAGGTAAAAACTAAATAAGACATTGGGAATATAGCTTTTCGTTAAAAAATATTAATAAAACAACTTTTGAAACTAATAGCAATTCAAATTATCTATAAAAACGCTTTATTCCATCGTATGATAAGCACATGTAAATATCTTTTAAAAGCTCTTCCTCAACCTCTATAACATATCCAAACTCACCAATTGTTCTTGCAGTTTCTACGTTATAAACTTTAAACTGCTCAACACGTTTACCTTGAGAGCAACCATTGCAGATTGTGGTTATATGATCAATTTCAAAATCATCAAAAGTTTCTTTACAATAATGCTCAAACATATCGTGTAATTTTTTGAGAAACCTGTACTTGTCTTTATCTTCAAATACATCTTTATCTTCATCCATATAAGGTTCGAAAATAGAAACATCTAATTTTTTGCATGCTTCTATAAACTTGCCAATAATTATTTGAGATTCATTGAATCTATTCTTCAGGTGAAAATTTGATTTTGTCCTTAGATGTATGATTTCTTGTGTCATTTATTAATAGTTAAATATTGAATGTTTTATATTATCTGATTTCCATCCAGATTTTATTAAACCATAATTATCTGGTGTATCATTTATTAAATCTTTTGCTAATCGCAGTTTATTAATCCAAGTATTGTAAGCCGATTTAATAGCATCTTTATTATTGTTAGAAGGATAAAAGCTGCAAGAAACATTTGTCTCTCTATCTCCAGGATGTCCAATAGAAAGTGTTGCATAATTTGTAATTAAGTATCTATCTGCTTCCTCAATATTTCTTGGTGCATATATGTGTAATGATATTTTATTTGGAAATGCTTCTAAAATTTGTTTATATTTTGATTCTACTAAATTATTGTTTTCTTGGCTTTTAATAATGATATCTATTTCAAAAAGTTTAGTAAGATTTGTTGGGATAAGTTGGTTTAAAAAATGAATTAGGTTTGGTATCTTAGGCTGAAAGTTTGGAGCATCTGTAAATAAATATTTGTCAATAATCACCAGACTTGTGCAAGGATGTTTTGCTTTTTCAATTTGATATATTTGTGGATTAGTGATTTCTCCTGCAAATGTTTGTTGCAAATAAAATGGCTTTTTTAAAAAATCAATTCCCAAAACAATTTTGCCAGTTATGTTCGATTCGGTTTCGCACTCCTCAAAACTATTATTAGTGAAGAAACAAAAATTGCTTTGGAAACAATCTTCTTGTTGTTTTCTTATTACTAGCCTCCTACCATTTGTAAAAGTGCTACTTTCTTTAACTATTTTATCAAAAACCAAGTCTTTGAAGTTATTATAAGTGCCAAATTTTTTTGTATGATATTTAACGAGAGCTTTATCTGTAATATCACTATAAATATTACTAGTCAAAAGCAAATCTCTAATTCGTAGAAGACTATTTTTTTTGTTTTCATTTTCACTATCTGTATCGTAAATAGAACTTTCCTTTAATTGATTGTTACAATTATCGAATTCATCTAAAAATTTTTCAGCAACAAATACATTCGGATACATACTAATTACTTTGGCTTTGTTGTAATAAAAATAATTCCATTGCAATGCTATCTGCTTCATCAAAGAAGCCTTTGCCAAATTCTTTATTCAACCTTCCAAATTCATCTATCTCAATTTTTTCTACCTGTTCTACTTCACCACTTAAAACATCTGGATGATTTGGGGGATATAAATAATGAATAATAACATCGTCTTTTGTAAGGTTACTTTTATTAGAAGCCACTAAATATTGCAATTTTCTAATTAGGTATTCACTATGTGTTTCTATGATTAGTTTAATATTGAATCCTATTGCTTCTGCAAATAAATCAGCAAGTTTTGATTGCAATGCTGGATGCAGATTAGCTTCTGGTTCCTCAATAATAATTATTTGCTCTTTATATTTGCTGCCCATTCCATCATAATGCTTTTCATTTTCAGGAATAAGTGAAAGTAACAATGGCAATAGTTGGCTGCTTCCAAACCCATAATCTGCCAGAAGCGTTTTATAGCCATTGGTTACAAAATATATTTTAAAATTATCTGTTTCAACATCTTTCTCAACAAATAACTGGTCTGCTATATTAAATATTTTTAGCCATTTATTAATAAATGCATATTTCTCAAGACGAATTTCTGGATATGATTTTTCAATTTTTCGTATGGGGTTTACAATAAAGTTATCATTGTCAGACAATGTAAATACTCTGTTGAAAATGTGCCTATTAGTTGAAATGTGCGTCCCAGAAGTTGACTTCAAACAATCAATTATTAACCCAACATTCTGAGTAATCATTTTAGATACATAATACTCAACTTTGCCAATAGCTAGGTTTTTAAAACTTAAGTTTTCCGTATTTTCAGAATCCTTATCAACTATAAAATCATTATCGGAAGTTGTTAGAAGGCGAAGAAATTTCTTGAAGACCTGATTGTAAAATTTTTCATTTCTTATTATGGCCTCTCTTATATATTCTTCTTTAATAACCAAATCAGAATAACTACTATATGAAGCTACTACCCTGAATCTATCACCAATATTTGTAAAAAGATTGATAAACCTTTTTAAACTAATAGCTTCATTTATTGTGTTGTCAGTTTTTAAAATGGCATCCAAATTATTCTGCCCTTCAAGTTCATTTGGAATATACCATTCTACACTGTCAAAGAAAGTTAATATATCATTCGTGAATTTTGTGTAACATTCAGTAATATTCTCGTTATAATAGCTATGTAAAAGTTGCCATAATTCTTTTACCTTAATTTCATTTTCTGCTATGCCTAAACTTTCTAAAGTAAACAAGATCCTTCCATTTTCAACTTCTTTGATTATTTGTTTTATTTCTTCAATAGATAATAAATAATTAGGGTTGCTATCAATAGGGTGTTCCATAATACTGCCATCACTTTCAACTTGAATGAGGCAAGCATTGAATTTTTGGTTAAAGTTGTTAATTTTATCCTGAAGATTTACGCTAGTTGTGTTGCTTAAATTAATTAACTCTTTGTAGTCATTATAATAGCTAATATTACGATTTAGTCTATCAAAAAGTACTTGAAAAAAATAAGTAAAATTTATTGTAATACTGTAGTTGTTTTCATTAGACTCTTTAGGCTCGTCAAATCGTAAAAGTTTAAACTTTGTCTTTTTGCCTTTCTTTTTAAAGCTAAATAGAAGTATTTGCTTCGCTTTAGATTTTATTGTAATTGTTGTAATCTCTCCAGTTTTTTCAAAATTGTCTTTAATCGCAATTGTATATTCAATAATGGCAGCATCATCAATAGCTATCATTGGTAAATCAAATAAAAATGAAAACTCTTTTTTATCAGTGTGTTTATTTACAAACATTTCCAGGTTACCAAATCGTTTTAATAAATCACCAGTATTTATTTCTCTGTTTAATAAATAATCTAGCCCAAGTTCAGAACTATCGAAACTCTTTTCATCAAGGTCTTTGAAATTTTCCTTTATGAGTTTTATACCATTTAACAGACTACTCTTACCACTATTGTTAGTACCAGTAAGTAGTGTTATACCTTTAAAATCAAAAAATACATTTCCTGTAAACGACTTAAAATTTTCAAATCCAATACCATTAATGTTGTGTATCATAATTTTTTCTTTTTTATTAAGTCTATATATTTTTCATCTCTACATCAAACTTAGCGATTTTAACATTTAAGTTATTTGCATAGTTACAGTCTGTTTTTTTTAACTAGTATGTATACAGTTCTTTTGCAGCTCTTGTAACAGCGGTATACAACCAACGATAATCTGTTTTGTTATAGAAGGGATGTAAAATTACATTTTCCCACTCACTACCTTGTGCTTTGTGGCAAGTTGTGGCGTAAGCAAATTTTAGTTGCATTGCACTTAAATATTTATCATCGCCAATATTTTTTGTTCGTTGATAAACCTTGTTGTATTTAAATACTTCGTGTGTTAGATTTTTGTTTTTTGTTGCTTTTATTTCGTCAGCTTCATTTAATAAGCTATCAAGCATAATTAAAGGTTTTACAATTTGTTTTTCATTTATACTGTCATAAAATTCAATTTCGGTTTCTAAAAATTTTAATCCTGCAAATGTTTCTATTCTTTCGCCAACCTGATTAACAATTCCATTCTGCCCTTTTAAAATAAATTTACCAGCTCCATACCAGTTAGTATCTATACTTACCTGGTCACCTTTTGCAATTGAGGCATTTGCGTATCCTAATCTTTGTCTAATAGTATTATTAAACCAATTTACATCTTTATTGGTAGATGCAACAATAGATACTTTATTAAAACAAGCTTGTTGATATAGATTTAAAAAGGTTGTAAGTGCTGCAGTGCTATTAGATAAATATTTACAGGTTAATTTTTCAAATGAGTTGTTCCTATCCATACAGTTTCTTAATTGATTAGCAATAGACAAAATATATGAGTCCTTTTGTTGCCTTTTCACTTCTGTAAGTGCAATCATTTCACCTTTTAAATTTTTATTATTGCAAAGGTACTCTTTACTTAGAGCTACGGATTTACCACTTCCATCAATTGGTGGCAATTGGTAATGATCTCCTATAAAAATAATTTTATTTTCTATATTACCTTGTTTAACATACTCTAAAAATCCAGATAAAACTGGTCTATTCGTATTAAATCGTTCATTGTTTAAGCATATAATATCGCTAATCATTGATGCCTCATCGATAATGAATACTGTTTTTTTTGGCTCTGTATTCAGTTTTCTAAAAAACTTCATCTCGCCGTCATTTTCTTTTGCCTCAAAAGCAATGCTATGAACAGTTTTTGCCTGATATCCAGTTTTACTTTGTATTACTTGGCATGCTTTTACCGTTGGTGCTCCTAAAATAAACTTTTGATTTGTTTCAAATAAAAAACTGGTCATAGCATTAATTATTGATGATTTACCAGTGCCTGCAGAGCCTCTTATTATTAAGAAATCTTGTGCTTTGTTATTTACTAAATTCTCACACATCTCCAATGCTTTGGCTTGTTCGTTAGTTGGTTCAAACGATAAATAACTTTTCATTGTAGCATTTTTTGTTTCCATTGTTTTTCTTTTACAATGCAACATTGCAACCAATGCTTGCAACTTTACTTCAAGCATCGTTATCTTCGACATTTAAATTAGTTTAATGCCAACAACAGATTATAAAAGAGATGAGCGATTACAAGTGATTCATCAGTGTTTAAAAAATGCTTCTGGAAAATGGAGTGTAAAAAAATTATTAGAAAAAGTTAATAATCATTTAGAAGATAATGATGCAAAAATTGTTAGTGCCAGAACCATTGCTGAAGATTTAAAGTATTTAGAACTTAAAAAAAATGCTCCAATTGTTACCATAAAAAGAGGAAGAGATGTGTACTACACTTATGAAGAAGATTTTGAATTAAATAACCCAATAATAACCCAAGATGAAAGTTTTAGTTTAGTAATTGCAAATCAAATATTGAAACAACTAAAAGGTTTTTCACTCACAAAAGATTTACAACGAATTACAGAAAAGCTACAACATCAAATTAATGAAGCAGATGAAGAACAAATTATTTTTTTTGAAGAGCAACCTAATTTAAAAAATATACACTACCTACAAGACTTGTTTGAATGTATAAAAGCAAAAACTGTAATTAAATTACAGTATCAAAATTATTATGCTGATAACCCTATAGAAAAAATTATACACCCATATTTGTTAAAGCAATATAACCAACGCTGGTTTTTGTTTGGGCTAGATAAAGACAATCGACGTATTGATAATTCGCCTTTAGATAGAATTGTGAGTTTTAAACCAACAAGTCAATTATACATTGAAAAAGAAAAAAAACAGTTAAATACTTGGTTTGAAAATATTATTGGGGTTACAAAACAAGCTGATTCAAAAGCTGAAATAATTAGAATAAATGTAAATAAAAACAGAGTTGGTTATATAGCTACAAAACCAATTCATCACACACAAAAAAAAATAAAACAGAATAAAAATGGCGATACTGTTTTTGAATTAAAAATTATTATTAACAAGGAATTTGTAAGTACACTTTTATCATTTGGTAAAGATATTATAGTATTAAAACCAATGACTTTAAAAAAATTGCTTGAGCAAATGAAATAAGTTTCCCCAACTAATCACAGCTTACAATCGAAACCACTCCGGGCCAGGCTTTGCTTACGCCCAAAATTTTATGTAGTATTAGCTATTTGCTAAACAAACAATCAGCAATAATTCATCATAAAAAACCACCCCTAGCCCCTCTAAGGGAGGGGAATTAGAATGTTGAAGTTTTTTGTGCAAAAATTATTTTACAACAAGATATTCTATCGCCCAAGGGCTGCAATGCTTAGCCGAAAATCTTTTTATGCGAAGCAATAAAAAATTGTAGGCGGGCATTGAACAAAAGCTCAATTGAAAAACTGGTGTTTACAGCCCCAAATACCTTTTCAGCTTCTTCTTCCTTTTCAAACCTATCAACTCTTTCAACTTCTTCAACCCTTTCAACCCTATCAACCTTCTCAACTTCTTCAACTATTCAATCTCCTTCTTCTTTGCACCAATTTGTACTTCCTCAATACCTGCTAAATCTCTAATAACTACACTCGCTGCCACACAACCAAAAATGGTGGGCATATAACTTATGGTACCAATTAACGATTTTTTTGGATGTGCTTTTTCTGTAACAATAATTTTTTCTTGATCTACTTCTTCGGCACTAAAAACAACTTTTAGCCCTTTTTTTATACCAAAACCTCTGAGCTTTCTGCGAACATAAAATGCCAAATTGCATTGATGCGTTTTGGAAATATCGGTTACAATAACTTTTGATGGATTTATTTTACCCCCTGCACCCATAGAACTTACAATGGGAATATTTCGGTCGATACAGGCTTTAATAAAGTAACATTTGGGGCTTAAAGTATCTATACAATCCACTGCATAATCAAAATTACCTTCATCTAAAATTTGGTTGGTTATTTCATCTCGAACATATAATTGCAATACGGTTAAATCGAGGTTTGGATTAATATCTTTTAACCGTTGTGCCAAAACCTCGGCCTTTGGCTTGCCTGCTGTACTATGTAATGCAGGAATTTGGCGGTTACAATTGCTTAAATCAACCACATCATTATCGGCAATGGTCATTTTGCCAATACCAGCACGAACAATCATTTCGGCACAAATGCCACCAACGCCACCCAACCCTACAACCAATACATTTTTACACATTAACTTTTCTACAGGTTCTTTGCCTAATAGTAGTTGTGTTCTGCTCATCCAATATGGAATCATACTTTTTATTTTTGGTTTAATTATTGCATGCTAAAGAAATAATTATTTGAACAATGAAACGCTTTTAATTTCGTTTCATATTTTCGACAAATAAAATTCAATTAACGATGCTAAGAGCAAAGATTATTTCCACATTTATTTGCAGCCTTTTATTTACGATAGGATTTTCACAAAAAACAGGTGTTCAACTACTAAATACTGGTTCCCCGGCCAAAGCTAGCTTTAGAGGCATGAGCATTCCTAGCGATGAAGTAATTTGGGTAAGTGGTAGCGAGGGTAATGTTGGAAAAAGTACAGATGGTGGGAAAAGCTGGAGTTGGATTACCGTTAAGGGCTATGAAAAAAAAGAGTTTAGAGATATACATGCATTTGATAGTACTTCAGCAATCATTATGGCTTCGGACGACCCAGCCTATATCTTGAAAACTAAGGATGGTGGAATTACTTGGAATATTGTTTACACCAAAAGTTTGCCTGGTATGTTTTTAGATGCCATGGACTTTAGAAACGATAAAGAAGGCATTTGTATTGGCGATCCATTGGCTATTGGCAATGCAGGTAGAAAGTTTTTCTTTGTTATTAAAACATCAGATGGTGGCGATACTTGGATAGAAGAGCCCCTATATAAAATGCCCCCTGCCGAAATGAATGGAGAAGCAATATTTGCTGCTAGTGGCTCAAATATTGTGTTGCTAAACAACCACCCCGAATTTGATTATATTTTTGCTACAGGTGGTAAAGTAAGCAACATTTATTTTATGGGGAAAGAAGGAAAAAAAAATAAGATGTACCAAACGAGTATTAACCAAGGAATAGAAACTGCTGGAGTTTTTTCGATTGCTTATGACGGTAAAAAAACAATTTATTGTATTGGGGGTGATTTTAAAGTACCAGGAAGTACTTATGACAATTTAGTTTGGACAAAAATTGGTAGTGAAAAATGGTCGTCTCCTTCTGTTGCACCTCCATTTGGTTATAGAAGTTGTATACGTTTTATTGGTGATGATAGATTGGTTGCTTGTGGTATAAATGGTGTAGATATTAGTAGAGATGGTGGTAACGATTGGATTAGTGTTGCCAAAGAAGGTTTTAATGTTTGTATGGTATCGCCTAAGAAAAAATTAGTTTTTTTAGCAGGTGATAAAGGTAAAATTGGAATTTTGAAATATTAATTTACACTTTTATACCGAAGTGATATCTGTAATTGAACAAAAAAAATGGTCTAAACAGTTATACAATTGACATTATACTGGAAAATTATGGTCTACATTAAAATTCATCTTGGTATTAATTAAACTTTACAGAAAAGGATTCGTCTGTATTAGAAATAAAAATCACAACATGAAAAAAATTATCACACTAACATTATTTGGTAGCTTATTTTTTGCACCAAGTTTATTAAATGCACAAGACAGTACCCAAAACAAAAGAAAAGTTGCAAAAGAAAAAATTAAAAATGCTACGCCAGAGCAAAAGGAAAAAGCAAAAGAAGTAGTGGAAAAAAGAAAAGAAAGAATTGCTAATATGACCCCTGAAGAAAAGGCTAAGTATGAAGCGAAAAAGCAAGCAGCGAAAGAGAAAGTGAAAAATATGACCCCAGAGGAAAAGGACAAATTAAAAGATAAAATAAAAGAGAGAAGGGAAAAAAGAAAAGGTTAAAATAATGATGGGATTGGCTGCTTATTTTTAAGCAGCCATTTTTTTACAGTTTGTGTATTAAAAATTAATGCATAATTTCATTTTACACTGTGTAAAAAAGGTCAATTTGCCATCTAGAAAAATGTAGCACCAATTTTGTAATTATTAAAAAAAACAGCTATGCAAAAGTTTCAAGCGATTATACATTTTTTTATGGATGATGATTTTATGACTTTAATTCCACCTCATAGAACCTACATAAATTATTTAATAAATAAAAATATTATTGATAGTTATGCGGTAAGTATGGAAACACAAACTTGTTGGATTACTTTAAATATTGCTTCGAAAAAAGAGGCAGATGCTATTTTGAAAAAATCGCCTATCAATAAATATTGGACCTACACGGTAGAAGAATTATTTGTGTATGATAGCCAACAGTACAGATTACCCTCTTTACAATTAAATTAATAGAAGATATTAAATTATATTGAATTTAGTATCTTATATTAAAGGTATATAAACCAAAATATGGTATTGAAAAAATAACTGAAAACCTTATTTAAAATTTTCTGCTGTAAACCCAAGAGGTAATAATTGGTTTGCTTCCTTAATCACCAAAATTTCTCCTTCTAATCCACCAAGTATAATACGAATTGGCGATTGAACTCTGCTTTCGTATTCAACCAAACTTTGTCTGCACATTCCACATGGAGAAATCGGCACATTGCTTGATCCATTTTTATTTTGATAACTAATAGCCATCACACTAATTGAAACATTCTTATATAAGCTTGCAGCAGTTGCTAATAAAGATCTTTCGGCACATAAACCCACTGGATAACTAGCATTTTCTTGATTGGTACCTTTTACAATTTCGCCATTACTTAAAAGTGCAGCAGCACCCACAAAAAAATTAGAATAGGGTGCATATGCTTCTTGAGCAGCGAGTTTTGCAGCTTTTAATAAATCGGCATCGGATGTAGGTAATTCTTCGATAGAAGTATAAACTTCATAATCAAAACTATATTTTTTTGTGGGCATACAAGCAAGGTTATATTAGAAAAAATATCCTCACAAATTTCTTTGTGAGGACGAACTTGATGTAAGATAGTATATTATTTTATTAAGTTGAACAATCTTTTCCATCTTGGGCCACCATCCCAACTAAACCAAATCATTGAGGCTTTACCAACTACATAAGTTTCTGGAACAAAACCCCAAAATCTACTATCTTGGCTATTGTGTCTATTGTCGCCCATCATCCAATAGTAATTATATTTAAAGGTGTAGCTAGTAATAGGCTTTCCGTCAACAATAATTTCGTTGGGAGTTTCTACTAAAGTATGACCTTCATAAACTTGTATTAAACGCCTGTACAATGCAATGTTATTTTTACTTAAACTAACTGTTGCCCCTTTTTGTGGTATATAAACCGGGCCATAATTGTCTAACCCATTTTTAAAATTTGTTGAGTCAAATGGGAAAAATGAAACTTGGGCAGCTACATCGGAATATTCATAAAAATAAGGCTCTAGCTTAAGTACGTTTGGTACTTTTATTATTTTAGCAGCCTCAGATTCGGTTAAGGAAATTAAACAAGCACCTTGTTGTGCTAGAGAAGCATTTAACTGATCTCTGTAATCAGCATATTTATCATCGTTTCTAACATTTATACCATATTGTGATTGCAGTTCATCGAAATCTAATGATTTTTGATTAGTGTATACCACATAACTTCTTTGAGCAAATTCAGGTGTTTTTTGTGGTTGGCTATTGATGTATAATATTGAGTTTTTTACTTGAATAGTATCACCCCCAACCGCAACACATCGTTTTATATAATTGTCTGCTTTGTCGGCTGGGTGAACAATAATTTTATCGCCAAAATTGCTCAAAATTGCAAGTCTTCCACTTTGTCTTACTTCCGAAGCATACGATTTAAAAGAACCATAATCAGGTAAATTAATGGTGGTATCACCTTCAGGGAAATTAAATACAACCACATCGTTTCTTTTAACGTTGGTGTAGCCAGGTAACCTTGTATAATCAATTTGAATCCACTTTAAATAAGATGGCGTTTGAGATGCTGGCAATAAATTATGAACAAACGGAAAACTTAATGGTGTTTGAGGAATACGAGGGCCATAAGACATTTTGTTAACGAACAAAAAATCGTTAACCAATAATGTTTTTTCCATACTTCCCGATGGAATTACATAGGCTTCGAAGATAAAACTTCTTATAATGGTGGCTGCAACAACTGCAAATACAGCTGCATCGACCCACTCTCTAGAACCTGGTTTTTTGTATTTATTAAATACTTCTGATCCGCCCCATTTAGTATCTTTATTAAACCCTATATAAGGGAAGTAGATAAAAGGTAAAAAAGTAAGTAGCGTATGGTCAATAATATTTGTTCTGTTAAAGTGCATTACAAAAATAATAGTGATCCAAATAGTAATAAACTGGCCTGCAATGGGTAACAATTGTAACCAAAACCATTTTTTACTAATGTTACATTTTTGAACAATTAGCCAAGTGTTGTAAAAAGGTATAAATGCTTTCCAAGCTTCGATACCTGCTTTTTTAAAAAGCCCATACATACCAACATGCCATCCTATAATTCCTACAATAAAGAGTAATAATCCCATAACGTTGTTTTAATAGTTTGCAAAAATAACAGTATAAACTAATAACCAATCTTAAGTATACAAATACAGCACTTTATTACACAGCAACATTTTGGAAAATGTTAAAATTGAGAGAATAAATAGTGGTAAACGAAAGAGCAAGGTTTAAAAACTACAAAGGCCTCTTTTTGAGGCCTCGTAACAAAACTATTGTGGTTTTCCAAATTCGTACTTAATATCTTGAAATTCTTTGAGTGCAATTGGGTCGCCAATAGGCCCTTGATATTCATCTTTTCCGAAGCCTAATATGGGATAAAAAATGAATGGTAGAAATAATAGTCCTATTGTAAAACCTTCGCTTCTTCCAAAACTTTTTGCCAATAAATTTAACATCCAAATAGCAAATATTAGGTTAACAATTGGGATCAAGAACATTAGTAGCCACCACCATGGCTTTCCGATTATTTTTAATAAAATAAAAACATTGTAAATAGGAATAATGCATGCCCAACCAGGTTGACCAGCTTTTTCATATATCTTCCACTCGGCAATAAGAATAATTATGGCAATTATACCAATTGTAAATAAAAAACCAATTGCTAAAGAAGCAAATATTGCTGTACTATTTTCATCCATGATTAATTAGTTTAGGTTAAATAATGATGGAAAATAGTGATTCTTGAAATGTTAAAAAAATAATAGTCCAATTTTCTGCTAAACTATTAAAGCTATTGATTAATTAAACAAATTATTATTATTGAGGACACCTGTTTTTATTGTGTTTCTGACTGTTAATTCTATTGTAGAAGAAATTGCTAGGCTGCCTTACTGGAATGTTCCAGTTACATCTAATTGCTGTAAAATCGGCTGCTGATATTAAAAATACTTTTACAATTAATAGATAAATAAGTAATACAAAGCATTACGCACAATTAATAATGCCTTGTATTACTCATAGTTTAGTTTTACTTTAATTTAGCTACACTAATGTTTTGTACTACACGAGTAGTTTTTTCAATTTTATAACTCTGAGAAGTTTTTTTGTTGCCAATAGTTATTTGCAAATTATCGTATGCAGATTCTGGTATATCTAATAAAAACTTTTTTACTATTTTTTTACCAGAAAAAATTTCCGAGTACAACATAATACCATCGGCATCTACAAAACTAATTTCAAAGGTGTCATCTTGAATGTTTTCAATTTCTATTTGAAAAACATCTTTACCATTTGTACTACCTAAATACTTTACAGTGGTAGCTGTATCTATGGTGTTTTTTACTGTTATGGTATCTGCAAATGAATATTTGCTTAATACCATTAAAGCAATTACTAAGACTACTGTTAGTACATTACGTACTTTGTTGTTTACACTTTTCATACTATTTAATTTAAAGTTTAAAAATTAATTTTAATATTCTCAAGTGGTATTACAATCGTTAATTGTGCAGGTAAGCAAAATTGTTAGATGGATGCTGCTTGGTTAATGGCTATTGGATTGTGCAGCTATTTGTTTGATGATGTAAAAGTAGAATAAGCAATTGAACTACGACAAACAAGTTTTACCAATTTATAATATGGTTAAAGAGGTGTAGGAAAAATAAAAGTCAATGAAATCAATACTTTCAAACGAATTTGATGTTTATGCCCAAAGTAAAAAAAGGAGGTAAAACAGCAAAAGAAACATCGTTAATGTTAACAAACAATTAAGAATTTTTTAATATTTTGTTACCAACAGCACATTGCAAGCAATTGTGTTTTGAACAATATTGATTGGTTAAATGGATCAATGATTGAGAATCGAATGCATTGCGATTACTAATAGATAAAGCTTTCCATTTTTTTGTAATACTATTTTCTTCTGCTGCAACTTGTTGCAACCAATTAATTGATTTGTCTTTAAATAGTTGTTGTTTACTGTATTGCCCATAAGCAAATAAAACAGGAACAATTGTATTGATGATTATATTGTTGATCATTTGTTTGCCCAATACTTTTGGGGCATAATTTGTTAGGGAATCAAATTGATAATGATAATGCCAATAATCGTTTGCAGTAACATTTAACAAATCGTTTAACTCTTTGAGGTTTTGAATATCTTTAATTTTAGAAAATAAATGTGAACTTTTATGCACCAACATAGCCAATTGAGCCAACCGAATAGTAGGAAAAGTAGCGGGCCTCATTCGAAGAAAAAGAGGAGTGGTTTTTGGTTGTATGATATTGTATTTTTTTTGATAGAGTGCGTACTCTTTTTGTAACATTTTTGGATAATCGTCTTCAAAATTACCCTTCAGTAAATTTGCTTGACCCAATAATAGTGCTTCTAATTGCTGAATTTGATTTTTATGTTTGGCAAGTATATTAACAGAGATAGTTTTTGCAATTTCTTCAAAAACATCTGCATTTACTTTAATACCAAAATTTCTGGCAATCATCCACCAAAGGGTTTCTTCCCAGTGTTGGTTAGATTGTTTGTATAAGTCTAAAACATGTTCTGCTTTTTGTTGTAAACGTTCAACGGCAAGTCTTTCTTTCCAAGCTACCCAACCAATTTCTGAAAGTGTTGGTAAAAAATTAGCACAAGGAATGGTAGAATTTTCGTTTAATAATAATTCAAACCTATTCAATAAAGTTTTAGCCACTCTATTTTTTAATACCAAGGTTGTTACTGGTTTTCCAGATACAAGTATAGGTTTATCATTGTTCCAAACAACGTGTAAAATTATATTGGCGTAGTTGGCATCGTTTGTATGGCCATGTTTATGCCAATCGGATGCATTAACATGTATTTCAATGTTACCAACCAATATAATATTGTCAATTTTGATAGATCCGTTAGAAAAATCTGGTCCTTGGTTTAAATTATTACTCCCTTGCTTAATAATTTGTAAGTCTTCCCCATTTTCAGTTTGAAGCTCTGATTTATTAAAATATTGAAATTGCCAAATAAAGTGTAATAACTTTTCTACCATGCAAGTACTAGTTATTTAGTTTGGGGTTTTATAGTTTGTAGTTATAAAGTTAGGTAGTTGTTGTTTTTTTATGAACTAATTGTTTATTTTTTTTGCTTGATGTATTTTGCTTCAACTTTATACCTTTTCCCTAAAACCTCCACCTTATACCATATAGCTTATACCTTCTTCCTTTAAACCAAATAACTGCAAAACCACATACCCCAAGACTTAATAACTCCAAACTAAGTAACTCTAAAACTATTCACTTACAGCCTTTCAAGCTCTTGCACTACCCTACTAATAGGCAAACCCATTACATTATAAAAGTCGCCTGTAATTGATTTTATTCCAACTATACCAATCCATTCTTGAATTGCATAAGCACCAGCTTTATCGTAGGGTTTGTATTTGTTTACATAAAATTCAATTTGTTGTTGTGTTATAGAATTAAAATGCACATCAGTAACATCGAAAAAAGCAGTTTCTCGAAATCCGTTTAGAATAACTACACCTGTAATTACTTGGTGATGATTGCCAGACAAAGCAGTAAGGATTTGTACAGCATCTGCCTCGTTTTTAGGCTTACCAATAATTGTATTATTTAGTACCACAATTGTATCTGCTGCCAGAATAATTTTTTCTTTACCAACAATTGCTTCAACAGCTTGTGCTTTTTGGCGAGCAATATGTATTGGAATTTCGGTTATTGATAAATCAGAGGGATAAGTTTCCTCTGTATTTTGAATTATAATTTCGAAAGGCACTTCGGCCCATTCTAATAACTGTTTTCTTCGAGGAGATTGAGAGGCAAGAATAATTGAGTTCATTATTTATATTAAAATTTAATGGTTAGTGTTATCGTGTTTCTTTAACTAAAGATATTATGAAGAAATATCTAGTTTAAACTAAACGAAGTTGTAGAATAACTTCAACAGTAATAAAAAATTATCTATACCATTCCGCACCAGGGATAAAGTAAAAAAATAACATACTCATTATCCCCATTAGCATTACTACTTTTACCACTGTACTAATTGTATGAAACTGAGCTGCGGTTTGTGCTGAAAATAGTTTAATAAAAATCCAAATTAAAGGAACAATGATAAATAGTAAACAGTAACTAGCACTAATCCAAAACCACCAACCAAATTGCAATACATAAAACTGAACTAATAGCATAGCAATAATTAATACCGTTAACCATACGGTAACAAATACTTTTGTGGCATTTAATCCAAGTAATATAGGCATGGTTTTGCAACCATAAGTTCTATCGCCTTCAATATCTTCCATGTCTTTCACTATTTCTCTTATTAACGAAATAATAAAAGCAAAACCTGCATATAAAAAGGTTAGTCTCGACAATTTATCAACCTCTAAGCTATGGCCATTTTTAAACACATTCAGTAAATGATTTGTTTCGCAATAGGTTATTACCAATATTACCCAAGCAGTTAGTAAGGAAATTAGAATATTGCCAATTAAAAACTTTTTTTTCAAGGAAACGGAGTAAAAAAACAAAATTATTACACTTATCAAATTAGCTACGCCTAAAAATTTTACAGGCGTATTTATATCAATGATAAAACCCAATGTAATACCAATAATGCTTAGTAACAAGTGCCAAAATATAACCCAACGACGATTAATAATTTTATCGACAATTACTTTATGGGGTTTATTAATTTGGTCGATATTTAAATCGAAATAATCATTAATAATATTGCCAGCTGCGGCAATACAAACAGATGCTACAACCAACATTACAAAATACCATCCATGTACATTTGTAAATACATTTGCACTAATAAAAATAGGACGTTCTATGCAATACAAAAACACAATCTGTGTTATTACAATGAATAACAGATTTGGCCACCGAACCAATTGTATAAATGCTTTTAATAATTTCAAATTTGAAGTTTCATTTATTGAGCCTTAACTACAAAATCATGATTCCAATTACTTTGTAATTTTAATACTTTTTCAATTACATCTCTTGCACAACCTTCGCCACCACTAAAAGTAGAAATATATTGAGCAATAACTTTTATATCTGTAGCTGCATCTGCTGGGCAACAAGGCAAACCCACTAATTGCATGATTGCAGCATCGGGCATATCATCTCCCATAAATAAAACCTGTTGGTAGCTTATTTTATGTTGCAGCAAAAAAGTATTTAATACTTCTACTTTATTTTCAACTTGCATATACACGTTTGTAACGCCCAACATTTCTAAACGTTCTTTAACTTCTGGCGAATTGCCCCCACTAATTACTAATACATGATAGCCTTTTTTTACAGCCAATTGCAAAGCATAACCATCTTTAATATTCATTCGACGGGCCATTATTTTATTTGGTAAAACCAATAATGTACCATCTGTAAGAACACCATCTACATCAAAAACGAATGTATTGATGGGTTTGAAAAGTTCAAGAACATTCATGTTGACAAAGTTGAAATGTTGATAAGTTGATAAGTTATCCGAATCAACTTTATCAACCAGTTAACCTAATTACTTCTTTTGATTATCTCTCCACTCATATACCCAACTACTCTGTATCATTTCTAAATGACCTTCATTACTTTGTTCACGTTTGCCAACAAAGCCATCTATTTGCAACACCCATTCTAATAATTCGGTAAATCGAATTCTGTAAATTTTACTTTCTGTAAAATCATCTCCAAAACGCTCGTATAATTTTAATGCGATGTCTTCGTAATCGTTCCAATGAATTGGTGGTTCTGTAAAAGCCATTATTGTTCAGTTTGCCCTAATTTTTAATTTAGGAATTAGAAAATTATTTTAAAAATGCAATATTATGTTACCAGCAGCAGAATTACTATTTAGCTTCTGTGGCGTCGTTTTTAATCCTGCTGAATAGCAGAGCACTCTTGTGCAAAAGATCTTTACTCATCTATGACCCACCCCAGAAATAATTTTTATAAAAACTAAATTCATAAATGCCCCTCCCAAGAGGGGAAGAAAAATTTTACAGCCTAACAGCAATTTGCTCTGCCTGCAAATATCTCTTTAAATTTTGAATTTCAATTTCCTTAAAGTGGAAAATACTTGCAGCTAATGCTGCATCAGCCTTTGCAGTCACAAAAACATCTTTAAAATGCTCCATTGTGCCACCTCCACCACTTGCAATAATTGGTACAGAGAGATTTTCACTGAGTTGTAGGGTAATATCTAAAGCAAAGCCTTGTTTGGTTCCATCGTTGTTCATACTGGTTAATAGAATTTCACCTGCACCCAATTCAACAGCTTGTTTGGCCCAATCGAAGCATTTGATCTCAGTTTTGGTTCTTCCACCATTTAAATAAACATACCATTCGCCATCGTCTTCTTTTTTTGTATCGATGGCTAAAACCACACATTGACTACCAAATTGTTTGGCTAGATCATGAATTAATTGTGGATTTTTAAAAGCAGATGTGTTAATTGAAATTTTATCGGCACCGTTTTGCAACAAAACACTAACATCTTCTACACTACTGATACCGCCACCAACAGTAAAAGGAATGTTGATTTTTTGTGAAATTTTATTGACTAAATCGTTCAAAGTTTTTCTTTTTTCTACTGTTGCGGTGATATCTAAAAAACCAATTCATCAGCTCCTTGGGCAGCATATAATGCCCCCAACTCAACAGGATCTCCTGCATCACGAATATTTTCGAAATTGATACCTTTAACTGTACGACCATCTTTGATATCAAGGCAGGGAATAATACGTTTTGTGAGCATTGCGAATTTGTGATTTGAAATTTGAAATTGGATCGTTCACTTTCGGTCTTTAAATTTTTGACCTTTAACTTCTGATTGATTTAAGTAGCTTATAAAACCAGCAATGTTTGAGGCCAATTTATCATAAGCTGCATAACTTTCGTTAAAATTTACTTCACTAATATATTGTTGATCTTTTGCTCGATATAATTGAGATTTCACTTCCCCACGAGATCCTTTTGAATAACTTAAAAAGTTAATAAATTCCAATCTTGACGACCGCTCAAAACCTTCAGCAATATTGTCCATGATTGATCCTGCTGCTGCTCTTATTTGGTCTTTAAATCTGAAATCCTTTGCAAATAATTCATTTTGAGTATATTGAAAAATAATGAAGGAAAGACGCCTTGCATCTTTCCAAATTTCTAAGTCTTCAAATTTTGTAATCGTTGCCATAATCTCAAATCAGAAATTTCAAATCAGCAATCTTAATTCTTCCCTCATAAATCGCTTTACCTACAATGGCTGCATTACAGCCAACTTCTTTCAACTCTTCCAAATCTTTTATTGTTGTCACTCCACCACTTGCTATAAAATGCAATTCAGGAAATTTGGTGATGATATTTTTATAAAGGTCGGTTGAAGGTCCTTCTAATTTACCATCTTTACTAACATCGGTACAAAAAATTTGCTGCACACCCTGTTTAATGTACTTTTCAATAAAGTCGTAAATCCAAATATCAGTAGTTTCTAACCAGCCACCAATAACAATTTTTTCATCTTTAACATCGGCACCCAATAAAAATTTTGCTGCTCCAAATTGTTGTAACCAACTTACAAATAAAGTTTCATCTTTTACTGCGATGCTGCCAACTGTTGCTAATGCTGCACCAGATTCAAAAATAATTTTAACATCTTTCTCAGTTTTAATGCCCCCACCAAAATCTATTATAAGTTTTGTTTTAGCAGCTATTGTTTCCAAAACTTTCCAATTTATTATAGTACCGGCTTTTGCCCCATCTAAATCAACCAAATGTAAACGTTGCAAGCCAGCAGCTTCAAATTCAAGGGCTACTTCGAGAGGGTTTTCGTTGTAGATTTTCTTTTGGGAATAATCGCCTTCGGTTAAACGAACACATTTACCATCGATAATATCTATTGCTGGAATAATTTGCATTACTAATTTGAAATTTATGATTTGAGATTGATGAAGTTCCTAATAATCTGCTCGCCAACTTTAGCAGATTTTTCTGGATGAAATTGCACACCATAAAAATTATCTTTATGCAATGCAGAACTGTAGGGCTGAATATAATTGGTTGTTGTAATAGTATGTGCTCCTAAAGCTGCATAATAACCATGAACGAAATAACAAAAGTCATTTTCTTTCAACCCATCAAATAAAGGAGATTTCAAGTTATAAATATTATTCCACCCTATTTGAGGTACTTTATACGTCAAACTTTCAACTTTAAACTTCTTCACTTCTTCCTCAAAAATGCCTAAACAATCGGTATCATTTTCTTCACTGTGTTTGCACATTAATTGCATGCCCAAACAAATGCCAAGGACTGGCTGTGTTAGATTTTTAATCACTTCATCCAGTCCTCTCTCTTTCAAATAATGCATGGCAGTACTTGCCTCACCAACGCCAGGAAAAATTACTTTATCTGCTGACTGAATTTGTTGTACTTTATCTGTAACAGTGGCTTCAATACCAATTCTTTCTAAGGCATACAATACACTTTGAATGTTACCTGCATTGTATTTTAAAATTACTAGACTCACTTTAATTTTCTATTGTAAAACAGATGATAAAAATTGTTTCGTCGTTTCATCAACATTTTTAGTGCCTTCTAAAGCCTTTATATAAGCACTTCCTATAATTGCCCCATTGCTATATTTACAAGCTGAATCAAAACTAGCTTTATCTCTTATACCAAAGCCCACTAAAATTGGATTGGATAATTGATAACTATTTAAACGTTTTAAATACTGTTCAACTGCAATAAAATCTGTTTCACTACCCGTCGTTGCAGATGAACTAACAGCATATAAAAAACCAGTAGTTAAAATATCTAATTTTCGAACTCTTGCTTCAGTGGTTTCTGGAGTAACCAAAAAAATAAAATCCAAGTTATATTTTTTAATTATGGATCCATACTCTGTTTCAAATTCATATTCGGGCAAGTCTGGAAGTATTAAACCATCTACACCAACAGCAGCGGCATCGGCACAAAATTTTTCGAACCCGTATTGTAAAACAGGATTCATATAGCCCATTAGAATAAGACCAGTCTTGTCTAAAGTGGGATTATTAACTCGAAAATTTTTTAATTGTTGAAATAAAACTTCAATCGTCATCCCATTGGCTAAAGCCACACTGCCACTGGCTTGTATAACAGGTCCATCTGCTAATGGATCGCTGTAGGGCATACCCAATTCAATCAAATCTGCTCCATGTGCTGCAAGTGTGTTGATGATTTTTACAGTACTATTTAAGGTTGGGTAACCAGCAGTGCAATACACATTCAACACACGTTGTTGTTTATTTTGAAAAATATTATTTATTCTACTCATTATTATTTTTTGAACCACAGAGGCACAAAGACACAAAGGTTCACAACGTTATGATGCTTTGTGTGGTTATTTCGTTGTGGTTATAAATGATTCATATAAGTTGCTAAATCTTTATCGCCTCTTCCACTTAAACAAACTACAACCACATCGTCTTTCTTAAATTGCATCTGTTTTAAAGCATGAAAAGCATGTGCTGTTTCTAATGCAGGTATAATGCCTTCTAATCGGCTAATTTCAAAGGCCGACGCAAGTGCATCATCATCTGTAACACTTAAAAAGGTACCACGTCCACTTTTAAACAAATTAGCATGCAAAGGACCAATACCTGGATAATCTAAACCAGCTGAAATGCTGTGTGGCTCTACAACTTGTCCATCTGCGGTTTGCATTAATAGGCTTTTACTTCCATGCAAAATGCCAGGTTTACCCAATGCCGTTGTTGCAGCACTCATACCACTGTTTACCCCTTTTCCAGCAGCTTCTACTGCAATTAATTGCACCTTTAATTCATCTAAAAAATGATAAAAAGCACCCGCAGCATTACTACCACCACCAACACATGCAACAACATAATTAGGCAATTCATTACCAGTTTTGTGAAATAATTGTTTGCGAATCTCTTTGCTGATGACACTTTGAAAACGTGCCACCATATCTGGATAAGGATGTGGCCCAACCACGCTTCCAATGATATAATGTGTATCGTGGGGATTGTTAATCCAATCTCTGATAGCTTCATTGGTGGCGTCTTTTAAAGTCTTGCTACCACTTGTTGCAGGCACTACTGTTGCACCCAACATTTTCATTCTTGCAACATTGGGTGCTTGTCGTTCAATATCTTTTTCACCCATGTAAACAATACATTCCATGCCTTTTAATGCACAGACTGTAGCTGTTGCAACTCCATGTTGACCAGCACCTGTTTCTGCAATAATTCTTGTTTTCCCTAATCGACGAGCCAACAAAATTTGACCAACTGTATTGTTTATTTTATGTGCACCTGTGTGGCATAAATCTTCTCTCTTTAAATAGATATTGGTATTGTGCAATGCACTTAAACGCTCTGCATAAAATAAGGGTGTTGGTCTGCCTACATAATCGGTGAGCAACTGCTGAAACTCTTGCTGAAAATCAGGTTCAGCCATTATTTGCAAATATTTTTCTTTTAAATCCGCTACGTTGCTATGCAACATTTCAGGAATATAAGCACCACCAAAACTGCCATAATAGCCTTGGGCATTCGGTGATTGATATGTTATTGTTTCTGTCATTTTATTTTTGTTTCACATGAAGAGGGTTTCACACAAAGGAACAAAGGATGCAAAACTCACAAAGGTTTATGAAGTTTTGATTTTGATTTATATGCTTTCATTTTATACATTCATTTTTATTTCAATTGCTTAATTCATATTCTACATTTGAACGGAGCGTCGCCACTGAAGCTCAATGCTTGTTCTTCGGCTCGTAACCAAAACATTTACTCCATACTTTGCTTAGATGCTCCTTTGCCTCTTTGCTTGAACCATTACCTCAACTCTTCTATAAAATTCTTTATCAACTCCATATTCTTTACACCAGGCCTTGTTTCAAATCTGCTATTAATGTCAACTGCAAACAAATCTTTAGCAACAGGTTCTTGAGTAAATTGTTTAACAAGCGTTGCATGTGTTGGTTCAATTCCACCACTTAAAAAAAAAGGTTTACCAATTTTTAAACCAGTTAGTCGTTGCCAATTAAAATTACGACTTACTTCTCCTTTATTATTTTTTTCTGTTACCCCTGTATCAAACATAAACATATCGGTATCTAAGTAAAAATCTTTTATCATCCATTGTACATTGTCGTTATCGGCAAATCGAAATGCTTTTATGACTTGAATATAATCGGATAATTTACTACATTGATAAGGTGTTTCGTTACCATGCAACTGCACCATGTCTAACCCAAAAGTGTTTACCATATTCATCACTTCATCGTGGGTAGCATTTACAAAAACGCCTACTTTATACACTTTTAGTTTTGCCCTTTTTACGTCTTCGGCTTTTAGGCCATGCTTTAAAACAAAACGTGGACTTTTGGGGTAAAAAATTAATCCAGCAAACTGCACTCCTAAATCGCTTAATTGATGCATTTGATTTATATCCGTCATTCCACAAACTTTAATACGCATAAGCTAGACTTTAGTTTTACTGAACTTTACAAAAAATGATGCCATTATTTTTTAAAGCCGTGGGTAAATTGTAGAACCAAGGCCATATCTTTTATACCTGGTTCTTTTTCTAGCTTACTATTAACATCGACGCCAAAAAAATCTGGATGTTTAAAAGCTTTAATTTTTGCAATATCCGCTACACCAATGCCTCCACTAAGAAAAAAAGGTTTTTCTATTTTAGCTTTTGCCAAAATACTCCAATCGAATTGTTCACCATTTCCACCTGCAGATTTACCAGCTGTATCGAATAAATAATAATCGCAAACGGCATCATAAGGTGCAACCAAAGCATCGATATCTTTTATACTACTATCAATACTAAATGCTTTTATTACTTCTACCTCAGTCGAAAGGTCTTCACACATTTCGGCAGATTCATTGCCATGCAATTGCACTACATCTAAGCCATACTCATCAATGGCATCTAATACATCAATCATTTCTGGATTTACAAATACGCCTACTTTTTTAAATTCGAAATCTGCTTTTTTAATGTCCTTTTTTTCTAATTTATCACCCACATATCTGGGTGAAGTTGGATGAAAAATAATGCCTACAAAATCTACATTTAGGGCATCTAATTGTTGCATTTGTTTAAACTGTGTAATGCCGCAAACTTTTATATTCATTGTTATTATTTGGTTTTTAATTCATGTACAAAATTCTCAAATGCCATAGCAGGATTGGCTTCTTTCATAAAATTTTCACCTATTAAAAAACCTTTAAATCCTGCTTGGCGTAAAGTTACTATCGTTTCTACATTACTCATACCACTTTCTGAAATTGCTGGTTTTTCGGTTGGTATTTTGTTGATGAGTTGCAAAGAATTATTGATATTTACTTCAAAGGTTTTGAGGTTACGGTTGTTTACGCCTACTACATCTATGTCATAGCAAATATGATTTAGTTCCTCCGCGTTGTGAATTTCTAATAATACTTCTAAGCCCAAACCTTTTGCTGTTGCTGCTAATTGTTTTATTTCTTGTTTGGATAAACATGATGCAATCAATAAAATTACTTCGGCACCATAAGCTTTGGCTTCAATGATTTGGTATTCGTCAATCATAAAATCTTTTCTCAGCAATGGCACTTCGTTGATGGTAGCTTCAAGTAAGTCATTTAGGTTGCCACCAAAAAATTCTTCATCGGTTAATACAGAAATTCCACTTGCACCAAATTTTGCATACCCTGTGGTTACTTCTTCTACAGTAGAATGACTATTGATTATTCCTTTGCTGGGAGACTTTCTCTTATACTCTGCAATAATGCCTGTTTTGGTATTGTCTAATAAAAACTTATTTAGAGACAAAGTTTCCTTGAAAAAGAATTTCCTTTTTTCCAATTCAGCAATTGAAGTTATAGCCTTACGTTGGGCTACTTCTATTTTTTTATTCGCAATTATTTTATCTAAAATATTCATTTTTGTAACCCAATTAATTTTTGCAATGATTGATATGCCTTTCCGCTATCTAAACTTTCTACAGCAGCCCCATATGCCTCGTTGTATGATTTATATTTACCTGTGCAATGCAAAGCCATACCAGCATTGGCTAGTACTACTGCATTTTGAGCAAATGTTCCTTCGCCTTTAATGATCCGTTGAAAAATTTTAGCTGCTTCATCAACACTATTGCCACCATAAATATCTTCTGCTGTTACAGTTCGTTTACCCAATTGTTCGGGAGTCATTATTTTTTCACCATCTTGTGTAATTACTTTGGTATCATTGGTTAGTGAAATTTCGTCATAGCCATCTAAACTATGAATGATCGTAAATGCAGTTGTAGATTGTTGCAAGAGATAGTTGTAAATTCTTGCCATTTCTAAACTAAATACACCCACCAATTGATAGTTGGGTTCAGCAGGATTTACCATTGGTCCTAACATGTTAAAGAAAGTTCGCACTCCAAGATTTTTTCTAATAGGACCAACTATTTTTAAAGCTGGATGAAATAAAGGTGCATGTAAAAAACAGATATTAGCTACTTCTAACTCTTTCTGTAATAAAGTATTTTCGTTTTTAAACTTGTAGCCTAATTCTTCCATTACATTACTTGAACCTGAAATGGATGAAGCTCCATAGTTGCCATGCTTGGTTACTTTCTGTCCGGCACCTGCCACAATGAAACAGGCCAATGTAGAGATGTTGAAGGTGTTTTTGCCATCGCCACCTGTACCAACAATATCCATGGTTTCAAAACCATCCAAGTTTGCTTGCACACTCATCTCCAATAAAGCATCACGAAAGCCTTGCAGTTCTTCAATGGTGATGCTACGCATAAGATAAACCGTCATGAAAGAAGTTATTTCATGTTCGTTGTACATGCCTTTTCCTATATTCAATAAAACTTCTTGAGCTTGTTGTTTGGACAAGGCTTTATGTTCGAATAATATTTGTAAAATCCTTTTCATCTTTCATTTTTTTACCGCAGAGAAAGGGAGTTAAACCAGTTTTCGCAGAGGCTCTGCGTACACTCTGCTTCTCTTGTTCTCTAAGGTTAGTTCTTCAACCAGTTTCTAATAATTGTTTCTCCATCTGGCGTTAACACACTTTCAGGATGAAATTGTACACCTTGCACATCATAAGTTTTATGTTTCAATGCCATGATAAAATTGTTTTCATCTGTAGCTGTGATTTCAAGTTCACCAGGGAAATTATTGTTGTCAATTACCCATGAATGGTAACGGCCAACTTCTATTGAAGCAGGTAAGCCTGTGAATAGTGAATGGTGAGTGGTGAGTTCTGAACCATTCACAATTGACGATTTACGATTCACAATTTTAATTGGCGTTGCTACACCATGATAAACAGTCGACAAATTGGTTAAAGTTCCACCAAAGGATTGCCCAATGGCTTGATGCCCCAAACACACACCTAGTATGGATTTGGTGGGTGCATACATTTTTATCAAGGGCAATAACAAACCTGCTTCTTCTGGAATACCAGGCCCTGGAGACAAAATAATTTTATCATACTCACTTACTTTCTCCAAAGCAATTTGATCGTTGCGAAATACATCTACTTTTTGGTGTGTTATCTTTTCTACAAGATGAACCAAGTTGTAGGTAAATGAGTCGTAATTATCGAAAACAAGAATGTTCATTATTGATAAGTTATGAATGATAAGTTATGAATTAAGTTTCTTCTTAACAGTAATGATTGCACTTCTAATCATTTTAAGAATAATTGTTGCTTCTTGATGAATACTTCTAAACTCATTTTCGTTTAAAAAATGAGTTTCTTTTAATAATTCTAACCAGTACATTGATTCATCACACTCTTTTTGAGCAACACCAAGTTTGTGAATAAAATCCAGTTTGCTTTCTGCGTTTTGAGCTTCTCTAACTAAAGCACCTACAGAAGTTCCACTTCTCAATAACTGTTTACTCAAAACATACTCCTTCTTGTCATTTGTTAAATATTGATAAAGCTTTACAACTCTTATAGCAAAATAAAAAGTGCTGTGTTGTATGGTAACCTTTGTTTCATCCATAATTCATCATTTATAAATTATAAATTGGCTGCTAGGAGGATTGCTTTCTTCAATGCTCCCAGTTTATTGTTTACTTCTTGTAATTCGTTTTCTGGAATACTTGCAGCTACTACTCCTGCTCCTGCCTGATAGGTCAATGTATTATCCTTACTCAAAAAAGTTCTAATCATAATTGCTTGATTAAAGCTACCATCGAAACCAACAAACCCAATACAGCCACCATAATAACTACGTTTTGTAGGTTCGATGGTATTGATTAATTGCATAGCCTTAATTTTTGGAGCACCACTTAAAGTACCTGCAGGAAAAGTTTTTGCCAACAATAAAAAAGGATTTGTACCTGACGGAACTGTGCCAACTACTTCGCTTACCAAATGAATTACATGACTGTAATACTGTACCTGCTTATAATGAGCAACGCTTACATCGGTGCATACTCTACTTAAATCGTTTCTGGCAAGATCAACTAGCATTACATGTTCTGCATTTTCTTTAGGATCTTTTTTTAATCGTTCGGTTTCTATTTTATCAATTTCTTCATCGCCACTGCGTTTAAAAGTGCCTGCAATAGGATGAACAATAGCTTTTCCTTTATTAATAATGAGTTGACTTTCGGGAGACGAACCTAGTAATTTATAATCGCCATAATCGAAAAAAAATAAATAAGGCGAAGGGTTTACATTACGTAATGCTCGGTAAACATTAAACTCATCGCCAGTGAATTTTTGTTGAAATTTACGACTTAATACAATTTGAAACACATCGCCTCTTAAACAACTCTGAATGCCCTTTTGAACCATAGCTTTATAATCATCATCCAACATATTACTCGTTTCTGTGCCTTTCATGGCAAAAGGATAGGTTGGTACATCTTTACTTTTAATTAAGCTTTCTACCGTTGCAAGTTCACTTTCTACACCATCGATTTTATTTTCTAATAAAAATAATTCGTCTTTAAAATGATTGATTGCAATTACATATTGATATAACCTATAACGCATGAGAGGTATGGTTTCGCCAGAAGCTTCCGCAAGAGATTGGCTTTTAGAATCCTCAAATTTTACAGTATCAAAAAATTGTACAGCATCGTAAGAAGAGTAACCATATAAACCTTGTGCAAAAGTTGCCTCCTTACTTTGTGCAGAGGAAGATGTTTGGAAACGTTGCATAAAATTCCAAATTAAATCTGGTACAGATTCTGACTGGGTTATTGAAATTTTTTCTGGTTTTTGATTGGGTAATTTAAACTCAATATTTTTATTAGAAGATATTTCGATACCAGCAATTGCATTAATGCCAATAAACGAATAACTATTTTCTGCAGCATGGTTATCGGTACTTTCTAATAAAATAGTATCTCTAAATTTATCTCTTACTCTTAAATAAATACCTACAGGTGTAAATACATCTGCCAGCATTTTTTTTGATGTTGTTTCTATAAAAGTCTTTTTCATGCTCGTATCCCCTCAAGGGGAATTATCAGTTTTTGTTATAAAATTATGTTACTAGCTATTGAACCACTATGAAACACCTGTTGCGTCGTTATTAATCCTGCTTATTGCAGGGCACACTTCAGCGTTATGAACTTAATTGAGCAACCCACTTTTATACCTCAAGAAAAGTGAAGCCAATATAATATCTGATGTTTGCTGTGAGCCATTTACTAAGTCCCTCCTTTGGAGGGATTTAGGGAGGCTGCATAAAAAAAGCCCCTACATTGCTGAAGGGGCTTTTTGAATATTATTTCAAACCAAGTAGTGCAAATAGCATTACTATACCCCTTTGAGTATTGTATGCCACCACCACTGTTGATTAGTTATTTGCTTCATTGAATTGCAATATTAAAGTGCTATAGTTAATATTCCAAAAAAAATTATTTTAGAGTTACTTATAGCTTTTAGTAATAAAAAGTAAAAAATAAAACAATAATATCCGAAATTGCTGAATCATAAACTTTTAACAAACAAAATTCTACTTATTTAAAATTTACCCATGAAAAAACGAATTTTTACATTAATTGCTTGTATCACCAGCTTTTTACTTTTTTCTTTTACCGAAACCAATAATTCAGATGCCATTGTTGGTTTTTGGAAAAGTGGCGATGGTAAGGCTATAATAGAAGTTTATAAACAAAGTGATAAATACTTTGGAAGAATTGTTTGGCTTGCCGAGCCCAATGACCCTACAAATGGCAAACCTAAAGTAGATAAAAAAAATGAAGATTCGAAACTACAATCAAGGCCAATATTGGGTTTAATAAATTTAAGAGATTTTAAATTTATTAAAAATAAACTTTGGGAAGATGGTAAAATTTACGATCCAAAAAGTGGTGAAGACTACAGTTGTACCATTAAAATGTTGGATGATAATACAATTGAAGTGCGGGGTTATGTGGGCATATCTTTATTTGGAAGAACAGATACTTGGAAGAGGCAAAAAATGAAATAATACCATCTTGATTTAATAAATAGGCCAAAGAAGATGTTCAAATATTAGATGATATTTTACCGACATAAACTGATTGGATTATTTTATTCCACTTCAGTGTTATCAAAAAAATACCCTGCTAAATGCAGGGTATTTTTTTATAGGCTAACTAAATTAAGACTAATATTAAAATAAAGTGGGTTGGAAAGAGAATTCGTGATTATTTGATTTTGTTCCTTACCATCGTATTTATCAACCACATTAAACCTGCCATTCAATCTTAGTCCTGTTTGTACACTCAACCACCAAAAGCCAAATAAACTTCTTTCGTAAACAAGCCTTGGTTTTATTTCTCCTCTTTGTAAAAAAGTTGGTGCTAAACTAGCATTGGTGCTATATAAAGCAAACTGATTACCCTCTAACTCATAGCCCAATTGTAATAAAGATTTAGGATTAATATTTTTACGTAGATGAACTTTTGCTGGAAAAGTAGCTTCTAAACCCCATTTTTCATTAAAGGTTTTGTTATAAAAAATGATTGGTACATAAATTAAACGACCCAAACGATAAGTTCTAGAAACACCTAAGCCAAACATTTCGTTCTCACTTTTTTTCCAGCCATAAATTGCAGAAGCACTAATGGTTAAAACTTTTGAGTTAATACTTTTTAATTCTGGAGCCATCCAATTAGCATCTAAATTGGCTTGAAAAATGATAAAATTTTTACTATTTAAAGGTTTAAAAACGGTGGTACTTAAACCTGCAGCGTGCAAGCCATTATCTACTAAAGCTGGAAATAATGGGTATGGGATTAGATTGGTGCCATCAAAAGCAGTTCTTGCATATTGGCCACCTAAACTAACAATTAGTTTATTTTTTGATACAAGAGGTGTATTAAAATTTAGTCTTAACCCTTGCATAGCATTTATTTTTCTACCATCATTCCACGCTGCACCTTCAGCTTTTAAATTACTACTTGCCTGATACTCGTAACCAATAGAAATAAATCGATTGGGTGTTTGGTTGATAACTTTTTGATTACAATAAATTTTCACAGGGGTATTATCAACGTCTTCGAAGGCAAAAGTTGGTGCAGGTTTAGTAGTATCTTGAGCTTTAACAAAAAAAGGGATTGAGATTAAAAGAGTTTTTAGCAATTGTTTCATATAATAATTTGAAATAAAAATAAATACTATTCGTTTTTATTTTTAAAATTATAACCTGTGGTAATAAATTTAAGTAGCGTACTATTATAAAACACCTTTCGTACTTGGCAAATAATTACTCAATGGATCTCTTTTTACTGCCATCTTTATCGCTTTGGCAAATGCTTTAAAAATGGCTTCAATTTTATGGTGTTCGTTATCGCCTTTACATTCAATATTCAAGTTGCATTTAGCAGCATCGCTAAATGATTTGAAAAAATGAAAAAACATTTCGGTAGGCATTTCTCCTATTTTTTCTCTTTTAAAATCAACATTCCAAACTATCCAATTTCTGCCCCCAAAATCTATTAAAACTTTAGCTTCTGCATCATCCATAGGTAATGCAAAGCCATAACGCTCCATTCCAATTTTATCTACCAATGCTTTTGCAAAGGCTTCACCTAAAGCCAATCCAGTATCTTCAATGGTGTGGTGTTCATCAATGTGTAAATCGCCAATTGTGAATATGTTTAAATCCATTTTGCCGTGTCGTGCAATTTGGTCTAACATATGATTAAAAAAACCTAAACCAGTTTCTATATTCGATTTGCCAGAGCCATCTAAATTTAACTCAACTGTAATTTTAGTTTCATTGGTATTTCTTTCATGTATTACTTTTCTTAATCTAAGCTTTAGGAATGTATAAATTTCGTTCCAGTTGCTTGTTTCTAAAACAATGGTGTCTTTAAATTCAATAATTTCATTTGGTGTTAACTCATGTAAGCCTTTAAAATAAATGGCTTTTGCTCCTAAATTTTTGGCTAATTGAATATCACTCCATCTATCACCAATTACAAAAGAATGGACTAAATCATAATGTTGTGTATCAAAAAAATGAGTGAGTAAAGCGGTTCCAGGTTTTCTTGTTGCTTTATTTTCGGCTGCAAAAGTTTTATCGATATGAATTTCATCAAAAGCAAATCCTTCGCCAGCTAAAGTTCTAAGCATCCAATTTTGGTAAGGCTCAAACGTTTCAGTGGGGTAAGCTGGTGTACCTAATCCATCTTGGTTGGTAACCATTACTTTGTAATAATCCAAATCGGCTGCAATTTTGGCCAAAGCCGTTATAGCTCCAGGTACAAAAGTTGTTTTATCCGTTGCATCTATCTGAAAATCCGAAGGTGGTTCTTGAAGTATCACTCCATCTCTATCTATAAATAAAACTCTTTTACCTTTGTTATTCGTTTCGTTACTCATTTATAATTCATTTAAATAATTTCCAATTGCATCTATTAGTAAAGTGTTTTCCTTTTCTGTACCAATGGTTATCCTTAAACAATCTTCACACAATTTAATATTACTCCTATCTCTCACAACAATGCCTTTAGTTAAAAGATATTGGTAGATTTTTTTAGCATCTTTAATTTTTACTAAAAAGAAATTAGCATCACTTTCATATACTTTTTCTACAATGGGTATTTGTTTAAATACTTCCATTAAAGCCATACGCATGTCAACTAAAAGTTTAATCATGTCGTTTACTTGTCCTACTTCTTCTAAAGCTTTTAATGTTAATTCTTGTGTTGCTTGATTAATATTGTAGGGTGGTTTTACTTTATTTAATACATCAATAATTTCTGTTGACGCAAATGCCATACCTAAACGTAATGCTGCTAAACCCCAAGCTTTACTAAGTGTTTGTAAAATTACTACATTCGGATAATCGCTTAATTCTTGTACGAATGATTTTTGTTTGGCAAAATTTATATAAGCTTCATCAATTACGACTATTCCATTAAAATTATTTAGTATCGTTTCAATATCTGCTCTATTTATTGAATTGCCAGTTGGGTTATTGGGCGAACAAATCCAAATGAGTTTGGTATTTTCATCAACCAAATTTTCTAAATGAATCAAATCCAATTGAAAGTTTTCCAGCAATGGAGCTTTACGAATTTCCACATCATTAATATTGGCACTTACTTCATACATGCCATAAGTTGGTGGACAAATTATTACATTATCTTTCTTTGGTTCACAGAAACTTCTAAATAACAAATCAATACACTCATCGCTACCATTACCTAAAAAAATATGTTGTTGGGGTACAGCTTTTACAAATGCTAAAGCCTCTTTTAGTTTTTGCTGGTGAGGGTCTGGGTAACGATTGTACCATTTGGTGAGTGGGCTACCTAAGCTGTTTTCATTGGCATCTAAAAATACACTTGCATCTCCACTAAACTCATCACGAGCTGATGAATACGGGGTAAGATTTTTGATGTTGTCTCTGGTTAATTTGTTTAAATTGAAATTCATATTCGTTGAGTTAGATTTTTATGTTGGTCTTCCCCTCCTTGGAGGGGAAAACCTACTAACTAAGATTTTATTCTTATTGTAACCGCATTTTTATGTGCATCTAAACCTTCGGCTAAAGCCATAATTTCAACAGTTTTACCAATTGCATGGATGCCCATTTTCGTTACTTTTTGATAGGTTATTTTTTTTACAAAACTATCAACACTAACCCCACTATATGCTTTTGCAAAACCATTGGTTGGCAGTGTATGATTGGTTCCACTAGCATAATCACCTACACTTTCAGGGGAATAATTTCCTAAAAAAATTGAGCCAGCATTGATTATTTTTTCAGCAATTTGTTCATCATTCATACAAGCAATAATTAAATGTTCGGCTGCATAATCATTTACCAAATCAATAGCCTCTTCAATGGTTTGCACAACAATGACTTTGCTATTTTTTAATGCCATTGTTGCTATCTCTTTGCGAGACAATTGTATAATTTGTTTATTTATTTCCTCATTAACTTTTTCAACAAATTTTTCACTTGTACAAACTAATAAAACCTGGCTGTCGATTCCGTGTTCTGCTTGGCTTAACAAATCTGCTGCAACAAAACTTGCGTTGGCAGAATCGTCGGCCAACACACAAACCTCACTAGGCCCTGCAGGCATATCAATGGCTATACCAGCTTGTTGAATTAATTGTTTAGCACAAGTTACATATTGATTACCAGGGCCAAATATTTTATAAACTTTTGGTATTGTTTTAGTTCCATATGCCATAGCAGCAATGGCTTGTACCCCACCTACTTTAAAGATTTTAGTAATGCCAACTAAATGAGCAGCAAATAAAATGGCTGGGTTAACAGAGCCTTCCTTATTGGGTGGGGTGCATAATATAATTTCTGCACAGCCAGCAATTTTAGCTGGAATACCTAACATTAAAATGGTAGAAAATAAAGGAGCTGTGCCACCTGGAATATATAAACCAACCTTTTGTATACCAACACTTTTACGCCAACATTTTATGCCAGGCATGGTTTCAATAACCTTTACATCACTTATTTGACCTTGATGAAAGGTATGTATATTTTTAGCTGCTATTTCAATGGCTTCTTTTAAATCACTAGATAACTGCACAACAGCATCTTTGATTTCGTTTTCAGATACAATAAAATTGTCGAGATTAACTGCATCGAATTGAAGTGTATATTTTTGTACAGCAGTGTCACCATTTTGTTGTACATCTTGTAAAATGGTAGTTACTTTTTTTTGTAAAGAAAGGCTGTCGAATATTGGTCGTTCAAGTAATGCCTTCCATTCTTTTTTATCGGGGTAAGTAAATATTTTCATCGAACGAAAATTGCTTTTTTATTCCTTATATAATCATTTTTTCAATGGGTACTACCAAAATACCTTGTGCACCGTATTCTTTTAATTGTTCAATAATATCCCAAAAATCGTTTTCATTAAGAACAGAATGTACACTACTCCAACCATCTTCGGCCAAAGGCAAAACCGTGGGGCTCTTCATACCAGGTAACAAACCAATTATTTCTTTTAGTTTATTGTTAGGGGCATTTAATAAAATGTACTTATTATTTTTAGCTTTTTTTACAGATTGAATTCGGAACAACAGCTTTTTTAGTATGGCTAACTTTTCGTCATTCAATTTGTTATTTTTTATCAATACAGCTTCACTCTTTAAAATAACTTCTGCTTCTTTTAACCCATTCATAAACAAAGTAGATCCGCTACTCACCAAATCACAAACAGCATCGGCTAAGCCAATACTAGGAGCAATTTCTACACTTCCACTAATTTCATGAATATCGGCTTGTAGGTTATTTTCTTTTAAAAATTTGTTCACCAAAACAGGATAGCTGGTGGCAATTCGTTTTCCTTGTAATAAATCTTTTGAATATTCTTCTCCCTTTTTTATGGCAATACTTAGCCTACACTTACCAAAACCTAGTTTTTCAACAATATCAACTATTTTATTTTTTTCGTATAATACATTTTCGCCAACAATTCCAATATCTGCAACACCATCATTTACATATTCGGGAATATCATCATCTCTTAGAAAAAATATTTCTAGCGGAAAATTATCGGCTTCTGTTCTTAAGCGATCCTTTACATTACGTAAATCAATACCACAATCTTTTAAAAGTTTAAGTGAATCTTCAGATAAACGACCAGATTTTTGAATGGCCAAAGTTAACTTATTCATAAAGTACAATTTTATTGGGTAGCAGAAGAGTGCCCTTTTAAGACAAGAGTTACAACTACACCATTGATGTTGCCTCTTTCTACTGCTGATTAAAAAAAAAGCTTACTCCTCAGAGTAAGCTTTTAATGTTTTATTGTTAAACAACACACACAAATTAGCTTACCCAATGGGTGAGTAATGATTATGATGTATGTGATTAAATAATTTCAAGTTGCAAAAATATAGAAAAATCGATACACACAAAATAATTTTTAACTAATAGTTATTTGCTTTAAAAAATTGTTGTACCCGAAATTTGTACATTTGCATCCGTTACACAAGCACCATGAAGCAATTTGATGTTCCAAATATTTATCGCAGTAATATCATTTCAGCAATAAAAAACAGCCGAAAACAACAAGATAAGCTAAAAAAGGATTTTACACCTACATTACTTGATTTTGGTGGGCTTCAATTTTTTTTGGCAAGACATTTTGGGTTTTGTTATGGGGTAGAAAATGCAATTGAAATTGCTTTTAGAACCATTGAAGAGAATCCCGGAAAAAGGATTTTTCTATTAAGTGAAATGATACATAACCCACAAGTAAATAGAGATTTAATTGAACGTGGAGTTCAATTTTTACAAGATACCTACGGCAAACAAATTATTCCGTTTGAAGATATTACAAAAGATGATATAGTCTTAATTCCTGCATTTGGTACAACATTGGCCATCGAAAAAATGTTAAATGAAAAAGGCATTACAACAGAAAATTACAACACAACTTGCCCTTTTGTTGAAAAAGTTTGGAACCGTGGAGAACAAATTGCAAACAAAGGATACAGCATTATAATACATGGCAAACCAAATCATGAGGAAACAAGAGCTACTTTTTCTCATGCAGCTAACTATACACCCACTATTATTGTAAACGACATTAACGAAACAGTTGAACTAGCTAAATATATTACCGGGGAAAAAAATTCTGAAGAATTTTATACGAAATTTAAAGGTAGATTTAGTGTTGGCTTTGATGTTACCAATGACTTACAAAAAATTGGAGTAATTAATCAAACTACTCAATTAGCATCAGACACACAAGCCATTGCAGATTATTTAAAAAGTGTGATGATTAAGCACTACAACCTAGATGCTACTAACATTGCTACAAAATTTGCTGATACCAGAGATACGTTGTGTTATGCAACCAACGACAACCAAACTGCAGTAGCTGGTATGTTAGAGACTGAAGCTGATTTTGCAATTGTGATTGGTGGTTATAACTCCTCAAATACCTCTCATCTTGTTGAATTGTGTGAACAAAAATTAACCACTTATTTCATTGATTCGGCAGACAGAATTATTAGTAAAAATGAATTAATAGATTGTAACTGGCAAACCAAAGAACAAAAAACAGTTACCAACTTTTTGCCTAATACAAAAACGCCAAAAATATTAATTACCAGTGGTGCTAGTTGCCCTGATGCCGTTGTTGAAGGAGTAATTAAAAAATTGGCTAGCTATTATAATGTAGAAGATAAATTAGATATTTTATCAAAATCTTTCAACTAATTTTTATCCATCATCAATTTATATAAAACAAACAATAACATGGGAATCGCAGACAAACTATTTGAAATGAAAAATGAAAAATCGGCAGCAAATTTAAAGGCTGGACAAGACTTTTTAGCTGCCAACAAAAATGAAGAGGGTGTTGTAGAAACGGCCAGTGGCTTACAATACAAAGTGTTAACACTAGGCACAGGTGATAAACCTACTGCAAGTAATACAGTTACTTGCCATTATCATGGAACCGTAATTGATGGTTCAGTTTTCGATTCGAGTGTGCAAAGAGGACAACCAGCTAGTTTTCCACTAAACGCTGTAATTACTGGATGGACTGAAGGTTTGCAATACATGCCAACAGGTAGTAAATTTAGGTTTTTTATACCGCCACATTTAGGTTATGGCGATAGACAAATTAGTGCTGTAATTGGTGCAAACAGTACTTTAATTTTTGATGTAGAATTAATCAGCTTTAAATAGTATTTGTTAAACAAAAGTGGTTGCCATCTTTAATTTGGCAACCCCTTTTTTTGTGCCTAAACTTTTTTGCTTCAACCGTCGAAATTAAAAGTTTAGTAATTTCTACTTTTTTGTAAAATAAAAAGATATATAATTTTATAAATAATTAAACAAAAATTAATTTTTTGAGTATTTTAAAATTTTTATTAAAATAATTGAACTTTTATAAACCAAGTTGTGTTTAACATTTTGGTAGAATTAATTGAACAAAATATCATTTAATCATCTACTATTTTTAAACGATTATTTAACCTAAAAAAAAAGTTTATGTTTCAAAACCTTCTGCAAATCCATTCGATTGCAAACAACAATTACGTAGCGTTCACATTTTTTGTGGGCACAATGGCTATGATGGGTGCTTGTGTGTTTTTCTTCTTTGAAATGTCTAATGTTGACAAAAAATGGAGAACTTCAATGCTTGTATCTGGCTTAATTACCTTTATTGCGGCTGTGCATTATTATTACATGCGTGGTTACAGTTTAGAAACTGGAGAATCTCCTGTATTTTTCCGTTATGTTGACTGGATTTTAACTGTGCCTTTAATGTGTGTTGAGTTTTATTTAATTACCAAGAAAGCTGGTGGAAAAATTGGCTTATTGTGGCAATTAATTTTTGCTTCAGTTGTAATGCTAGTTACTGGCTACATTGGAGAAGCAATTTATGGCAAAGAAACTCAGAGCTGGGTATGGGGTTTAATTAGCGGTATTGCTTATTTCTACATTGTTTACTTAGTATGGTTTGGCGAAGTTGCTAGACTTGCAAACAATGCTGGTCCTGCAGTACAAAAAGCTGTAAGAACACTTGGTTGGTTCGTATTAGTTGGTTGGGCCATCTACCCTATTGGTTATATAGCTGGTACCGAAGGTGGTTTATTTGGAATGAAAATGTTCCAAGGCCTTTCAATGGATATTGTATACAACATTGGTGATGCAATAAACAAAATTGGTTTTGGTTTAGTTATATATGCATTGGCTCAGTCAGATAATGACACTGCAAAAGCATAAATTATATTTATAGGTGTGATGCAATTGTATCACACCTATATCTTTATATCATTACAACTTAAAACCATGACCAAAATTACCTTATTGCTAATTGGTATTATACTGCTCTTTTTTCAACAGTATATTGAGGTAATTGATGTAAAAACTCAGTTCATCGTTTTTATAGTTGGTGTTTTATTGTTAGGTGTTCCACATGGTGCAGCTGATTTATTGGTTGCTACAAGAAATGCTGACAATACAAAAAAGGAGTTCTCTAAAATTCGCTTCTTTATCATTTATCTAAGCAGACTCGCTCTTTTTGCTGCAACACTTTGGTTCTTCCCAGTTATAGGTAATCTATTATTTATCTTTTTTGCGGCTTATCATTTTGGTGAAACCGATTTAAACCAATTTAAAACAAATACATTACTTGGAAAAGTATTCGTTGTTTTTTATGGTTTAGTAATTCTTAGTGTTATTTTATTACATCATTTCGAAGATGTAAAGCCGATATACTTAATGTTTGATTCTGGGAAAGAAAATGAGGCTTTTATTAATTGGATTAGCACTAACAGATATTATATT
>JANOZK010000162.1:0-4738 GCA_031429335.1 Chitinophagaceae bacterium | reverse complement strand
CTGCAGGATTAACCTATCAATGGCAATCTTCTACAACAGCTACTGGCCCATGGACTAATATTGTAGCTGGCACAACTTTGCAATTTACTACTACACAAAGTGTTGCTTCCTTATATTATCAATGTATTGTAACCTGTACGGCTGGAGGTGCTACTTCAGCTTCTTCATCGATACTTATAACTGCTTCTCCAACATCTTATGCAACCTTACCATTTACAGAAAGTTTTGAAAATACTTGGATCAATGGTTGTGGAGTAAGTGATATACCAAATTTTTTCTGGAAAAATACACCATTCACAGGCAATAATTCTTGGAGAAGAGACGATGATGCAGCAAATGCAAATACGGCATTATGGGTAAATCCAACTTTAGGTACCTATACGCCAAGTGCAAGTGTTGGAAGCCGTTCAGCTCGTTTCCATTCGTATCAAGCATCAAGTGGTACAAGTGGTAGCTTCGATTTATACCTAAACTGTAATACCCCAGATGTGACTAAGTTATTAGAGTTTGATTTAATTAATACAAGCGGAACAGATACATTGACCGTATTGCTGTCTACAGACGGAGGGCTTAATTTTCTAAGATTGGATAGTACCAGATTATCGACCATTTGGAGAACTAAATCATTGTTCTTTAACAGTACATCTGCTACAACCGTTATTAGATTTAGAGTTACCAGCGATTTTGGTGTAACAGACTATGGTATAGATAATATTAAAGTTAATAATTTCCCTAATTGTAGTGGTGCTCCAAATGCAGGAACCGCTACAACCACTCAAGCTGCAATAATTTGCCCAGGAGCACAATTTACGCTTGGCTTAACTGGAAGCTCGGTTGCTGGTGGTTTAACCTATCAATGGCAATCTGCTGTGTTGGCTGCAGGTCCTTATACAAATATAACTGGTGCAACAAATATTTCTTTCACTACAACTCAAGTTCCAGCCTCTTTATTTTATAGATGTGTGGTTACTTGTACCATTGGATCTATAAGTAGCAATTCAATTCCAGTTCAGGTTACATCAGTAACTGGGCCAAGTTATACCACATTACCCTACACGGAAAGTTTTGAAAATACTTGGATCAATGGTTGTGGCACCAGAGATGTACCTAATACATTTTGGAAGAATACACCAGCTACTGGTAACGCATCTTGGAGAAGGGTAGATGATGGCCTTAGTGCTGCTTGGACTACTGTTCTTGGTGCTTATACACCTACAGCTTCTGATGGTATTTTTTCTGCACGTTTTCACTCGTATAATGCACCCCTTAACAGTACTGGCGATTTTGATGTACACATCAATTGTAATACCAGTTCACCCAATAAACGCTTAACCTTCGATTTTATTAATACCAGTGGAGCAGATAGTTTATCGATTTTACTATCTACCAATGGAGGTACGTCATTTGTTAGATTAGATAGTGCTGGTTTAAGCAGTGTTTGGAATGATAAAGAAATTTTCTTCACTAGTGCTTCTGCGACTACGGTTCTTAGATTTAGAGCTTTTTCTGATGATGGTTTAACAGATATTGGTTTGGATAATATTGTTGTGAGCAACTGGGCAAATTGTAGTGGTAATCCTGTTACGGGTACCGTTAATGCTAATCCATTAAATGCATGTGCAGGGCAAAATATTACTTTATCTAGTACTGGTGTAGATGTTGGCCCTGGTGTTACTTACCAATGGCAGGTTTCTACCAATGGAGGCACTACATGGGTAAATATTGCAGGAGCAACAAGCTTTATAGCAACAACTACACAAATTTTAACCAGTCAATATAGGTTACTAGTAACCTGTACTTTAGTAGGTGGAGGAACAAGCACATCAACATCTATAACGGTTACTAGCCCAACTTTACCAGCAGGTACTTATACAATTAATAAAAATAATCCAACTACTTGGCCTGGGGCAGGTGCAGCTTCTAACTTTAATAGTTTTAATGCAGCTTACGCAGCCGTAGCCTGTGGTATTGGTAATGCAGTAGTTTTCAATGTGGTTCCTGGAACAGGGCCTTATACAGAACAATTAATAATCAATGGACCAGTTGGCGGTGCAAGTGCTACCAGAACCATTACTTTTAATGGAAACGGAAATACTATTGCCTTTGCATCGGCAAATACCAATGAACGTGCAGTTATAAAACTAAAAAATACAAAATATTTTATATTTGATAGTTTAACGGTAGATGCAACTGCTGGTACTTTTGGCTTTGGTTTTCATTTAACCAATAATGCAGATAGTAATATTATTAGAAAATGTACCATAAATAGCAACACTACTGCCATTACAACCAACTTTGCTGGGATAGCCATTAGTGGTGCAGATGCAAATGCAATTGGCGTTGGCACAACTACAGCCCTTTGCGATTTTAATAGAATTGATAGAAATACCATTAATGGCGGTTTTTATGGTGTAACATTGGCTGCAACTTTTGCTGGTGGGGCCAACGGATTTAACCAAATTACCAACAATACCATTAGAAATTTTTATCAGTTTGGGATATATGTAGCTGCAAGCTATAATACTTTGATAGAAGGTAATACGATTAGCCGACCAACCAGAACAGATGTTGGTGAGTTTAATGGAATATTTTTTACTACTCAAAGTAATACGGCTACTATTTCAAAAAATAGAATCGTAAATCCTTTTGGCGGCAATGCAGCTAGTACATTACCTTTTTATGGAATTAATTTTGCAACAGCTAGTGCATCTGCTGGCAATGATTATTTAGTAGTAAATAACTTAATAGCTGGTACTAATGGAAATGGATTACAGTATGGTATGTTTAATACGGCTACCAATAATGTTAATTATATTCATAATACAATTGCTCTTGACGATTTAACGTCAACCTCAACATTAGCAACTCGTGGATTCTTTCATACAGGAACAGCACCATCGGTACTTTTTTACAATAACCTTGTATCAATTACAAGAGGCGGAACAGGAAGTAAACATTGTACCTATTGGGCCACGTCGCTTTTAAACAGTAACAATAATAATTTTTATATCAATGCAGCAGCAGGAACCAATTCAATTGGATTCTTTACTACAGACAGGCCAACCCTTCTTAGTTGGAGAACTGCAACGGTTCAAGATGATCAGTCATTCGATTTAATTCCAGTGTTTTTTAATACTGCTACTTTAAATTATTCACCTTCAAATGCTGGTATTGATAATAGAGGTTTTGCCTTAGGTATTGCAGATGATATAAATAGTGCACCTAGGAGTGTTACTACGCCAGATTTGGGTGCGTTTGAATTTACAGCTCCAGGTTGCATAGCACCACCATTGGTTGGTACAACAACAATTACACCTACCACGATTTGTCAAAATAGTAACGTATTGCTTAATTTAGTTATTGGCCCTTATGGTGCAAGCCAAACTTTCCAATGGCAGAGTTCAGCAACTTTAGCTGGAACTTATACCAATGTTGGAAATGCTAAACTAAGTCCCGATACCACAATTTTATCAGCAACAACTTTGTACTACCGTTGCGAAATTAAATGTGGAGGTTCGACTGTTTATTCTACCCCTGTTTTACTTACGGTTAATCCAGCATTACCTGCAGGTGCATTTACCATTAATAAAAATTTACCAACCAACTGGCCTGCAACGTTAACGGGTGCAAATTTTAACAGCTTTAACGATGCAAAAACAGCAATGGGTTGTGGGGTACTTGGTGCTATCACTTTTAATGTGGTTGCCAATACTGGGCCATATGCCGAACAATTAATTTTAGACAGCGTTAAAAATGTAACAGCTATCAATACCGTAACTTTTAATGGTAATGGAAATACAATCGCATTTAGCTCAACCAATACCAATGAAAGGGCTGTTATTAAGTTTAAATCGGCCGACCATTTTAGATTAGATAGTTTAACCATTGATGCCACTGGACCAAATGGTTTTGGATATGGTGTTCAATTAATTAATAACGCAGATAGTAATATAGTTCGAAAATGTACTATACTAGCCAATACGGTTTCTACTACCTCTAATTATGTTGGTGTGGTAATTAACTCACTTGACGGTGGTCCGATTACATTAGGTAATACCTGGTGCGATTTTAATAGATTTGATAGAAATATTATTAATGGTGGGTTTTATGGAGCAACAATAGTAGGAAGTGCAACCCAATTAATTAACAACAACCAATTTACCAACAATACCATCAGAGAGTTTTATAATGCTGGTTTGTATGTAGGTGGTACAAGGGGTACTTTAATTGAAAGTAACTTATTTACCCGACCAACAAGAACTGGCCTTGCTTCTGGTTATGGAATATTTTTATCTGGAGCAGTCAACCAAGCTGCATTGATTTCTAAGAATAGAATTACCAATTTCTTTGGTGCCGAACCTACCAATACTAGTACAGCATGGGGTATTTATCACAATAGTGTTGGTGCTACAGCTGGTAGCGAAAACATAGTTAGCAACAACTTAATTTATAGATTAGATGCTAATGGCCCATCTTATGGAATATACAATGTTGGTTCTGGAAACATTAGTTATTTTCACAATACCATTGCAATGGATAATACTACCAGCACTTCAAATGGTGAAACTGCAGGTTTTTATCAAACTACCCTTGCTACTGGTATTATTTTTAGAAATAATATTGTTACTATTTATAGAGGTGGCACTGGCTCTAAATATGCCATGAATTTTGTTACTACAACAAGTGCTATTGAATCTAATAATAATGATTTCTTTATTCAAGCACCAGGTTTAAATAA
>JANOZK010000161.1:0-12846 GCA_031429335.1 Chitinophagaceae bacterium | reverse complement strand
AACATGGTTTAAAACAATGGAATGATGAAACGAGCATGGCTCAATATATTTTTGATCAACTAGAACAATACTCATTAAACAATTCAATTCTTGAAAAATTATTTACCGAGTACCGTCAACTTTTTTATGCTGGTAAAGAACCAACAGTTAAAACTTTTTTATATCATGCCGATGAGGAGTTGAGAAACATAGTAATTGCAATTACAGTTTCACCATTTGAGTTAAGCCAAAATTGGGATGAAGTTTTAAAAGGAATGAATATTGTTAACAGAGATACATCACATAACGATGTTTTAATGAGTGTACTTTATTTTAAACTTAGAAAGCTTAAACGTATGTTCGACGAAAACCAACGAGACTTAGAGGCTTCCACAAATATTGAGGAACAGATTAAACTGATTGAAGTTCACAAATATTTAAAAGAAGAAGAAATTATTATTACCAAGCAATTAGGTACGGTTATTTTAAAATAATTCATTCATTTGCTTCACTAAATTGTCGTTTATAACCTTTGTTTAATAATTGGCAAAATGTCGTTTTTCCAATTGGCAAAATTGTTTTTTAAAATTTGCTCTCTAGCCTGCCCTACCAACCATAAATAAAAACTTAAGTTTTGTAAACTGGCTATTTGTAAGGCTAAAATTTCATTGGCAACAAATAAATGTCTTAGATAAGCTTTGCTATAAAAATTGCTTATTTCGTTGGGTAAGCCAGCATCAATAACACTAAAATCGGTAGCCCATTTTTTATTTCTAATATTGATTACCCCATTGGTCGTAAATAACATTCCATTACGACCATTACGAGTTGGCATAACACAATCAAACATATCAATACCCAATGCAATACATGCTAATAAATCCCAAGGGGTACCAACACCCATTAAATACCTTGGTTTCTGTAATGGTAAATTTTCGCAGCATAAAGCTGTAAACTCATACATCATTTCTATTGGCTCACCTACACTTAACCCACCAATTGCATTGCCTGGTGCATTAACAGATGCTATATATTGGCAAGAAGCTTCTCTTAAATCTTTGTAAGTACTGCCTTGTACAATTGGAAATAAATTTTGGCTGTACCCATATTTATCAGGCGTTTCTGCCAATCGATTTACACAACGTTGCAACCATCGATGTGTTAAATCCATACTTTTTTTAGCATAAGCGTAATCACTTGGGTATGGTGGGCATTCATCGAAAGCCATAATAATATCGGCACCAATACTTCTTTCAATATCCATTACCTTTTCTGGGCTAAACATGTGCTTACTTCCATCGATATGACTTTGAAATAAGGCACCTTCTTCAGTAATTTTTCTATTTGCAGCCAAAGAAAAAACTTGATACCCTCCACTATCGGTTAAAATAGGTTTCTGCCAACCATTAAATTTGTGTAAACCACCAGCTGCCTCTAAAACTTCTATTCCAGGTCTTAAATACAAATGATACGTATTTCCTAAAATTATTTGTGCTTTAACATCAGCATACAATTGTTGTTGGGTAACAGCTTTAACACTACCAACTGTTCCAACAGGCATAAAAATGGGGGTTAAAATTTCGCCATGGTCTGTTGTTATAGTTCCTGCTCTTGCTTTAGAAAAAGTATCGGTATTTTGTAAATTAAATTTTAATTGAGGCATAAGTTGGCAAAAATAGTTGGTTTGTTAATTGGTTTATCAGTTAATTGGTTAACTTGTTAATTGGTTTAGTGGGATTGTTTTTGCAAACTGAGGAACCCCAAACTTTAAACCTTAAACCCTAAACCATGCTTTCTTATCCACATAAACTCCATATAGTAACATTAAGGTAACACAACAATTATTTTTGCAGTTATGATGATTAATGTTCCGCCGATAGTTTGGGTTATTGTATTTTATGTTTTTTGTTTCATAATTGCTGTTCAATTATTTTATTATTTGTTCTTTTTTTTAAGGTTAGCTATTTACAAAAAACCTCAAAAAACAAACTCCGTACAATATCCTATTTCGGTTATAGTTTGTGCAAGAGACGAGGCCAATAATTTGGCCAATAATTTACCAGGTGTTTTGGTACAAGATTATAAAACTACTCACGAAATTGTAGTTGTAAATGACAACTCCACCGACGACAGTAAATATTTGCTAGATGAGTATAAAAAAAGCTTCAAAAATTTAAACCACATTGAATTATCTCAGGAAGCAAAATTAATAACTGGAAAAAAATTTCCATTAAGCATTGGTATAAAAAGTGCAAAACACGAAATTGTATTGTTAACAGATGCCGATTGTGTACCAGCTAGTGAAAACTGGATGTTTAAAATGCAAGATGCCTATACTGAAACTGTAGAAATTGTGTTAGGTTATGGAGCGTATAAAAAGAAATCTGGGCTATTAAATAAACTCATTCGTTTTGAAACTTTTCATACAGCTATGCAATACTTTTCATACGCATTAGCCGGTTTACCTTACATGGGTGTTGGCAGAAATTTAAGTTATAAAAGAGATGTTTTTCTTAGAAATAAAGGCTTTTCTGCTATTAACATGATACCGAGTGGAGATGATGATTTGTTTATAAATAAGGTTGCCAATAAACACAACACTGCTATTGTTATTGATAATGAAGCCCATACTTTAAGTGAACCAAAAAACTCTTGGGGCGAGTGGATGAACCAAAAATACAGACATTACACAACAGCTAAATTTTATAAACCTTTTCACAAATTTTTATTGGGTTTATATTCATTTAGCCTTTTTTTAGTTTATCCATTATTAATTATCAATATTATTTGCTTTAATTGGTGGATAGCTTTAAGTGTTTTTGGTGTAAGGCTCATTGTTCAAGCAATTGTATATTTTAAAACAATGAAAAAATTAAATGAAGCAGATTTATGGCCTTGGTTTTTATTACTTGATATTTGGATGCCCCTCTATTTTATATTAACCATTCCTGCTATTTGGAAAAGCCCAAAAAGGTCTTGGGGGTAAATTGAACAACAATAAAACAATACAAGTTCAACTAGGTAAATTTAAGTTTAAATTGATACCCTTTAACTTATTAAATTAAATAATTTATATTTTTAATATGCAACCTGTTGATACTTTATTAAAATACTTCGATGATTTTACACCAACTCAAATTCAACAATTTGAGGCACTAGAGGCTTTATATAAAGAGTGGAACGAAAAAATTAATGTTGTTTCAAGAAAAGATATTGATGAAATTTATTTACACCACGTTTTACACTCATTAAGTATTGCTGCCATTGCAAGTTTTAAACCTGGAGCCGAAGTGATTGATATAGGCTGTGGTGGTGGGTTTCCAGGTGTACCACTAGCTATTTTTTTTCCAGAAGTTAGATTTCATATGGTGGATAGTATTGGCAAAAAATTAAAAGTGGTTGAAGCCGTTGCAGAAGGTGCAGGTATTAAAAATATTACTACTCAGCATACCCGTGCCGAAGAAATAAAAAATAAAAAATTTGATTTTGCAGTAAGCAGGGCCGTTGCTCCATTAAAAGAATTGTGGACATGGACCAAACCTCTTTTAAAAAAAGAACATAAAAACGAAATGCCCAATGGACTTATTTGTTTAAAAGGTGGCGATTTACACCAAGAGATTTTCGAAAGTGGAACCCGACCTAAAATGATGAGTGTATATGAAATTTTTAAGGAGGAATACTTTTTAGAAAAATATATTATTTATGTAAAAAAGGGTAATTGATACGTTTTATTGCAAACTATCTTTTTCAAAATAATTTCCTCTGCCCTCTTTAACTGTATAGCAAGGCTGTGCATTTAGAAGTCCATAACGCCTTCCGTTTTTATGGGTATAATTCATAAACAATTTGCCATTGGCTCTCCAACCCCTACCTACGCTATCAAAACCATTGTTATACCAAACTTCTCTTAAAGGGTTTCCGCTGGCTTCATAAAATTCTTTGAAACTTCCATCATAATTTCCTTTCGAAAAATGGTACTCAAATCTTAGGCTACCATCATTCCACCAACCTGTATGAATACTATCTTTTTCGCCCAAATGAAAATATCGTTTGCTTTCTTTATTACCAGTTATAAAGTAAGTATACATCCAACCCTCTTCTTTACCATTAAAATAAGATTGTATGTTTTGCAAATATTTGTTAGCACTGTCAAAATAACTTACTACTACCCCTGAAAAAGGTTGTCCTTTATAAAATAGTACGCCGTTAATTATTTGTTTTTCTTTTGCAATGGTTAAAATAGTATCTGTTGGAATAACTGTAGTCGATGAAACTGAATCATTTATTTTTATGTGGTGGGTATTACAACCAATACACATCAATAAAAGTAGCAAATAGGGTATATAATTTTTCAATATTATTCTGCTTTCAATCGGTTAATGTCTGCAATTAAATTATCCATTTCTAAAGCCGAAATGCCTTTATAAATACCTCTTATTCTTTTAAGCTTATCTATCAACAAAACATTTTCTGTGTGTAAAAAATCATTAGCGGTTAACTGTTTGCCCAAATCTTCATCGGCAAAATATCCTTGTCTGGCAATATTATAAATTGACTCTTTGTTCCCGGTAATTAAATGCCATTTATTGTCTATTATTTTATTTTCAATAGCATAAACTTTTAATTTAGCAACCTTATCAGTTTCTGGCATTACACTGTGAGAAATCAGCAACACTTCATCGTCTTTTTCAAATGCTTTTTGAACCAAAGATAAATTATTGGTTAGCTTTTTACAAATACCGGGGCATGTTGTAAAAAAGAAATTAGCAACATAAATTTTTCCATCAAAAGCTTTATTTGTTATAGTATCCCCGTTTTGATTGAAAAAAGAAAAAGGAGGAATTGTATGAATTGTTTTTAATTTTTCATCATTGACATTAAACCATTCTGGTGTAAAAGATGCATCATTATAAAAAGGCAATGACAACATTGAACTAGCCACCTCAACTTTTTTAGTTGTGGTGTTACAAGCGATTAAAAATAGAAAAAAAATGATTTTCAGATATTTCATCATCTAAATAGCTACTTAAAAATTATCAATAATAAAAACTGCTATTGTGTAACGGTACCTGGTGTTCCCCAATAACCACTTCCATTTAAATAAGGCACATCTGTTGTAAAATGATAATGATAAATTCCATTAGGATATTCTGCAGTAGCATGTGTATGCCCATGATAAACATCCAATGCTGTATTAGCCACCAAACTTCCATTTTCTAAAGGCCCGTAAACAGGAAATCCATCTAACAAAAAGCCCATTAAAGCTGCTCTCCCTTTAGTTGTAGATAAGTATAATGGCTCAATATGATAATGGTATTGGCCATTCATTTGTGGATGACCATTGTATTGATCGAAAGAATTTATTTCGCCTGTTAAAGGTGCATTTCCAGCAGCATATTGGTTGTAAAAAGGTACACCATTAATTGAAATTCCAATTGGGCCGCCGGTAGTAGCTGCATGAGTTGTAGCTGAAGTTGGATTCAATGGAATTTTAAAGGTTAAGTTCTGAGATACAATACGGTTTGGATTGGTTGCATAATTTGGATTGGTTCCATTGTATGCTTCAAATAAGGTTGCTGCCCAAGCTGTACCTTGATAGTAAGGACTTTTGTGGTCGGGTAAACCGTTGGTTTTAAGAACAACAAAATTCCCCTCAACAGAAATTACAACTGTAGAATTAAACTTACTAAATACGGCTGGTAAGGTTGTAGAGGGTGCAGTGGTTACATCATCGGCTGTTTTTTTGCAAGAAAAAGAGAATAAACCAATAATAGCAAAAAGAGTGGCAGTTGATTTTATTATTATTTTCATAAAATGATTTTTTAAATTAGATGCTAAAACTAGTTCAAACCTTCGGTTTCTAAAAAAAAAGTACCAGCGGTATATATTTTAACAGCTTACTACATATATTCATACCCTAAAACTTTAACTGTATGCGTAAAATAATGGTGCTAGTATTCGTATTCTCAATTTCAATAGCATTTGCACAACAAAAAGCTAATTATCCATTGGCGGCAAGATTTTCTCCTAAAAAATTAGATAAGCTTATTTTTTCTTTAAGCGTTGACCCACATTGGCTAAAAAAGTCAGATAGATTTTGGTACACTTATGAAACATCAGAGGGGAAAAAATGGTATATAGTTGATGCCGCTAAAGCTGAAAAAAAACTATTATTCGATAATGAAAAATTGGCTATGAAAATTACTAGCATTGTTAAAGATCCTTTCGATGCTCAGCATTTAGGTTTAGATAGTATGCGTTTTATTAAAGATGAAAACTGGATTCAATTTGAAGTAAAAAGTACCCAAGAAATTGAAAAGAAAGATACCACTGCAAAAAAAGATGCTAAGCCTATTAAGGAAAAAAAGACCTTTTATTTTGAATATAATTTACTAACAGAAGAATTGATTGATTTAGGTGAATTTAAAAAACCAAAACGCAAACCATCTTGGGCAAATATTTCACCAGATGGCAATACCATTGTTTTTGGCAAGAACTACAATCTTTGGTATATGGATAAAACCAATTACGAGAAAGCTCTAAAAAATGAAGAGGATAGCACAATAGTTCAAACTCAATTCACCACTGATGGTATTGAATATTATGCCTACCATGGTGATGGTGCTTTTGGTGGTGGTGGAGAAACCAACGTTGATAAAGAGAAAAATAAAAATAAGCGTAAACCTACTTCTATACTTTGGAGTGAAGATAGTAAGCACTTTGTAATGTCGAGAGCTGATGTTAGAAAGGTAAAAGAACTTTGGGTTATTAATAGCATTGCAGACCCGAGACCTACTTTAGAAACCTATAAATATTGGATGCCAGGAGAAAAAGAAAGTCCAACCGACCATGTTTTGTTGTTTGATATGACCAATAAAAGCAGCAAAGAAATTGATGTAAGTTTATTCAGAGATCAAGATGTTAGTTTATGGAACAAACCTGCAATGGTGAACACGAGAGACGATGATTGGAGACCATCTTTATGGTTAGGTACAAACGAAAAATTATATTTAAACAGAACCAGTAGAGATTTAAAAAGAATAGACCAATGTGTTGTTGATGTGGCTACTGGAAAACTTACACCACTAATTGAGGAAAGATTAAATACTTATGTTGAAATTAAAAGACCAGGATTAATTAATGGTGGCAAAGAAATAATAGAATGGAGTGAAAGAGATGGCTGGGCACATTTTTATTTGTACGATGAAAATGGAAAATTAAAAAATCAAATTACGAGTGGTGCTTGGCATTGTGAAGATATTGCTGCCATTGATGAAAAGAAACGTGTATTGTATTTCTATGCAAATGGCAGAGAAAGTGTTGGGGAAATTACAAAATTGAAAACTGGCGATATTGTAAAAACAACCTTAGATAAAGAAGACCCCTACTATTTACACTTGTATAAAGTAAATTTTGATGGTTCGGGCTTACAATTATTAAATGCTGGCAATTACGATCATAGCAACAGCATGAATGATAATAAAACTTTTTTTGTAGACAATTATTCAAGAATAAACACTACACCACAATCTATTTTATATAATGCCGATGGTAAAAAAATAATAGAGTTAGAAACCGCAGATTTAAGTTCGTTACTTACTACTGGTTATAAGTTTCCAGAAACTTTTAAGGTTAAAGCCGACGATGGTATTACAGATATATTTGGTGCAATGTATAAGCCATTTGATTTTGATCCTGCAAAAAAATACCCAATTATTGAATATGTTTATCCAGGGCCACAAACAGAAGCTGTTAACAAAGCATTTAGCAAAGGCATGGATAGAATAGATAGGTTGGCACAATTAGGTTTTATTGTTGTAACAATGGGCAATCGTGGTGGGCATCCTAGTAGAAGTAAATGGTACCACAATTATGGATATGGCAATTTAAGAGACTATGGATTGGCAGATAAAAAAGCATGTATAGAGCAGTTGGCAGATAGATATTCTTTTATAGATATAAATAAAGTAGGCATACATGGCCACAGTGGAGGTGGTTTTATGAGTACTGCAGCCATGTTGGTTTATCCCGACTTTTTTAAAGTGGCCGTTAGCAATGCCGGCAACCACGATAACAGTATTTATAACAGATGGTGGAGCGAAAAACACCATGGTGTAAAAGAAAACATTAGTGAAAAAGGGGATACAAGTTTTGCTTATGCAATTGATAAAAATCCAGATATTGCTAAGAATTTAAAAGGCAGGTTAATGCTTATTCATGGCGAAATAGACAACAAAGTTCATCCAGCAAATACCATGAGGGTTGTAAATGCACTAATTAGAGCCAATAAACGTTTTGATATGTTGTTATTGCCTACACAACGACATGGTTTTGGCGATATGAATGAAACTTGGTTTTGGCGTACAGCCGATTATTTTAGCCGTTGGTTAATGGGCGATACCACAGAAAGAACAGTTGATATTGATGAACTAAATAGAGAAATTGAAAAGAAAAAATAATCTATAAAAAAAATCCCTGCACTTTTAAAATGCAGGGATTTTTTTTGAGTTTATCTTTATCAAAATTGTAAAGTTGCATCAAATACTTTTTCAAAATTAACCTTAATCTTATTTTTTACTTCATCATAATTAACAGCATACCCCAATTCTTTTTCTAAAGAAGTTACTTGTTTATTTTTAATGCCACAAGGCACTATATAATTAAAATAATTCAAATCTGTATTTACATTAAAAGCAAACCCATGCATGGTAATCCATCGGCTACATTTTATACCCAATGCACAAATTTTTCTTTCTTTGCCAATTATATCAGCATCAAGCCAAACACCAGTTTCGCCTTTACTTCTTCCAGCAGCAATACCATATTCTGCAAGGGTTAAAATGATTACTTCTTCTAAGCTTCTCAAGTACCAACCTAAATCGGTTTTAAATTTATCTAAATCTAAAATGGGGTAACCCACAACTTGTTGTAACCCATGAAAAGTAATATCTCCACCCCTATTAATATGAAAATATTCAATGCCTTTTTCTTGCAATTCTTCGTCAGAAATTAGCACATGCTCTTTATGACCACTTTTACCTAAAGTGTACACAGGTGTATGTTCTACCAACAACAAATAATTGGTAGTTTGCTCTGATAAATTGCCGTTGTTAATTTGTGTTTTTATTTGTACATTATGCTTTAACAAAGCTTCTTGATAATCCCACACTTGTTTGTAAGAACGAATACCTAAATCTTGAAAAACTACTTGCTGCATGGTACAAACCTACATCATTTTTATTTTGTATTGTTGGGGGCTATCAACAGTACAATAAAACTCAACGCCTGTAAGGGCTATCGTTACAAGTGCTGCTTTGTAAGCAGCAGCTTTTCACTCTATCCCTCAGCCCATCAAAGAAAGAATATATTTCAACAAAAACAGTTGCAAAAGCTCAATTTTATTCAACAGCTCAATGGCTGCCTGATTGCAGTGAAAATCCCCTTTTTATGAACCCCGACAGCGGCTAACAGCCTTGTTGGCGGTTTATAAAAAGGGCTTGAAACGAAAAGCAGGAACTATAGCAAAAAAATATTCAAATGCTCATAACCCATCATTTTAGTTACCAAAAACAAACTATTATCTTCGCCACCTATGATTGAAGATATTGAAATAGAACAACAGGGTGATGATGTATACGAACGCCGAACTTATATTATTGATAAAGGGCAAGAACCCATACGTATTGACAAATGGTTACAAGTACGTATTGAAGGTGCTACAAGAAATAAATTACAAAAAGCAATAGACGATGGTTTTGTTACCGTGAATGGTAAAAATATTAAGAGCAATTACAAAGTAAAACCTGCCGATGAAATTTTGGTTTTAACCTATGTTAATCCAGAATATTCTGAACTAAAGGCGGAAAATATTCCATTAAACATTGTGTATGAAGATGCAGATGTTTTAATAATTAATAAAGTACCTAATATGGTGGTACATCCAGGGGTTGGTAATCATTCTGGTACATTGCTTAATGGTGTAGCTTACCATTTATTGCAACAAAATCCCAATATTAACGAAGAAGAATTGCCTCGTTATGGTTTGGTTCATAGAATTGATAAAAACACAACTGGTTTAATTATTTTAGCGAAAAATGGCGAAGCAGCCTCTCATTTGGCCAAACAATTTTTTAACCATACCGTTAGCCGTAAATATGTTGCTTTGGTTTGGGGCGATGTAAAAGAAGAAACTGGTACCATAGAAGTTAACATTGCAAGGCACGAACAATTTAGGAAAACTTTTACTACATACCCCGATGGAGATAAAGGCAAACATGCCATTACACATTACTCAGTTTTAGAAAAAATGAATTATGTAACCTTGGTAGAGTGTGTGCTTGAAACTGGTCGTACCCATCAAATTAGGGTTCATATGAAATCTATTGGACACACTTTATTTAATGATTGGGAATATGGTGGCGATAGAATTTTAAAAGGAACGATTTACACTAAATACAAGCAGTTTGTAGATAATTGTTTTACCATTTGTCCTCGTTGTGCATTACATGCTAAAACCTTGGGTTTTGTTCATCCAAGAACCAATGAAACCATGTTTTTTGAAGCCCCATTACCAGATGATATGACCAATGTTATTGATAAATGGAAACGCTATGTGGGTAATGTTCCTTTAGAAGAATAGTACTCTTATTTGCTCTACTCTTTAATTTCAAAGTTTTCAACTATCCGAAAAATATTAAAATATATTGCCTCTTATTCTCCTATTGCACTCACTAAAAATGAGCAGTACGATCGATTAACTAAAAAAATTTTAGACCGAGTTTGTACACCAGAAAGTGTGTTTATTGATGTTGGCACCAACGAGGGGAAAGTTTTACAACAAATGCTAAACGCTGCTCCCAATAACCAACATTTTGCTTTTGAACCTATACCAGTTTTATATCACCAATTAGTTAAAAAGTTTAGCCAAAAAGTTCGTTTGCATAATATAGCTTTATCAAATACTTCGGGTGAAGCAAATTTTAATTTAGTTTTAAGCGATATGGCCTACAGTGGCTTAAATAAAAGGGTTTACGACAAAAAAGAAAAAGATACCACCATTATTGTACACACAGAAAAATTGGATTCCCTTATACCAAATTCAATAAAAATTAGTTTAATTAAAATTGATGTAGAAGGTGCAGAAATGCTGGTTTTACTGGGAGCCATTGATACTATTAATAACTCTAAGCCATTAATTTTGTTCGAGTTTGGTAAGGCTGGTTCGCAGGCTTATGATGTAACCAACCACCAAATGTTTATTTTTTTTAAAGAAGAATTAAACTATGCAATTTTTACTTTAAAAGATTGGTTAAACAATAAACCTGCATTAACGGCAAAGGCATTTTTGAACTATTACAACAATGACTCAGAATTTTTTTATGTAGCTGCACCTATAAGTTAGTTTAGCATTTTTTCATTAATATAACGAGCAACTATTAACCAATTCCATCTCAGATGCATAAGTAAAACCATGTTAAGTGAATAACTAATTCAACAAAATAAGTTGAAATTTTGAATAGTTTCTCTGAAATTTTTGAGCTAAATATACCTATAGAAAATATCCTAAACTATTGTGTATTTTACTTTGGTAGAAATTTGTAATTGAAGTTATTTTTTCAGTACAAGTCAAATTATTCAATTTAGCTTTACCTTACTCTTTTAATCTTTCTGCATTTAATATTCGTTTACTTCTCTATTGATTCTTTTTCATACCTTACCCTCCTTAAACTTAATTCAATGAAAAAAATATTATCATTTATCCTTATGTTTTCTGCTTGTACTTTTTTTGTTCTACCTGCTAATAGTCAACAAAAAATTGCAGGATCAGCAATTAAGATTACCCAAAAAGACAACGGAAAAACAATTACACTGAAAGTCAATAAAACATTTGATATCACTTTTGCCAAGGAATGTGTAGGCTGTAGATATGTTTGGGAAACAACCCAAAGTGATACTAGCAAAATAGCATTTATCTCCAATACCTATTCTAAAAGAAGCTGCACAGATTGTGCAGGTGGCTATAGGGACAATACATTTCGTTTTAGAATAAAAAGGGCAGGAAAATCGACACTTTCCTTTTCGTACTTCGAAAAAGAATTTTCAGTTACAATTGTTGGAAAGAAATAGAAATAGGGTTTTTATAGATACGCTTCAAATGAAATACTGAATTGCCTAATTACTGTTTTGGGCTTCATCAAAAGTTGGAATAAAAAATTTCCGCTAAAGGCAATAAAAAAAAGTTCTAACAACTTGCATCTATATTTGCAAAATGACCAAAGTTTATCTTAAAAGAAAAATTGCCCAACGAATTGCAAATGGCCACCCTTGGGTATTTGGCAACGAAGTAGAAAAAATAGAAGGTGATGTTACACCTGGAGAAATTGTAGAAGTGTTTTATAGCGATAATAAATTTTGTGGAAAAGGTTATATTAATCAAAAATCTCAAATTCTAGTTCGCCTTTTAACTAGAAAAAAAGAAGAAATAAATGAAGCCTTTTTTTACAATAAAATATTGGCTAGCTGGCAATACAGGCAACAACTTGGTTATGTAGAAAACTGTCGATTAATTTTTGGCGAAGCTGATGAATTGCCTGCACTGATTATTGATAAGTTTAATGATTATTTTGTAATTCAAACGCTATCACTGGGTATAGATATTTGGAAAACTGCGATTGTAAATGCAATACACAAAATATTTAACCCCAAAGGTATCTACGAACGAAACGATGTACCAGTAAGAGAACTAGAAGGTTTAACTCAACAAAAAGGGTTTTTAAGTGAGCCATTTGATACCATGATTACCATTAAAGAAAATGGCTTGCAATTTTTGGTAGATATAGAGAATGGACAAAAAACAGGTTATTTTCT
>JANOZK010000160.1:0-3725 GCA_031429335.1 Chitinophagaceae bacterium | reverse complement strand
ATTAAATCATGTTCTGGGGCAATCACTAAAAAATCAACCCCAAAAATAGTGTCAGGACGAGTGGTGTAAACCCTCACCCTTACCTCTCCCTTCAAGGGAGAGGAGCCCCCAACTTTAGGAAGTTTTTCAGCAGTGGTATTTTTTATTTCATCTGCTTTATCTTTTATCAACTTAGTAACATGCTCAAGATTATTTACTACTTCTTCATTAGTAAAACGTAAAGTAGTAAATCCAATTCTTTCTAAATCAGCATCACGGTAGGCATCATTATCTACTTGCTCTTTTGTTGTATGATATCCACCATCAACTTCTATAATTAACCAAACGTCTAAACAAATAAAATCGATAATAAAATTTTCTATTGGGTGTTGCCTGCGAAACTTATACCCAATTTTAGAGCCACGTAATGCATCCCATAGTTTAGCTTCTGCCTCTGTAGGATTTTTTCTATTTTCCTTTGCATTATCAAAACTCATTGCAGATGCTACTTTATATTCGGCATAGCCATGCCCTGGCATCTTAATCTTCTCATCCATCTTCTCCTTTTCCTCTCCACTGCGTGGAGAGATAGAGAGGCTAAACTCAATTTCAGCACCTTCACTTCTGCCAATCCAGTTGCGTTGCATTTCTTTCATGCTTTCGCTAAAGTCTACTGTTTCTAGGCCTTGTAGCAATCTATCGGCATAAGCAGTTATGCGTAAATACCATTGCCTCATTTTCTTTTTTACAACAGGGTGGCCACCACGTTCACTAACACCATTTGTTACTTCATCGTTGGCCAAAACAGTACCTAGGGCTTCGCACCAGTTTACTTCACCATAACTAGAAAATGCCAAACGGCGTTTCATTAAAATTTCAGATTGTTCTGTAGCAGAAAAATTGTTCCATTGTTCTGCAGTAAAACTGCTGCCACCTTTAGTTGCATATTTCTCTATTAAATCCTTAATAGGCTTGGCTTGTTTACAAGAGTTACAGAAATAACTATTGAATAAATCTAAAAATATTTTTTGTGTCCATTTGTAATAATTGGGATTGCTGGTTTGTACTTCACGTTCCCAATCGTAACAAAAACCAATTTTATCTAGTTGACTTTTAAAAGTTTCAATATTTTTTTTGGTGGTTTCTGCTGGGTGCTGACCAGTTTCAATGGCATACTGCTCTGCAGGCAAGCCAAAGCTATCAAAACCCATAGGATGCAGCACATTAAAGCCTTTTAGGCGTTTGTAACGGCTATAAATATCGCTAGCAATATAACCCAATGGATGCCCAACATGCAAGCCTGCACCACTAGGGTAAGGAAACATATCTAACACATAATATTTGGGTTTTACAGATTGATTAGATACTTGATATACCTTATCTGCTTTCCATTTTTCTTGCCACTTATTTTCAATTTCTCTGAAATTGTAATCCATATTTTAAATTGTCGAATGATCAAAATTGATGAATTGTCGAATTTTTATTTTTAACAAACTGTAGTTTTTCATGGCATCGCCTGTTGTGTCACTCACTTCAAGTTTCTGAACATTGTGCATCTTTTATCTAAGCGTAGTTTTTACCACAAAGTTCACAAAGGGTTTTCACAGAGAACACAAAGGGTTTTATTGTGTACTTTGTGGTTAACAAAAAACCCAGTTAAGAACAAATCGAAGCGTATTTTTTACCACTAAGTTCACTAAGTTTTTGCACTAAGAACACAAAGATTTCATAGTGCACTTTGAGTTGCTTCTCTTTGTGTTCTTTGTGGTTCAAAAAAAGCTCAACAAAGAACTAAACCTTGAATGGAGCGTCGCCGTCAACAGTTGATTCTTGTACTATTGCTGGTTACCAAATGTTCTTCTAACAAAACTTTAACCTGCATAACACAGTAGTTTTATTAAGTTTATTAACAACTACTCGTTTATTTGTGGCAAATGTAGGTGTTTGCCTACATTTGTTAGTGTTGCTAACCTTATAAATTTAAACTATGGCTACCGCTGGAAAAGCATCTTTAAAACGTGGACAACCCAATTATGTATATAGTATTATTGGTGTTGCACTAGTACTATTTATGATGGGTATTATGGGTTGGTTTTTCTTAAACAGTAAAGAAATTGCCACCAAGTTTAAAGAAGACATACGAATAAATGTTTACCTACGAACGTTAAATAAAGATACGATTGGGCAAATACAGCAATACATCGCATCTCAACCTTTTGCGAAGGATGTACGCTATATTAATAAAGAAGAGGCAAAAAAATTGTGGAATAAAGAAAATAATGAAGATTGGGCCACTATTTTAGATGTGAATCCTTTACCAGAAAGCATTGATTTTTATGCTAAGGCAGCTTATGTAAACAATGATAGTTTACAAATAATAGTAAAAACAATTTCAGAAAAATTTACCAATCAAATTACAGAAATTAATTATCCGCCAGTATTGGTGAGTAGTTTAGATACCAAAGCCAAGCAAATTGGGTTAATATTTCTAGTTGTTGCCATTATTCTGTGCATCATCGTAATTTTTAGCATAGATAATACCATTCGCTTGGCTATGTTTAGCAATAGATTTTTAATTAAAACTATGCAAATGGTGGGTGCTACTCGTGGTTTTATTGCAAAACCAATGAATTTAAGGGCTGTTATAAATGGGTTAATTAGTGGCATGGTAGCTGTTGGTTTATTGTTTATTTTAATTGGTTGGGCAGAGAGCCAGTTTCCTGAACTTAAGGCTATTAGAGATACCAAACTTACTTTAACACTTTTTGGAGGAATGATTGTTATTGGCATTTTAATAAGCTTATACAGTACCCATAGAAGTGTTTTGAAGTACTTGAAAATGAAATTGGATGATTTGTATTAATAGACCATGGTTTTTTGGTCGATAGACCATGGACCATGGTCTATCAACCATTGACCATCGACTTTTCAACTTTTCAACTTATATTGCAACCCTTAATTATATTGTATGAGTGATAAAAACAAACAAATGGATTCTCTTTTTGCAAAAGAAAATTATTTATGGATGGGTATTGGTGCAGTTATTATTATACTTGGAATGGTTTTAATGAGTGGGGGTAAAAACGAAGACCCAACAATTTACGACTACAATGTCGTGTACAGTTTTACCAGAGTTACAGTTGCACCTATTTTAATTTTATTGGGTTTTGTGGTAGAAATTTATGCCATATTTAAAAAACCAAAAGCTACAGCATAATGCTGTTTAATGATACTATTTAAAAGCGATGTTTAGCATCGCTTTTTTAATTTTAACTTCTCAAAAAACAATTATTTATATGAACAGTTTTCAAGCAATTGTTATTGCTATTGTTGAAGGACTTACAGAGTTTTTACCAGTATCATCTACTGGGCATATGATTATTACCAGTTCATTAATGGGTATTGGGAAAGATGCGTTTACTAAATTATTTGAAGTAGCCATACAGTTGGGAGCCATTTTATCGGTGATGGTATTGTATTGGAAAATTTTTTTTGATTTTAGTAAATGGCAATTTTATATTAAATTAGTTATTGCTGTAATTCCAGCTTTGTTATTGGGTAAATTATTCTCTGATAAAATTGACGATTTATTAGAAAGCCCCATCACCGTTGCTCTTAGCTTGTTGGTGGGTGGTATAATTTTGTTGTTTGTAGATCAATTGTTTAAACAACCCAGTATTAAAGAGGAAAAAGAAATAAGTTATTTAAAAGCTTTTATTATTGGTATTTGGCAATGTATAGCTATG
>JANOZK010000159.1:0-21538 GCA_031429335.1 Chitinophagaceae bacterium | reverse complement strand
GCAATTAAAATCTAAAGCTACCGTATCGGTATTTACAGTTTGTAAACTACGTGTTTGTATTGATGTTAAGCTGCCTGCTTTTATGCTGCCTAAATAGCTGTTACTGCTAGATAGTAAAGTGGCATCTAAATCGCCTAATCTGTTATTGTTTACACCTGGTTCGTTGGCATAACGTATTACTGTTTGGTCTATTACAATGGCATCTTTATTTAATGCAATTCTTATAATATCGTTCCAAGTAAGTGCTGTACGGAAAACACCATTTTGTGTGCCTGCATATTTGTAGGCTTCTGCAAAGTTTAAAGTAATGTCAGTATTGTTTATTGCTTGTACAAAAAATGCTTGTCCGCTAGCAATGTATTGGCCATTGGCAGCACTGATGCTGGTGGCTGCATTGCTCCAAACACCTGCATTCCAAGTGCTGTACATATTAGCTGGAGTAACTGCATCTGGTGCATTGGCTGGATCGTAAATAATATAGCTTGCATTAATTACACCTGCATTGGCACCTGCATTGGCTGCATCGGCTCTAAACAATGAAAAGTCTAATTCAGATGGGTAAGGGTTACCCATTAATACCCAGTTATTGGCTAAGTTATTATTGTAAGTAATATTAAAACTACCAATATTTTTTTGAGCATTGCTTATTGCACCTGTTGCACTTAGGGTTACTGCTGTTGGTATTAAACCACCTGCATTGCCATTTAGTAAATTACAACCTATGCTTCTTGCACCACGTACATTTAATCGATACCCTGTACCTGGTGTTAAAGTAAAGCCTGTTGTACCTGTGGTATTGGCTGTCCAACGGCTGCCACTTGCATTACTTGCACTATAACTAAATAGGTTGGGTGCATTGGTTGTGGTTGCATCAAAACCATTGCTATGGGCAGTTAAGCTTGGGCATGGTGTACCACCTGTACCTGCACCTGTTATATGAATTTGTTGTTGCCATGCTGCACTTAGTGCTTGGCTTACAGGGCTGGTGATAAAACTAAACCTGCGGCTGGCTTTGGCTGGTATAAAACGCTCTACATTAATACTACCACTCATATAAGTGCCAGTAGCACCTGCTGCTATACGTGCTGTGCCTAATACACTACTTTTTAAGGTTAATCTACCCCCAGCAGTTAAAATACCCAATGTAGGGGTATAAGTACCAGTTATATTTACAAAGCCTAAACCAGTAAGGGTTGCACCTGCTGTGTTATTTAAAGTTAAATTGGTTACGTTAACAGCAGATGTTGCAGCAGTTAGTGTAACTGTTTGGGCAGAACCGCCATTTAGAGTAAGAGCAGTAGTATTTAAAATACCATTGGTAATGGTTATACCACCTGTAACCCTTAATGGATTAGCCATACTAATAGTTACACCACTTGGATTGGTGTTATTAACTCTTAATATTGTTATTTCACCTGTTGGAGCTGTATTAGCATTTTGAATGGTTCCACTTCCTGTAACAGTTTGTGCAACAGTTGCTGCAGAAATTACACCAGAAGAAAAATCTTCAAAAGCTAAAAAATCACTGCTTGCATCTGCCACAAAAACACCATCGATAACTAGATTGCCAGCTAAATGTGTAGAGTTGGTAGTTTGTCGGTATTCTGATCCTGAAGTAACTGTAAAAGTGCCTAAAACAGAATTATCAGATTGTGTTACAAATCTATTTGCACCTAAATTAGTACCATTTATAGTAAGGTTTCGAAAGTGAAATCTTGGAGTTGTAGAAACATTTGTTAACGTAAAACCAACAGTAGAACTAAATCCTGGTGTAGTAGAAATTCCATCTCCAAAACGAACTGTGTGAGTTCCAGTGCAAATAGTATTGGCAGTTGCTGTATAGCTAAATGCTGCAATACTTGTTGCACCTGGGTCAACGATGGTAATTGTACCACCAGATAAATTGTAAGTACCTGCTGTAAAATTAACTGCAGCAGTTGCTGCTGATGCTGTACCATTAAAATCTACATTAATATTTCCACCAGATTGGGTGAATGTTCCTCCAGAAACGTTTAACACACCAGCAATATTTAGTGTACCGCTGAGTACATTTAATGCTCCTATTGAATTAGCAAATACCCTTCTATTGTCTGTATTGTCCTGTGGACCAAGGTTTACCATACCACCATTAACATTAAATATATTTCCAGTACTTGTTGTTATACCAGTACCAGATGCAGCAGTAACATTAGTTACACCACCATTTGCATTAAACGTACCTGCATTAGATAGCGTTGTGGTTACATTTAAAGTGCCAGTAGTTACTGTTGTAACACCACCCAAATTATTTGCATAAGTTGTTGTGGTTGTAAGAGTACCTCCACCAATATTAACTGTACCTGCATTTATAATATTAGTAACACCTAAAGTTCCTGTTCCTGTTATACCTAATGTTGCAGTGCTACTAGAGATATTTAATATTCTTGCAAGTGCAGCAACTCCAGTGCCCACATTTGGCATATTACCAGATGCTATTGCAATGCTTACATCGTCTAAAGCTGTTGGTACTGCCGCTGGACTCCAGTTTGTAGCAACGTTCCAATCAGTATCGGTTGTACCAACCCAACTTATGCCTGCAGCAATGGTGTATTGGTTAGGTGTAGTAGGTGGGGTTGTTATAGTATTAACATCGGTTGCTATTGCATTTAAAGCATTGCTAACTAAATTAGGTATTGCTGCATTGTCTTGTGCAATTATGTAATATCGTATCACATCAGTTGCAACTACACCACCTAATGCTGTATGATCTATGGTAAACAACCATACACCATTATTATCTGTACCACTTGTACGTGTACCTACTGCAGATAAATATGTAACCGTAGAATTTTTACTAAAATATATTCTTGGTTGTAAAGTACCAGTATTTAAAACACCTGTAACATCTGCAATAGTTGCAGAAATTTGTGTATTTGCTAACCCATAAACAGGGCTTGCCAAAGCTGTATAGGTAATCGTTGGTGCAAAAATATCTACTGTGGTATAATTACCAGCATCTGCACCAATATCAGTAGGTGTTAAACCACTTCTAGTTTCGCCTTCAAAATCTTCGGTAACACTTGGTATTAAAATACCATTTGCTTCGGCAGGTGTAGGGTTTTGTACTTTTAAACTAACTGTAGAGCTTGTTCCTGTTGGTAATACAAAATTAGGATCACCAAAAGCAGAGTTTAATTCCTGACCTGGTAATGCAATTCTATAGGTATTTAAAGTGCTTAAAGGGGTGGTTCCTCCATCTATTGTGCCCACAGCAAAACCAGTACCTGTTGCATTTAAAATATTATAGTTACTTGTTAATGTTGTTACAGCATTTGTTTCAATGGCAAAATGCCTTCCTGTACCTGCAGCATTAGAACGAGCATTTACAAAAATATTATTTCTAATATCATCAACGCCTGTTGCAGATCTTCTGAAAGCACTGGTTCTTACTGTTCCAGTAACCCCCGAACCACCAATATAAACAGAATTGTGATAAACATTTACGTTATTAGCATTTTGTTTTGTAATTCCTTGAATAAAATAACCACCTGTAATGCTATTACCTAACTCATCAATTCCAAGCCTTACTACATTATTAACGATATCACATTGACCTGCAAAAACCTGAATTCCATTTATTTGGTTGGTTAATACATTTCCAGTTGTTGAAGCAACACTTAAGCTATGAATTACATTACGAGAAATTATGTTGCTTCCTGTAGAACCAGCATTATAGTAAATACCAACAGAAAAACTACTTGCTAAAGCTGTTGCATTTGTATTTTTTAATGTATGAATTGTATTTCTACTAATGGTATTACCAATACTACTTGTGTTTGATAGCATAACACCTATTAAACTAACTCCAGTATTTGCACTAATAGAAGTTAAATTAGTAACTGTGTTTAACCTTATAATATGGGCTCCTGCACCTTGCAAATAAATACCAAAAGTTGAAACTGCTGTGCCCGTGTTATTAGAATTTATATTTCTTACAATATTACTCTCAATAGTAGGGTTCAAAAACGCAAGTGTACTGCTACTGTTAATACCATGAGATGGTAAATTAGTACTATTGCTAATGCTATTTGCGATATTACCACCAATTATGTTATTGCTAATAATTGGTGTTAAAGCCGCTGGTGGTGATGTGACAGCTTGTAACCAAATACCTCTAAACGTTACTGTACCAGCACCACTTATTGTAATACCACCTACATTATTATTTTGAACATTCAATGCTCCTGGGGTTCCACTACCCATTAATATACCACTAAATGCACCAGCAGTTCCAGTGGTTGAATAGGTAATGTTGCCAGTTGCAGCCATATCGCCAATTGTATTGGCAACTGAAGTACCAATATTTGCCGATCCAGTAACTACAGAAATACCAGCATTTATGGAAGAGGTAGAAGCTGTTGTAATACTTATATTTCTAATTATATTTCCTTGAATGCTACTTGGGGTGGTTGTACCAACGGCCAAACGAATACCTATAAAAGTGTGCGTAATAGTAGAAGGAGAACCGGTTTGGGTCCAAGCACCACCACCAGCATTAGCAGCTTTACCCCCAATAGTATTTGTAGAAATAGTATGGTTGTTGCTTAGAACGGAAGATACACTTATGCCAATAAAACCAGCTGCAGCAACTGTGAACGCTCTATCTACTGTTTGATAAAGACTGTTTCCGGTAATCGTCCAATCAGTATTATTAGTGGAACTAAAAATACCAATGGAAATAGCACCTGCATTAAAAAAATTAGCAAACTCGTTATTGGTAATAGTAATGTTGCTGTTAAATGTTGCTGGAGTGGTAGGTGTACCAAATGCATATACCAAATTAGTAGGTGTTGTGGCACCATCTTTTATTAAACAATTATCTATGGTATTGTTATCGTTACCATTTGCACCAGTAGTGGTACTAAATACAATTACGCCACTAGTTGTACTGGTGTTTACACCAGTAATGGTTAAAAATCTTAACGTGTTGTTTGAGGCTTCGTTAATAAATCTAAAAGCATTACCGGCAAAATCAGTATTGGCTATGGTAAGTTCTTTTGCAATGCCTACACCTCCTGGTCGTCCATCGAAAGTAACATAAGTGTTACCATTTAAATCTACAGTTGCAGTGGTATTATTACTAGTAATAACCAACCCTGTTGCCCCTGTTTGTGGGCGTATAGTTAGTGTGTTGGTAATATTAGTACAAGCTGGAATTGTTATTGGGAAAGTTTCAGATGCACTTGTGTAAGAAGGTTGCAACTCTAAAAGAGTAGCTCCGCTAATACCATTTGCTAAAGCAACAGTTATACTAGTAAAATCGCCAGATACACCCACTGTTTTTGTACCTGATATACCTAATGCACATGAAGTTGTTATTTGGCTACCTGTTAATGCAGCAGATCCAGTTTCTGCAACCGCAACTACTCTATAAAAGTAGGTGGTATTTGGCAAAAGACCTGTTTGTACAGAACTATAAGTAGTACCTGTACCTGCAGATGTACTAGAAGTAACTGTAGAAGTTACCACATTGGTCGTAAACCCAGCATCGGTAGCACGTGTAACAATAAATGAATTTTCATTGTTAGAATTATCCGTCCAACCAACTGTTGTTGTACCTACCCCAACACTTGTGAATGCTATTGTGGTTGGAGCATTTACAGCAGCCGGCGTAAAAGTAAACACTGTTCTACTACCATCAGCTGCAGAGTTTAACCCAGTAATATTACCAGTTGCAGTAACTAAATTTAGAACAATACCTGCAACAGTTCTAGCCACTGCTGGGGCAGCAACACTAGTTAAATAAATTAACCTATTATCGGTTGTGTTAGTTGTAAAACCAATGGCTCCAAAATCACCAGCTAAGAAGCTAGCCACATTCATAGTACCATACGCATATTCAATAACGTTCGTGGTTTCGTATAATCTTATTTGAAAAGTATTTGTTCCACCTGTAGCATTGTAACTGATTTCCATATTGCTCCACTCCACTGTAAGTACTCTACTACCAACAGAACCTGTAGTTTTATACCTTACCGAACCAGTTGTTGCTACAGTTTGCATATCGCAGGCAAAAGGAATTAACCTTGCTTCGGCAATATTTAAACTTGGCACATTGCCCATAGTAGTTAGTAAAGTTCCAAAACGTAAAACGCCATTTTCGTTTACCGTAAACACACTTTGTACAACTCCCATAAACATAAAGTCAAAACCAATGGGATTTGTAGCAGTTGGAACAAATCCACTACCAACGTCCACATTTGCACCAATAATTTGGGTTGTTCCTGAACTCATATCTGTTAGGGATCCAGTGGTGCTATTGCTAAATGTATAATTTGCAGTACTCTGTGCTTGTACAAAAAACACTGTAAAAACCACAGCAAGTAGTAGTAAAATCTTCCTCATAAAACAGTTTTAGTTTGGTTTAAATAAATTATTTTATTGGCAAGCAGCAAATAAAACACATAGTAGTTTTAATAAATAGTTAGGCAATTTAGGTATTCTGGTTTAATAAAAAAATTATTTTGTTGGCTGGTTGTTTATTTTTTATTTAAAAACTTTAAGTTAACCGCAACTCTATCGGTTGGTGTCCTCACCAACCGAAAAATACTAGGCACTTCTACTTAATGGTAGGTGAGACACAACAATTTAGATAAACAGCATTCCTGTTTCGGTTGGTGAGGACACCAACCGATAGTATTGATTTGATGGTTGGTGTTCTCACCAACCATACTCCATAGAGACGGAAAAAATCTATTTTAATCTATCGGTAGGTGTCCTCACCTACCGAAAAATACTAAGCACTTATACTAAATGGTAGATGAGATACCAACTATTAGATAAACCTTTCCAGTTTCGGTTGGTGTCTTCACCAACCGAAAAATACTAAGCACTTATACTAAATGGTAGATGAGACAACAACTAATTAGATAATCACCTTTTCCATAAATTTACATTTCGTCTACGGTTGGTGTATCAACAACCGAAAATTACTATACACCTATTTTTAAATGCAATCAAATGGAATTAAACACATTTCATAGAAGACAAGGTCAAATGCTTGCCAATGAAGCATATTTCTATACTGATACAATTTTTGAGTTTAAACACTTACTTGCCGACGATAATTTGAAACTGATTATCGTAAACTCTTTAAAATATTTAGTGGATAATAAACTTGCCGAAATATTTGGTTACGTTATTATGCCAAACCACATTCATTTAGTTTGGAACATTTTAAATCATGAAAGAAAAGAAAGTGTAGCAGGAAGTTTTTCAAAATTTACTGCTCACGAATTCAAAAAATATTTACAAATCACAAATCCCAACTTGTTGATGCAATATGGTAGTGATAAGTCTGATAGGAAATTTCAATTTTGGAAGAGAGACCCTTTAGCTATTCCATTATCTAACGAAAATATTTTGATTGATAAATTAAATTATACACATAACAATCCGGTAAAAGATAAATGGAAATTAGCTATATACCCTGAAGCATATAGATTTAGCAGTGCCGCTTTCTAAGCTTCGGGTAACTACGAGTTTAATTTTTTAACGCATTTAAGAAGATATATATTTCGGTTGGTGAAGACACCAACCGATAGCGTCTTAACAATCCGGTAAAAGATAAATGGAAATTAGCAATATACCCTGAAGCATATAGATTTAGCAGTGCCGCTTTCTATGCCTCGGGTAACGATGAGTTTAATTTTTTAACGCATTTTAGAAGATAGATATTTCGGTTGGTGAGGACACCAACCGATAGCGTCTTAACAATCGGGTAAAAGATAAATGGAAGTTAGCAATATACCCTGAAGCATATAGATTTAGCAGTGCCGCTTTCTATGCCTCGGGTAACGACGAGTTTAATTTTTTGACGCATTTTAGAAGATAGATATTTCGGTTGGTGAGGACACCAACCGATAGCATCTTATGGTTGGTGAGGTTACCAACCATACTTCTTAGAAACGGAAAAAACCTATTGACATAGTGATTTTTTGCTCAATAGCATTACCGCTGTTGATGCTAACCCTGATTGTAACGTATAGCCCACAGTGACGCTGAAAAGCGGCACGAGGACTAGTAGTGAAAAGCAGGGTACCGAAGTTTTATTGAAAAACCCAATGCTCAGGTTTCAAAAAAAAATACATTTACTCAAATTGCTAAACAACCTAATAACAACCATTAGATAACCTACCTAGATTCGTCTATCGGTTGGTGTCCTCACAAACCGAAAAATACTAAGCACTTCTACCTAATGGTAGGTGAGGACACCAACCATTAAATAAAAAGCAAAAAAAGGTTGGGTGTTTTTGAAAAACTTATGGGTTACTCTACCCAATCGGCCATAAAAATATTGGTATCTCTGGTACCTCCATTGTTTCGGTTACTACAAAAAATTATTTTTTTACCATTGGGACTAAACATAGGAAAGGCATCGAAACCTTTATCTCTGCTAACTTTGGTAAGATTAGTACCATCTTCATTGATGGTGTATAAATTAAACGGAAACCCCCTTTTATACTCCTGGTTACTGGCAAAAATAATTCGTTTACTATCTGGCATGTAAGCTGGTGCCCAATTGGCTTGCCCAAATGCTGTAACTTTTTGGGGGTTGGTTCCATCGGCATTGGCCACCCAAACTTCCATATTGGTGGGTGCTACTAAATCTTGTGCCAACAACTCTTTGTATTCTTTAACTTCTGTTTCAGTGGTTGGGCGGCTAGCACGCCAAATAATTTTTTTGCCATTTGGGCTAAACCAAGCACCACCATCGTAGCCCAAAGTACTGGTAATTCGTGTTACTTTTTCTGTTTTTAAGTTCATTACATACAAATCTAAATCGCCATCTCTGGTGCTGGTAAATAACATGGTTTTACCATCGGGAGAAATGGTAGCTTCTGCATCGTACCCTTTTTGGTTGGTTAATTGTTTTAAAATTTTACCATTGGTATCGGCTAAAAAAATATCGAAGCTGTTGTAAATTGGCCAAATGTATTTGTTGCCATAATTTTTTCTGTCTGGCACTGGTGGGCAAGCATCGGCAGCCAAATGTGTAGATGCATATACGATTTGCTTTCCATTTTTTAAAAAAGCCCCACAAGTGGTTCGGCCTTTGCCTGTACTTACCAACTTATAGGTAAATTTTTCGTCTGGTTTGGGTACTTTGCCTATAAACATTTGATCGCAATCAATTCCTTCTTTGGGATTTGTTTTTTGAAAAATAATGTATTGACCATCGAAGCTAAAATAGGCTTCGGCATTATCGCCTCCAAAGGTTAATTGTTGTATGTTTTTAAAATGCTTTTCGCCAGCATACTGGGTAGAATCGGTAACAATGGGTTGTGCAATTGCATGTAGTGTATAAAACAAGCTAAAGAGTAAAACTATTTTTTTCATGTTGCAAAGTAAAAGTGAAAAATGATATGGGTTGAAAACAAACTGTACTAAAAAAGTAAAAATGTAGCCATCAAAGCTATTTTTGCAATATGAAGATTAAATGGTTTTGCTTTTTTATAATTACTATAAGTTTATTTGCCTGTGGCGATAAAAAACCAATAAATAACAATTCAACCTATTCTGCCCAAATTACCCAACTATTTAACCAAGTAAAAAAATACCCCGATAGCATAAATTTAAGGGTTGAATTGATAAACGTGTTAGACAGTTGCAACTATTTAAAAGAGGCTTTAACAGAGATGGATTATTTAATTAAAAACGATAGTTTAAATTTTGCTTTTTGGAATGCCAAAGCTCATTTACAAGAAAAAGTAACCGATACTTTGGGTGCTATTACATCGTACAAAAGAGCCATACGTATTTATGCCGAACCAAATAGTATGCTGAGCCTTGCCAACCTTTTTGCAGAAACAAAAAACGATACCGCTTTGGCTTTGTGCAAAAATGTAGATGCATTGGGTGTAAATAAAAAATATAGTGCCGATTGCAGATTTATTGAAGGTATTTATTTTGCTAGAAAGGGTTTACACAACCAAGCCATAGCTTTGTTTGATGAATGTATTAATAACAGATACGCTTATGTGGAAGCATACTTAGAAAAAGGTTTTATTTATTACGATGCTAAAAATTATACCGAAGCATTGGCTGTTTTTAAATTAGCTTCTACCGTTAGTATTGCCAATGCTGATACTTATTATTGGCAGGCCAAATGTTTTGAAGCCATGAACAATAAAACGGAAGCCATCACCAATTACGAAAAAAGTTTAACCTTAGATAAAAATTTAAAAGAAGCAGGAGAAGCGATTGAGCGGTTGAGGAAGTGAATTAGGAATTGGGAATTGGGAATTGGGAATTAGGAGTTACGGATTATGAATTAGGAATTAGGAGTTGGGAGTTGGGAGTTAGGAATTACGGATTATGAATGGTGAATTTTAATTAATTGAAACTACAAAACTAAATAACTAAAAACCAAATAACTATAAACTATAAACTAAATAACTATAAACCTTAAACCTTCAACCTTAAACCCTAAACCTTAAACCCTAAACCCTAAAAACCCCATGCCAATAATAGCCCCATCTTTACTAAGTGCCAATTTTTTAAACCTGGCTGCCGATTGTAACCTACTGAATGAAAGTGAAGCCGATTGGTTTCATTTAGATGTTATGGATGGAAGATTTGTACCAAATATTAGTTTTGGACCCATGATTATTGAGTTTATAAGAAAAGCTACTACCAAAGTTTGCGATGTACATTTAATGATTGAAGAACCCGAAAAATATGCCGAACAATTTAAAAACGCCGGTGCCGATATTTTAACAGTGCATATAGAAGCATGCAAACATTTGCATCGCAACATACAGCAAATAAAAGGATTGGGAATGAAAGCTGGAATTGCTGTAAACCCACATACGTCAATAAGTTTATTAGAAGATGTTATTGCCGACGTTGATTTGGTTTGTTTAATGAGTGTTAACCCAGGCTTTGGTGGACAAAAATTTATTCCGCAAACCCTAGAAAAAATAAAACAGTTAAGGGCCATGTGCAATGAAAAAGGTTTAAGTACTTTAATAGAAATTGATGGTGGTGTTACACTAGAAAATGCACCCAGTATTTTAACAGCAGGTGCCAATGTATTGGTTGCTGGCAATACGGTGTTTAAGGCTGCTAACCCAAAAGAAATGATTCAAAAACTAAAGGCTCTTTAATACATAACAATTAACTTATGATACCTACCAAAGCTTATGCAGCTTATACTGCAACAACAGTACTAGCTCCTTTTGAATTTAACAGAAGAGCAGTTGGTGCTAATGATGTACAAATAGACATTTTATACTGTGGTGTTTGCCATAGTGATTTACACCAAGCAAGAAACGAATGGGGTGGAGGATCTATTTATCCCATGGTGCCTGGTCATGAAATTGTGGGCAAAGTAATTGCCGTTGGAAAGGCTGTAACCAAATTTGCAGTGGGTGATATTGCTGGCGTGGGTGTAATGGTTGATAGTTGCAGAACTTGCAAAAACTGCCAAAAAGATTTAGAACAGTATTGTGTAGAAGGGATGACAGGTACTTACAACGCCATAGAAAGAGATGGAAAGACCATTGCACAAGGTGGTTACTCTACACAAATTGTAGTAGATGAAAAATACACGTTAAAAGTATCTCCAAATCTAGACTTAAAAGCAGTTGCACCATTGCTTTGTGCTGGCATTACCACCTATTCTCCCTTGATGTATGCTGGTGTAACAAAAGGCATGAAAGTAGGTGTTGTTGGTTTAGGAGGATTGGGGCACATGGGTGTAAAATTTGCTGCATCTTTTGGTGCAGAAGTAACTGTTTTAAGTACTTCACCTTCAAAAGAAGCTGATGCCAAAAGATTAGGTGCATCGAAATTTTTATTAACGACCGATGCAGCAGCTATGCAAGAGCATGCTAGTTATTTCGATGTAATATTAGATGCCATTTCGGCCAACCATGATTTTACTCCTTACCTAAATTTATTGGATTTGAATGGAAAATTATTAGTTGTGGGTTTACCATCAGAACAACCTAAAGTTTCTCCGTTTTCATTAATCAGCAATCGTAGAAGCATTATTGGCTCTATGATTGGTGGCATGAAAGAAACACAGGAAATGTTAGACTATTGTGCTGCACACAATATAGTAAGCGATATTGAATTGATTGATATGCAAAACATTAATGAAGCTTATGAAAGAATGCTAAAAGGCGATGTGAAGTATCGTTTTGTAATTGATTTGGCTTCTATTAAATAAGAAAGTTAAGGAATAAAAAAACCGCTCAGTTTTGAGCGGTTTTTTTATGGATATCATTCGATAATTATTGTTTTACAAATTGAACACTGGTTCTAGTTCCCTCGTTTTCAAAAACAATTAAATAGTTACCTTTTACCAATTTACTTACATCAATACTACTTTGAGTTGCACCAGTTGGTATATTTTGGGTAAGTATAATTTTACCATCTATACCTAGCACTTTTACAAGGGCATTTTCACCTGCTTTTGTATGTGCAATTACAGCACCATTTACAACAGGGTTAGGATACACATCCAATTTAGTAGAGGCTTTGGTGTTTAATGTAACAATAGTACTGTATTTAAAACTACCATCTTTATCGGTAATTTTTAAACGATAATAATTGGCACCAGCAGCAATAACATCGCTAAAAGAATAACTAGCAGATGCAGCATTTTTAGCAGCCACAAACCCAATGCTGTTAAAGGTTCTACCATCGTTGCTTTTTTCAATTGAAAAACCGTTAACATTAATTTCGTTAGCTGTATGCCAAGTTAAAGAAGCTTTGTTGTTGATTAGTGATGCATTGAAAGATTTAAGATTTAAAGGCATAATAAACAAGCTGTTTCTTGGAACCGGATTTGTAACAACATCAAAATCAGCATTATTATTATCGGTATCCTGAACTCCATCTGATTTTCTAACACAACCCTGAACAGAAGTAAGTGCAGCCCCATTATTAACAGAAGTACCCCCTTCTGAATTATTGGCTGAACCCCAAGCCACTAAATCTACAATATTTGCATTTGGTAATGTACAAGGAGTAGCAGTTGCCCCACAAGTATTAAAAGTAAATCCTGAAGTTACTAATGCCACTTTACCATTTGTTCCAGACATACTACAGTTCGTCGAAATTAAGTCAGGAGTAGGTAAATCCAACCCAGAACTTCCTACAGAGCCTAATTGAATTAAAAAATATTTTCCAGCAGGTATTGATGTTGAAGCTGGAATGGTATAATAGTTGGTTGCAGAAGAACCAAACTGACCAGTAGAAGAACCATAGGCAATTGTAAACCCTGAAATACTTTGAGAAACTGCACTTTTATTGTATAATTCAACATAATCATGTTTATAATATCCAGTTCCGCCACCACCACCAAATGCTTGGCTTATTACAACTGTGGTTGACTGGCTAAATACACTTAAACAAATAAGTAATTGCATCAATGTAAAAATTCTTTTCATAATAAATATTTTGAGTTCTGCAAAGAACGTTATAATTCCCCTTTCTGCCATCATGGTAACAATTTTTTAATCCACACCTATATTTAGCTGCTCAATTATTATCTTCATGCCTCTTAATTTGTTTATAATGAGGTTTTTAATTGTCCTGTTTTTCTTTTTGTTAATTGGCACACCACTAATTGCCCAAAAACCCGCCACTTTAACTGGTAAGGTTTTAGATGAAAACAACAAACCTTTAACTGCAGTATCTATTGAAGTTTTAGGTAAACAAAAAGGAACTACAACCAACGATTCAGGCTATTTTAAACTTACCATAACCCCCAATAAGGTTGCTGGTATTGTATTTTCTTATGTTGGGTATACGCCAATACAAAAAAATATTACCCTAAATGTGGGCGAAACAGAAAATATTACCATTATTTTAAAAAGAAATATCAAAGACTTAGGTTCGGTTACTGTGAAAGATAGAAAAGGCCGAAGAGAATCTGGCCGAATTGAAATAGATCCCAGCAAAGCAGGTGTTAATCCATCTCCCATACAAGGTATAGAACAGTTAATTAAAATTTTTGTGGGTAGCAACAACGAACTTACTTCTCAATACAATGTTCGTGGTGGTAGTTACGATGAAAACTTAATGTATGTAAACGATTTTGAGGTGTTTAGACCCTATTTGGTTCGAAATGGCCAACAAGAGGGGTTGAGTTTTATTAATCCCGAATTAACAGGTGGTATTAAATTTTATAACGGCGGTTTTCAAGCCAAATATGGCGATAAAATGAGTAGTGTATTAGACATTACCTATAAAAAGCCTAAAACTTTTGGTGGTACTGCTTATTTGGGATTATTAGAACAAGGTTTTCATATAGAGGGCGTTGCAGCAAAAAACAAGGTAACTTATTTACTAGGTGTTCGTAACAGAAGCAACAGAAACTTATTAAGCAGCCAAGCTACCAAGGGCAATTATATACCTAGCAGTAGCGATATACAAGCATTAATTACGTATACACCAAACAACAAATGGCAATATGAAATTTTTGCCAATTCATCGGCCACAAAATTTACTTTATTTCCAGAAGAGAGCAAACTATCGAGTTCCGTCTTCTCCCCTTTTTACACAGCTAATTTTGGATTAGATATTTATTTCGATGGTCAAGAAAAAGACAGCTACTCCACCAATTTTTTAGGTATTTCTGCCACCCATCAACCCAAGAAAAATCTTAAATTAAAATGGATGCTGAGCCGTTTTAACAACAACGAAAAAGAAAACATAGATATCACCGGAGCCTATATTTTTGGCGATAGAGATTTTGATAAAAGTAGTACCACATTTGGCTTAATAAATAATCCATTGGGTGCTGGTGTTTTTCAAAATTTTGCTAGAAATACCTTAGATATTACCCTTTGGGATGCAAGCCACAAAGGCAGTTTAGACAAAGGCAACCATTTTATACAATGGGGCAACACTTTACAACAACAAATAGTAAACGATAAATTAAATGAGTGGGAGTACAACGATAGTGCAGGGTATTCTTTACCCTATACAGGCTCCACATTGCAGCTTAATAAAGTATTAAAAGGCACAGCCAATTTTAATGTTACTAGGCTTAGTGGTTATATACAAGACAATATTCAGTTTAAAGATTCTGCCGACTTTACCTTGCAAGTTGGCCTACGTTATAATTACAACACATTAAATAAAGAGTTGTTATTTACACCTAGGGTTAGCTTTTCGTTTATTCCTAAAAAATGGAAAAAAGATGTTGTCGTAAAAGGTGCTATTGGCTTATACCATCAACCACCATTTTACCGAGAATTGAGAAGATACGATGGTACATTAAACATGAACCTAAAAGCCCAAAAAAGTTGGCAAGCAAGTGCTGGGTTAGATTATAATTTTAAAATGCTACAACGCCCAGCCAGAATTACAACAGAAGTGTATTACAAAAATATGTGGGATGTAGTGCCTTACGATATTGATAATGTTAGGGTACGTTATTTAGGCGAAAACAATGCTAAAGCTTATGCTGTTGGTATAGAAGCTAGGCTATATGGTGAGTTGGTAAAAGATGCAGAAAGTTGGATAAGTTTTGGGCTAATGAAAACGCAAGAAAATATTAACAACGATACTTACCAACAGTACACTTTAGATGCCAATAACAAACCTATTGATAGCTCTACTGTAAATGTTGGATGGTTACGCAGGCCTACAGATAGAATGATAACTTTTGGTATGTTTTTTCAAGATTATTTAAGTACCAATAAAAATTTTAAATTTTACCTAAATGCCTTGTATGGCAGCAATTTGCCCTACAATATACCCAATAGTGTACGCTACAGAAATGCATTGGTCATTGAGCCATATATACGTGCCGATATTGGTTTAAGTGCTTTGATTTTAGACCCAGAAAAAACCAACAGAAGAAGCCACTCCCCTTTTAGAAATTTTGAAAGTATTTGGTTAAGCTTAGAAATTTTTAATTTAATAGATAGGGCCAATACAATTAGCTATTTATTGGTAAAAGATTTTCAAAACAATACGTTTGCTATGCCCAACAGACTAACCCCAAGAATGGTTAATTTAAAAATGATTGTGAAGTGGTAAGGGGGGAGTTTGGATGTTTAAGGTTTAAGAGTTTAAAGTTTATAGTTAGGGTCGGAACGCTGGAAGCGGACTGAACCGTTGTTCTACAAGAATAAGTTTAAAAGTTAAGTTGTTTAAGGTTTAAGGTTTTTAAAAAACCGACAACGGTTATAAAACCTTGTCAATATGAGTAAATGAATTTCTGGCTAAACATGCAACCATTTTGATGAATGCAGCAGCATAAAAACAAATCTATGAAAGTATAATTTTAAGCAATTACAGCCACACTATGAACAGCAGCTGCCATTTCTTTAATTAAGGAGGGGTCTTTTTCAATCGCATTTCCAACAACAATAACATCGGCACCTGCTTTACAATTTAGATAAGCTTTTTCGGGATGTATAATACCGCCACCAACTATTAAAGGCGATTCGATATGGCTAGCAACTTTTTCGATCATGTGTTCGGTAATAGGAGTTTTTGCACCACTACCAGCATCCATGTAAATTAATTTCATGCCCAACATTTCACCAGCCATTGCTGTACACATAGCAATTTCGTTTTTATCGGCAGGTATTGGTGTTGCATTAGAAATATAGGAAACAGTAGTTGGTGCACCACCATCAATTACCATATAACCAGTAGGCATAATTTCTAACCCACTTTTTTTTACAAAAGGAGCACTTACAACATGTTGACCAATTAATAGCTCGGGATTTCTTCCAGAAATTAATGAGAGGTACAGTAATGCATCGGCATACTTACTTACCTGCGATGGTGAACCAGGAAATAAAATTACCGGAATATTACAGGCTGCTTTTATTTGTTGTATACACTCGTCTAAGTGATTAGATATAACCAATGAACCACCCACAAAAAAGTAATCTACTCTAGCATCTACAGCCAAAGTAGTTATTTGCTCAATCGAATGTGCATTAACTTTATCGGGGTCAATTAAAACCGCAAAAGATTTTTTTCCCTTTTCTTTTTTAGCAATAAATATTTTGTACAAATCCTGCTTCATTCAAAATTTTGTAAGTGGTATTGCAAAAATGCAAAAAAGTTTGCTCTAAATAGCACATTATTAAAATTATTCTTTTAAAGCTAAAAATAAGTGATTTTAGTTCACTATTAATTCACATTTGGGCTATATCATTAGCAAAATAGCTTTTTAATATTGTTGAACCATTCAATAACTAAAGGATTTAGTTCATTTTTCAATATTAATTTTTCAAATTATTTCCCACAAAATGTTACTAACGCAGCAAATGCAACCTGCATTTGAGCCTTTCATTTTTGCACATTCATTATCCACAATCTGTGGATTTAAAAGAGGTGGTGATATGAAAATGGAAAGATATTTTCGTTATCTGCTTAACAATTACTTAACGCTAACGAATAAACTAAACGCAAACCATTAACCACCCATAAATTCTATCATTGTTATGTCAATCAAAGCAAACAAAGGCTTACAGTTCAGCCGTCGCTTTACAAAGGATGGCATTAGTCCCTTCGATCAGTTCGAGTACGACTATCGCACAAGTGTAATTAAAAACCCCACAGGCGAAACAGTTTTTGAAATGAATAATGTAGAAGTGCCCAAAAAATGGAGCCAAATTGCTACAGATATTCTTGCTCAAAAATATTTTAGAAAAGCTGGAGTTCCACAAAAAGATGGAAGTTTAGGCCGAGAAACCAGCTCTAAAGAAGTAGCACACCGTATGGCTAATTGCTGGAAGGTATGGGGCGAACGTTATGGTTATTTTGCTAGTACAGAAGATGCAACAATTTTTTACGAAGAATTGGTTTTTAGTATTCTCAATCAAAGTTGTGTACCTAATAGTCCACAATGGTTTAATACTGGTTTACACGAAAGTTATGGCATTACTGGCAAGCCCCAAGGGCATTACTATGTAGATCCAATTACTACAGAATTAACCAAATCTAAAAATGCATACGAACGCCCACAACCACATGCCTGCTTTATTTTAGGTGTAAGCGATGATTTAGTAAACGATGGTGGAATAATGGATTTATGGGTACGTGAAGCAAGAATTTTTAAATATGGTAGCGGTGTAGGTACTAACTTTTCTCATATACGTGGTAGTGGAGAAAAATTAAGTGGTGGTGGAACATCAAGTGGTTTAATGAGTTTCTTAAAAATTGGCGATAGATGTGCAGGTGCTATTAAAAGTGGTGGCACCACCAGAAGAGCAGCCAAAATGGTTTGTTTAGATTTAGACCATCCAGAAATTATGGAATTTATTAACTGGAAAGTGGGTGAAGAAAAGAAAGTAGCTGCTTTGGTAGCTGCAGGTTACGATAATAGTTATGAAGGCGAAGCTTATGCAACTGTTGCAGGGCAAAATAGCAATAACTCCATTCGTATTCCAAACGAATTTTTTAAAGTGTTAGAAGAAGATGGCGATTGGGAATTAAAAGCAAGAACCGATGGCAGGGTGATGAAAAAAATTCCTGCTCGTGAAGTTTGGAACCAAATAGCTTATGCAGCTTGGCGTTGTGCAGATCCAGGTACACAATACGATACAACCATCAACGAATGGCATACTTGCCCACAAGGTGGAAGAATCAATGCTTCTAACCCTTGTAGTGAGTATATGTTTTTAGACAATACCGCTTGTAATTTGGCATCCATTAACCTAAGAAAATTCTTTAACGAAGAAACTAATTTATTAGATGTTGAAGGTTTAGAATACATTAGCCGTTTATGGACTGTTGTATTAGAAATTTCTGTTTTAATGGCTCAGTTTCCTAGCAAAGAAGTTGCACAATTAAGTTTTGATTATAGAACTTTAGGTTTAGGCTTTGCAAACCTTGGTACCATTTTAATGATTAGTGGTATTGCGTATGATAGCGAAGAAGCAAGAGGCATTGCAGGAGCAGTAAGTGCAATAATGACGGGGGTTGCTTATAAAACTTCGGCAGAAATGGCTAGCTTTTTAGGGGCTTTTGCCAAATATGAAGACAACAAAACCGATATGTTACGAGTAATGCGTAACCACCGTGCTGCTGCTTACGATGCCAACGAAGCATACGAAGGTTTACAAATAAAACCTTTGGGTATTAAAGCACAATATTGCCCAGATGCCTTATTAAAATCTGCCACAAAAGCCTGGGACGATGCAGTACAAATGGGTGAAAAATATGGTTACCGCAACGCACAAACAACCGTTATTGCACCAACAGGTACTATTGGCTTGGTAATGGATTGTGATACAACAGGCGTTGAGCCAGATTTTGCTTTAGTAAAATTTAAGAAACTTTCGGGTGGTGGATATTTTAAAATAATTAATGGTGCTGTACCAAATGCCTTAAAAACATTGGGTTATAGCCAAAAAGAAGTTGATGCAATTGAAAAATATGCTGTAGGTGCTGCAAGCTTCGAAGGTGCTCCTTTCATCAACAACCAAACATTATTGGCAAAGGGTTTTTTACCAGAAGAAATAGCAAAATTAAATGCTGCGGCTAAAGCTGCTTTTGAAATTGGATTTATATTTAATCGTTATAGCTTAGGCGATGCAACCTTACAGCGTCTTGGCTTTACCGAAGCACAATACGGCGATTGGAGCTTTAATATGTTAGAAGGCTTAGGTTTTACAGAAGATGAAATTGCAGCTGCCAACGATTATATATGTGGTAGCATGACGGTAGAAGGTGCTCCATATTTAAAAGACGAACATTTATCGGTTTTTGATTGTGCCAATAAATGTGGTAAAAAAGGTGAACGTTTTATACATGCACATGGACATATAAAAATGATGGGTGCATGCCAACCATTTTTAAGTGGAGCCATTTCTAAAACCATCAATTTACCACACGAAGCAACTGTTGAAGAAATTGCTGACTGCTACAAAATGAGTTGGGAACTGGGATTAAAAGCCAATGCATTGTACAGAGATGGTAGCAAATTATCGCAGCCGTTAAGTACAAAAAGCGATACAAAAAAGAAAACAGATACTGCAAGCGAAGAAGCAGCAACAGAGCAAACTGTTGAAGCAACAACAACAGAAAGCAATATTGTAGATTTAGCCAAATTAAGTGTCGAAGATTTGTTAGATGAGGTAAATAGAAGAATGGCGGCATCGGCAGATACTAAATTAAAACGTGAGCTTTCTAAAATTGTAGAACGTAAAACTTTACCAGCAAAACGAAGAGGCTTTACACAAAAAGCAAAAATTAATGGTCAAGTAATTTTCTTACGAACAGGCGAATACAACGACAATACTTTAGGCGAAATTTTTATAGATTTAGCAAAAGAAGGCTCTACCGTTCGTAGTTTAATGAACTGCTTTGCAATAGCCATTTCTGTAGGTTTACAATATGGTGTACCGCTTGAAGAATTTGTAGAAAAATTTGTTTTCACAAGGTTCGAGCCAGCAGGTATGGTAGATCATCCAAATATTAAAACCACCACTTCGTTAGTAGACTTTGTGTTTAGAGCTTTGGCTTACGAATACTTGGGCCGTACCGATTTGGTGCATGTTTTAGATAACCCAGAAGTAGGTAATATAGGAGATGATGAAGATGGAGATGTAAGTTTAATGGGGCAGCCAGAATTAAGCAGTATTCACGTTACAGCACCTGCTACTCCATCGGCCAATGTATCAGCTTCTTCGGCACCACAAAAATTACAAAGAGTTGCTGCCATGGTAGACGAATCTATGGATGCCATGAACAAATATGCCAAACAAATGCAAGGCGATGCTCCAGCATGCACCAATTGTGGTCATATCACTGTACGTAGTGGTACTTGCTACAAATGTTTAAACTGTGGCACCCAAGGTGGCTGTAGTTAAATTTTTATACTTTTATGATTAACCCATAGCTAAGGCCACTTCTTTTTAGAAGTGGCTTTTGGTTTTTAGCTGTTCATCATCCTTCAACTAAATAATTATGGGCTATGAACACCTATACAAAAATCAACATTAGTTGGGGCTATACGCAGGTAGTCCTGCTGGCTAGCAGGAGCTACTTTGCTACTATCCCCCAGCCCATCAACTAAGGAATATAATTGAGCTTTTAAAAAATACAAGCCAACCGCCTACAAGGTTTTTGGAAACCGTTGTCGGGGTTATTCAACTTTAAACTTGTAAACTTTTAAACTTCCTAAACTATTAAACTTTTTCTTGTAGAACAACGGTTCAGTCCGCTTGCAGCGTTCCGACCCTAGACTTGAACTTTGGAACATTCAAACTTGTAAACTCTTAAATTCCTAAACTAAAAAACCTACCTCACCAACAACAACCAACCAGTAAAAGGTTTGTTACGTAAAACGGTGTTTAAGTTAATGATGTAATAGTACGTACCAACTGGTAGTGCTTGATTGTTGAGTCTGCCATTCCAAGCTGTGCTGTTATTGCCTCTAGCACTATACACCAATTGCCCATTTCTGCTAAATATTTGTAGTTGGGCTTGTGGGTAATCTTTTAGTTGCTCTACACTCCATGTTTCGTTTATTCCATCGCCATTGGGACTAAAGGCATTGGGTATTATTAGG
>JANOZK010000158.1:0-42919 GCA_031429335.1 Chitinophagaceae bacterium | reverse complement strand
GACTTTCTAATAATTAATTCAGTGCTTAATGTTTTGGTAATAGATTTCCAATTACTGATATCTGTTTTAATTAAATGCAGTAACATTTCTGCAGCGGTTTCTCCAATTTTAGTTACCGGTTGCGATACTGTTGTTAAAGCTGGTTCTATTAATTCAGATATTTGATCGTTGCTAAACCCAACAACAGCAATATCCTCAGGAATTCTCAACCCTCTTTTTTTAATGGCTTGTATTGCTTCTATAGCGGTTGGATCATTAATGGCAAAAAGAGCATCGGGTGGATTGGTTAAGTTCAATAAATGATTCATATAAATTTTCACTTTATCCATTGTTAAATCATAAGAGATCACCAGTTCCTCATCTATTGCAATATTGTATTTTCTTAAAGCAGCATAGTAACCATTTAGTCTTCTTCTGCTGATTGATAAGTTATCGGGCCCTGCTAAATGTGCTATTCTTTTTTTTCCAATTTTAATTAAGTGTTCAACAGCTCTAAACGAACCATCATAATCATCAACCACTACTTTTGGTACATCCATATCCTCACATATTCTATTAAACAAAACAATGGGAATACCCTTTCTTTTAAATGCCTTTAAGTGATCGAAGTTTCTAGTTTCCTTTGTTACCGAAACCAGCAATCCATCAACTTGGTTAGCCATCATTACACGAGCATTTGAAACTTCCGTTTCATAACTTTCATTGGATTGAGCAATGATAAGATTAAATCCTGCACTGCTTATTTTATCTTGAGCACCCACAATTGCTTTTGGGAAAAAGGAGCTAATAAATTCGGGTACTATAATCCCAATTAAATTGCTTTTCTGGGTTACCAAGCTGGTTGCAAACAAATTTTTTTGATAATCTACTTTTTCTGCGTAATCTAATATTAGTTTTCTTGTTTCAGCATTCACATTCGGATGGCCAGTTAAAACCCTTGATACCGTTGACTTTGAAAGATTGAGTTGTTTAGCAATGTCTGTAATAGTTATTTGATGTGATTTCATGAGCTTCTTTTAACAGTAACTTGGGGCACAACAATCAATTGTAAAATGATGGCTCCACACTAACATTATTCGAAAGGTGATAAAGATACATAAGTATTGGGAACGCTCCCATTATTTGGGAATGTTCCCAATACTTATTTCATCAATTTGAGTCTTGCTTAAAAATAAATCTATCTAATTTGTGGCTTGTACTCCTGTTTTAGGTTTTAGAGATGATTGGTATTACCACATTAACCATTAACTAGGGTGTACAAATTGCCTTTCGTTAAACGATTGCACAATTCATCAGAATTAAACTTATTGCCCATGAAAAAATTGATGAACATTTTTTATTACTCCTCAGGCCTAGGCTCTGTTATTTTGAATTCACTATTACTATTGTTTCAATAACCTATAAAAAAATTTAAACTTACCTATATTGCTAATTGCTAATTTAATAAAATAAAAACATGATAAGAGAAGAAAAGGTAGATAAACGCAGCTTAAAACGAACGGTTATACAAACAGATTTAACGGTTGTAGGCGGCGGCCTATCTGGTGTTTGTGCTGCAATAACAGCGGCAAGAGCTGGGTTAAAAGTTGTGCTGTTACAAGATAGACCAGTACTAGGTGGTAATGCATCTAGCGAAGTACGATTGTGGGTTTTAGGAGCAACATCCCACATGGGCAATAACAATCGTTGGGCAAGAGAAGGCGGTGTTGTAGATGAATTATTGGTAGAAAATATGTATCGTAATTCCGAAGGCAATGCCTTAATTTTTGATACTATTTTGTTAGATAAAATTAAACAAGAACCCAATATTCAGCTTTTGCTAAATACTGCAGTGTATGCAGTTGAGAAAAAAGACGCAGATACCATTGATGCAGTGATTGGTTTTTGTAGCCAAAATTCAACAGAATATTTTGTTCAATCCCCTTTATTTTGCGATGCATCGGGTGACGGAATTGTTGGTTTTTTATCAGGTGCAAGTTTTAGAATGGGTGCCGAATCTAAAGAAGAGTTTGGTGAATTATTTGCTCCAGAAAAGGAGTATGGTGAGTTATTGGGCCACTCTTTATATTTTTATAGCAAAGACACACAAAAGCCGGTAAGATTTGTGCCACCTTCATTTGCATTGAGCGATATCAAACAAATTCCTCGTTATAGAAATTTTAATACAAAAGAACATGGTTGTAAACTTTGGTGGATAGAGTATGGTGGCAGATTAGACACCGTGCATGATACAGAAGAAATTAAATGGGAGCTGTGGAAAGTAGTGTATGGTGTTTGGGATTACATTAAAAACTCAGGTAATTTTCCTGAAGCTGAAACCATGACTTTGGAATGGGTAGGAACCATTCCTGGTAAAAGAGAAAGTAGAAGATTTGAAGGAGATTATATAATAAAGCAACAAGACATTGTAGAACAAACTGTTTTTAACGATGCTGTTGCTTTTGGGGGTTGGTCTATAGATTTACACCCTGCCGATGGCATTTTTAGCGATAAATCTGGTTGCAATCAATGGCATTCAAAGGGTATTTATGGTATTCCTTATCGAAGCCTTTACAGCAAAAATATCAATAATTTATTTTTAGGTGGGCGTGTAATAAGTGCCTCACATGTAGCCTTTGGCTCTACAAGAGTTATGGCTACCTGTGGCCATATTGGACAAGCAATTGCTATTGCAGCTGCCCTATGTAAAAAACATGATACTTTGCCAAGAACTATTGGCGAAAAACATATAAATATTTTACAACAAGAATTATTAAAAACAGGTCAGCATATTCCAAATTGTACTTTGCACGATGCAGATGATCTAGTACAAAAAGCTACTACATTAGCAGCAAATTCTACTTTATTACTTTCTGAAATTCCAGCATCGGGCAGTTGGGAAAGTTTAAAATTCTCAGCAGCACAAATGCTACCCGTTGCCAAGCACAAAATGCCAAGTATAACCTTTTGGGCTAAATCTGCAACCAGCACCAACTTAACTATAGAACTTAGGGTAAGCAGTAAAATTGGCAATCATACACCCGATGTTATTGTAGAAACCCAAGAAATTGAAGTAGGCACAAATGAAGCAGCCTACACAGTGGCTTTTATGCACGAATTTGCCGAAGAACAATATGCGTTTGTTTGTTTTATGCGTAACGAAGCAGTTGAATTAGCCGTTAGTGATAAAAGAATTACTGGTATTCTATCGGTATTTAATGCTATTAACCCTGCGGTATCTAATTATGGCAAACAAGAACCACCAGCAAACTTGGGAGTAGAAGCATTTGAATTTTGGTGTCCACAGCGAAGGCCAGCTGGCAAAAACATTGCTATGCAAATAAACCCAGGTTTAAATGCGTATTCAGCAACATGGTTAAAAAATGGTTTACAACGACCAGTTAAAAGCACCAATGCTTGGGTGGCCGATTACAACACCAATGCAGGAGAAATTAAAATTGGTTGGGATAGCGAACAAATAATTAATAGAGTAGAATTATTTTTCGATGCCGACTATGATCATCCTTTAGAATCAGTACTTTTAGTAAATCCAGAAACTAAAATGGCATTTTGTGCCGATGAAGTTGCCATTTACGATAGCAACAATACAATGGTTGGTTCAATTGCTGGTAACTACCTATCACATCGTACCATAACTTTTAACGAGCCTATATTAACTTCATCATTAACTCTAAAAATTTCCAATTCTAACACCAATGCCCCTGTTTCATTATTTGAAGTAAGGTGTTATTAGTTAATAACTATTAATTTAAAATACCTAATTATGATAAAAAAAGTAAAAGGTTTACGTTGGTGGATAGTTGGATTATTGTTTGTTGCAGCAGTACTCAATTATATAGATAGGCAAACACTATCTGCATTGGCCCCAACCATTCAAAAAGATTTAGGCATGGACGATAGAGACTATGCCAATATTGTAAATATATTTTTAATAGCCTATACCATTGCTTATATACTTTCTGGAAGAATTGTAGATAAAATTGGCACACGCAAAGGCACCCTATTATTTGTAGTGTGGTGGTCAATTGCAAATATGTTAACAGCTGCTGCAAAGGGTATGACCTCTTTAGGAACTTACCGTTTTATGTTAGGTTTAGGCGAAGCAGGTATTTGGCCAGCAGCATCAAAAGCAGTATCAGAATGGTTTCCAGCCAAACAAAGGGCATTTGCAATTGGTTTATACACAATGGGTGCAACAATTGGGGCAACAGTAGCTCCCTATATTGTTATTCCATTGGCAACCTATGGCTATGCAGAACATTTGCCTGCTATATCTAATTGGCTAGGGCAAGGTACAGGCTGGAGATTGGCTTTTATTTTAACAGGTTTAGTTGGTTTATTATGGATTATTCCTTGGTTAATGATTTACACAACACCACAAAAAAATAAACGTATTACAAAAGAAGAGTTGGCATTTATAGAACAAGATAACGATACAAATATAGAACAATCCGATACCAAAAACCAAAGCTGGTCTTGGAAACAAGTCTTAACATTTAAGGGCACTTGGTTACTGTTATTTGCAAGATTACTAACAGATCCTGTTTGGTATTTCTTTCAATTTTGGTTCCCCAAATATTTAGCAGCCGAAAGAAATTTAACCCAAAACGATTTAAAAATTACATGGGTAATTTATGCCGCCGCTGGTGTTGGAAGCTTGTTTGGTGGTTGGTATTCTGGCAGGCTTATAAAGCAAGGTAGATTACCCGTAAATAGTAGAATGTATATAATGTTAGCCTGTGCATGTATAATGCCATTAGCACCCATTATAAGCAGGGTCGACAGTATTAATGTATCATTAGCAATTTCTTGTATTGTGGTAATGGTATCATTAGCTTGGTTAATCAACATTAGTTCTATTATTGTAGATATTGTTCCCAGCCATTCATTAGGCACCGTATTTAGCATAGTAGCAGCAGGCAGTACCATCGGCGGCATCATCATGAATATGATCATTGTATCCATGCTTTCTGGCCCTTCAACCAAAGCCTCTGGTTTCTTAGATCAAGGTTTACATGCCATATTATCGCCCATTTTAGATTTGGTTCAAGGCAAAGGCTATACATTTTGGTTTTTTGTAATTGCATTTTTACACCCAATAGCCTGGTTATTATTAAAATTTGGTGGCATTAATAAATTACAACCCAGTACAAAAAATTAAAATATTTTTTCTAAACAAAAAATTATTGTTTTTATTATAAGATTCTTGTTGTTTTTGTTTCATTAGTTTTTGTAAAATCAAGAGTAATAAAAACTGCTCTTGCCAATTCAAAAACAGGATATTCTAATTTACAGTTAACAGTACATTAAATTAAATGCAAAATGAAATCATACTTATTTTTTTTATGTTCAGTTTATTTCAGTTTAGTTTTTATGCCAAATAATTTATTTGCACAAACCACTAATACTACTGCACAAGACCAAACGACCTTAATTATTAATGCAGATTTTGAAAAAGGAGACCTGACTGGTTGGAAGAATTGGAGAACGAAATTTTGCAGCATATCTACAAATGCCTACTCTGGTAAACATGCACTAAAAGTTGGCCCAGAAAGGGCTTTTGGTGTGCAAGAAACCAAAGTAAAACCCAATAGTTTGTATAAAATAATGGCATACGTAAAAACAGAATCTGGTTCCGAAGAAATTCAAATGAAAATAAGCGACTATGGCGGTGCAGCAAAATCTGTTTCCAGTGCTTTAACAGAATATACTAAGGTAACTATCGATTTTCAAACGGCTTTTTCTACAGACAATGTATTGATTTCATTCATACATCCAACAGGAAATGGAAGTGGTTTTGTTGATCAAATTGAATTAACTTATTTAGGAGAAGCCCCAGAACCTACAATACAGGAATTTGTAAATATTCCTGAAAGAATATTGAAAGAAGATGTTGGTGTTAAACAATTATCCAACGAAAAAATGAATTGGTTTTTGAACGACAAATTTGGCATGTTTATACATTGGGGCGTTTATGCTGCCATGCCTGAAGGAAGCGAATGGGTAAGACACCAACAAGCTTGGGGTCAAGAGTATTATCAACGAAGGGCTAGAGACCCACAAACAGGCTTTACCGCTGCTAAGTTTGATGCAAATACCTGGGCCGATTTAGCTAACAAGGCTGGCATGAAGTATATGGCTCTTACTACACGCCATCACGATGGTTTTGCACTTTTCGATAGCAAACATCCGTCTAGTTGGACCAGCAAAAAAGATCTTGGTCGTGATTTAGTAAAAGAATATACAGATGCAGTAAGATCTGCAGGGTTGCATGTAGGGCTGTATTATTCTCCCATGAGTTGGCGTTACCCTGGTTATTACGATGTTACAGGAAAAGATGGTAAGCCCAATGTTTGGGGTTATAAAACTGCAACCTGGCATAAAGCAGATGCAAGAGACATGAAAGAAGAAGTGTATGAGCAAGTTACTACCCTATTTAAAAACTATGGCAAAATAGATTATATGTTTTGGGATGGAGGTTGGCTAAGCCAAACTGTTAATCCTCCTTTAGAAGTTGAGTTTTGGGATCCAGGAAAATATCAAAACCCAAAAAATGAATGGCCAATAAACGAAAAGTATATTACAAAAGAAGAAGGCACCAATAAACCATTAGGCATTATGGGCTTGGTTCGTACATTTCAACCAGATTTGGTTGTAAACGAACGTTTTTCTTGGGTGGGAGATGTGCATGCCGAAGAAGGTGGTAGTGCAACTTCTGGCGATATTCGTTTTGAACAATATGGAGAAAAATGTTTGAGCCTTCAAAAAGGTGGATGGGGATTTAAGCCCAATGCTCCTGTTTTTAGTTTTGATGAAGTGGCTGTTTTTTTATCTAATTGTGTGGTTAGAAATATCAATTTGCTATTAAATGTTGCACCAGACAGAGAAGGTGTTATACCTCAAAACCAACAAGATGTTCTTTTAAAAACGGGTAATTGGTTAACCAAAGTGGGTAATGCAATTTATGGCACAAGAGGCGGGCCTTGGCAACCACTTTTTGGCGAATATGGTTTTACATTTACTAACAACAAAATCTATTGTCATATTTATAAAGATTACCGTGACTTTAAAAAGGGAATATTTACAAGCCAATCTTTGGGTAAGAAAAAAGTAACTAAAGTGGTGAATCTTTTTGATGGTAAAGAGCTTAGCTGGACCAAAAACAAAGACAATACCATTACCATAACTGGGGTTGATTATACCTTAAACCCTGCAACTACTATTTTAGAAATTACATTAACTGAGCCAGTTTATAAGTAAACATTGAGCTGAAAATTAAACCTACAATTGGTTAAATAGAGTTTGAAAACAACTATCGAAAAGTTCTGAAGAGATTAATAGTTAGAAGATTGGAAAAATAATATCCTCAAGGTTGAAAGTAAAATAATTGATAGGGATGATTATGAAATTCGAATTGCAGGAATAAATGATGAGGTGAATAGACAGATTGTTGGGACGTCTTTATCCAACAACTATAAAGATGTTTCTATTGAAATTCTGTCAAGAATAGAAATAAATTGGATTCGGGTTCTCATTAAAAGCAAACACAGTAAAATAGTAAAATGGCAAATAAAATTCAAATAAATGGCAAAAAAATCAACTGCTATACCAAAAATAAATTGACCATGAAAAAAGTATTCTTAGCCGTTGCAATCTTATTGATGTTTTTAGGAAATCTAAATGCACAACTTCCTAAAGAAACACCAGAACAAAAAACAGAACGAATGAAATGGTGGATCGAAGCACGTTTTGGAATGTTTTGTCATTGGGGTTTGTATGCTATGCCTGCTCGGCACGAGTGGGTGAAAAGTAGCGAAAAAATGAGCAACGAAGACTATCAAAAATATTTTGAATTGTACAATCCCGATTTGTTTCAACCCAAAGAATGGGCAAAATTGGCCAAAGAAGCAGGAATGAAATACTTTGTTATTACTGCAAAACACCACGAAGGTTTTTGCAATTGGGATAGTAAGTTTACCGATTATAAAATTACCAATACCCCTTTTAAACGAGATGCTTTAAAGGAAGTAGCCGATGCCATGCGTGCCGAAGGAATTAAAGTTGGATTTTATTATTCTTTAATCGATTGGCACCATCTTGATTTTACCCTTGATCAATATCATCCCTTAAAACCAAAAGATAATTTGGCCAAAATGGATAGCCTCAATAAAAATAGGGATATGGTAAAATATCGGGCATATATCAAAAATCAAGTAACTGAATTACTCACCAATTATGGTGAAATTAGTTTGATTTGGTTTGATTTTTCCTACAAGGAAAAAGGGCGTAACGAATGGGCTTCTGAAGATTTATTGAAAACCGTTCGCAAATTACAACCTAAAATTTTGGTTAATAATCGTTTGGACTTAAATGAAGTTGAGGGTGGTTGGGATTTTATAACACCCGAACAATATGTGCCTGCAAAATGGCCTGAGGTAGATGGAAAACCAGTGCCTTGGGAATCCTGTCAAACCTTTTCTGGATCTTGGGGCTATCATAGGGATGAAAAAAATTGGAAAAGTACTAATCAACTGCTTTCGATGTTAATAGAAAACGTGAGTAAAGGAGGTAATTTACTTTTAAATGTAGGGCCAACTGCCCGTGGATATTTAGATTATAGAGCAGAAACCGCTTTAAAAGCAATGGGAGATTGGATGAAATACAATAGTGCTTCCATTTATGGCTGCACGCAAGCTCCGTTAGAATATAAAGTTCCTGCAAATTGTTTGTACACCTACAATCCAAAAACCAAAAGATTGTATCTACACCTTATGAATTATCCATTAGGCAAAATTGTATTACCCGAAATGTTGGGTAAAGTAAAATATGCTCAATTTTTGCACGACAATTCAGAAATTAAATTTATAGCTAAATCATCGCATCAACCTGATTCCGAAAAAATAGAAGGCGAGTTAGTGTTATCCTTACCAGTTGTTAAACCCAATGTTGAAATAGCCGTAATTGAATTGATATTGAAGTAGAAAATTATTTTCAATTCATAAAACAATTAAAAAATATTCATTCAATTATAAAGCAATTTTTATGCACTTTTTACGATTTATACCTGTTTTTGTTTTTGCCATCTTCATTTCTTCGCAAAATGGTAAGGCACAAACAACCTTAAACGATTCCATATCGCTAAATGGTACTTGGAAATTTAAAACAGACTTATATAAAGTTGGCGACGAAGAAAAATGGTATAAAAACAATGTAAATAATGCCGCTTGGGATGACATTCAAGTGCCAGGCAATTGGGATATTAAAAACGAATATGCCTATTTTACTGGCGATGCTTGGTACAGAAACACATTTGTAATTAGTAAAGCATCGCAAACAAAACAGGTTCGATTACTGTTTGAATCGGTGTACAACGATGCTGAAGTTTGGATTAACGAAACAAAAATTGGAGAACATCATTTGGGTTTTTTGGCCTTCCATTTTGATATTAATAACTATATAAAATTTGGAGAAACAAATACCATTGTATTAAAAGTATCTAACTTTTTTAAACGTGGTGCTATTTGGAATTGGGGTGGTATTCGTAGGCCAGTTTGGTTAGAAATAACCAATCCAATACGTATCAATTATGCTCATATAAATGCACTGCCTAATTTAACCAATGGTACTGCTAGTATTAATGTTAAAACCAATATTGCAAATAATACCAACACTGCATTCACTGGATATTATACCGTAAATGTTTTGTATAAAAATAAGTTGGTTATAAAATCTGTAAAACAACCCATTGCCCAGTTACCAGCAACAAAAACAATTAGTTTAAATGCACAATTACAATTAGATGCAGCCAATGTACATCTTTGGCATTTTGAGCATCCCGAATTATATACTGCCGAAGTAAATCTATACCAGCAAGATAAATTGATACACAGTTTTAAAGATCGTTTTGGTATTAGAAAATTGGAAGTAGATGGATTTAAATTAAAATTAAATGGCAAAGAAATAAGAACTGTTGGTTTTAATTTGGTAGCAGAAGATAGAATACATGGTAACACATTGCCTTTTGAAAGCATTAAAAAAATGGTAGATATGATGAAAGAAAGTGGAGCAAATATGGCACGTTTAAGTCATTTGGCTTTACCCAAAGCATTATTGGATTATTTAGACGAAAAAGGCATAATGGTTTTTGAAGAAGTATCACTTTGGGGAAAAGATACAATGGCTAATGCCAACCATCCATTACCCAAATTATGGTTAGATAAATTAATACAACAACAGTACAATCACCCAAGTGTAGTAGGCTGGAGTGTGGGTAACGAAATTGGCAGTACCAAAAACAACCCATTTGTTTACAACTATATAAAAACAGCTATTGAACAGGCCAAGGCTTTAGATCCTCATCGTTTGGTAACCTATGCTAGTAATTCGGCTCCAGGCCAACCAGACGATGCAGCAGGAATTTGCGATTTAATTTTTATTAATAGTTACGACAATTGGGGTAAAGTTGCAGATAAGTTGCACAAATTGTTTCCTACAAAAGCCGTTTTTTTCTCCGAATTGGGTAACAACTTAAACAAAGAAAATTTAGATGAAGGTATTATTCCTATTGAAAAAATGTTAGCAGAATTAAGAGGCAGAGATTATGTTATGGGCGTTTCTTTATGGACATTTAACGATTATAGAAGTAACTATTGGAGCCCAAAAGCTAGTTGGTTAACGCCACCATCAGAAAATAGAACTTGGGGTATTGTAAACACTTTTTTACAACCTAAAAAAGCCTTTTATGATGTAAAGAAAAATTATCAGCCCTTTACCATTAAAGATCTTCAAATAAATGCAAACGAAAATACAGTTAGTGGATCTTTAGCATTGGTTAGCCGAGATTTACTAAGCTTTCCAGCTTTTGAAATGAAAGGTTATGCACTGAACGTTGTATCTAAAGACAAATTGGGCAAATCAATATCCGAAAAGCGAATAGATATTGCAACCCAACAACCAGGCGAAACTTCACCTGTTATAAATTTTCAATTATCTACTACGTTAAATAGCCATTCGGTATCTGTACAAATTATAGATGCCCTTGGTTACAATCGTTTCGATTCGGTTTTGTTTTTACAAAAGCCAACTACTCCAAAAGTTGTGGCTGTTTATACCGATTTAGATGCTATACGAGTGGTATTTGATAACGATAATACCGCCAATAATTATTTTATAAAATATGGCACCAATCTATTAAGCAGAACAACGAGCAAAGTAGCACTAGCTAATTTTATTCAATTAGACAATCTAACTCGAGATTCAATTTACCAATTTGAATTGTTTGCACAAAATAATGTAGGTATTACGAGCACTGTAGTAAAAGATATTAAATTACAATCTAATGAATTACCACCAATTGTTTGGGGTGTAGAAACTACATCAAGCAGCATTCACTTTTCAATTGAGTCGGATCCAATGGATTATAAATACGAAATAGAATATGGCACTGCATCTGGTGTTTATCAAAAACGTTTGTTGTTCGAAAATAAAGGCGTTATACAATTGCCAAAATTAAAAAGCAAGCAAACCTATTTTTATCGAATTAGAAGATATATGCAATGGGGTTTTTCTAGCGATTGGACAAGTGAAACGAGTGTAAGAACGAAATAGATTTATTGGCTTTCAACTTTTATACTAAGCCAAGCAGTGGTAACTGCTTTACGTTACTAGTCCTCGTGGTACTTGCAGCACCACTGTGGGCTATCCACTTCAATCAGCCAGCCTTTGAGGCAGTAAAATAAGCATTGAGCTTCTATTACTTAACATTTTCTAGAAACAGTATTAGCTTTTTAGCTTTTGTATTTACAGATAAACACATTATTTTAACCCATATATACACCTTTTATGGTTTAAAAAACACCCATACAATAGAACCATGGTTCTATTTTTACTAAATGGTTAAGCTTTTGCTGTATGTAATTTTCATGGGTGTAAGTTTATTGGGAAATACCCAAGTACAAAATTCATTTTCTCCAGGCAATCTATGGTTAGATAATAATGGTGTTCACATTAATGCACACGGTGGCGGAATTTTAATATTTAACAATACTTATTATTGGTTTGGCGAACACAAAACCGAAGGCGAAGCAGGCAATTTGTCTAATGTTGGCGTTCATGTATATTCATCAAAAAATTTGGTTAATTGGAAAGATGACGGTATTGCTTTGACAATGTTTGACGATACTACTAGTTTATTAGTAAAAGGTTGCATTGTTGAACGACCAAAAGTGATTTATAATCAAAAAACTAAAACCTTTGTTATGTGGTTTCATCACGAATTGAAGGGGCAAGGTTATAAAGCTGCATTAACAGGATTGGCAATAAGTAAATCTGTTATTGGACCATATAAATATATAAAAAGTGTAAATCCTAATGCAGGAAAATGGCCTATCAACTTACCAGTCGAATTTCAAAATAATTTTTTAGACTCAACAAATGAAAGCATAAATCTAAAAACCGCCGAAGGGCAAAAAAAGGTAAGAGAAGGATTTTTTGTTCGAAGAGATTTTAAGCGTGGGCAAATGGCACGTGATATGACTTTATATGTTGATGATGATGGTAAAGCATACCATATTCATTCTTCTGAAAATAACCAAACATTACATTTTGCTGAATTAACCAGCGATTATCAGGGCTTTACAGGAAACTATGCCAGAGTATTAGAAGGAAAAGCAAATGAAGCCCCGGCAATTTTTAAAAAAAATGGTAAATATTTTATGATAACCTCTGGCACAACAGGTTGGAAACCGAACCCTGCAAGATTAGCAGTTGCAGATAATATATTGGGGCCATGGCTAGAGCTAGGCGATCCGAGCAGAGGTGATGAGAAACAAGTGAAAACTACTTTTTGGTCGCAGAGTACTTTTATAATCCCTGTAATTGGAAAAAAAGATGCTTTCGTTTACATAGGCGATCGTTGGACTCCAGAAAACGCTATCGATGGAAGGTATGTTTGGTTGCCAATTTATTTTGAAAACAATAAACCCATTCTCCGTTGGTTCGATAAATGGGATTTATCTGTGTTTGATAATAAATAAAATAATTACCACAAAAAAAGATTAAAAGAATACATTACAAATTATTACAAATTATTTTTTAGTATGAAAAAACTTTTTTTAAGCCTCGTATCACTATTTAGCTTTATATTAATAAATGCACAAAAACAAACAAGCTTTTCACCAGGTAAAGTTTGGTTAGACAATAATGGAGTTCCGATTAATGCACATGGCGGTAACGTTATTTTTCATAAAAATAAATATTATTGGTATGGTGAGCATAAATTAGAAGGCAAATCCGAAACTCAATTTGCAGATGGTGGTATTCATTGTTATTCTTCAAAAGATTTAATGAATTGGAAAGATGAAGGCATTGTTTTATCAGTTTCCTACACAGATTCAACCAATGATTTAGCCTATGGCTGTATATTGGAAAGACCAAAAGTTATTTATAATAAATTGCAAAAAAAATTCATTGCATATTTTAAATATTATCCAAAAGGAACTGGTTATTTAAAAGGTTATATCGGAGTTGCAACAAGTAAAAAACCAAACGGCCCTTTTACCTACCAACATAAGTTTTTAGGAGCAAGTTCACCAAATGGCTCTGGCGACTTTTCCATGTTTAAAGATAAAGATCAATCTATTTATCACCTTACTGTAAGAAAACCTGATAAAACATTTGTAATTGGTAAACTAAACAGCGATAACCTTTTTCCAGCTAATGAATATGAGCCTATAAAAGGAATTGAATCGCATACAGAGGCTCCTGCAGTTATTTTTCATGAAGGCAAATATTATCTTTTAGGATCTGGATCTAGTGGATGGAAACCAAATAAAGCTCGTTCTTTTTCTACTGATTCATTAAGTGGAAATTTTAGAGATTTAGGCAATCCTTGTTTGGGCAAAAACCCTAATAATGGTATTGGAGCTGATGTTACTTTTGGGGGACAGCTGTCTTATATTTTACCAGTAGAAGGAAAGGAAGGTGCTTACATTGCTATGTTTGATATTTGGAAACCCGAAAAGGCGATTGAGGGATTATATATCTGGCTACCGTTATTTTTTGAAAATGGAAAACCCGTTATTAAATGGGTAGATAATTGGGATGTAGAAGTATTTGGAAAACAAAAAGCTGAACAAAAATCATGGGTGGATCCACAAAGTCCGAAAGATGCAGCTCCAGTAATTCTCCCTAACGCCAATGACGAAAAATCAAGTACAAGTAACTGGAAGCTGGATTTCTCAGATGAATTCAATGACAATAAAATTGATATTCGTAAATGGACAGTTGAAAATACAACGAAGAAAAGAGTTGATGTTACGCTCTTTGCCGATGATAAGCAAGTAGAAGAAAAAGATGGTAACATATTTATATATTACAGAAAGTCGAATATAAATGATACCGCCTACAATGCAGGTAGGTTTAATTCTAAAGGAAAGTATGCACCAACCTATGGATTTCTTGAATGTAGAATGCACATTGTAAAACCAAATGGGCATCAAATGGCATTTTGGATGATGCCTGAAGGCGATGGCATGAAAGCACCTGTAGGAGTTGATGGTACTGCTAATGATGGAGCAGAAATTGATATTATTGAAGGCACCAAAGCCGATGCTTATTCATTAGGTCTACATTGGGATGGTTATGCTAAACCTGCACACAAATCGAATGGTTCATTAATAAAAACGCTAGGCATACATAACCAAGAATATCATGTATATGGTTTTGAGTGGACCCCAACCTACCTTAAGTTTTATTATGATGGAAAGGTTGTTAAAGAAATGAAAGATCCTAAATTAATACCTCAAGTAGCACATTTTATTTATTTTTCTGGAAGTTGTTTTGGCGAAAATAATTGGCTCGATGGGGATATTCGTAAAAACGAGTTTATACAAAAAGGTGGTACCGACAAATCATATATTGATTATATAAGAGTGTTCAAAAAATAAATTATACCAATATGAATTTTAATTTAGACAAAAATTTTCTGGTATAATGCCGATTGGATAGCTATTTAGGCCAATTTATGCGGTCTATTACAGATATCACTTCGGTATTAGAAAAATAGCTTGCACTAATTCAAATTTAATTTGTAAAGCTGATTTGCTAAACATTAAGTGGGTACTTTACTTTTTTTAAAGAGTGGGGTCTAATTAGTTTTTCTTTTTTTTGCTTAACGAAAAATTGAAATAAGAAGGTTCTATTTTTTTTATTCTCTTTTTTACCAAGCCAGGTTTTTGGTATTCAGTATAATATATTCTCAACAAAATAAGAAAGTAAGAAATAAGTAAAGGCCCAAAAATTAAACCAGTTATTCCAAAAAATTTAAGTCCCATAATTATACCCAATACCGTTACAACAGGGTGAACATCGGCCATTTTTTTTGCCAACATAAAACGTATTAAATTATCGCTTAACCCAATAACGAATAAACCCCAAATAATTACAAAAATTCCATAATTTGTATTGCCAATAGCTAAAAGATATGCAGCGGCTGGCAACCATATTAAAGCAGTACCCACTAAGGGTAATATAGATGCGAAACCAGTTATAACAGCCCAAAAACCAGCTTCAGGCAAACCAGAAATAGAGTAAGCAATATATGCTAAAATTCCATGTATAATAGCAATAAGTGGCATGCCTATAGCATTGCTTATGGTTTGTGCTACCAACTCTTTACCAAATAATTGAATGGTTACTTTATTAAAAGGCAAATAAAATACAATAGCAGCTTCCAATCTGCTAATGTTTACCAATAAAAAGTACATAAAAAAGCACATCATCGTTATACTACTAAAAATATTTAGACTACTATTTAAAATTAGCTTAACCGAATTGGTAGTAATAGCTTCTAGCTTATTCAAACTTTCTGGTGATAAAATATTAAGCTTGTATTTTTCCAACACCAATTGATTCAATTCTTTCAATGGTTGCAGCACTACGTCTGGATTGTTAGCCAAAGAAGCAGCCTCATTGTACAACAAACTGCCTACTAATAAAATTGGGCATAAAATAATTATAAAAGAAAGTAAAATTATAAATGACGCTGCTAAAGATTTTTTCCAATTGCATCTTTTGATTAACCACTCCATCAAAGGCTTACTTAATACATAAAACATAACTGCACCTAGAAAAGCAGTAAAAAATTCCAATAAACTGTAAAATAAAATGATTCCAAAAAATGCTAGAATGCCAACGAAGAAATACTTATTTATTTTATGTTCGTGATTGGTTTCCATAAAAAACATGTTGCTTTGTACAAATGTACTACAATGGTATGCTTTACATACTAACTTAAAAAATTGCTTTCAAAATGAACAAATTAAAAATAATATTAAATGGTGTTTTAATGAATGGTGAAAAACCAATTATAACTGCCGATAATAGAAGTTTTAGGTATGGTGATGGATGCTTTGAAACCATGAAAGCCATTAACGGAAAAATTATACATACGCATGAACATTTTGAACGCTTTTTCCACTCTTTAGATGTACTACAATTTGATAAACCTAATTATTTAAATGCTAACTATTTAACCGATCATATCATTAAATTATTACAACAAAATGGGCATACAAAATTAGCTAGGGTTAGGCTAACTTTATTTAGGGGCAATGGTGGCTTATACGATGCTGAAAATCATTTTCCCAATTACCTTATTCAAACCTGGGAGTTAAATGAAAGTAACAACAAACTAAATGAAAATGGATTGGTGATTGATGTTTTTAAAGATGCAAGAAAAGTATGTGACAATTTTTCTCACATAAAAAGTAACAACTACTTAAGTTATGCTATGGCAGCATTATGGGCTAAGAAAAATCACTTAAACGATGCTTTGCTATTGAACCCTTATGATAAAATTGCAGATACTACCATTGCCAATTTATTTATTGTACATGATGGAATCATCAAAACACCATCTATTACTGAAGGTTGTGTTAACGGTATTATGAAAAATTATTTGTTGCAATGTTTACGCAAAGCAAATATGCCTGTTGAAGAAACTTCTTTAACTGTTGATGATGTATTGCAAGCACAGGAAGTTTTTTTAACCAATTCTATTTATGGAATAAAATGGGTAAAGCAATGTGCAAATAGTAATTATGCTTTAGATGTTGCCGCAAGGTTACATAAGCAATTTATGCAACCAATTTTTAGTTAAATTTTGAATGTTAAAAGCCTAAGTCGATACAAGAAAAATAGCTAACTCAACAATTTTTGTGTAGTACTGTTATTTAGAATTATGAAGCCCACAATTAATATTTTTTGGTTTAGAAGAGATTTACGCTTGTCCGATAACGCCGGTTTATTTCAAGCGTTAAAAAGTGGTAATCCAGTTATTCCAATTTTTATATTTGATACAAATATTTTAGATAAACTCGAAGATAAAACAGACAGAAGAGTTGAATTTATTCATGCAGCTATAAACGAAATACAACAAGAGTTATTAGCTATTGACAGTAGCTTAGAAGTTTATTATGGTAAACCGTTGGATGTATTTAAACAATTATCCTTAAAGTACACTATTGAACAAGTTTTTACCAATCACGATTACGAATTGTATGCAATTGAAAGAGATGCCGAAATAAAAGAAATGCTACAAAAAAATGGGGCTGTATTAAATACCTACAAGGATCAAGTGATTTTTGAAAAAAAAGAAATTACCAAAGACGATGGTTTACCCTACACCATTTTTACACCATACAGTCGTAAATGGAAAGCTGCTTTAAAATCCAATCATTTAGAAGCTTATAACACCGAACAATATTTTACTAATTTTTATCAGCAGCCCAATTTTGAGATGCCTTCGTTAAAGAGTATGGGGTTTACTGCTACTTCTTCAGAAGATAAAAGCAGGAAGTTTTTTCCGTCCAAAGAATTAAATGAGGCAATCATTTCAAAATATACAGATCAAAGAAATTTTCCAGCAATTAGAGGTACCACACAAATAGGTGTTCATTTACGTTTTGGTACAATTAGCATAAGGGCAGCTGCCAACAAAGCAATTGGCCTTAACGAAACATTTTTGAACGAATTAATTTGGAGAGATTTTTACCACATGATTATTCACCATTTTCCGCATGTACAAAGAGGTTTGGCCTTTAAAAAAGAATACGATTTAATTGAATGGAGAAACAATGAAAATGAATTTAAGCAATGGTGCAATGGACAAACTGGTTACCCGATTGTTGATGCTGGTATGAGAGAATTAAATGCTACTGGTTTTATGCATAACCGAGTAAGAATGATAACAGCAAGTTTTTTAATAAAACATTTATTGATTGATTGGCGTTGGGGCGAAGCATATTTCGCTGAAAAATTATTAGACTATGATTTTGCTGCAAATAATGGTGGTTGGCAGTGGGCTGCAAGTAGTGGCTGCGATGCTGCACCCTATTTTAGGGTATTTAACCCCACATTACAAACAGAAAAGTTTGATAAGCAATTACAGTATATAAGAAAATGGGTGCCAGAATTTGAAGGCTTTAATTATGTTGCCCCTATTGTTAAACACGAAGATGCTAGAAAAAGAGTATTAGAAGTGTATGCCAAAGCTGTAAAGAAATAAGTATCTCTAAATTATTTTTTTCTCGGCTTATAAAACTCTTTAAACAATAACCTCAAATTTTGATCGTAGGTAACATAATTGTATATCCAATTAACAAACACTTGTATTCTGTTTTTTACACCAACCAATAAAAAAAGGTGTAATCCCATCCAAATAAGCCAAGCAAAAAAACCACTAAAATGTAAGGTAGGTTTTGGAATATCTACTACTGCTAAATTTCTGCCAACCGTTGCCATACTTCCTTTATCATTATATTCGAAAGCCAATAAATTGTGCTTATTACCTGTTAACATTCTTTCAAAATTATTGCCTAAATTATTGGCTTGGTTAATAGCTACATTGGCAACTTGTGGGTGACCGTTTGGATACAAAGAAGTTTTCATAAAAGCAACATCGCCTAAAGCATAAATATTTTTTGTACCAAATACTAAATTTTGTTGGTTAACCTTTATACGATTTCCCTTTACAATTAAGCTACTATCAATTCCTGCTGGCACATTTCCTTTTATTCCAGCTGCCCAAATAACCGTGCTGGCATTAATTGTTTGCCCATCTTTTAATTGGACTGATTCGCCATTGTATTGTTCAACAATGGTATTTGTTTGTACTTCTACACCTAACTTTTGCAAATATTGTAAAGAATGGTCGCTACTACTTTCACTCATGGTTCCTAATAATTTACCACTACCTTCTAACAAGTAAATTTTCATGCAACTAAAATCCAACTCTGGGTAATCTTTAGGCAATACATATTTTTTCATTTCGGCTAAAGCCCCACTAACTTCAACACCAGTTGGACCACCTCCTACAACTACAATACTTAATAGTTTTTCTATTTCGTGTTTATCAGTTAGCCGTAAAGCATCTTCTAAATTTTGTAATAACCGGTGTCTAATTTGTAAAGATTCTACCGTACTTTTCATTCCGAAACAAGCTTCTTGCAATTGAGTATTTCCAAAAAAATTCGTGTCGGCACCAGTTGCTAGCACCAAAAAATCGTATGTAAAAGTACCAGCATTGGTAATAACTGCATTTAGCTTACTATCTATTTCCTTAACTTCTGCAAGGCGAACATTAACATTTTTACTACCTTGAAATGCTTTACGCAATGGAAACGAAATATTGCTGGCATCTAAACTTGCTGTTGCAACTTGATAAAATAGTGGTTGAAATTGGTGGTAGTTTATTTTGTCGATCAATGTTACTTCTACCCCTTTTTTATTGTTAAGCTTTCTGGCTAGTTTTAACCCAGCAAACCCACCACCAACTATTACAATTTTCATAAAACTTGTTTTAGAAAATAAAGATAAACTTTTATTTTCAATATTTATTGAAAATACAGTAAATTTTGTTTATTATAACAAATCTTTATTATTCATAGATTATGATAGAAAATTGGTGCAGATAAAAAATAACAAAGTTTACATTTACTGAAAATGTGAAAGTTTAATTTTGTAAGAGCAATTAATTAATCTTTTGACCTAGATCTTTGAGCCTATTTTTTGCTTCTTCATAATTAGGATTTATTTCCAAAGTTTTTTTGTAATAAATAATAGCCTCCTCTTTTCTATTCAAAGCTAAATAAATGTTACCCATGGTAACCATTATCAAATCTTTATTTGAAAATTCAATAACATTATTTTCCGATATGATTTTTGCTTCGTCGTACATTTTTTGTTTGAGCAATTGTTCTGCAATAAAATTCATTGAAATCCAATCGATATAATAATTAGCAGTATCTTTTTTCAAACGATAATATTCATCTACCGCCAATTTAGCCCCAATTTTTGAAATATACATTTCCATTTGTTTATGAACAGGCTTTTTTATTTTCACAGGCTTGCCGTATAAAACTTTAACTAAATTACCAACTATTCCAAAAAAATCTGTAGGCGAACTATTGCAAAGAATAATTACGCAACTATTTTTTTCAGGTATACGAAGCATAAACGAAACAAACCCATCAGTCATCCCTAAATGAAAATTTGCAGCCACAGTATCGGAATTTGTATATTTAAAATTTTTATTAAACCAACCATAACCATATTGTGCAGGCGGTAAACCACTTGCCAACATTTGGGTTGTTAAATTTTTGTTTAGTAAAGTACCGTTGGTAATTGATAAATGAAATTTAAACAAATCTTCGACAGTTGAGTAAACATCTCCAGTACCCATAGTATTAGATTGATCTCTAAAATCGGAAGATGCAAAATCGGCTAAATTATAATCGTATCCCGCAGCCCTATTTTTAATAATTTGTGTATGAAAATAAGAGCCAGAATTATTCATTAAGAGTTTGTCGAAAACTTCCTCTTTCATTAGTTCATCATAAGATTTACCAGTTACTCTTTCCATAATATAACCTAACGTAAAGTAACCCCACTACTATATGCATATTTTGTACCAGGCTTAAAAGCCAAAGCAGAATCCCAAAATATTTTTACATAATTATCTCTAGTAAAATTTTGCCTACTAATTGTAGGAAAAAAATCCTTTATTATATCGTAGTTGGGCAAACCAGAAGTGTGGCTAAGTAATTGTTGAATGGTTACTTCTGCCGCTGGTTTGTTTTTAAATTCTGGTAAATAATCAGCTATGCTTTTTTGTAAATCAATAATTCCTTTTTGAACCTGCAATAACATTAAAAAAGCAGTTAATGGCTTCGAAATAGAACCAATCATAAACTTTGTACTTGGCTGGTTTTTGATATCCCACTCTCTATTTGCCAATCCAAAAGAACCTTTATAAATAATTTTTCCATCTTCTGCTACCAAAACTGCACCATCAAACATATTATATGCATGATACGTTTTCATTATTCGAACCAACTTACTTTTTTTATTTTGAGCCAATACATTTACCAGTAAAAAGGAATAAAAAAAAGTTGAACAATTTTTTTCGGAGACATAAAAAAAATTTAAATAAAGAATCTATTTGAATAAAGCTAGGTTTAATTTGTTTAGAATATTCGGAACAATGCTTATAATCGTATATAAAAAAAATGTCCTACTTTTTGGTAGGACATTTTAGTTTATTAAAAACAAATTATTCTTCAGAAACTTGGAAGGTAATACTTTGTCTATGACGGTATATTACGTTACGCCCATTTTGTACGGCTGGTTTCCAACCACCCCCTTTTTTCAATACTCTTACAGCTTCTTCTTTTGTACCATAACCAGGATCGTTTTCAGCATTTATTTCACTGATACCGCCCGTTTTATCAACTATAAAAGATAATACTACTGTGTATCTTCCAGATGGGGCTCCATTGTCAACAGGAACATTACTGTTTAAATTACGCTCCAAGTATTTAGCCCAAGCAGCCAATCCACCAGGATATTCAGCAGGTATTTGTACAACAGTAAATACTTTGTTATAATCTTCTTCTTTTGGTGCTTCAACAGTACCTGTACCGGTAGCTTCAACAACGGGTGCAACAATACCTTCGTCCTTAATACCTTCTTGGTTTTTTAGACCGATTGCTGCATCATCTAATTTATCCACTTCTGGTGGTACATCTTCAGCTTTTACCTCTTCGTCTTTTACAATTTTCGGAGGGGTAAATTTGGCCATTTCCACCTTTGGTGGCTCCTGTTTTGGAGGTGGAGGAGGTGGTGGTGTTTCTGGCTTCTTTTCTTCTTGTTTCATATTGTCTAATGAAACATCTTGAACCAAAACTGGACCAGCTTTCTTTTTACCTGCACTGGCTAATAAAGAGCCAACAAATAAAAGAATACAAATTGCAAATGTGGCAATCAATGCGTAAGTAATACGTTTGTTATACGTTTTACGCAGGTCGTAAGCACCATACTCTTTAATTCTTCCTTCGAAGATAATATCGAGTATATCTGCCGATAAAATTTTATTTATTTCCATAATTAAGTGGTTTTGTACTAAGATGCCAATTGGTAAAATATTGCACAAAAAAGTCGAAAAAATTATTTTCCTCCTGCCGCCGCTTCTGTTACTTTTATCAGTTGTACTTCTACAATTGATATATCAACCAAAGCGTAACGTTTAATTACATTAATTGACATTTCATCTAAAATATCAATCACATTTTTGTACTCACATTCATCACTTGGTTTAATCACAACAACTAAATCTTTTTCGTTGGTACTTGCTTTTTTGCGAAGTATTACTTTTCTAATGCCATCATCTCCACTACCAAAATTGGCAGATTTAAAGTTAGCACTAGCGTTTTCAGTAGTTAGTATTCCTTCGTAATAAAATACATTATTATCCTTACCCAATAAAATGGTCAATGCTCCACTTTCTTTGGCTTTATTTTGCTCTTCTTCCTTATCGGTATCTTTTGGCAAATTAAGCTTCATGGCCGTTGGCTGACTCATGGTGGTGGTAAAAATAAAAAACGTAATAAGCAGAAAACCAAGATCTACCATGGGTGTTAAATCTACCCTTGTAGATGCTTTTTTGGCTTTTTTGACGCCCGGCCCTTTTTTATGACCGCCGCCGCTCGAGGTATCCATTTCTGCCATAGCTTACAAATTTTTATGTATTAATAAAAATACAGTTATCTAATAAATTATTCTACTCGTTTTTCTCCAGAAGATGACTTTTTATATAGTTCACTTCCAACTGGTACACTTTCTGGATTGGTTACCATTTGAAACTTGAGTAAATCATTCTTCTTAAATGCTACAACTATGTTTTTAAAGGCAGGATATTTTGATGCATTATCGCCTTTTAACAAAAGTTCCATTTTTTGTCCGTTGTAAGCACTTTTAATTAAAGTCATCCATTCTGTAACTTCATTATTAGTGCTGTCTTTACAAGGAATACCAGGCATATTTTCGCCTTTGCGTTGATCTTCTGGTATAGCTAAAAATTGAGCTAATTGTGCAAATGAAGCTCCAATAAAAGGTGCCTTTACAAATGCTTTTACATTTAAGTTAAGATTTTTGGTATTGTTAAGTGATGTAGCAATAAATTCTTTTTTTTGCTCATCATCCATGCTTAAAAAAACTTTACCGTCTTTATCTATAGATAAAAGTACAAAATCTTTTTCTGGAGCAACTTTAGCAGCTACCGAACTAGGCGGTGTTACTGTTATTGCTTCTGCAGCTTTAAATTTTGTGGTTAAGATAAAGAACGATAACAACAAAAATGCTACATCGCACATTGCCGTCATATCAATGTTGGTACTCTTTCGAGGTAACTTAGGTCTAGACATTGTTGTTCTATTTTATTTGTTTCACAATTAAGATTCAAAGTTCATTCAATTCCATACAATTTTACTTGTATTGAGAAGCGAAACTTTGAGTTAAAGTAAAACCAGACTCATCTATACCAAAAGTAATAGCATCGATTTTAGTAGTAAACACATTATACATAATAATGGCTACAGCAGATGTACCAATACCTAAGGCAGTATTAAATAGAGCCTCAGAAATACCTTTTGACAATTCACGAGCTGCTTCACCACCACCTTCATCGCCTAGTGCAGAGAAAGATTTAATCATACCCAATACGGTACCAAATAAACCCAATAAAGTTGCAACAGAAGCCATGGTTGATAAAAAAACCAAGTTTTTTTCTAACATTGGTAATTCTAATGATGTAGATTCTTCAATTGATTTTTGAATGTTCAATACTTTTTGTTCGGTACTTAGTTCTGTGTTAGTAATCATTTCTTTGTAAGTGCTTAAACCCGATTTCATTACACTACCAACGCTACCTTTTTGTCTGTCGCATTCAGCCAAAGCCTTATCAACATCTTTATTGGCTAAATGAAATTGAACTTTGCGTACAAATTCGCCAATGTTTCCAGCACCAGAAGCTCTAGATACTGTTAAAAATCTTTCAATACAAAACGTAACAACAATTAAAAAACATCCAATAAGAATTGGTACTACAATACCGCCTTCATACATTTTAGCCATTCCTGCGGTAGCTTTTAACCCTTTGTGGTTGGGCCAGAACCAACTAGTAGTATCTGGTTTTTCGAAATTAGAAGCTGCTCCTAAAAAGAAACGCCAAATTACATACCCTAAAATAATACATGCTAATGGTGCAATCCAAGAAATGGCATTGCTGCTCTTTTTTGCGTGAGCTGTTGATGATGTTGCTTTTACAGCAGTTGGTTTAACGTCAGCCATGATTCAATTGATTTTTGGTTTTAAAATTTCATTTGATAACGTAATAAAATATTTCACAATTCTACATAAAAAAGTTTTGAATTAGCAAAACAAATTTTTAATACTTAGAAAAGTTGCTCAAATTATGTATTTAATCTGCAAAACTAATAGCCAGCTATAAAGTTTTTGTGGCAAACAATAAATATTTTGAGGGCGTAAGATAGTACCAAATACAATTACTTTAAACAATTTTAGAAAAAAATAATCATTTCTAAAACTTTAATTTGCCGTTGGTGTAATTGTTATATTATTTTATTATTAAAAAAAACTACACCCCTATCTTTAACCATCTTAAACTCAAATTTATTTAATTATGAAGCGAATTTTATTGGTATCTGCTTTGCTTGTAACTGGCGTTGTTCAGTCGCAAACTAGGCCAACCACACCGCCAACTACAGGTGGTGCAACAGTTACTACAGGCACAGTGCCTCCTGGAATGAGTGCCCCACCAAAACCTGGGCCTAAGCCTTATAAAGAAGTTATTACAGATAAAGCTGTATCTAAAAAAGGTTTGTTTACCGTACATAAAATTGAAGACAAGTATTTTTTTGAAATACCTGATAGTATTTTGGGGAGAGAAATTATGGCTATTACCCGTTTTGTAAAAGTACCAGGAGGTACTGGTGTTTATGGTGGCGAAATAGCCAATCAATTAACATTGAAGTTTGAAAAAGGCCCAAGCAACAATATTTTTCTTAGAACAGTAACTTTAATTAGCGTTGCAGATAGTACACAAGAAATTTATAAAGCAGTAAGCAATTCTCACCTAAATGCTATTGCAAATGCGTTTGAGATTAAAGCTTTTGGCAAAGACAGTACCAGCACCATTATAGAAGTTACCGATTTTTTTAAAGGAGATAACCAAGTTGTAAGCATTAGTCCAAGCTCAAAAAGAAGGCTTAATTTAAGTATGCTAGCATCGGACAGAAGCTATGTACAAAGCATTAATACCTACCCAATTAATACAGAAATTAGAAGTGTAAAAACTTTTATTGCTTCACCGTCTTTTGGCGGTTTTTCACAAGGTTCTGCTCCGTCGGTACCTACAGCCAGTGAATCTGGAGCTGTAACAGTTGAAATGAATACATCTTTAATCATGTTACCAAAAACACCTATGGCTAGAAGAGCATGGGATAAAAGGGTTGGTTTTTTCCCAGACGAATTTGTAGAGTTTAGTGATGCCCAACAAAGAGTAGAAGAAAAATCTTTTGCAGTACGTTGGAGATTAGAGGCTAAGCCAGAAGATATGGAAAAATGGAAACGTGGCGAATTGGTTGAACCAATTAAACCCATTGTTTATTATATAGACCCAGCAACACCACGCAAATGGAGAATTTATTTAAAAGCGGGTGTAGATGATTGGCAGAAAGCATTTGAAAAAGCTGGTTTTAAAAATGCAATTATGGCAAAAGAATGGCCAGAAAATGATTCAACCATGAGCTTAGAAGATGCTCGATACTCTGTATTGAGATACTTTGCTTCTGACATTCAAAATGCTTATGGACCTAATGTACACGACCCTCGTAGTGGTGAAATTTTAGAAAGCCATATTGGTTGGTACCACAATATTATGAGCATTATGCATGATTTGTATATGGTACAAGTTGCTGCTATAAACCCACGGGCAAGAAAAATGAAATTTGATGATGATTTAATGGGTGAACTAATACGTTATGTATGTTCTCATGAAGTTGGACATACTTTAGGTTTATTACACAATATGGGTAGCAGCAGTAAAGTACCTGTTGAAAAATTAAGAGATAGAACATGGGTTGAAGCGAATGGACATACAGCTTCTATTATGGATTACTCCCGTTTTAATTATGTAGCACAGCCTGAGGATAATATTTCTGAAAAAAGTTTAATCCCAAAAATTGGCGACTATGATGTGTGGGCTATAAGATGGGGTTATGGTTTTATTGAGGGTAAAGATGAGGAAGAGCAAAAATTAGCCAGCGATAAATTAATTATTAAGTCTATTACAGAAAATCCTCGTAGGTGGTTTGGTACTTATGAACTGGGCAATAGGGTTGACCCTAAAACACAAGCTGAAGATATAGGTGATAATTCTATGAAAGCTAGCGAATATGGCATTAAAAACTTAAAACGTGTGTTGGCTGGTTTACCAGAATGGACTAAAGAAGCTGGGGAAAATTATGAAAATTTAAGCAATCTATATCGTCAAGTGCTTGGACAATTTAGTACATACGTTAACCATGTTGTTACTAATATTGGTGGTATTTATGAAACCTACAAAAGCAACAGCCAAGCTGGAGATGTTTTTGAATTTGTACCGAAGGCAATACAAAAAGAAGCATTTAATTTTTTAAATGCTCACGTATTAACTACACCTACTTGGTTAATGGATAAAAATATTTTAAATAAAATAACGAACCCAACCAATAACGAAAGGGTACAATCAATTCAGGCAGGTGCATTGAATGCTCTATTTGATGGTGGTCGTTTAAGTAGAATGATTATTAGTGCCAATCGTTTTGGTGCAACCAATGTTTATCAGTTTGACGAATTAATGGAAGATGCAAAAAAAGCAGTATGGAGCGAGTTGGCAGCTAAAAAGCCAATTGATGTGTATAGAAGAAACATTCAAAAAGCACATGTAGAAAAATTAATATCTCTACTTGCTCCAAAACTAGAATCTGTTAATTTAGGTTTTGCAATTGTTACCATTGGTTCCGATACTAAGAATACAGACATAACCTCATACACTCGTGGTCAACTAAGGGTTTTATTAGCAGAAGTTAATGCTGCAATTCCTTTAATGGCCGATAAAATGACTAAGTACCATTTACAAGATGTAAGTGAAAGAATTAAAAATGCTTTGGATCCAAAATAATTTTTGGTTTTAAGCAGTAAAAAAAATCCTGATGTTAAAAACATCGGGATTTTTTTATTTATATTTTATGTCAGTTTAAAAAATGATTTGTAATTTGTAACGATGAAATATCTACCATCAATTTTTTTTGCATTGTCAATTTGTTTATCTCAAAATAGTATAAATGCCCAAATACTTAGTGAACAAAAAAATAATGCTGGAGAGGAAATAATTTACAATGCGTATATAGAACAGGTTACTAAAATGCTTGGTGCCAGAGGTATGAGTAATGATGAAATAACTGAAGTGATAGAACAGTACAAAAGCAACAAAATAAATTCGGATGCAGACTTTGCAAAAGTATTTGGTAAGTTATATGCCTCTGACAGAAATATTGCTTTAATTTTTTATTTTTTTAAAGATGATAGTTTAAGAATTTCTTTTTTTGAGCCTGGTAAAATAATTGAACAACAAAAAATTGGTATCACAGAAAATGAGTTACTGCAGTTAAGTATAAATATAAATCAATCACTTAATTTGTATAACCAAACAGCTAATAGAGCCCCTTCGCTTAGAGGCGTTACAATCAAAAAAAAAGAAATAAATGATAAGAAGATTTCTTTTGAAAAAACAATTAGCAATGTCTCCAAAATTTTATTACCTAAAGCCTTCACCAAGCAATACAAACATTTAATTATAGTTCCAGCATTAAATATTAGTGCAATTCCATTTCATTTATTACAGCCCTATAACGATACAACTTTTTTGGTACAACATTGCAGTTACTCTATTGCCCCAAGCATTGTAGACCTTATTGTGCTTCGATATAAAATGTTGAAAAACAAATTACTCAATAACGATTTTAATTATATACAGCAACTGTTTTCGGCTACACCCAATGCCATTTATAATGAAAGCAGAAAGAATACTATTTTGCACAAATTAGAATTTGCTGCCTACCCTTTTGAAAATCCATTATTCGTAAGCAACCCAACCTATCCTACCAACACAGCCTATATTTTTCCTGACTTGCCAGGTGCAAAAAAAGAAATAGAAAATGCCAAAAAATTTGCATCCGCTTATAAATTATTTACGGGTAATGCTGCCATAAAAGATTCTATTCTACAATATTTATCTACGGCAGATGTTGCCTATTTTGCTACGCATGGTATTGCTAGCAATGATAACCCCATGGAAAAAAGTTTTTTGGTACTAAGTGGTAGCAATGCTTTCTTAACAGCCAAAGACATCATGAATACAAGGCTTAAGAGAAAGTCTTTTCCAGAAATGGTGATACTTTCTGCTTGCCAAACGGGTTTAGGAAAATTTATGAATGCAGGCACGGTTGGCTTAGCAAGATCATTTTTAATTGCTGGAAGTAATCATGTAATTATGAGCTTATGGAATGTTGATGATGAAGCAACCGCTTTTTTAATGAATAAATTTGTGGGGTACTTACAAAACAACACCAATCATTTGCCTTCTGGGGCATTGCGTTTGGCTATATTAGATACTAAGCTAAAATATCCTAACCCTTCAAAATGGGCAAGTTTTGCCATGTTTGGAGTTGATTATTGAGTTTGTTTTAAAATAACAACCCATTTAAATTGTGTTTCTTTATTTTCACCAAAATTAAAGAGATGAAATATATTTTATTTACAATTTGTACAATTATCAGTTTCTCTTCTTTTGCACAAAAGAAAAAGGTTTGGGGTTATGTAATGGATAGTACTACCAAAACCCCAATAGAATATGCAAGTATTACCAATATTAGTAAAAACTTTACAGCAACCTCAAATACAAAGGGTAAATTTAGTATAGATGTAATGGAAGATAACATTTTATCTGTAGCATCTATTAATCATTATTTTGATACATTATTCATGGCAGATAAATATTTAAAAACAGATACACTATATATTTATTTAAAAGCTATTGCACAAAATTTAAAAGAAGTAACAGTTACAGCTATATTAAACCGTTACCAAAACGATAGCACACAAAGAAGAAGGTTGTTTTTAGAAGATGTTGGCACAAATAAAATACCTACCATTTCTAATGCCAATAGTGGTGCAGGGATAGGAATTAATATTGATAGATTTAGTAAAAGAGAAAAAAATAAAAGAAGGGCTTTTGAATTGTTTGAATCGATGGAGGAAGAACAGTACATTAATTATCGTTTTTCCCCGCAGTTGGTAATTAGATACACCACACTTAGAGGCGATAGCTTGTTAAATTTTATGCAACAACATAGACCCACTTATAAATGGCTTAGAAAACAAGTGTTAGAAGAATATCTAAAATATTATATAAACGAACAATTGAAAATATATTTCAAAAAAAGCATAAAAGAGTAAGAATAAATTCTGCTGAAACTATTATTGTTGTAAATTACTTTACGATTGATTTAAAACAATTGAATTGTACTAATGATGCCATACTTTAATTACACTTCTTACTAAAAAAATTGGTTAGTATAAAGTAACTAAATCAATTTTAAAAGTTAGCAAATATTAAATAATGTAACAACCCATTTCATGCATAAGTCATCTAACAAACGCAGGCACTTTATTAAACAAACAGCAATGCTTACCGCTGGTTTTTTGGCAAGTCGTTTGCCTGTTGCAGGTGCTACTTTTTCTGCAAAAAAAACTATTCCATTTAATCAAAAGATGGATGCTAAATGGATAGAATCTTTATATAAAAGAGGAGAAGTTACCACTTACTTAAAAAGTAAAAACGAACTCCAATTTATTGGTATGCCTGTTGGTGGTATTAACACAGGAACATTGTATTTGAGTGGTGATGGTAGATTATGGCTATGGGATATTTTTAATACCAATCAAGAAGGTATAAACCCTTTAGACGTAAGTTGGGAAAATGAAGTACATGATGGTAAAAAAGTTAGATCAAGAGATGGCTCTGCTTATATAGCACCTCCTACATCAAATGAAATACGACTTTTAGAGCAAGGTTTTGCTATAAAACTTGAGCACCAAGGCAAAACCATCATTAAGCAATTGCGTGAAGATGATTGGCAAGAAGTAAGTTTCGAAGCTACCTATCCTATTGGAAAAATAAATTATTTCGATGACACAGTTCCTGTTCAAGTTTCAATGCTTGCATACAGTCCATTTATTCCACTAGATGAAAATAAGTCTGGTTTACCTACAACCATTTTTAGTATTGAAATTAAAAATACAAGTACTCAAAACTTAAGTATTGATGTTGCAGGATGGCTAGAAAATAAAACTGCTCCATATTCTGGATTACCAGGCAGTCAAATGAGAACAAATACGAAGTTTACCACAGAAAAGGCAGTTGGTATATATAGTTCAATAGCCAATATTGCTTTGCCAAAAACAAAAATTGAAAATGCCTTTGATTTTGGAACTCTTTGTATTTCTACACTTCAAAAAAATGCTACAGTAGGTACTCATATAAAAAACACCAATGGCAACGAAGTTTTTGCAATCAACAAAACAGAAAGTTTAACAAAGTCTGCTTCGCAAAAATTAATTGGAAATATAGTTACCACTGTAAATATTCCTGCAGGACAAACAGTTAATGTTGATTTTATTATCAGTTGGCATACACCAAATCTTGTAATAGGAAATGGCAAAACACTTCCAAAAGCAGATGAAGGACGTTTTTATGCCAATCAGTTTAATAATGCAAAAGAGGTAGCTGAATTTGTTGCAATAAATTTTCAAGAATTATCTGCTAAAACTAAGCTATGGCATAAAACATGGTACGACTCTACTTTGCCATTTTGGTTTTTAGATCGTACATTTTTAAATGTTTCTACAATGGCTACTACTACTAGTCATCGCTTTAAATCTGGTAGGTCGTGGGCTTGGGAAGGAGTTGGTTCATGTGCTGGCAACTGTACACATGTCTGGCAATATGCTCAAGCTGTAGGCAGAATTTTTCCTGCAATTGAAAAAGACAATCGACAACGAGTTGATCTTGGAATTGCATTAAAGCAAGATGGTGGTATTTCATTTAGAGGTGAGTTTGATAAACATCCTGCAATAGATGGTCAGGCAGGAACAGTTTTGCGTATCTATAGAGAACATAAAATGAGTGCCGATGATACTTTCTTAAAAAATAATTGGAGCAATACTAAAAAAGCAGTTCAGTTCATCATCAATCAAGATCGCAATAAAGATGGCATGACTGATACGCCAATGGAAAATACATTAGATGCTGTTTGGGATGGCGAAATTGCTTGGATTGTTGGTTTGTGTATTGCTGGCGTAAAAGCTGGGCAATTAATGGCAATAGAAATGAAGGATGATGCTTTTGCTGAAACCTGTAAAACCTATGTTGAAACAGGCAAAAAGAATATGGAAGAAAAATTATTTAATGGAGAATATTTTATTCATCAACCCGATGCTGAAAAAGGCAGAAAGAAATTGGGTTCCTACAACACTTGCCATATTGATCAAGTGTATGGGCAAAGCTGGGCATTTCAAGTAGGAATGGAAAGAGTTATTGAAAAAGAAAAAACACTATCGGCATTGCGTTCTTTATGGAAATATAATTTTAAAGCCGATGTTGGTACATACATTAAAGAACATACAGGTGGCAGGCCATATGCATTAGCTGGTGAAGGTGGAATGATTATGAATACCAATCCTAAAAATGAGGCAAAACCCTATGGTGATGATGTAACTTGGCAAATGGGCTACTTTCATGAGTGTATGAGTGGTTTTGAACACCAGGTAGCCAGTCACTTAATTGCAGAAGATATGATTGATGAAGGATTGATACTCACACGTATGGTACACGAACGTTATCATGCTTCAAAAAGAAATCCTTTTAATGAAATAGAATGTAGCGATCACTATGCAAGGGCAATGGCCAGCTATGGTACATTTATTACAGCTTGTGGTTTTGATTACCATGGCCCAAAAGCATACATTCGTTTTGCACCCAAATGGGATAAAGAAAATTTTAAAGCACCTTTTACAGTTGCTGAAGGTTGGGGCTCTTATACTCAAAAAAAATCAGGCAACGAACAAGAACATTGCTTGGCAATAAAATATGGTTCATTAAAATTAACTACAATACATTTTGAAAAAATAGTTGGTCAAAAAATTAAACAGGTTTCTGCAATGTTAGATGCACAAAAAGTTGCCATCAAGTTTCAACAAGATGGTACTTCAATTCAAATATTTTTGAATAATCCTGTTCTCATTAAAGAAAATCAAAGCCTTGTTATTCAAATTAAATAGTGGTAGCATGAAAGTTAAAAAAATTAATAGCATAATATATTGTGCACTTCTTGTTTTAGTTGCTTGCAATACATCGAAAAACGATGCCAGTAAACTTACTGCCACTCAGCAAAACTGGAAATATCAATTCGATAAAAAGCTTCCATTATTGGGTCATCGCAATTGGATTTTAATTGTTGACAAAGCTTTCCCTGAACAAAATGCTGCAGGTATGGAGTATGTGAATAGTGATGAAAAATTATTGCCAACACTTGAATATGTTTTGGGAGAGATCAATAAATCATCGCATGTAAAGCCAATCATTTATCAAGATAAAGAATTAAATTACATTACCGATGTTCAATCAAAAGGTGTAAAACAATTTACTGAAGCAACTAAAAAATTATTTACTCATCAACAAGTGCAAACTATGTTACATGATTCAGTATTTATGAAGCTTGACAAAGAAGCCAAACTCTTTAAAGTATTGGTAATAAAAACCAATGAAACCATTCCTTATACTTCGGTATTCATGCAATTAGATTGTACTTATTGGAATGCAGAAAAAGAAAATCAGCTTCGCCTACAAATGAAGAATTAAAGAGTTAACAAGAAAGCCTGCAAATTTTACTCGTATCGTAGTGCATCAATGGGGTTAAGTTTAGATGCTTTTATAGCTGGGTATAAACCAGCCAACAAACCTACTAAAGAACAAATTACAATACCTGCAATTACCCAAGCCCATGGTATTATAAAGCCAGTATTTAGAAAAGAAGCAAATAAATTGCCTACTAAAATTCCTAAAATTATTCCGCACACTGCACCCATTAAACTAATAATTACACTCTCAAATAAAAACTGCTGACGAACATATTTACTTTTTCCACCAATTGCTTTAATTAATCCAACTTCTCGGGTACGTTCATTTACAGCTACCAACATAATGTTCATTAAACCAATGGCAGCACCAATTAACGTAATCATGCCAATTGCTCCAGCACTTCCTGTAATACTGCTTAAAAAGCCAATAAATAACTCTGCAACTTTATCGCTTTTTTCAATTACGAAATTATCGGCATCTATAGGTTCTAACTTTCTTACAGCTCTAAATACCGATGTGGCTTCGCTTGTAGCAACATCTAATTCTTTTACATTGCCAACCATTACACCAATTAAAAAAGATGGAGATGCTGTTTGTAATCTAGAAACATTGGTATAAGAAGTAACAACAATATCATCTTGTCTTAAAAAACTACTTGCTCCCTTTTCTTTTAATAATCCAATTACCCGGTAGGGAATTCCTGCAACTCTAATAATTTTGTCGATAGATTTTTCGGGCGTTTCCCCAAATAATTTTTTAGCTGTATTGCTGCCTATTAAACACACATTTCTACCACTGCTAACATCTAAATTATTTAAATTTCTACCTTCTTTAATGGTATATCCATTTACGGCTAAGTAGTTTTCATCTCCTCCAAAAATAGTAGTAACTGGATTCGTTTTTTTATTTTCATAACTACAATCAATTCCACCACCACCTCTTCTGTAAAGAGATACATCTGCTGGAAATTTAAAGTTGTCTTTAAAATACTCAGCATCTTCTTTGAAGATGTATTTATTTAAATTAGATTTTTTTAGTTGCCCTCTTTTAGATTTTTCTATACTACTTCTCTTCCCCCCAATTTGAATATTTCTGTCGGCAAATCTTATATTAAAAGCGTTTGCACCCATACTACTAAAGCTTTCTTTTAAGCTTTGATTCATGGCTTCTATTGCTGTAATAATTCCAATTAACGCCATAATACCAAATGCAATAATTGTAACAGTAATGCCAGTTCGTAATTTGTTGCTTTTAACTGTTCGAAATGCCAGTTGCAAGGAATCTATGATAGTCATGAAATAAATGTAAATTATATTATTACAATAAAGGTAAATAAGATTATTGTATTTGTAGCTTCTCCCCAAAAAAGAGGATTAGCATCTAACAAGTATTATTTTGTTACAATAAAATATTTATAAAAAAGTAAGAATAATATTGGTGACTAACTACCAATAAAATGCAGAAATAATTAAATCGGGATAAATACCAAATAATACAATTAGAAATGCTACGAACAGCAATAAAAATCTAAATGAGGTTGAAACTTTTGCAACAATAGGAGTACCTTCTTTAAAATACATAGCCTGAACAACTTTGAAGTAATAATAAACACTAATGGCAGCAAATAGTACACCTAAAATTACTAACCAAATGGCAAGTGAACCACCTGTTTGCATTACAGAAGCCAGCATAAAATATTTTGCAAAGAAACCTGCGGTTAGTGGTATGCCTGCCAACGATAATAAGAAAATTGTATTGGTTAAAGCCAATAAAGGATATGCTTTAGCAAGTCCATTATAGCCATCAAAACTATGGTCATCAATTTTTATTAATATCGCAAAAATACCTACTGTTGCTAAAGTATAGGCTACAGAGTATAATAAAATACCTTCTTTGGCAATATCGTTTCTTGAATACAATGCAAATAACATAAACCCAGCTTGTGCAATACTTGAGTAGGCCAACATTCGCTTTACACTTTGTTGAAAAACCGCTGTTACATTGCCAATTAATAAGGTAGAAATTATTACCACTACAAGTACCATTTTCCAAAGTGTACCCAACTCTTCTGCTTTAGCAAAAAATAAAGTAACCAATGCAATAAACCCAGCTGCTTTAACTATGGTTGCCATGAACGATGTAAAAACACTTGGAGCTCCATCATACACATCGGGTGTCCAAAAATGAAATGGTGCTGCCGATACTTTGAATAACATAGAAACGAACACAAACAACAATCCAAAGACTTCTAAAATAGGTGCAGATTTAGGTAATGCTCCCTCTTGCTTTATAACTAATGGTGAAATATCAAAATTTCCTGTTGCACCATATAACAATGCAATGCCCATTAACATTAAACCTGTTGAAAAAGCACCCATTAAAAAATATTTCAATGATGCCTCATTACTTTTAAGATTCTTTTTTGCTGAGCCAGTTAGTATATAAAGGGGAATAGACATAATTTCTATACCCAAAAACATCATTAATAAATTATTGAACGATGTAAGTAAAGTTATACCGCATAAAACGAAGAAAATTAAGGCAAAATATTCGGCTGCATTACTACCAACTTTTACAATATCGTTGCCACTTAATAAAACGTATAATAAAGTGCTAGCAATGGCTATGGTATTAAAGAAAAAACCAAACTTGGTAAAAGCTAGCATTTCATTAACGTTAACCTTAATGGAGAACCAACCATACGCATCAGAAAGATTACCTAGTAGCAAAACCAATAAAGCTGCAATAGCTATATTTTTTATTGCCATTTTATTTGGTGTTGCAATACCAGCAAACATCATTACTACACCCAATAAAGCCGAAAATATTATTGCATTCATATTAATATAACCTGTAAAGGAACATTTAATTGTGGTTTATTATAACCACTATTACAAAATATTATTTATTAAATACCGCTGTTACGGTATCCTTTGTTAAATCAATCAATGGTTGTGGATAAACGCCAAAGGTTACAATAACCACCACCAAAACAATTAGCATCAATTGTACGTTTAAGCTTACTTCGTTTGTATTTTCTGTTAACGAAACGGTGTTACCATAAAATACTTTTTGCACCAGATTTAACGTGTAAACCGCAGCCAAAATAATGCTTATTCCTGCAACAGCAGCTATATAAACATTGTATTCGAATAAGCCATTGAACATTAAAAATTCGCCAACAAAAGCATTGGTTAAGGGCAATGCAATATTTGCAAATGCCATAATAACAAATAAAATAGCCAGTGTTGGTGCTTTTTGTGCTAAGCCACCCAACTCACTTAATTTTCTAGTGCCCGTTTTTTGCTCTATGGCATCAGCTACAATCCACAAGCCAATAACATTAATACCATGACTAAACATTTGTATCATTACTCCCTTTAAGCCAATATTATTCATAACAAAAATAGCGGCACACATTAAACCAATATGTGCAATAGATGAATAGGCAATAAGCCTTTTTACATCGTCTTGTTTAATAGCAATTATAGAAGCGTAAATCATGCCTATCACTGATAAAATAATAATAAACATTGCATTTGCATGAACCGCATCTGGAAAAATAGGCAACATCCAACGTATAACAGCATAAATACCCATTTTAACCATTATACCACTTAAAACCATAGTTACCGCTGTTGGAGATTGCTCATACGCATCGGGCTGCCAGGTATGAAAAGGGAATATGGGCATTTTAATTGCAAAAGCAATGAAGAATAACCAAAATGATAAGGCTTGTTCTTTTGCCGTTAATTGTAAAGCATAAAAATCGGCAATGGCAAAACTGTGATTGGGTGTTTTAAAATACAAAAATAATATACCCACCAACATTAATAATGAGCCAATAAATGTGTAAATAAAAAATTTAAAAGTTACTGCAATTCTTTTTTCGCCTCCCCAAATGCTGCATAAAAAGTAAACTGGAATTAAAGCCAGCTCCCAAAAAAAGTAAAACAACAAACAGTCTGCCGCTAAAAAAACACCCATTAAACCAGCCTGGGTAAGTAGCATTAGTGCATAAAAGTAATTGGGTTTTTTATATTGGTTATTATAGGTAGCTGCAAAAATTATTGGAAATGAAATAGCAGTTAATAAACAAAGCATTTTACTCATTCCATCTAAAGAAAGTGAAATATTGCTACCCAAGGTAGATATCCAACTTATTTGATATTGCAATTCTCCATTTTGATTTTTTGTAAATAAAGCCCAAGTCATTATTACCATTAAAATAGAAGAAGCTGCTAAAGCAATATGTTTTCCGCTATTGTTTCCTTTCATAAAAAAAGAAAAGAAACCTGTAAGTAAAGGAATTAATATTAGTAGTAAGGGAATCATAATAATTTTTCGTAAATCTTAATGAAATAATTTGCCAGCCAACTTTAGAATTGAACTATCATAATACCAAAATAATATAAATACCACAATTGCTAAAATCATAATCATAATATAATTTGCAACCTGGCCACTTTGAACCAATCTTAATTGCCTAGCAGAATAGTTTACAAATTTGCCGACATTGTTTACACTACCATCTATAATTTTTTTCTCCATTACATTTTTTAAGAACTGGGAAAATGATAACAATGGCTTGGCAATAATAGTATCGTATAACTCATCTATGTACCACTTATTTTCTAATACTTTACCAAACCCTTCAGCATCGTTTAATTGTGGTTTTTTACTAAACTTATTGATGGCAAAAATGATGGCAATGGTTGCTATTGCAACAGATATACCCATTAATAAATATTCTGTACTATGTTCTAAATGGTGTTTATTTTCCGACACTAAAACAGGCGATAAAAAGCTATTTAATTCGTGGTGGCCATGCAATACTTCTGGCACACCTATAAAGCCACCAACAACGCTTAACAATGCTAACACTATTAAAGGAATAGTCATTGCCTTTGGCGATTCGTGTAAATGATGTTGTTGATCGTTTGTTCCTCTAAATGTTCCTAAAAATGTAGTAGCATATAAACGGAACATGTAAAAGGCTGTCATTGCAGCACCAGCAACTCCTAAACCCCAATAAATAGGATTTTTTGCATAAGCTGCTGCCAAAATTTCATCTTTTGAAAAGAAGCCACTAAATGGTGGAATACCAGCTATTGCAATACAACCAATTAAAAAGGTAAGATGTGTAATTGGTAGCTTCTTTTTTAAGCCTCCCATATTTCTAATATCCTGTTCGTGGTGCATTGCATGTATTACAGACCCTGCTGCTAAGAACAACAAAGCTTTAAAGAAAGCATGTGTCATTACATGAAAAACAGCACCTGTGTATGCACCCACACCTAACCCTAAAAACATATACCCTAACTGGCTAACAGTAGAGTAAGCCAATACTTTTTTAATATCATTTTGTTTTAGTGCAATAGTAGCTGCAAATAGTGCAGTTGCTAAACCAATTATTGCAACAATGTTTTGGGTAATGGCACTTAAACTGTATAATACATTGCTACGAGCAATCATATAAATACCTGCAGTAACCATTGTTGCAGCATGTATTAAAGCACTTACTGGTGTTGGGCCTGCCATTGCATCGGGCAACCAAGTATACAATGGTATTTGTGCACTTTTACCCATTGCACCAACAAAAAGTAATAAAGTAATACCAGTAATATCAAAAGTGTTTAAGCTAGCAACCTGTGTAAAAACTTCGTTATAACTAACTGTATGCAATTTGGCAATAATCCAAAAAACGGCCAACAAAAATCCAAGGTCTCCAATACGGTTCATTACAAATGCTTTTTTAGCAGCGTAATTGTAAGTATCGTTTTTAAACCAATAGCCAATTAATAAATAAGAGCATAAACCAACACCCTCCCAACCAATAAACATGATTACATAATTTTCTCCCAAAACCAATAATAACATAGAGAAAACAAACAGATTTAGGTAGGCAAAATATCTACCAAAATGTTGTGGCTCTTCCTCATGCATGTAGGCAGTAGAATAAACATGTATTAAAAAACCAATGCCTGTAATGATTAATAAGAAAACAGCCGAAAGTTGATCTACCTGAAAAGCAAAAGGAATAATTAAAGCTTTGGCTCCAGAAAAATTTTCGATATTAATAAAGTTAAATGCAGTTGCTATAAAACCGCCTGAAGCTTTTACTTGAAAAAACAATACTAAGCTTACAATAAAAGAACCCAATATTGCACCACTACCAATTATACTAATTAAAGTTTTCGATAAAGACTTTCGCCACAAGCCATTAATAAGAAAGCCTATTAATGGAAATAATGGAATTAAATAAACCAATTTGTTCATAAACCCTAAATCTCTAAAGAGACTTCATTTATTTGTTAGTTAATACAGATGAAAGTGTAAGTCGTTTTTCAATTTTACAAAAACGCACTTAGTTTTTTAATCTGTTTAAAAAGTTAATATCAATAGATTTTGTATTTCTATACATCATTACAATTATAGCTAAACCAACACTTACTTCTGCAGCCGCAACAACCATAATAAAAAATACAAATAGTTGCCCATCCGATCCTTTGGTTGTTGCTTTATCAACCAAATAGGCTGTGTTATGATGCATTTTAGAAAAAGCCACTAATAATAAATTTACTGCATTAAGCATTAGCTCAATACACATAAATACAATAATTGCATTGCGGCGTATTAATACACCAACAATTCCAATGCTAAATAAAGCCAGCGATAAATAAATATAATATTGTATTGGCATTTTTTAGTTTAAAGACCATAGCCGATAGACCATAGCCACATTTTATTTGTTATCAAAAAACCATGGACAATTAACCATGGACTATTAACTAATTTAATCTTTTTTCCCAATTACAACAGCACCCACCATAGCACTTAAAAACAACACACTACTAATTTCAAAGGGAACCACATAATCGCTAAACAACATTTTTCCTAAGTTTTTTATTAGGCCAATATCTCCGCTACCCATCATTACAGTTCCTCTACCTAATTCTTTAGAAACCGTTTGTGCGTTAAAAATAAAATTACAAGTACTAATTAAAAAGCAGCCACCTGCAATAGTGCCTGCTAATTTCATCCAAATATTTTTTTGTGGTTCGGTTTCTTTGTTCAAATTCATTAACATAATTACAAATAGAAACAATACCATTATAGCACCTGCATACACAATTAGGTTTACGATTGCTAAAAATTGTGCATTCAATAAAACATAATGACCTGATATGCAAAAGAAAACAACAATAAGCCACAATACGCTATGAATTGGATTTTTACTAATAACAACCATAACGGCACTTAAAATTGCCAAACTACTTAAAACCCAAAATAATATTTGTACAGTGTTCATTGTTAAAATTTGATTGTTGGATAATTTGATAATTCAATAATTGTAAAACTCAATTCCATATTACTGGATTATCACTTTATCACAGTCCTTTAGCTTTTGCAAATGCTTCAGGATTTGTTTTTGGGTTTGGAATTAATAAATTATCCTTACCATAAATAAACCCAGATCTTGTATAATTTGGTGGTGCAAAAGTTTCACTTAAATAAATAGCATCTTTTGGACAAGCTTCTTCGCAAAGGCCACAAAAAATACAACGCAGCATATTTATTTCGTACTTCGCTGCATATTTTTCTTCTTTGTATAAATGTTCTTCGCCGGGTAAACGTTCTGCAGCTTCCATTGTAATGGCCTCTGCTGGGCAAGCCACAGCACATAACCCACAAGCTGTGCAATTTTCTCGTCCTTCTTCGTCTCTATTTAAAACATGCAAGCCTCTAAAAACGGGGCTAAAAGGCCTTTTTACTTCTGGGTAGCTAATGGTGGGCTTCTTTTTAAACATATGACTAAAAGTAATCATCATACCCTTAAGAATATTCCATAAATAAATGCTCTCCAAAAAACTCATTGGTTTTCTGTCAACCGCTTTTGCTCTATTTGTTAATGCTTGCATATACCTAAATCTCTACAAGAGAGACTTTCATTTTTTAATTATTTGCAAATATATTTTTTGTATCCAACTAAACAACTTTATTCTGCACCTATTGCATTGTTTTGAATCCTGCTTATTGCAGAACACTCTTCAACTGTTTATTCTTTATTCACCAAAAACCAACTAGGTTTTACTAAATACACCAAGCCCGGAATAATGAAAACACCAAAACCAATAATAACCACCCATGATAATATTTCATAAGCTTCGAAATAGTTATTTTGGGCTTTATTAATAAGCCTTAAAATTACCCTAATAAAGAACAATGCAAGTAACCCGTTATAAGCATAATTCATCCCTTTTTGCCAAGCGGGTTTTACACCCTCATCTCTTCTTAAACTTTTCCACTTCATACAAATTATTTTAGAACTTAAATCCATTTTGTTTCCACAAAATAAATGCGGCAGTTACCAACATATTTGCCAATGCTAAGGGTATCATTTTTTTCCAACCTAAGTTCATTAATTGATCGTATCTAAAACGTGGAATCGTCCAGCGAATCCACATAAACAAAAATATAAACCCAACAATTTTGGTTAATAGCACCCCTACTTGAAATAAGGCTGTCCAATTACCTAAACCTGCATAAATTTTAGCATCATCAAAAAACGGGATATCGTAACCACCAAAGTATAAAGTAGCCATAACTGCACTACTCATAATCATGTTTATGTATTCTGAAAACAAGTAAAAACCTAATTTCATGGATGAATATTCTTGGTGGTAGCCAAAGTTTAATTCGTTTTCGGCTTCGGGTAAATCAAAAGGAGTTCTGTTACATTCGGCCAAAGCACAAATGAAGAATATTAAAAATCCAAGTGGCTGATAAGCTACATTCCAAAAATGATTGGCTTGTTGACCTTTTACAATTTCGCCCAGCGATAATGTTCCAGTTACCATAACCAATGCAATAAGGCTTAAACCCATTGCCAACTCGTAACTAATAGCTTGCGATGCTGCACGTAAAGCAGCCATTAAACTAAACTTGTTGTTACTTGCCCAACCACCAATCATTATACCATAAACCCCCATACTTACTACTGCAAAAATGTACAGCATGGCAATGTTTACATCGGCAATTTGTAAATCTATTTTTCTATCAAATAATTCAATGGTTCCGCCCCAAGGTATTACAGCACAGGTCATTAAAGCTGCAGTCATAGCTAAACCAGGACCTAAAATAAACAACCATTTACTAGCATGGGTAGGTATAATTTCTTCTTTAGTAAACATTTTAACACCGTCGGCTAAAGGTTGTAATAAACCAAATGGGCCAGCACGGTTGGGGCCTGGCCTATCTTGTAAAATGGCAGCCACTTTACGTTCGGCAAAAGTGGTATATAAGGCAATTCCTAGGGTTGCAAAAGTAATTATTACAATAAGTGCAAGTTTTTCAATTAACAAAAAAACATCTAGAGATAGTAAGGTCATTTATAAAAAATTAGTTTATTAAAAATCACTTGAATGTGCTAGTCTGTCTAACTTACTCAACTCAATACGTGTTTTATTTACTTCGCTAACAGTATGTATATCCATTAATAATTTTGGTTGTCGGCCTTTTAAAACTGCTGGTAAAGTTTCT
>JANOZK010000157.1:0-18191 GCA_031429335.1 Chitinophagaceae bacterium | reverse complement strand
TTTGTAAGGTGGAGAGTTGAGGGAAGTTTTGCTCTCATTTGCCTAAAAGCCGTTGTAGCTCAGGGGTAGAGCACTTCCTTGGTAGGGAAGAGGTCGTGAGTTCGATTCTCACTAACGGCTCTTTTTTAGTAATTACGGAGTTGGGAATTAGGGATTAGGAATCAGTGATTAGGAATCAGTGATTAGGAATCAGGGATTAGGGATTATGAGTTAGAAATTAGAAATGGTTTTATAATTCGTAATTGATAACCATTAACTCGTAATAAATAATAATTAACACGTAATAATTAATAATAAATAACTAATCATTAAATAACCATGGCCAATATGGCTGGTAAATTTTAAACACAACAAAAACCGATAAAAATGTCTAAAGAGACCTTTAAGAGGGATAAACCCCACGTAAACATTGGCACCATAGGTCACGTTGACCATGGTAAAACAACATTAACTGCAGCTATTACAATGACCCTTGCTAAAAAAGGTATGGGTAACGTAATAAAAAAGTACGACGAAATTGATGGAGCTCCTGAAGAAAGAGAGCGTGGTATTACCATTAATACTGCTCACGTAGAGTATCAAACTGCTGCTCGTCACTATGCTCACGTAGATTGTCCAGGTCACGCCGATTATGTGAAGAACATGATTACTGGTGCTGCCCAAATGGATGGTGCTATATTAGTAGTTGCTGCTACTGATGGTCCTATGCCACAAACCAAAGAACATATTCTTTTGGCTCGTCAGGTAGGTGTACCTCGTATTGTAGTTTTTATGAATAAAGTTGATTTAGTGGAAGATCCAGAATTACTTGAATTAGTAGAAATGGAAATTCGTGAAGAATTAACCAAGCGTGGATTTGATGGTGATAATACACCAATTATTCAAGGTTCTGCTACTGGTGCAATTGCTGAAGATCCACAATGGACTGCTAAAATTGAAGAATTAATGGCAGCTGTTGATGAGTATATTCCATTACCTCCACGACCTATTGATATGCCTTTCTTGATGAGTGTTGAGGACGTTTTCTCAATTACTGGTCGTGGTACTGTTGCTACAGGTCGTATTGAAAGAGGTATTATTAAAGTTGGAGAAGGTATTGAAATAGTTGGTTTAATGGAAGCTCCATTAACTTCAACTGTTACTGGTGTAGAAATGTTTAAGAAATTATTGGATAGAGGAGAAGCTGGTGATAATGCAGGTTTATTATTACGTGGTATTGAGAAATCTCAAATACGTCGTGGTATGGTACTTTGTGCACCGAAATCTATTACTCCACATACTGATTTTAAAGGTGAAGTTTACGTATTAAGTAAGGATGAAGGTGGTCGTCATACGCCATTCTTTAACAAATATCGTCCACAATTCTATTTCCGTACTACAGACGTAACTGGTGAAGTAATGTTACCTGAAGGAACTGAAATGGTTATGCCTGGTGATAATGTAAGTATCTCAGTTACCCTAATTCAACCAATTGCAATGGAAAAAGGTTTGAAATTTGCGATTCGTGAAGGTGGTAGAACTGTAGGTGCTGGTCAGGTTACTGAAATTGTAAAATAAGAAATAAAAGCCCAAGCAAACCGCTTTAAATAAGTGGTTTAAGAAAGCTATAATATAAAAGTACCTTTGGTAAAAAGCCTTAGGTACTTTTGTACTATAAAAAGTTCTTTACATATTTACGCTTTAGTAGTTTGTTTTACAAATTATCCATTTAGTGGGCAAACTATTAAAGCATTTTACGGGCATGGTGCAACGGTAGCATACGGGTCTCCAAAACCTTTGATCTGGGTTCGAATCCTAGTGCCCGTGCTATTTTTTAGTTATAAAAGTTTGCCCTATTACCCCAAATAGAATTGGGAGAAATGGTGGTTTAAGGTGTAGATTTTACTAACTTTATGCTTTAAGCCCAAAACTATAAACCTTAAACGAATGAACAAGATTTCGGCATATTTTAGAGACAGCTATACAGAGCTAGTAGAAAAAGTAACCTGGCCTACTTGGTTACAGTTACAACAAAGTACAATTATTGTGTTAGTTGCTACTGTTATTATTACCTTTTTAGTGGGTATTATGGACTTTAGTGCTAACCAATTATTAAAGTTGATTTATTCTTTATTTAAGTAATAAAACATAAAATGGAAGAAATAATAGCTCAAGAACCTCAAGCTGCACCAGTTGTAATAGATAATACCAAGTGGTACGTATTACGTGTGGTTAGTGGTAAAGAGCGTAGTGTAAAAGAATATTTAGATAAAGACATTGCTCGTAGCGGTTGGACAGAAATAATTAAACAGGTTTTTTTACCAATGGAAAAAGTGTACAAGGTACAAAATGGTAAAAAAGTAATGAGGGAAAAAAACTACTTTCCTGGTTATGTAATGTTAGAAGTGTTAGATGGTAAATTGAACGACGATATTGTGCAGCATATTAGCAACATATCTAACATCATGCACTTTTTAACAGATGGTAAAGGATCTAAAGGAAACATCATTTGTTTACGTAAGAGTGAAGTAAATAAAATGTTGGGTAAGGTAGATGAAATGAATGACCAAGGAGTTTCGATGAGTGAACCATTTATTATTGGCGAAACCATTAAAATTATTGAAGGTCCATTTAACGACTTTAACGGCGTTATTGAAGAAGTAAATGATGAAAAGAAAAAGTTGAAAGTGGTAGTTAAAATTTTTGGAAGAAGCACACCAGTTGAATTAAGCTACATGCAAGTAGAAAAAATAAGCTAAGCAATTTTTTTTAATATTGAAAGCCCTGAAAATTTCAGGGCTTTTTTAATTGATCTATTTTTTATGCTTTCTTCAACTAGTTTAGTACATCTAAAATTTCCGATTATTATTGTTGGCCAAGGCATTTGTGGTACTTTTTTATCGTATTATTTGCATAAAGCTGGTGTGCCATTTTTGGTGTACGATGAGGCCAAACCTAATACAGCCTCTAAAGTAGCTAGTGGTGTTATTAACCCAATTACAGGCAGAAGATTGGTGCGTACTTGGATGATTGAGGATATTATGCCATTTGCAGTGCAAACGTATCAACAATTAGAAAATGAGTTACAAATTGAATTAATACAACAATTAAATATTTTAGATTTTCATACAACACCACAAATGCAGCAAGCTTTTAATGAAAGGTTGCCACAAGAAACCAACTATCTTAAAAAAGTAGCAGAACCAAATGAGTGGAAAACGTTTTTTAATTATCCGTTTGGTATTGGAGAAACAAACCCTTGTTGGTTAATAAATATTAATTTATTGTTGAGTACTTGGCGACAAAAATTGGTACCACACAACCAACTTGTACCAGAAGAGTATAACATTGAACAATTAACTGCAATAACTACCAATAAAGAACAACTGGTAATTTTTTGTGATGGGGTTGTTGGCTTTAATAACCCATTTTTTAAAATGCTTCCTTATACCAACATGAAGGGCGAAGCCTTAATAGTTTCTATTCCGAATTTACCAAGAAAAAACATGTACAAGCATGGGCTAAATTTGGTGCCTTGGCAAAACGATTTGTGGTGGGTTGGCTCATCGTACGAGTGGAACTTTGATACCCTTGAACCTACAGAATTTTTTAAACAAAAAACCATTGAACAGTTAAAACAGTTTTTGCAGTTACCCTTTACTGTTGTAGATCACTTTGCTGCACAACGCCCTGCTAACATGGAACGTAGGCCCTTTGTGGGCTTTCATCCTGTACACACCCATATTGGTATATTAAATGGTATGGGTACTAAGGGCTGCTCATTGGCACCCTATTTTGCCAATGAATTGGTGCAACATGTACTGTTTGATGCACCAATTAATGCACTTGCAAATGTAGCAAGGTTTAATGGTGTGTTGAGTAGATAAAGAAGGCCATGTAAAGATGGTAAATAGAGTAGATAAAATATATATATTAGGTAAAGTAACTTGAGAAAATGTAGGTTACATAAAGTAAAAAAGGTTTTTTAAAACCCAACCCTAAAACTACCAAATACACCAAAACTTGCTTGCTCAGTTAATTTAGTAGCTTTGGTTGGCATAACTCTCCAAATAAAATCTATACGAAATAGTTTAAAAATATTATCAATACCAGTGCCTAATTCTAGGTACAAATTTTTGTCTAAAGATTTAAAAGGGTAGGTGCCTACAAAGTTCATCAGCTTATTTTCATTACTTAAATTTCCTACAACTCCTTTTAGGTTGTAAAATTGTCGCAGTTTAAGTTTACGAGTAAGTGGGCTGTATTTAAAAATACCACTCCCAAAATTGTGCTCTATATTAAACCCTGCAAATTCGTCTGCAATAAATTCAAAACGTTTCATTAAGTTAAATGCATACCGGTTGTGGTAGAACAATTCGTTACCGGGCATAATTTCTAAAAATTGATAAGGGATGGTGCCAATTACTTTTCCTCCAAAAAAATTATAATATAAATTACCGTAAGGTGCAATGCTTATTTTTTGTGAAACACTTATATCGATTTTATTGTAATTATAACCACTCAGCAACACACTTTGCCAACCATGTGTAAACCTTGCATCAATAATAGGAAATTGACTACCTAATGAAGTACGATAAAAATTTTCTTCTACAAACGGTTCTAAAAAAGCATATTTTAACCGTACAGTTGTTTCAAAACCTTTAAAGGGGTGTCCATTTACACTACTGAAAAAAGTTTCGTCGGGTAAGTTTAATAATGCCTGAAACTCTTTGCTAGCAGCACTTACGCCAAAAGCAAAACCTGACGGAGTTTCTTTATAAAACTCTACTTTGGCTTCAGTAGCTCGTTGAAATTTAAAGGGAATATTGGGTCTTCTAAAAAAAGTAGCAAAAACATTATCGGTACTTAATTGATCGAAATAAATTTGACCATTGTCAAAATCATCGCTGTAAGAGGCATGTAAATAACTCCAGTTTTTTGAATTGAGTAAATACCTAGCTTCAAATTTTCCTTTAAATCTTTTATCATTTGTACCATAAGCCAAATAGGTATGAAAGTACAATTTTTTATTAAAATCTTTATTGGTGCTTACATCAAACCTACACCTAGTGCCTTCAAAATTATTTCCACTAAGCCAATAAAACCAAGGGCCAATACGTAGGCTGCCAATATCTTTAACACCTGTTGTTAAAAATGTTAATGTATTTCGGTAACGAACATAGGTTGCATTTTTCATTAAAGTATCTAAGACTTGGTAAACAGTTTTTTCGTTTTTATTCAATGCTTCATGCCTGTTTATTTGCCAAAAAGAATCTGCATAATTCAATGAGTTTTTTATAACATCTATTTCTTCTGCTTTTTTATTTTGCGAAAGTTTTGAAGTAGTAGTAGTATCATTTAAAATAATATTTTTATAGGTAGTTGTTTTTCTTCCTTTTAAAGAAAGTTTAGCACCCCCAAGTGGGTTAATATCTGCAACAAATTTGTCTTTGTATAAAAACCAAGTGCTATCGTTTACCAATTTAAATTCTTGTATTAAACTAAGGCTACTTAAATAATTGATGTTGGCATCAACTGCTGGGCGTAGAGTTATTTTTTGTACAGCAAAACTGGTATCGTTTATCCAACAGTCGCCCTCAAAAACATCGGTGCCTTTTATTTTTGGCGTAAACCTCAGGTGTACCAATCGTTTTTTGTTTAAATATTGTGTATCTAACAACTTAAAATTATAATATCTATCAGCATCTACATTTAGTGGGCTAATAAACTGTTTATCAAAAACAGGAATAAAATTATTATACACATTTATGTTTTGGTACATGCCCCCCAGTTGTTTTATTAAACTTTCATTATCTATACCATTGGTTTTTGCAGCTTTAATAATTTCATACACTTTTTTTGGATCTTTTTGATAAAAATAATCTGATAAAGATTCGGTTAAATAAACAGGTAAATATGGTTTTTCTTCGGAGGTTGAATCAACAAATTCTAAAATAAAATTTAAAGGTTTTAGTAGTTTATTTTTACCCAGTTTATTTTTATTTATATTGTTTAAATCGAGTTCAAGTTTGTTGTAAATTTCATAGGCAAAACTGTTCCATTTGCTTCTGTCGTTTAGAGGCTTTCTTTTCATGATTTGTTTCCAAAACCATAATGCTCTATTGTATTTGCTTTTTACAACAGTTTCGTTACTAGGTGGTAAAACTTCTAATTTAACTTCTACAAAAAAGGAGTCTTTCGTTAAATTAAATGGAATAAAAACTGGTTTATACCCAACACTAAAAATTTGAAGTGTATCAATAACCACACTTTTTGGAACAGTGAAATAAAATTTACCAATTGTATCGGTTAACGAACCATTTCCATTTTTTTTCAAAACTGCCGATGCAAATGGTATGGGTTCATCGCTTTGTTTATCTTTAACAATACCGGAAATTATTTTTAACTGGGCGTACAATGGCACTAAGGCTATAATACATACTACAGTTAGTAGGCATTTAAGGGTTATTAATTTCATGCACCTCAAATTTAACACTTCGGGGTTTAGGGTTGATTGAATTTTAGGTTAAATGTTTATTTTGGAAAACTTTTAAGATTTAATAGTTGGGATAGACTAACCAATGCTGATGATGTTATTTACACATCGGCTCATTACTTTTTAAAACCTTGGCAGCATTCGGGTGCTTGGGGGTTTATTATTTTGTTTGCTGTAATGTTTGGCATTATTTACTATACTTTAAAAAGTATACAGAATCAAGTAAATAGTAAAGTTATATCCAATTAATAGGATTGTTTATTTTTTATCTCTAACTCAAAATTCACACTCATTAAGTATGCCTTGTTAAAACTGTATTTGGTACTTCGATGGCAAATCTGATACTAGTTCATTAGCTCGTATCAAAAAAATCCTCAACTTTACACACGAATGAAAATACTAATTATAGCAGCTACTAAAGCCGAATACTTACCAGTATTGGAAGCCACTAAGAATGTAAACAGAAATGTACTATTTTTCGAAACTGGTGTTGGTATTTTAGCAACAGCTGTTGCGTTAATGAAAATAATTTCAAAAGAAAAACCCGATTTAATTATTCAAATGGGTATTGCTGGATCTTTCAATTCAGCTACTGCACCCTTAGGTAAAATTGTTTTTGTAAAAAATGAAACAATTGGCGATTTAGGCGTTACCGAAAAAGGGCAATGGAGCGATATTTTCGATTTAAATTTAATGAAAAAAAGTAAACCACCCTTCGTCAATAAATTATTACCCAACCCTTTTGTAAAGCAATACAATTTACTAAAACTACCAGTGGTACATGCTGTAACAGTTAATCAAATTACGACCAACAAAAAGCACATTGAACAACTTATTCTAAAGTACAACCCAGTTATAGAAAGTATGGAAGGTGCTTCATTGCATTACGTATGCACAGATGCCAATATTGCGTTTTTACAAATAAGAGCAATTAGTAATTATGTAGGCGAACGCAACAAAGCTAAATGGCAAATAAAAGAGGCTATTGAAAATTTAAATAAGTGTGTTATTCTTCTGCTAGAAAAAATAAAATAATTATGGAAATTACTTTAGGCTTTTCACCTTGCCCCAACGATACTTTTATTTTTGATGCATTGGTAAATAACAAAATTGATACCAAAGGTATTAATTTTAAAGTGGTGCTCGATGATGTTCAAACCCTTAATAAATGGGCTTTAGCCAGTAAATTAGATGTATCGAAAATTAGTTATGGTGTTTGGCCATTGTTATTAAACAACTATAATTTATTAAATAGTGGTAGTGCATTGGGCAAAGGTGTTGGGCCTTTATTAATTACTAAAAATGAGTTAAACAAAGCGGATGTACAACATGTAACCATTGCAATTCCTGGTGAAAATACCACTGCACATTTACTATTTTCATTGGCATACCCCATTGCTAAGAAAAAACAATTTATGTTATTCAGTCAAATTGAAGATGCAGTTTTAAATGGAACAGTAGATGCAGGCGTTATAATACACGAAAACCGATTTACCTACCAACAAAAAGGGCTAAAAAAAATAATTGATTTAGGTGACTATTGGGAGCAAACAACTGGTTTGCCAATTCCCTTGGGTGGTATAGTTGCACATAAAGGGATTGATGTAGATTTAAAAAATACCATTGATGGATTAATTAAAGAAAGTTTAGAATTTGCATTTGCTAATTACCCATTCATTACAGATTATGTAAAACAGCATGCACAAGAAATGAACGAAGCTGTTATGAAACAGCATATAGATTTATATGTGAATGATTTTTCTTTGCAATTAGGAGTGCATGGGCATGCTGCTGTAAATAAACTTTTGCAGGTGTATAACGGTGCTAATTTTGATTTAACTGTATAGAGAAACCTACTAAAAAAATCTCTTCTTTATTTAATAATTCTTTATCTTTAATTATCTAATAATTATTATATGAAAGGCTTCTTCAAAAAAATAGTTACGGTAATTTCTTTATTATTGCTTACATTTTTTTCCTATAGCCAATCTTCTGCATGGGTAGAATTAAGCGACAGTAATTTAAATATGGCCTATCTTTCTCCTGTTAAATCCTTAGCTTTTGACAATACCAACAAATTGTATAGAAATACCATTACTGCTTGTTTTGGAGAAGGTATGGTAAAATATTCAAATAATGCCTTTAGAACAACCATTGTTTCTGGTTGCGACAATTCTAGTATCGATGAGTTCCAAGCAGATTTAAATGGGTTTACCTATGGTTTTTTAAAGCATCAAACTATAGGAGGTTTAAATGGTTTTTTGTACAAAAATAAAGGTGATTCATCTAAGCTACTAGATACTGCAAACAAATCGCAGTTACCTTTTGATAATTTTTCTAGATTTGTGGTAAACAAAAACGGCTTTGTATTTGGGGTTAGAAACACAGGTATAAGATATGGAGTCTATACATGGCAGGAATCCATGAACACCTGGCAACAATTAAAAGGAACTGGCATTGATACTTTGCCAGTTACCAGTAGTATTCAGCAACTATCATTCGATAAATTAGGCAATGTTATTGCTGGTGTTTTAAATTCTTCTGTTTTTAAATATATGAAATGGAATGGAACTAAGTGGTTAGAGATGGGTGTCAATGCTGGTTACTATGATACGACTAATTTAATTAGCGGAATGGTGCAAGATGCTACAGGTAACTTAATTGGTTATGGTAATCTTACAGCTACACCAAGTATTCAGTTTAGATCAAAGTGGAATGAAACCACTTTGGTTTGGGATCAAATACCTTATTTAACCAATAGTATTTATGGCGATACCTGCATTAAAATAAAATCTATTACCTACGATACTTTTGGCAATATTTACGGTATCAGCAAATGTAAAAACTCGGCAAACAGAGAGTTTGTAGCAAAATATAATAACACAACATGGGCAGAAATTGGTAACCTAAGCAACAACGGAAACATTAATGCAATTACAGTTGATAATGTTGGCAATTTATATGCAGCTGGCGATTTTACCAATGCTGCCAACCAATACTATGTTGCAAAGCTAGTGTCTGTAATGCCTAGTACCTTTTATAGTTTTAATTTATCGAAAATTGTTAATCTAGTTAATTGCTCTTGGGTTATAGCAACAGAAATAAATGTTGAAGCATACCGTGTTCAAAGAAGTGAAGATGGAATTAATTTTAAAACAATTGGTACTATAGATGCTAAAGGGGTGGTTAACTATTTTTATACCGATAATATCAGTACTATAAATTCAACCACCAATAAATTGTTTTACAGATTACTGGTGTTAGACAAAGGTGGTAGTAAATCCTACAGCCAAATAAAAAACATTCATCTTACAAAAAATCACATAGAGTTTTTGGTTTACCCAAATCCGGCTAATGATTTGCTTACTATTAGCACCAATGGCGTAAAAGAAATAACATTACTCGACTGTTTTGGTAGAGTGCTATTAAGAAAGGTTGTAAATAACAATCAAACCAGTAATATTAATACCAAACAATTAGCAAAGGGTTTATATTTTGTAAGAATGGTTGGCATAAATGGCGAAACTTCTATACAACAAGTACAATTTAACTAAAATTCTTTAAAATTTTCTAGCTTCTCTAATAGCAATGAATTTATAGAAAAAAGTTACAGTACATCCACCAAAAAGGTAAATGTAGTTTAGCAGCAACTATTACTCTTCAGTAAAATATTAAAATAACTCTCTTACATCAACTAAAATTTATTTAATAGTCATTCAATTTTATAAGGTTTCTTTTATGGTTACTCACAAATTCCTGCTGAATAGTAAAATGCAAATTAATACTGCACTATTATTGGCTAATGCCTAAAATTCGTTTGCTATTATTTCGTTTATGTAATACCGAAGCGATATCTGTAATAGACCAAAAAGAATGGTCTAAACAGCTATCGAATCCGCATAATACCAGAAAATTTTGGTCTAGTTTAAAATTCACTTTGGTATAACTAATTGCAAATGGGATTACTTTCGTATCAAAATATTTTTCATGGCAAAACAAATGGGTTGGAGTGATACAATTGTAGCATTGGCCACACCCCAGGGTATTGGAGCAATTGGTGTAATACGACTAAGTGGTACAAAAGCCATTGAAATTGTCAATAGATTATTTCCTTCTAAAGATTTGGTAAAACAAAACTCTCACACTTTGCATGTTGGATTTTTAAAAACAGAATTTGAAGTACTTGATGAAGTGGTGATTGGGCTGTATAAAAATCCAACATCTTACACCGGCGAAGATGTAGTGGAAATTAGTTGTCATGGTTCAAGTTTTATTCAAGAAAAAATTATACAAGCCATTATTGCCAATGGCTGCCGAATTGCCAAGGCAGGCGAGTTTACACAAAGAGCATTTTTAAATGGTAAATTAGATTTAACACAAGCAGAAGCAGTTGCCGATTTAATTGCTAGTAATACAGAAGCAAGCAGAAATACAGCCTTAAAAAATATTAGAGGAGGTTTTTCTAATGCACTCCATGGTTTAAGAGAAGAGCTATTAAAATTTTCGGCATTAATTGAGCTAGAATTAGATTTTAGTGAAGAGGATGTAGAGTTTGCAGATCGTACACAATTGAACAATTTAATTGAACATTTATTTACAACCACACAAACTTTATTACACTCGTTTAAATTAGGTAATGTAATTAAAAATGGGGTGCAGGTAGCTATTATTGGCAAACCCAATGCTGGTAAAAGTACATTGTTAAATGCCTTGTTAAATGAGAACAGAGCCATTGTAAGCGAAATAGCAGGCACTACAAGAGATACCATAGAAGAAGTTTTAAATATCGAAGGAATTTTATTTAGGCTAATTGATACCGCAGGAATAAGAACCCACACAACAGATGTTATTGAAAGTATTGGTGTTGAACGAAGTTTTGAAAAAATGAAATCTGCCGATTTGGTTTTGTACTTATTTGATGTAGATGAATTAAGTGAAGCAGATGTACAAAAAATTATTCAAGATTTTGAACATCAGCAACTGAACTTTTTATTAGTAGGTAATAAAGTTGATACCATTGAAAATGCACAACAAAAATTTAATTTAATACCTAACATCCTATTTATTGCAGCTAAAGCAAACCTACATATCGATGCCTTAAAACAAGCATTAATAAATGCAGCTATTGAAGGCAGTATAAACACAGAAGCCACCATTGTAACCAATGTTAGGCACCATGAGGCATTGCAAAAATTATTTACCGCAATTATAGACGTGCAAGCAGGCCTAACGAATAATTTGCAGAGCGATTTGTTGGCTTTAGACATCCGTCAGGCATTGCATTATTTAGGAGAAATAACTGGAGAAATAACCAATGAAGATCAGTTGGATTATATATTTAGTAAGTTTTGTATTGGAAAGTAACTATCTTTCCTTTGTTTCATAAATGCCTGTTATTGTTAGCTTTTAGCTGATTTATCTTTCTTTTATTTGTTGCCCAACTCCACTTTTTTACCTATATTTGTTGCCTGATTGTTGCCCAGATTTGTTGCCCACAAATCAGGCAACACTCGGGAGAGAACATGCTACATACAGCTACAAGCTGCTACATGTAGCAACAACAGGCAACAAAATGAGCAGCAACATTCGTCTTCAAAAAACTTGTCAGCACTGCGGTAATCGGTTTACCGCCAAGACTACTGTTACACAGTTTTGCTCAGATACCTGTGCCAAGAGAGCATACAAACAACGGAAGCGGGATGAAAAAATTGAAGTGGCCATTAAGGAAGAAACCGAGAAAGCCATGTACAACCCTGCCATTTTCCAAAAGGAATTTCTAACCGTAGATGAAGCCTGCCAGTTAATCAACGCCAGCCGATGGACCATATACAGGCTCATCGACAAAGGCGAACTCAAAGCGGGTAAGTTGGGCAGAAGTACCCGTATCCCCCGAACAGCTATCAACGAACTATTCAAATTAACTGAAGCATGACAGTAACTTTAAGACAACGCAAAAAGGGCGATAAAATCAGCCTTTATCTTGATTACTATGGTGATGGTAAAAGAGACTATGAGTATTTGCAATTATACATCATACCCGAGCCGGAGAAAGGCAAGCTAACCAAAGAGCAAAAGGAAGAGAACCGTAAAACAATGATCCTGGCAGAAGCCATCCGGTCAAAAAGATTGCTCCAGATAAAGAATGAAGAATATGGCTTTCGGGATACCGATAAAGCCAAAGGCAGTTTCATTGCCTACTTTGAAAGGCTTACCGAGAAAAGAAAAGGCAGCGAGGGTAATTGGGGCAATTGGGATAGTGTGCTGAAACACTTGAAGAAGTTTGCCAAGAATGGTGCATCATTTAAAGACATAGATAAAAACTGGCTGGAAGATTTCAAAACCTATCTCATATCCGAAGCCAAGAGTAAAACCAATAAACACCTTTCACAAAATTCACAGTCCTCCTATTTCAGTAAAGTAACCGCAGCTTTGAAGGAGGCAGTAAAAGAAGGCATCATACAAACCAATCCGGCAAACCAGGTGGAAGGCATCAGGTCAGATGATCCTGATAGAGAGTTTCTCACTTTGGAAGAATTACAGGCAGCAGCAAAAGTGGAGTGTGAAATGCCGGTGCTCAAAAATGCTTTCATCTTTTCTGCATTGAGTGGTCTGCGTTGGTCAGATATAGAAAAGTTAGTTTGGTCAGAAGTGCAGCACTCCGAGCAGTCCGGGTATTACATCCGTTTCAGGCAGAAGAAAACAAAGGGAGCAGAAACATTGCCCATTTCAGAACAAGCCTTTTCGCTTTTAGGCGAAAGAAGAAAGCAGGATGATAAAGTATTTGAAGGATTGTATTACAGTGCCTGGCATAACTTAAAACTCCGTGAATGGGTAATGAAAGCAGGTATCACCAAGCACATCACTTTCCACTGTGCAAGGCACACCTACGCCACTTTACAAATTACATTGGGAACAGATATTTACACGGTTTCAAAACTCTTAGGTCATAGGCATTTAAAAACAACCGAAATTTACGCTAAGGTAATTGACCATAAAAAACAGGAGGCCGCCAATAAAATTAAATTAGACTTATAGCGATGGAAGTAAAAGTATTAGACAGCATCATGCACGGTGTATTGAAGCCGTGGAAATTAGACACCACCAACACAAGGCGGTTCACTGAGTTGGTGAAAGCTGCAAAAGCAGCTTCACCCAGTACCAATGCAGAGTTGCTTTCGCAACTCACAGCATTGTTGGTTGATTACCCAACGCTTCAAAAAATAGTGGCTGATGAAACCATAGGCAATACAACATTGCAGCAGCTTTTATACCAAACAGATTTGCCAAAGTATAAAGATGCAGTTACTCATTTTTATTATTTCATCATCACCGGAGAAACACTTCGTGTTTTCAATGCAGTGTTGCAGCAAGCTGCAAACTGGACAGAGTTGGTTGATATTCGTTATCAGGTTGGCAAGACCCTTACCAATGTGAGGGTATTAGCCAAGCAGGTTACCACAGAATTGAATGAGCAAGGTTTTACAGCGGTTCCTGATGCACAAAGCAGCGTTGTTCACTTCGCTTTGTATTACTTAAAACATAGCCTCATTCAGCTTTATTTCAGCATACAGGAACAGTTCAAGGCAAGCCTTTCACAAACTACAACCATTGAAGATTTTTATGTGTTGGATTTGGAAGAACAATTGTCTACCGTTCAGCAATTAGAATATGTTGGACCGCCAGCAGCAGATGAAAAAGGAAGCCCCGAATACAACGGCAACCAGGAAGCAATTCACTTTGGTTTCAAAGATGATGTTGCAAAGCTCACAACGGTTGTTAATCAGTTATGCCATCAAATAGAATTATTGAATGATGATGTTACCAGTGCTGATGAATTGATAAAAGCATTAACGGCAAAAAGCATATTGCCCGGTGCAGTTAAAATTCAATTGGGATGCGAAACAAAGCACTTCCGTTATTGCATTGATAAGTTTACACCATTCTTCAATAGCCTGTCATTGTCCAACATTGAAAAGTCAAAAATCTTCTATTCCAAAAAGGATACACTGATAACTGCAAACAACCTTTCAGCAAGTGGTTCAAAGAATAAAATTGAACCAAAGGAAAAGACAACCATTGACAAGATTTTTAAACATCTGCAATAAAAAACATTAAGATTATTCAGTAATGTGAGTAAGGGATTAACCCCTTAACCATTGCCCCTCTTGCATTTAAGAGGTTTGTGCCATCATTCTAAAAATTATAAAAAGATGGCACACGAAGAATTAATCTTAGACAAGCTCACCGAAATCGCTAACAAGCTGGATGAGCAAAACCTGTTACAAAAAACAGTACTGAACTTTAATGAGGCTTGCAAATATTTAGATGTAAGCCCATCGCATTTGTACAAACTCACCAGTACAAAGCACATTCCCCATTTCTGTCCTCAGGGCAAAAAACTCTACTTCAAACGGGAGGAGTTGGATACCTGGTTACAACGTAACCGCAAATCAGCAGCAGATGAAATTGATCAGATGGCTGCCGATTATGTTATCCGCAACAAACGCAAGAAGTAGGATTTTTTTATTAACTGAAAGAACAGAACAATGGCATCAAGTACCATATTTAAAAATTTCACCGTGCCGGTGGAAAAGAAATCATTGCTTTTAATAGCCAATGATATTGCCTCCGGCAAATACAAAGCGGAGGTGGAAGAAATCAGGGCATTGCTGGAACAAGGCAAAACGGAAGAAGCTGCCAATAAGAAAAAACAATTGTTGGCCTTCACTCCATCCGCAGTATTTAGCGAGAAAAGGCAAATGCAATTCCTTGAAATGTACAGCGGCTTTGTGCATCTTGATTTTGACAAGCTGACACCGGAACAATTGGATGCAGCCTTCAAAGTCATTGCCGAAATCCCTTACACCTTCTTATGCTTTATCAGCCCAAGCGGTAACGGCCTTAAAGTGTTCATTGAGGTGAATACTGAAATTGAACACCACGACATTGCCTATTTGCAGGTGCAGAAGCATTACGAAGAAGCAACAGGTTTAAAAGCAGACCCAAGCTGCAAGGACATCACAAGGCTTTGCTTTATGAGTTATCACCCTGGACTGTTTAAGAACATCCGTAACGAAAAGTTCAAAGTACAGTTACCCGAGATTTTCACTCAACCGGAAGTGCAACCAAAAGCACAGCCAGTAATCCCACCAGTTCAGGACGAACCCGAAGAGGATCTGAACATCGCTTTTATTTTCAATCAACAAATACAATTCACCAATCAAAAAACCCAATACACCGATGGAAACAGGAACAATTATATTTATCGGCTTGCTTCTAATTGCAACCGAGCTGGTTTATCGCAGTCCGATACTGAACTTTTATGTACGCAACATTTTGACTTACCTGAAAGAGAAATTAAAGAGGCAGTAAAAAGTGTTTACTCCCACCACAAACCCGAGTTTGCAAAGTTTGCAAACACTGCAAAGTTGCAAAGTGCAGAACAGCAAACACCACAGGAAGACTATTTAAAAGCAACTCCAACCATTCCCGAAGAACTTTATTTGCAAATGCCTGAAATATTGCAGCACGGTGCAATGGCATTTACCGATGAAAGAGAGCGGGATGTTTTTCTTACAGGAGCATTGGCAATTCTCAGCGGTTGTTTGCCCAGTGTAAAAGGAGTATATGCAGGTAACGAAGTTTTTCCAAATGTTTTTTCTTTTGCTATTGCCCCTGCCGCCAGTGGAAAAGGTGCATTGAAGTTTGCAAAGATGCTGGCAGACGAATACCACAGTTTTGTACTGAAAGCAAGCCGTGAAGCCGAATCACAATACAATCAGGAACTATCCGAACACAAGCAAAAAATCAGCAGTAAGAAGAAAGGCGACACCTCCACAGAAGAACAGCCTACCAAACCCACTTTTAAAGTGGTGTACATTCCGGCAAATACAAGCTATGCAAAAATCCTCTGGCATTTGGAGCAGAACGAAGGCACAGGCATTATTTGCGAAACCGAAGCTGATACCCTGGGCAATGTATTTAAGCAAGAGTGGGGTTCCTATTCCGATATGCTTCGCAAATCGTTCCATCACGAAAGGCTTTCCAGTTCCCGGAAAGGCAACAATGAATTTACAGAAGTAAATGCACCCAGCTTGTCTATTGCATTATCAGGTACACCCAATCAGGTTACGGGCTTAATATCTTCTTCCGAAGATGGCTTATTCAGCCGTTTCATTTTCTATGCTTTTAAGGTGGAGCAAAAATGGAAAGACGTTTCCCCCAATGCCAATAACATCAACCTCACCGAGCATTTCAAAGTACTATCCTTAAAAGTGTTTAACATGGTCCAGTTCCTGCAACGGGAAGAAACCATCGTAACATTAACCAATCAACAATGGCAGCAGCTAAACCAAACCTGTGAGGCATGGCTCAATGAAGTAACCATGTTCACAGCTGAAGAGGCCGCCAGTATTGTAAAACGCTTGGGCTTGATCTTGTACCGCATAGCAATGCTATTTACCGCCTTGCGGAAATTTGAAAACGGTGAGGCAGCAAACCAGGTAGTTTGCACCGATGAAGATTTCAGCACCGCTTTGCGGTTGGCCGAAATCTACCTCCACCACAGTATTTTAATGTTCAACAACCTGCCAAAGCAAAGCGAAGCCACCCAATTCAAAACAGGCGACAGCAAACGCAAATTCTTTGATACTTTACCGGCAGAATTTACCCGACAACAAGCCGTTGAAACCGGAAAGCAGTTTCAGCTTTCTGCCCGTACCGTGGATGACATACTCCACAATGCCACCGGCAAGGCTTTGGAAAAGCTGAAGGCCGGGCATTACCGTAAAATCTAAACACAATTTCCTTCCTGCATTGCTCCCCATGCCGCCAAACGGATGGGGTTTTTGCATTGTTTGCAGACTTTGCAAGTTTTGCACATTGCTATTTTTCTTAGTAAGTACTTGCTTTTGTTTTCTTATATTTGCCAATATTTGACAAGTCAATAATAAAACGATGAAAAGTCAATTTGGTGAGAGAGTAAGGACACTCAGAGAGAAGCAAAATTTGTATTTGCGGCAGGTTGCACCATTGCTCGAAATGGACACGGCTCAACTGAGTAAAATTGAAAAAGGTGTGAGGCAACTCAAACGGGAACAGATACCCATCATTGCCGAAATACTCAAAGCAAGTAGCGATGAATTAATGACACTATGGTTAGCCGACCAAATTTATGATGTGGTAAAAGATGAAAAAATGGCAAATGAAGCAATGCAGGTGGCCGAGAAAAAAATTAACTTAAAAAAGCGTAACAAGTAATGGAAACAACCTTATTAATAGTCATCTGTGTATTGTTGCTTATTGCGATTGTACTCATCATTGTTTTCCGAAACAAAAGCAGCAACGAATTGCCACTGCTACAAAATAAGGTTGTTGAATTGCAAACCAGTCTTTCCAAAATTGAAACCAACCTCAAAGAAGATTTTCGCATTAACCGTGAAGAAAATGCAACCATAGCAAAGGACAACAGAAAAGAGTTGAACGATACGTTGATTGGTTTTAAGAGTGAACAATCTGAAACCTTAAAAACAATTACTGAGCAAAGCCAGAATGCTTTAAAAGAAATTAATAAAACACTGGATGAAAAAGTTGGAGCATTAATCACAAAAATTGATGCCAACAATAAAGTCAACCGTGAAGAGCTTACTAAAAATATTACTGATTTTTCAGGAGCCAATATTATTCAATTAGACAAAATTAATAACCAGGCTAAAGA
>JANOZK010000156.1:0-5984 GCA_031429335.1 Chitinophagaceae bacterium | reverse complement strand
GAAAGAATAATGAGCCACTGCCAGTGGTTAGGTTTATCAACAATTTAATGTGAATTGTAAAAGAAAAAAAGTAACAAAAAAAGAAAACTAATAATAGTAGTATATTTAATCAAATTAATTGAAGGCAAAGCTAAAGGACGATGAGTGGGATTAGTAGTAAGGCGACGAATAGTTTAGATAATAAGTTTGAATACAACGGAAAGGAAAAGCAGGAGAAAGAGTTTAGTGATGGTTCAGGACTTGAATGGTTAGATTATGGTGCGAGGATGTTAGATGTACAAATAGGTAGATGGCATGTACAAGATCCTTTAGCAGATAAGTATAGAAGACATACTCCGTATAACTATGCTATAAATAATCCAATACGTTTTATAGACCCAGATGGAATGGATATTGAAGAAATAAATGGAGGCGTTAATTTTACTGGCAGTGATGCACAAGCTGCATTTGCCGTATTAACAGGTAAAGCTAAAAACGTATTTGTATCTATAATTGGGGATCAAAATAAGAAATTGAGAGAACAAACTAATGAATCTGATGCAAAAGGTGTTTATGGCAACTGGGCAGTTTTTGGAGCAAATAACTTTGGTCTTGCTGCTAAGGCATTAGGTTCTTTTTCAGATGAATCAATTAATAACCTTGTTGTAATGACGGAAGGGCGAATTACAAAAACTGAAAGTGGAAAAATACTATACAATGAAATTGCTTATGATGATAATAGATATAGTGGAATTGGTTTTATGAATTCAAGAAATATTCGTGATTATAACGATGGGAAGGCAACTGAAGTTGACAACCATATAAAATATTTAGGAGTAATGTTGAGCAAGGTAAGGGATGGGGGGAATGCAATAATAGCGGCTTGTCTTTCTGGTGATCCACGTAACGATATTGGTTTAGCTATGGCTCAAGAATTAGGCGAATTGTCTGGCAATAGAATGAAACTATATCTAAGCAAAGGATTTGTTCGAATGTCCTATGATAGCCCAAATTATGCAGGAGCTAACGGTCAAGATATTGAAGGTAGTTTAAATCGTCCGATCAAGGGCTTTGCAAGTGGATGGATACGATATGGTGCAAATGGCTCTGTGAAAGATATTAAAGATATAATTATTCATATTGCGGGTAGCCCAATAGAGTTTAAATAAAAGGTATGAAAAAGAATATTTCTGTTTATATAGCCAGTTTCAGTATGTTTTTTTTATTTTCTAAAACATCTTGTAATGCTCAAAATAATGAAGATAGTTTTATGAATAAGCATACTAGAATTATTAAAAATAAAATTGATGCCACACTGTTAGAACCTGTTAATGACAATAATCTATTTTGCCAACTCATGAAAAATGTTAAGCTTCCACCAAGTTTAATGTTTAGAGATGAAGAAAATGCAGATATAACATACTTTATACAAATATTTTTTAGTTTTAATGCCTTTGGAAAAATTACTTTTATAAAAGAAAAATATGGGGGAAGTGAGCAGCTTAAAAATGTAGTAAGTGAAATAGAAAACAATCTAAAAAAAATTACTTGGAAAAAAAATCAAGTATCATCTATTTATATTTTTTCTTGTAAAATTTCTATGGTTGGGCTTACAAATATTTATTTAAGTACAGAGGATAACTACATGAGAAAGTCTTACTGTGATTGAATCTCTAAATCGTCGTAGTTTCTTTATCGGGCAAAGCAGAAATATCATTGAGTCCTCAACTCATTTGCAGGCGAGTGTCGTGGAGGCAATGAGCATTTGGTTTGTGGAACTCGCCGTAAATGTATAATGGCACAATTTCATAACTATATGCAATGACAAATCAATTTTCAATTTTCTCTTTGCATTGCTTTGTGTTGGGTAAAGGAAGATGCGATTAATAAGTTGAATCTAAAAGCAACCTAACTTAGACGAATAAAGCTCTTTGATTTGGTTTAAAAATTTGTTATCCGTTCGGGTTAACAATGAGTGGGATTGGTAGTAAGGCGGCAAGCAATACACCAGCCAATAAGCTTAAATACAATGGTAAGGAAGAACAAAACAAAGAGTTCTCCGATGGTAGTGGATTGGAATGGTTGGATTATGGAGCAAGGATGTATGATAATCAAATAGGGAGATGGCATACTGTTGACCCTAAGTCAGATTTAATGCGTAGGTGGTCTCCTTATAATTATGCTTTTGATAATCCAATACGATTTATAGACCCCGATGGAATGGCACCTGGTGATCCAGTTACAAACAACTCATATACACTAAATTCTGTAGATAAAGATAAAAAAGGGAATTATACGATAAAAGAGACAGTTAAATCAGAAGAAGTAACAATTGTTGATGAAAAAGTAAAAGGTCGAGGGCCAACTTCTAAATCGACAGGTGAAATTATTGAACGGAGAACAACAACAACAAAAACCAGTGTTATAAATTCTAAAACCGTTGTAGATGCAAAAGGAAATATAATAAGCAAAAACAACACAATTAATACTTCTACATTTACAAATGTGACTGAAAAAAGAGTTGGTGATGCGATGTCCGTTCCAACCATTGTCTCAATTGACTCTAAAAAAGAACCAACGATTACCGATAATAGTATTACTGGACCAATGGCAGCCACGTTTGGGTCTTATTTACAAGAATCGCATATTATGCTTGCAACACCAATAAAAAATGATCAACAGATTGTGGATGAAATGTCTCCTGAAATGCCAGGAGCGTCTGATGGACCAACAGGTGGCTTAGGTCGAATACTTCAAAATGTAGCTAAAGAATTGGGGGGCAGAGGAGACAGGTTTTTGCATGCCACTACACAAAGTTCTCAAACAGGATACTTGTCAGAAGGTTTGTTTAATTATTATAATTCTTATCATACTTTTGACTCCACATTTAAATCGCTTATTGGAAAAATAAAATAAACATTATGGCAAAAGAACCATTTGCTGCTAGGTTGACTTCGATATGGGTGGGAGCTTTTTTCTTCTACTTGTTATCGGGGTTTAGTGTTTCGATAAAACATCAACTAAAGCCACAGAATGAAAGTCGAAACATGTGGGTAGGTTATTTCATTTCACTAATAGCAACAGGATTACTTTTTTATTTTGTGTTCCTCAACTAAGCGAATTTTTCTTCCCAAACTCGTCGTTGTTTGTAAACGAAACGACTCATTCGCAGGTGATTGTCCTGCAAGCAATGAGCGTTGGTTTGTGGCATTCGCCGTATACAGACTGTAATGCTAAAATTTCTTCTTCCTAGCAATGTCTTCAAGTAAATCTTCAAACCAAAGAACTTCCAAGCATCTTCTATTGATGTGGTTAAAAAACTGGCGGGTGCTCTAGATACTACCGTTGGTTATTTGCTTAGTGAGACGAAGCAATCCAATTTTTTAAAAGATATTGCAATGGTAAAACGACTGAACGATTTAAACGCTCTGCCCGATAAAGACAAAGAATATATTTTGTACGCTCTTGATGGTTTGATAAAGTCTGCTAAGCTGCAAGCTCTGTAAAATAACAAAGCCGCATCACTGCGGCTTTGTTGTTATTGCTTATTTTCTCTAAAATACAGCCATGTCAAGGCTGTGCTTTTTAATAAGATTGATAAACCCATTATAACGTATTTAACTATCAATGCACTTTGCTCACTCTGCATCTCAAATATTGGAACAACACCAAGTAAGTTATCAACGATGTACAGAAAAAAAGCAATGATGAGTAATATGAGATACTTTATAGGCTTGTATTGCAAACGAAAAAACAGAAGCACCAACCCGACAAGCACAATAGCCCATATTGCAAACACTAAAACATTGCTTGGTCTTCCTGAAGAACTTTTTAAAATTTCGCTTATTGTACCTCCTATTACTCCTCCTGATAAATAAAGCATAGCATTTTCAAAGAAAAGTTCAGGAAGAGTGTAAATCAGAAAAAAAACAATAAATGCAACGGTTATTTTTTTATTTGTTATCATCAGACTTAAATCTTTTATTCCAATCAGTAATAGAAATTACTTTATCTTTGCCCTTCTCCTGCACTACTACTCCTTGAAAAACTCCATTTTTATCTACCTTAATTCGGACATTGACATTGATATTTACATCACCTTCATTTTCTCTTGCTAAATCTATTGTTGGACCTGTTGCAGCCCCTCCCTTGGTTTCGTAATTACCCAACTAGAGTGTATTTCCTTTAGTGTCGTAAATCATACTTTCCTGATTAGGAAAATCATCTCCGCTAACAGTGCCTGATACATTTAAGATGTGGTCTTTCTTTACGTTGCCTTCAATCTTAACATCCAGCTTTGTAAACTGGTCAATATCCCAAGAACCTGGTTGTGCTGCATTGTTGCCGTAAGAATGAACATCTATTTTATCTCCTTCCGACCTATCTTTTACAGTTGTTCCAGATATTGCACTTTTAGAACCGTCAACACTTCTTGACTGCGAATGACCACCAGTTGCACTATGCGTTTTAGTTTCAGTATCATAGTTAATTGAAACTGCAGTTCGGTAAGACGCTCCTTTATCTATAGTGTGCCCTCTATTATCTCCTTGAAAACGGGCAAAGCTGGGTCCAAAGGTTGCAAACGGTGCATAGCTTCTTGTGACTACGTATATCGGATACTCACCATTGGGGTCAACAAAGACAAGAGGATTATTTAAGCAATAAGTATAAGGCGACCAACTAACAAGTTTATCAGCTTTCTTATCGCCTCCCCAAAACCTTCCTATTTGTGGATCATAATTTCTTGCATGGAAGTCGTATAATTCTAATCCGCTGCAATCACTAAAGTCATTACTACTTAACTCTTTTCCTCCGAACTTGTATTTGTTAACTAAGCTGCCTGCACTCTTCGAAGATATTCCCGCCATCACCAACCCGAACGGATAATAATGCGTTTCCTCCAGCAATGCACTTTTATTGTGTACCAGTTGTAGGTTATCAAAGAACACATCTTTATTACTTTGGTTACTGCAATACACATACAAGTAACCGTTTTTGGTAACATTGGCGGTTAGGGCATAATTTTTTAAAATATTGCCTGCATCTACTGGTGCAGCACTGCCAGCTACAAAAGTAAAATGTTCATCGAACAATACCCAATTTATATTTGCTTTTGGTTGATTGGTTAGTGGTGGTACCGTGGGGTTTAAAAAATTGGTTAAACCACCTGCAGTGGTAGCATTGTTGTTGGCTAATATGCTGCCTGTTACACTTGTACCACCATGTAAACCACTAGTTACAGCATTACTGCTTGTAAAAATGTTTAACAAGCCGGTTATTGCTGCATTGTCGAAGGTGTGACCATTATCGATTGCTGTGTTAACATCTTGCCAATAACTTTTACCCAATATATTTACCACATCGCCAGCCATTACTTTTAGCGTAATACCCAAACCTGTTGTTGCACCTAATGCTCTATTTAGCCTATACATTTTTTGGCTATTGGCTGTTGTATTGCTGGTGGGGTTGTTGTTGTATATGCCGTTGTTATTGGGGTAAGTGGCTGGTAAATTAGGTTCTGCAATATGGGCTGTTTGAATATCGTAATACTGCCCTTCTTATGCCTTGGTTCGTGTCCCCACGAATCATCCCTACTATCCTTAAATTACTAAAATACATCCAATAAATGTTTCAAGAAACCAAAATTATTTGTACCGTTATAATAGAACAATGCTGACGAAAAATGGTATTCTTCTCTACAACTTGCTAGTTGCCACTTTTCAGCGATTGGGTTATTATGTATGTACTCTAATTTTTGAATCGCAGTTTCTCTTTGTGTTAGTTCAAATGCCAATGAATCTCTTTGCCAAAATTCAAAACTTTTGTTTGAAGCATTTACCCTAAACAACTGTAAAAAATTTGGGTTATTTTGTTGTAAATATTTTTTAAAAGCATGAGCAGTAAACTTTAAAAATGAGCCTTGTGCAGTTTCTTTGCCATTAAGCTCGTGAATTTGCCAAATTAAATGTATATGATTAGGCATAATTACAAAACCATATACTGTT
>JANOZK010000155.1:0-4718 GCA_031429335.1 Chitinophagaceae bacterium | reverse complement strand
GAATTGATTCTTATTGGTTTGCCATTAAATTTAGATGAGAGTGAAACTCATGGAACTGCACCCGCAAAAAATGCCATTGAACGTTTGCAAAAAGCTTTTCCATCAATCCCTGTAAAAACCGTAGACGAAAGATATACTTCTAAAATGGCTGTACAAGCCATGGTACAAATGGGTATGAAAAAAAAGGATCGACAAGTTAAAGGCAATATTGATCAAATTGCGGCAACCATTATGTTACAAGAATACTTGCAAAACAAGGGTTAACAAATAAATTCTTACTTTTGCTGGAATAATAATTTTTTACAATAAATTCTTAGTTTAATAATATGATTCTTCCAATTGTAGCTTATGGAGCAGCTGTTTTAAGAAAAAATGCAAGAGAAATTGATGCGAACCATCCTGATTTAAATAAGTTAATAGATGCTATGTGGGAAACCATGTATGCCAGCAATGGCGTTGGATTAGCTGCACCACAAGTAAATAAAGACATTCGTTTGTTTGTAATTGATACGTTACAAATTGTAGATAATTTTGAGGAGGAGGATAAAATAAAATACCCAAAAGAAAAAGGAATTAAAAAGGTATTCATTAATGCAACCATAAAAGATTTAGATGGCGACGAATGGGCATACAACGAAGGTTGTTTATCGATACCGAAAATTAGAGAAGACGTTTACAGACCAGAGATGGTGATACTTGAATATTTAGACGAAAATTTTAAACAGCATATTGAAACCTTTAATGGTATTACCGCTAGAGTTGTTTTACACGAGTACGACCACTTAGAAGGTAAATTGTTCATCGATTATCTTAAACCGCTCAGAAAAAAAATGATTCAAGGAAAATTAAATGATATTTCTAAGGGTAAAATAAAAGTAGATTATAAAATGGTTTTTCCTAAATGAGGTTACTTATCACAATATCATTTATATTAATTTTTTCTGCCAACAAAGCTCAAGATACCATAGTTACAATCGATAAAAAAAAGTTTACACTTACCGAAGTAATTGTAAGAAACAATTTCGATTATAAGAAGTTGTTGCAAAGAATTAAAGAAGATACCACTTTTTATAAGGCCTTTAAAAATTTACGTATCATTGGTTTTACAAGCTTTAACGACATTAAAATGTTTGATAAAAATGGCGGTATTAAAGCATCATTATTAAGTAAAACCAAACAAATAAGAAGCAACAATTGCAGAAGCATGCAGGTTTTAGAAGAAACTGTTACGGGAGATTTTTACGACAATAAAAAAAATATTAACTACCTCACCGGCCAACTATATGCCGGTTTATTTTTTACCAAAGAACCTGTTTGTGGCGAAACGAATATTGTAACAGGCAAAGTAATTAGTACAAAAGACAAAAAGGGAATGGATAAACATAAAGAACAATTAAAGATGTTGTTTTTTAATCCGGGTAAAAAAATTCCTGGTATTCCATTTATAGGTAATAAATTAGATTTATACGATGATGATGCTAGAAAAATTTACGATTATAAATTAGACTTGCAAGAGAAGGAGGGAAGGTTGTGTTACATATTCTCCATTTTTCCCAAAACAGATTTAGGCTTTTTTAAAAAAGACAATGTGGTGGTAGATGAAATGACTACTTGGTTTGATCAAAAAACTTTAGAAGTTGTGTTCAGAAAATATTCTTTAAGCTACAAAGCTGGGGTGTACGATTTTGATGTGAGCATGGAAGTGCAAATGACCAACTATAAAGGTTACACTGTTCCTAAAATTTTACGATACAGAGGTAATTGGGATGTTTTATTTAAAAAAAGAGAACGAGCCATGTTTACTGCAACTATTTTTGATTACACAACTACCGAATAGCGTTTTTCTTTTCCATGAGCTAATTTTTATTATACTAGTTTAGTTGCTTAATTGTTGCCACTTTTATTTCTACTAGAGCTAGCAATAAAATAACTACAATTTCTACGGTGAAATAAATAATACCAAGTTTGGTAATTGTTGTGTAGTTATCAACCACCACCACCAAGCTGTATATGCAGTAAGCTATATTAGCAATGGCAATAGCCTTTAAGTAAAGCTGTAAATTTTTTGTGGTTAATAAAAAAATGGTAAGTGAATTAATAGCAAATAAAGCTGCAATACATGCTAAAATAAATAATGTGTTTTTTGGCATTCCAAAATACAATTCAAATTTTGGTAACACTAATGCTAAGAAAAAAACAGATAATAAAGCTCCAATACCATCAATTAAAAATAGTTTTTTTGCCACCAATTTCATGCTAGAAGAACTTTAATTTAATACCTCATAAATACTTACGGCAGCATTTTTATTTTTTAAAGTAGCTTCACCAAGTTTCTTACAATTAAATGAAGTTTTTACTTGTTCGTAAGCTGTTTCATTAATTATAATTTGATTTGCAGTTGCTACAGATTGTAATCTTTGGGCAACATTTACCGTATCGCCAATTACTGTATAATCTAATCGCTTTAATTTTGCCGAACCAATATTTCCCGAGATCATCTCACCGCTATTTATACCAATAGAAACTTTTGGCGAGAACGAAGCAACGTTTACTACTGCTGGTAGTTTTTCAATTTCTTGCTTAACGGCAAGGCAAGCATCAATAGCTCTGTCTAAATGAAAATCGCCTTTAAATACCGCCATCACAGCATCACCAATAAATTTATCAATGTAACCACTTTGTGCAATTATTTCTTGTACTATAACTTCAAAGTAAGTATTCAATAATTTAACAACTGTATCGGGTGTTTCTGTTTCGCTAATTGCAGTAAAGCTGCAAATGTCAATAAAAACAACTGTAGCTTCTAAATTTTCATTAGCCATTAACGATGATTCAAATTCACGGCCTCCCATAAAGTTTAAAACAGTTTCATCAACATACATTTTCAAAATGTTATTTTCTTGTATTGCTTTTAATGTACCTTTTATTTGAGTTACGTGAGAAATTGTTTTTTCTATGGTTAAAGATAAATCCTCGAAATTAATAGGCTTTGTAATAAAATCAAATGCACCTCGGTTCATGGCTGTTCGTATATTATCCATATCGCCATAGGCCGAAACCATAACAGTTTTTAATAATGGACTCAGTTCATTAATTTTTGAAAGCAAAGTAAGTCCATCCATTTCAGGCATATTAATATCGCTTAAAACAATATCAATATCGGGGTTGTTGGCAATAATTTCAAGTGCTTCAACTCCATTAGCAGCAAAGAAAAAACTATATTCTTGCTCTCTAATTTTTTGCCTAAATTTTTGCTTTATCAATACTTCTAAATCAGCTTCATCATCGGCAACTAAAAACGTTGTCATATTATGGTATTTTTCAGTTTTTCTTTTAATGCAACAAAATCAAGTGGTTTTGTTAAAAACTCATCTGCTCCTAATTCTTTTGCTATTTTAATATTTTCAGGATCACCATATGCAGTAATCATCATTACAATTGGTGGTGGTTTATGAAATTTTTGTTTTATTTCCTCTAGTAATTTCAAACCACTCATACCCGGCATATTAATATCGCTCAATATTAATACCGCTTCATGGTCAAGCTGGTTTAAATATTCAATAGCTTCTTCGCCAGAAAATGCAAAAACGAAAGTTAATTCTCCTGTTTTAATTTCTTTTCGAAAGCGTTGTTCAAAAAGAGTTTGAACATCCTGTTCATCGTCTACTACTAAAATTTTCATTTGATAATCTTTAAATTTATGCCGGTAAGATAATTATAATTTCGGTTCAATAATTTTCTTTGATAAATGCGTTTATTTCATAACAACGGGTAACAAAATAACAAACTCAATGCCTTCACCTTTGTTCGTTTCCACTTTGAGTTCACTTCCATGTGGTTTTATGATATCATAATCTGTCTGAATCACGGATTTGCAGCGATTTATTGATTTCACTGATTTTTTACATGTTACTTTTCCGTGTAATCTATTAATCCCATTGATCCCTCGCCTTTTGCGGGGCAAGTGTGATTCAGACAATTGGTAATTGAATAATAAATGTTGATCCTTCTCCCTCTTTCGTTTCTACCTTCAACTCTCCACCATGTGCTTTTACAATATCATAGCTCAAACTCAATCCTAAGCCAGTTCCTTGGCCTGTTGGTTTGGTGGTAAAGAAGGGTTGAAATATTTTGTCCAATATTTTTTGAGGTATGCCGTTGCCGTTGTCTTTTACACTAATCAATATTTTATCACCAACTTTTTTTGTATTTACTTCTACTGTTGGCTCATAACCTTCTTTGTTTTGTTTTGATTTTTCATTCACCACATAAAAAGCATTCGTAATTAAATTTAAAATCACTCTGCCAATATCTTGTGGAATGATGTTGATGTTTCCAATTGTTTCATCAAATTCAGTTTTCATGGTTGCGTTAAATGATTTATCCTTTGCACGTAGGCCGTGATAAGAGAGGCGAAGGTATTCATCACACAAAGCATTGATGTCTGTTGGTTCTTTTACTCCACTACTACTGCGGCTGTGTTGCAACATTCCTTTTACAATATCAGCAGCTCGTTTGCCATGATGATTTATTTTTTCAAGATTCTGAACCACATCATTAGCAATAGCTTTTACTTCTTCTGTATTTCCTTTATCAACTTCATCAACCATTTCCTTTATCAACTCTGTACTCACTTCCGAAAAATTATTCACGAAATTCAACGGGTTCTGAATTTCATGTGCAATGCCTGCAGTGAGTTCTCCCAAGCTTGCCATTTT
>JANOZK010000154.1:0-73577 GCA_031429335.1 Chitinophagaceae bacterium | reverse complement strand
AATATTGCGATAATCAACCACCAAATCTTGATAGCCAAAGGTTGTACCACGTTCGGTAAGCATTATTTTATCGTTACCAGCTTTTCTTATTTTATCTACAGCAAACTGCATACTTGGTCCACTTAAAAATTGTCCCTTTTTTACGTTTACAATTTTATTGGTATCTGCTGCAGCCAACAATAAATCTGTTTGCCTGCATAAGAATGCCGGAATTTGTAAAATGTCTATGTATTTTGCTGCAATAGCACATTCGTCGTGTGCATGCACATCGCTGGTGGTTGGGAGGTTAAAAGTTGTACCTACTTTTTTAATTAAGTCTAAGCCAATATCATCGCCCAAGCCTGTAAAAGAAGATGCACTCGTTCTATTGGCTTTTCTGTAACTGGCTTTAAATACATAAGGTATTTCTAAACGTTTACAAATGCCCGAAACTTTATCGGCAACTTCCATAACCAGTTCTTCACTTTCTACCACACATGGCCCAGCAATTAAAAAAAAGTTATCGGGATTGTACGATTGTTGTTGTATTAAGTTGGATAAAAAGTTGGGTAACATAATTACGGTTTTGTAATACTGCGAATTTACAACAAGATAGCGTTTTTGAGGAAATTGATTTTTAGAGAATTATAATAGCTAATAGAATTTATCTATTATTTATTTTCAAGTTCATTCAGCACTAAGGATAGTTCTGCTTTTAATATAATGTCTTTAAAACGTTTTGATTTTAAACCATTGTACAATTGCATATCGCCTGTCCAAAGTTTACCTTCTAAATGTTTAGTTAAAGCAACAAAAGGAGTATCATTTGGGTCAATCGTTTTAAGAAGGGTTTCTGTTTTTAATAATAAGTCTTTCGGTAATAAACGTTCATCAATAAAAGTAATATGATGCGTTATAAGATCCTCAATTTCTAATAACTCTTCCTCTGATAGTTTGGTAAATTTTAAAAGTTTATTGCGGTGTCTTTGTATCTCTAACCTTAAATAGTTACATGTAAAAAACTGAAAATGACCTTTAGAGTTCAACAATATTTTACCAATTTTACTGTTTGAGTTTAAGATAGCACTGAAAACTATATTGGTATCAACAATAATTTTCATTTCATCAATTTGTTTCTGTTTTTAGCCCACCATTTTGAGTTTATTTGATTAGAAAGTTTGTCAACGTCTTCTTGGTCAACCTTGAAATTTGTTGTTAATTCTTTATAACGAGCATAATTAAGTATGTCTTGTAAATCTTCTGTATCGACAGATGCAGAAATCCGAATAATCACTTCTTTCGATGTTCTTTCAACTACCATAATTTTCAGTTTACTCAAAGTTAATATTTTTTTAGTTGCTATTATTTGTTTTTAAGTGTAAATCATTTTCGGCAAATTCTCAAATGTCGTGTCCTGAAATAGGTTTACGCAAAAATCGTTTTGTGGTGACACAAACCGAGGCATATTAAGTTAGGAGGAAGAAAGGGTTTTGGGGCTTTAAACTGCACAACACAACCCAGCAACAGTTCGGGCTTTCGCAAGTAGTACTGCTAGCTAGCAGTAGCTACTTTGCTCTATCCCGCAGCCAATGAAGCTATAAAATATGTTTCAGCGTTGATAATATTTAAGAAAATGGCTTTACGAGACTTTCTGCCTCCTGGTAATATTTTATTGCTTTTAGCAATGTGTTAAAGTTATAGTTGCCAAAGGCAACAGAATAGCGTTACGAGACTGCAAGTCTCGAAGAGCTAGTAATGTTCTAAATTTTAGGAACCTCAAAAACTATTCAAAGAAACATAAAAAATATATGCATTCAATGTCATAAAAAACAAAGCTGGTATGGTAACCCAAAGAGTATCTCTGGCTTTTATTCTAATTAAAACGCCTAACAGCATTAGTGTAGTAAGTCCACCAGCCGAAATCAATAGAATAATTTCAAATTTTAAACCTACTAGCAAACCTGCACCACCCAATAATTCTAGTATTGCTGTAATAACTCCAGCTTTTTCAACTCCAAAACGTTTAAATTCCTCTTTCATTTTTGTTGAGGTAAAATAAGTAATTCCATAACCAATAAATGCAAGGCTCGAAATTAGAATTAGCACATGGAGAACATTCATTAATCTATTAATTTTAGTGACAGTAGTGCTATGAAAATACATAGAACTAGCAGTAGAAACGACGGCATAAATTTTTGCCAAGGATTGCGTACCTTAAAATGAAAATATTGTGCAGCTATCATTAACAAAGCCAAACCCAATGCAGATATAAGCGTAACTGCTGGAAACCAAATACCGACAACCAGCAATGTTGATAAAGCAATTTTAGTTGTGCCAACAATATTTCGAGTTAGGTCGTTTAATCCATACTGTTTAAATTCTTTTACAATATTATCATAACGAAAAGTCCAAATAATTAAAATAGATACTGCAATAATTAATTGAGCAGTGATAGCGTAGTTGGTCATTTTTATAAATTTTAGTCACTTCTATTTCAATTTGTTTTGGAGTATTTGAAATAAAAGTGTTAAGTAAAGTTATGAAAACTACCTATACTATAACTAATACAGTTTTGGGAGGTAGAAGTTCATTGCTTACCTATTAATTAAAGATTTAGCCTCAACCTAAAGCCTAACTTAGTATACAACAAATAGGGTTTACAAGATTAAGTTGGTTAGTAAACCTACGAGCCATAGCGAAGTTGCTGTAGTTATTATTGTTTGTAGGGTTCTCGTTATTGTAAAACCTTTTTTTTAGCTTTCTTCGGTTTCTCTTTTGTAAAAAGGTCTGCCGTATATTTTTCGTATAGTTCAAATAGAAAAACCATTCTGTTGGCTTCACTTGTAAATGGTTGCGGTCTGTAAGCCAAGTCCACTGCTTTATCTAACTCGTTATGTGCTTTTACTAATGTTGGTGGCATTGTCAATGGGTCGTAAAGGTCGGCAAGTGAACTGTTAGGAAATTGAAGTCTTGTGTCTAATACATTTTGTGCTGCTGTTTCAATTGCTTTAACTTGCTTATCGTTTGGATTGTCTGGAAATGGAAAATTGTTGTAAACAATACTTGCAGAATATTGAAAATCACTTTTCATTCTACCACATGTTGCTTTCATCCAAGCCATATGCATTGCAGAAGTCATTATACCAAACATAAACAAGTTCGCATTTGGAATTATCAACGCACTACCGCTTGTAATTGTCGTTGGTTCTAAAATGCCAATTGGAATATATTTTCTATTCTCGGATGATACTTTTGGAATTATTATATATTTTAATTTTGGTTGGCGAATTTCTCCAAAAAGCATTGGTTTTTCAGCAAGTTTATTTGTAGCTGCTCTATTACTGCTTAATCTAAATTTTTTAGTCTTTTCAATTCTATCAATGATAAATTTAGAGTTTTTTAAAACAGACGGCTCAATATTCTGCAACCATAAACACCAACGTTTTTTGTTATTGATAAATTCATCGCCACCTGTATATTTTTTAATTGCATTTATAATTTGAGGTTCGTTTTTTATTGCTTCTTCTTTTTCTTCATCCGTCAAAATCAAATTTCCTTCGTCAATTGGCATACTTCCATAATTCATTTCGGGAACTTTACATATTGGCGATTTTCTGTTCTCAACTGTAATGTCTTTCCCTTCGACTAAAAAAGGATTAATATTTTTAACTTTTATTTCGTGTGGCTCGCCTTTAATATCTTCATACTCAAAAATGCTCTTGTTATTAGTGTCGTAGTTTGCGAAGCCAACTATCACACAATGAACAGCCGCATTTCCTTTTGCTTCATTTCTCCAACTAAAAGTGCGGTGAGCAAAATGTATTTTTACTTTGTATTGATTAAAAAGGATTGTCCACAAAAGCCCAACTTGTTCGCCTTGAGAAATGGAATTTGTTGAAACAAAAGCAACTTTAATTTTTGTATTTTGAATGTATTGTGCTGCCTTTAAATACCAAGCCGTTACATAGTCTAAAACTCCTGTCCCTTTAATATTTGCAAATACTTTTTCCATATCTGCTTTCTGTTCTGGCTTTTGTTCTTTCTTGCCTATGAATGGCGGATTTCCGAGAATAAAAGAAAGGTCGTTTTTAGAAACTACGTTTTCCCATTCTGTTTGCAATGCGTTGCCGTGAACAATTTTTGCAGATTTTTTCAAAGGCAAACGAACAAAGTATTGTCCAAACTCGTTGCTTATTTGCATATTCATTTGGTGGTCGATTAGCCACATTGCAACTTCGGCAATTCGTGCAGGAAATTCTTCATATTCAATTCCGCACATCATATCAACGTCAAGCCAAATAATTTCTCTAACGTCAATTACTCTTTGTCCTGATTTATTTAATGCTCTTAAAATTTCTAATTCAAGTAAGCGTAATTCTCGATAAGTAATTACAAGGAAATTACCGCAACCGCAAGCAGGGTCAAGGAATTTGAGAGTGCTTAATTTTTTATGAAATTCGGGAAGTTTATTTTTGTTATCCTTGATACTTTCAAATTCTTTCCAAAGGTCGTCCAAGAAAAGCGGTTTGATAAGTTTTAAAATATTGGTTTCGCTTGTGTAATGTGCTCCCAAGTTTCTGCGTTCTTTCGGATTCATTACGCTTTGAAACATTGAACCAAAAATTGCAGGAGATATTTTGCTCCAATCAATGTAACAACAGTCTAACAAGGCTTGACGCATTTTTGTGTCGAAACTTGCCGTAGGCAAGTTTTCTTCAAAAAGTTTTCCGTTTACATAAGGAAAGTCCGCAAGTTGTTCGTCAAGATTTTTAAAACGATTTTCTTTTGATGTGTTTAAAACTTGAAACAATTCTTGCAATTTTGAAGCAAGGTCGCTTCCGTCTTCGGCTGTTCGCTGTTCTAAATATTCTTGAAATTGTTGCTTGTTAAAAATGGTTGTGTCTTCGGCAAACAATAAAAATAAAATACGAACCAAGTAAACTTCTAATGGGTGTCCAGTGTATCCTATTTCTTCAAGCCTGTCGTGCAATTTACCCATTAACTCCGCTGCTTTAATGTTTGCAGGGTCTTGTTCTTTGTAAACCTTTTTTTGATAACCTAAAATGTAACCGAAATGCTGAACATTATTTACAAGGTCGTTTAGTTTAAAATATACTGTCTTATCTTCTTCAAGGTCGTAAAGTCTAAAATTTTCAAAGTCAGAAATGAGAATGTATTTCGGTAACTCGTGTTGTTCCAGTCCGTGAGTATAGTCAATGGCTTGCTGGTAGGCTTTGTCAAGGTTTTTGCCCCGACTTTTCATTTCAATTAAAATTGTTCCTTTCCAAAGTAAGTCAATGTAACCTTCCCTTTTTGCTCCCTCTCCTTTGGAGAGGGTTGGGGTGAGGCTTACTCTGTGCTCAAAGGTCGAAACTCGTTTACTGCTAATACCAAACACATTAAAAAACTCAACTAAAAATGGTTTTGCATCTGCCTCTTCGTTTGAAGTGTCTGCCCATTCCTTTGAGAAATTTAATGCTCTATCTTTTATTTCGTTCCAGCTTAATGCCATTTTTTTATTTATTGTTGATCAGTTTCATTTGCATTAAAATATTAAATATACAATGTAAAATCACCACATAAAAAATAAATTGTATTGGTTTTTTAAATTTCTTTTTCTCCGCAGAGTCTCTACTCTCCTCAAAGAGCGTTGCAGGACTCTGCGGTTTCAGATCCAAGCTGTAATAAGTTTTCCGGGCAAATTCGCTTTGTTGTTCCATTTTACACCTCTTTGTGTAAACCTACTTCAGGACAAGACATTATGAGTTTCGTTTCGTGGAGACACGAACAGAGGCATAGAAAAATAAGAGTCGATGTTTTGAAAAAGAAGATTGATTAAGTACGAACTAATGTATTTTAACTTAAATAGTCTAACGAATTAAAATTGCATCTCCAAAAGAATTACCTGCGAACGATTTTGGAGATGGTAAACTCTTCCAATATTGTGCTGCAGTAGAAAGTGTATTATTTGGGTTTAATGCCGGAATGGGTGGAGGAAAGAAATAAGAATATCTTTCAATATATGGTACAGTGTTCATCCATTCAGTGGATTCTTTCATAAACAACATGTGAAGTGAAGCAGATAAACGATTTCTATTGGCATTGTACTCAGTAACCCAAATTGGTAAATTAGGATAGTTGGTACGAATACTTTGAATATATGCTTTATAGCGTGTCATTATTCTACTAACTGTTATTGAATCGTTTGCTTGGTTATTGTTTTCATTTCCCCAATCGTACCAATGTATTGCAATACCATCCATTCTCATTTTTTGGTTTCGTGAAATAGCCATAAAGTCGGTTAACCATTTTCCTGCACCAAATGCTTCACCTTGTGTGGTAACAGGGCTTAATAATCTTAAACCAGATTTTATCATTACTCTATAACGAACAACAGCGGTATCAACTGAAATATTTGATTGATCAACACCATCGGGCTCATTAAAAGATAATAAATGATCAACATCACTGCGTTCTACTAAATATTTTACATTGGCATCTGTAGCAGTACCTTTGCCCCAGGTCATTGGAACAAATTGCTGATTTGCAAAAGATTCTCTATTAATACTCCATCCATAATACCAAGTTGAAGCTGCCAATTGTACCTCGGTACTATTAGTTGAACAAGTTCCTTTCTTATTGGGATTATTAATTTTTATGTAGCGAATATAAGAAACGTTATTTCGCAATCTTGTAGGCAGGTTTACTTTAACTGCACTATCAATTGCTAAAAAAGAAGACGATTCACCAGTGCCATCTTCATTGGCAGCAACTACTGCAAAATAACCTTTGGGTATATAAATGGAAACAACTTTGTTTTCAAAACCAGTAGGAATTGTTTTAACCATCGTAGAACCTAGGTTATAACTTGAAAATACTGTATCAGCTCCAAGTTCTATTAACGGAGTAACTAAATTTAGTCCAGTAGAAATGACCATTTTGTTTCCTGAATAAACACCAGGTTGTCCACTAGTTGGGTCAGTATTAATACCACCACCAGCAGTATCATTTGCTTTCTTGCAAGATAGTATTGCTACAAGAGCAAGTAAGGTAAAAGTGTGTAAATAACTCATTTTCATATACGGCATTTTATACATTAAAAGTGATGGTTTTATTTAACGGGTTGATATGAATTTGTAAATACAAATACTTCAATCCAATAAAATCGATTATCGTTTAAAGATGAAAATAGCGAAATTTAAAAATGTAATAGACCTAAAATTAAGTTTGAGTAAATAGTACCCTAAACTTGACATTTTAAACCATTCATCAACACATTTAAGATACTGTTAGTTGACTCCTTGAGAATTTATCGCAGATAGAATTATTCAAAATACCATAAGAGATATGGAACAAGCGGTATGCTTTATTAAAATAAATACACAATAAAAAAACTCCACTAACAATTGTTCGTTTAATGTTCATCAGCATTACTTTTGTTGAATGGCTGCCGGATTGCAGTGGAAAATAAAACCACCCCTAACCCCTCCAATGGAGGGGAATAAGAAAGTAGTTTTATTTGCAATGAAAAGCCGGAACTGCTGCTGAATAATATTATACAGTTTAAAGCCCCTAAAAATATGGCTAAAGAAAAAATATTGGTAATTGGTGCAAGTGGACAAATTGGTGTTGAACTAACCATGGCATTGCGTAAAATGTATGGCAACAGCAATGTAATTGCAAGTGATTTAAGAGAACAAAATCCTTTGCTGGAAGGCACTGGGCCTTATGTGAGTTTGGATGTGATGAATAAAGAAATGCTACATGTGCAAGTGATACGTCAAAATATTACACAGATTTATTTATTGGCTGCCATACTAAGTGCAACAGGGGAGAAGAACCCAAATTTGGCATGGCATTTAAACATGCGAGGCTTGTTAAATGTATTGGATATAGCCCGTGAAGAAAAGTTGACTAAAGTGTATTGGCCAAGCAGTATTGCTGTATTTGGACCAACTAGCCCTAAACAAAATTGCCCACAACAAACTATTATAGAACCTACTACAGTGTATGGCATTAGTAAGTATGCAGGAGAGTTTTGGTGCAATTACTTTTTTCAGCGTTATGGAGTGGATGTGAGGAGTATTCGTTACCCTGGATTAATTAGTTATAAGAGTGCTCCTGGTGGTGGCACAACAGATTATGCAGTAGAAATTTATTTGGAAGCATTGGAACATAAAAAGTATCAATGTTTTTTAGAAGAAGATACTTATTTACCAATGATGTATATGCCTGATGCCATACGTGCAACTATAGAGTTGATGGAAGCACCAGCATCGAAAATTGGTATTCGTCATTCGTATAATGTGGCTGGTATGAGTTTTTCGCCTAAAGAAATTGCTGCTTCTATACAAAAACATATTCCAGAATTTACTATTTCGTATCAACCAGATTACAGACAACAAATTGCCAATAGTTGGCCAGGTAGCATTGATGATAGTGTGGCAACAAGAGATTGGGGTTGGAAGCCTGAATTTGATTTAGAAAAAATGACGAAGGATATGTTGGAAAACTTGAAAACTAGTGGTCACGAATAGTTTTTATTGCCACGAATGCACGAATGATTTTTTTAGCGAATATTACACGAATTTACACTAATAAAAAAATATATTAAATTCTACCATTCGTGTCTATTCGTGCATTCGTGGCTAAGTAATTAAGTGGGGTCTATATCTGCTAAAATGGTAACGCTTCTATACAGTTTATTGCTTTGAATAATTACTATTTGTTGTATAATCTCGGTTTTACATTGTTTTATAAAAGCTGCATCTTTGGGTAGCTTAATTAGAATTTCCCAAATGTATTGGTTTCGTATTCTATCAATACCAGGTTGTGCTGGGCCATTAAGATTGGCTGCAAAATTATTTTTTAGCCCTTGCATCATTATATTGGCTGCTTCTTCGGCAATATGTTTTTCTTTATGTTTAAAAGTAAGCGTAATTAACCTGTAAAATGGGGGATAATTGTAGGCTTTACGACTTTCGATTTCATACGCATACAACTTTTTAAAATCGTGTAACTGTACAAAATTTAATACTGGGTGATAAATATTGCTTACCTGCACCAATACCTTGCCAATACCATCTTTACGCCCTGCACGGCCACTTACTTGTTCCATTAATTGAAAGGCTCTTTCGTTTACCCTAAAATCGGTAAAATTTAAAATACCATCGGCATCAATGATACCTACTAAATTTACATGTTCAAAATCTAAACCCTTTACAACCATTTGAGTACCTACCAAAATATCTATGCGTTGTTGTTCAAACAATTTTATTAAGGTGTCGTGGTCGTTTTTGCCTTTTACCGTATCATAATCCATTCTTGCAATTTTTGCATCTGTAAATTGTTCGGCAAGCAACTCTTCAATTTTTTCTGTACCAAAATTCTTTTGTACAAAATCGTGGCTGCCACATGCAGCACAGGTATTAATAACTGGGTAAGTGGTTCCACAATAATGGCAACTTAATTTATTTTTTGCTTTATGATAAGTAAGGGTAACACTACAATGATTGCATTGTGGAATCCAACCACAGGTTTTGCAAATCATATAAGGGCTATAGCCACGCCTGTTTTGAAAAAGTATAACTTGTTTTTTTTCTTTTAAAGATGTTTCAATAGCAGTAATTAATTGTGGCGATAACGCAATTTTTTCTGGTAATGTTTTTTGTTTTGAATCTGGGTTTGCGGTAACGCTAACAATTTTTTTAAGATCTACCAATTCTATGGTTGGCATAGCAACATCTCCAAAACGTTCCTGTAATTCTACAAGAGCATATTTATTAGCTAAGGCATTGTCGTAACTTTCGATAGATGGGGTTGCACTGCCCAATAATACTTTTGCTTTGAACAGTGAAGCATAATAAATGGCAGCATCTCTGGCATGATAACGTGGTGCAGGATCCTGTTGTTTATAGCTAGCATCATGCTCTTCATCTACTATAATTAAACCTAAATCTTTGAAGGGTAAAAACAAGGAGCTTCTTGCCCCTAACACTGCTTTTATTTCTCCATTTTTTACTTTATTCCAAATTTCAACTCTTTCGTTGGGGTTAAATTTACTGTGATAAATAGCAATATTGCCGCCAAAATGTTTTTGTAATCGTCGAATCATTTGTGCAGTTAACGCTATTTCGGGTAACATGTATAAAACCTGTTTACCTTGTTGAATATATTGATCAATTAACTGAATATAAATTTCGGTTTTACCGCTTGATGTAACACCATGCAATAGGGCTACATTTTTTGTAGAAAAGCTGGTTTCAATTGCTTCAATAGCTGTTTTTTGGGCTTTGGATAAAGTAATATTTATGCTAATATCTTTTGGTAAAGATTTAATTCGATCGATATTTCGTTTTTGAGCAATCAAAATATTTTTTTCAATTAACCCTTTTAGTTGAGCCAAGGATGCATTGCTTTTTTTAAGTAATTGTGGCTGGGTAACTTCTCCTTCGGTTTTATGGATGTGTAAGTAAGAGAGTAGCAACTCCATTTGTTTGGGTGCTTTGCTCCAGTTGTTCAGTAAGTCTGCCAGCTTCTCCTCTTTAAAATAATTTGGATGAAGTGTAATGTATATTTCGGTTTTTGCTTTGTATTTAACCTTTAGTTCTTCCCAAACAAAACATACTTTTTTCTCTATTAGTTTTTTAATAATTGGATACACATGATTTACATCCAAAATTTGTTGTACTTCGCTTAAACGCAATTCTTTTTTTATTTCTAAAGCTTGAGCTACTAAAAATTCTTCGTCGCTAAAAATGCTACCATCATTTAAATCTATTTCTTCTTCATCGTTCCAAATTAAAATACTTTCGCTGCTTAATTTAAGATTTGCAGGAATAGCAGCTTGCATTACTTCGCCACTGCTGCACATGTAATAATCACTCATCCACTGCCAAAGTTGTAACTGGTTTTCGTGAACCAATGGTTCATCATCTAAAACATTAATTATTTCTTTGGGTTCAAACGCTTGTGGTTTTTGATTTAATAGCTTACTAATTATGCCAGTATACTTTTTATTGCGTAATTGTACCTCTACACGTATGCCCAATTTGGCAGCATCTATAAAACGAGTAGGTATTGCCCAAGTATAGGTTGTTGGTAATGCTAATGGTATAATAATTTCGGCATACAAATTAGTATGACTTGTTTGTTTAAAAAGAGGAATGGTATCGTTGGGTTCTTGAGGCAATTATTAATTGGTTTATTTATTGCTTAACTATTTACTATTATCTGAGTATCATGTTGCATTTACTATTATTTATTTTGGTACTTTCTTAAACCGGCATCCATTAAATTGTAAACCTCTTGTTTTAAGTTGGGTAAATCTTGCATGGTTAATCCAACTACTGGCACCACCTCTAAAAAAACAACTCGATTTGGGCCTGGTGTAAGTTCGAATAAACTTTTATAATGCAAACGTTTTAAAGTATCAATAAATAGTAAAGGCTTTATGGGTGTTTGTGTTTCTATTGCAATTCGGAATGCACCATCATAAAATTCTTTTAAAGGTTGATTGGTTTCGTTAAAAGTACCTTCTGGAAAAATAAAAATAGAAATTCCTCTGTTAACGGCTGCTTTTAATGCTCTTACACTTCTTGATCTTGTTTCAGCATTTCTTCTATCTACTAAAATTACTGTTGCTCTATATATCCAACCAAATATGGGAATTTTTATCATTTCGTATTTACCCAAAACTCTAATAGGTTGTTTTGCCATGCAAACAATTGGTGGGATATCGATATATGAAATATGATTGGCTACAAAAATATATTGTTGTGTTAAATCGTGTTTAGCTTCATAAATTTCTTTGTGCGTAATACCAATAAAAAAATACCAAGTTCTTGCCCAAGCCTTACAAATTTTAAAAATAAAGTTTCCACCCTTTATGCCAAATGGAACTGCCAACATAATAATTGGAAATGAAACCAACATAATGGCAATAAATAGTAGAATAGCATAAATACAGTAAACAAATTGAAGAAATTTTAATATTGCTTTCATTAAGTATTAAAGATAAGAACAGTAAAAATAAGTGGTAATTTGTTTGTAAAAATGTGTTTGCAATAGGATGGGGAAGTAAGTTATTGTGAACAGACGATTAATTAAAAAAATAATGTCATAAAAAAAGGTTATCAGTTTTATCTGACAACCTTTTGTGATCTGGCTGGGACTCGAACCCAGGGCCCTATCATTAAAAGTGATATGCTCTACCAACTGAGCTACCAAATCGACCCTAACACCAAAAACAAATTGATTGTGTCTTTTTGTTTTGGGAGTGCAAAAATAGGGGTCAAATTATTCTTACCAAATTTTTTTTATTCGTTTGCTTCGAGAATTATCCATAAGGGCAATTGTAACACCTTAATTTTGCATTTTAAATTACCAACTTTATGTCAGTGTTTCTCAATAAATCAATAGTAATTACAGGTGGCTCAGATGGAATTGGCAAAGCTTTGGTGCAAGCCTTTTTACAGGCAGGTGCTAAAGTGGCTACTTGTGGCAGAAATTATGATAAGTTGTATCAACTTCAATCTACTAATTCTGGAAAACCATTAATGATTCATACTGCTGATGTAAGCAAAGAACAAGATTGCAAGAATTTTATTGAAGCAGTAATAAAAAATTTTGGTACAATTGATATATTGATTAATAATGCTGGCATTTCTATGAGGGCAGAAGTGGAGGAGGTGGAATTAGAAGCCATAAAAAAAGTAATGGATATTAATTTTTGGGGAACTGTTTATTGTACCAAATTTGCCTTGCCGTTTATTTTACAATCAAAAGGGTCGATTGTTGGAGTTTCATCTATAGCTGGGTTTAGAGGATTGCCAGGCAGAAGTGGATATAGTGCATCTAAATTTGCTGTAAATGGCTTTTTAGAATCATTAAGAACAGAGCTTTTAGAAAGTGGTGTTAACGTAATGTGGGTTTGCCCTGGTTTTACTGCTTCAAACATTAGAAGAGCATCGCTTAATAAAAAAGGACATTCGCATGGAGAAACTTCTATGGACGAAGGAAGTATGATGAGTGCCGAAGAATGTGCAACGCATATTATGAAATCAATCGAAAAACGAAAACGAACATTGGTACTCACTTTTACCGGTAAAAGAGCTATATTTTTAAATAAGTTTTTTCCTCGTTTGGCCGATAAATTCACTAGAAATTATTTTTATAAGAATGGTGAATTAGTTAAATAATAAAATAATACTTAATTCGTTATTTCAGCAATGCCCATTATTACCCTCACTTCGGATATTGGCCAACAAGATTTTTTGATTGGAGCCATTAAAGGGCAATTGTATAGTGCAATGCCCAATGTTAGTGTTGTAGATATAACCCATTATTTACCACAAGATAATTTTGCACATGCTGCTTATATATGCAGTAACGCTTTTAAATACTTTCCAACTGATGCTTTTCATTTAATTCTGTTAAATGTTTTCGATACAAATTCCGATCACTTCGTATTGGCTAAAATTAATGGGCAATGCATTATTTGTCCAGATAATGGTATTATTAGCATGATTGCAGATGGTATACCACAACAAATGGTTACTATTCCAATAATAAATGCAAGAACCTTAACAGAAATTACACAACTAATAACCAATGCTATTGCTGCTTTAATCAATGGAAAAAGTATGAAAGAAATTGGTACAGAAGGGTTAATGATTTTAGAAAAATCTATGCTAAGACCCATGATTGGTGCCGATTGGATGGAGGGTCAAATATTATTTATTGATAATTTTGAAAATGCTGTTATCAACATTACAGAAGCCGAATTTGAAAAGGAGCGAAAAGGTAGAAAGTTTAAAATAATTTTTAAAAGAAATGAGGTAGTTGATAAAATTAGTAACAACTATGCTGCTGTAAATGAAGGCGAATCTTTAGCTTGGTTTAATTCGGCTGGTTATCTTGAATTATCTATAAACAAAGGCAATGTTGCAGGTTTATTTGGATTAGAAAACTTTAATGAAAAAATGCACAAACAAGGAACTACTCCTCAAAATAAATGGGTGTATCAAACTGTCAGAATTTTCTTTGAATAATATTATTCAAAAAAAATTCTGACAAATTTAAAGTTTATGCGTTGTTATATTCTGAGTAAAAAATTATTTAGCTAAACTTTGTATTACATCGTATTTGGTAACAATATGGTAATCGCCTTTTTCGTCTTTTGCTAAAACTGCACCACTTTCTTTTGTTATTAAAGTACTTAACTTTTCTACTGGTGTATTAAAATCTACGATTGGAAAAGCAGGTTCCATAACACTTTCAACAGTTGCATTTTTTATTTCTGAATTATTAAATATTTTTAAAAATAATCCAGTTTCGCTAATACTTCCTTTCGCCTCAGAATTTTCAAATACAGGTATTTGTTCAATATCGTATTTCTTCATTAACTCAACCGCTTCAGATACTGTGTGATTGGGTGATACAGTGATTAATTTTTTGCCAATTCTTCCACTTACCATGTCTTTAAAAGATTTTACATCTAAAAAACCACGTTCCATCATCCACTGATCGTTATAAATTTTTCCAACATATCTACTACCATGATCATGAAAAACACACACTACTATATCATCTTTTGTAAGTGTATTTTTTAGTTGCATTAACCCTTGTAAACAACTACCAGCACTGTAACCACAAAATAAACCTTCTTCCTTTGCGATACGCCTTGCCATTACTGCCCCATCTTTATCGGTAACCTGTTCAAAATGATCAATTAAACTCATATCATAATTTGCTGGAACAAAATCTTCACCAAAACCTTCACTTATGTATGGGTGAACAAAGTTCATGTCTATTTCGCCAGTTTTAAAATAGTTGGTTAATAAACTACCATAAACATCAATGGCCCAAATTTTAATGTTCGGATTTTTTTCTTTCAAATACATGGCGGTTCCTGTAATTGTTCCACCTGTACCAGCCGTACAAACAAAATGGGTTATTTTTCCATCGGTTTGTTCCCAAATTTCTGGTCCTGTGCTTTCGTAATGTGCTAAACGATTGGCTAAATTATCATATTGATTCATGTGATAGCTATTGGGCACTTCTTTTGCCAATCTTTTAGCTACACTGTAATAACTCATGGGGTCGTCTGGTAAAACATTGGTAGGGCAAACAATAACTTCGGCACCTACTGCTTTTAAAATATCTGCTTTTTCTTTGCTTTGTTTTTCCGTTGTTACAAAAATACATTTGTAACCTTTAATACATGCTGCCAATGCCAAACCCATACCAGTGTTGCCACTTGTACCTTCAATAATTGTTCCTCCGGGTTTTAGTTTACCTGTTTGTTCTGCTACCTCCACCATCTTTAAAGCCATACGGTCTTTAATAGAATTACCGGGATTAAAATAATCTACCTTAGCCAACACTAAGCAAGGTAAATCTTTAGTAATTTTATTTAATTTAATTAAAGGGGTATTTCCTATAGTTTCAAGAACGTTATTCTTAATGTTCATGTCTTAATATTTTATGCAAATGTAAGCGAATAGTATCTTGCTAACAGTTGGTAGTATACCGTAGTAAAAATAAACTTAATTGCAATGTGTATATTCTATAAAAACATTCAAATCAATTCTCCATTACTTTCGCTTTAATAAAATAAAAAAATGCTTTTACAATTAACTCGCCCAATTGCTTTTATTGATTTAGAAACAACAGGAATAAACATTAGTACCGACAGGATTGTTGAAATTGCCATAGTTAAAATTTTACCTGATGGCACTAAGCAAGTAAAAAGAAAATTAGTTAATCCACAAATGCCCATACCACAAGCATCATCTGATATTCATGGTATTAGCGATGAAATGGTAAAAGATGCACCCACATTTAAAGCAATTGCAAACGAGCTAAAACAATTTTTAGAAGGTTGCGATATTGGTGGCTACAACAGCAATAGATTTGATATGCCTATGTTGATTGAAGAATTTTTACGAATAGATATCAATTACTCAATTGAAGGTAAAAAATTTGTAGATGTTCAAAAGGTATTTCATTTAATGGAGCAAAGAACTTTAAGTGCAGCTTATAAATTTTATTGTGGAAAAATTTTAGAAGGTGCACATGGTGCAGAAGCAGATGCAACAGCTACTTGGGAGGTTTTAGAAGCTCAAATTGAAAAATACCCACAAATTGGTAATACCGTTGAAAGTGTTGTAAAATTTACTGGAGAAGATGATATGGTCGATTTTGCCCGACGTTTTATAAAAGTAAATGGAATAGAGGTTTTTAATTTTGGAAAACACAAGGGCAAGCCTGTAGCTCAAGTTTTAAAAGAAGAACCTCAATATTATGATTGGATGATGAAGGGAGATTTTGCCATGAATACAAAACAAAAGTTCACCGAAATACTCAATAAAACTTTATTGAAAAAGGGTTGATATTTTATTAGCAAAAGTTTCTATTTTATTATGTGTGTTTTTTGATGTTCATTGGTTATTTTAGCAAAAATTCCCCCTTTTTTGAAAAAAATAGTAATTATACCAACTTATAACGAAAAAGAAAATATAGCCAATATTTTGGCTGCTATTTTTTCATTGAATCAAGGATTTCATGTTTTGGTGATCGATGATGGTAGCCCAGATGGTACTGCACAAATTGTAAAAGATTTATTTCCTACTTATTCAGCTCAACTTTTTTTAGAAGAACGTACTGGCAAGTTAGGTTTGGGAACTGCCTATATACATGGGTTTAAATGGTGTATTAACAATAAATACGACTACATTTTCGAAATGGATGCAGATTTTTCTCACAACCCAAAAGATCTAATAAGGCTATACCATGCTTGTGAAAAAGATGGTGCAGATGTTGCAGTTGGAAGCCGTTATGTAACCGGTGGTAAAATTGAAAACTGGCCTCTAGACAGGCATATTTATTCTCGGGGAGGTTCTTTTTACACGAAATTGATTACTTGGATCCCTGTTAACGATCCCACAGCTGGATTTGTTTGTTATACCCGAAAAGTATTGGAAACAATTAATTTAGATGCCATTAAGTTTGTGGGCTATGCTTTTCAAATAGAAATGAAATTTGCCGCTTGGAAATTGGGCTTTAAAATTATTGAAGTACCCATTGTTTTTATTGACAGACAAGCTGGTGCTAGTAAAATGACCAAAGGAATTATTAAAGAAGGTGTTTTGGGAGTACTCAAAATACAAGGACAAAGTTTTTTTAAAAACATTTATAAAAAATAATATCCCCTATTTCTTTACAATACGCTTAATTTAACCTGAATGAAATCTGCTTTAATTAAGCTACATATCGCAGTTTTTCTTTGGGGTTTTACCGGTGTGTTGGGTAAAACAATTCAACTTAACGAGGCTTTATTAGTTTGGTACAGATTATTTATTACCGTTGTTTCTTTGTTAATATTATTACTGCTCACCAAAAAGCTAGAGAAGGTAAATATTAAACAATTAACGCAACTAGTGGGCATTGGTGGTATCGTTGCATTGCATTGGGTATTTTTTTATGGCAGTATAAAATATGCCAATGTTTCTATTGCTTTAATATGCTTGTCTTCTGCAGGTTTAATTACTTCTTTATTAGAACCCCTGTTTTTTAAATCCAAAATTATTTTATACGAAGTTTTATTAGGCTTAATTGCCATTGTTGGTATTTACTTAATTTTTCATTTTGATGCTAAATTTAGAACAGGTATTGTATTAGGAATATTGTGTACTTTATTTAGCGTTATTTTTTCTATACTCAATAAAAAAGTAGTAGCCTCAGTACAACCAAAAACAATGATATTTTATGAATTGGGTGGGGGGTTAATTTTACTTACACTATGTATGCCCTTATACATAAAAATATTTCCTACAAATTATTTGGTACCAACTTTTGCAGACTTTGGCTGGCTTATATTGTTAAGTTGGGTGTGTACTATTTTAGCCATGGATTTATCGTTACAGGCATTAAAAAAAATATCGGCATTTACTCAAAATTTAACGTTAAATCTTGAGCCCGTGTATGGTATTATTTTGGCTTTTGTTATTTACAAAGAAAACAAAGATTTAAGTAACTCTTTTTATATTGGCTTTGCACTAATTTTTATTGCAGTTATTATTCAAATGCTTCGAATTGTTAAGCTAAAAAAAGTTTAGGCAATTTCTTTCCAAGTATGATCGGCCAACAACATTACAGTTGATATAAATTGTTTAAAAGGGCCATTACCACCCCATTCTTTTGGAGAAACCATAGATAACATGTGGGTACTATCTTTCTTTTCGTATAAGTGATAGGTATGCCCAATTTGTGGTTTAAAACGCAAAGTAGCTTCATAAATCATTAAGCTTAGCTCTTTGCGTTTGCTTATTTCTTGTGCTTGCCTGGCCAATAATTCTATTTGTTGTTTAATCTGATCTAACTGCATATTGGTTTGCTCTTCCATAGCAGCCAAGGCCTTGTGTTTAATAACACCCTCTTTTGTAGGGCGTATAGCAACACCTGTAATGCTAGATGCATAAGGCAACACACTCATTTGTTTGTGGTATATTTCAATATTGGTAAAAGGAGTACCTTTTGTATCAAAACCTTTTTGGGTAATTTTCATATAACCATTGGCTAAAATTTCATTGGTTACTTCTAATACGTTTTTTTCTTCCTTAATAAAGATAGTATGAAGTGTAGAGGCGTTTACAATATTTGTAATTACGCTATCAGCAATATCTTGATTATCGAAAGGCTGAATTTCTCCGTTTGGGTTAACATTAAATTGGCTGTAAAAAGCATCGTTGGTTATTGTAACCCAATTAATGCTAAAACTTAACTCATGCCCATTTTTTATACTTTCAATTTTATAATTACCACTTTTTGGGGTGATTCCAAATTCAAAGTTGCATTTTTCAGGAAATAACTGCCAACTGGCCAAAAAATTGTATGCTTGTACCATAAAATCGTCTTTCTATTTCGTTTAATAATATAACAACAATTGCATTGAAGTGTTCGTACAAAAAAATAAATCTTTGTTACTTACCGGTATAAAATACCCAATTGTAGGTATTTTGCAATGTAGAAGATTGAACTATCTTGCTTTTTTAAAACTAAACTTATGAAATTTAAATTCTTCATCTTTCTCTTATGTTGCTGTAATTTTGAAATTTCTGCTCAAAGTAACGAAAAGAAAAAAGTAAAACTTTTAGAAGAAAAGTTGACGAAATATTATAATGCAAAGGATATCAAAAGCAGCATTAGTACCATCGACGAAATTCTAAAAATTGTACCCTATCATCCCCGACATTTAAAAAATGGATTTACTGTTGCTTATAATTTAAAAGATACTGCATCTATGATGCGTTTCAGCAAATTAATTTTCAATTCACAACCTGAAAATGTAACCTATGGCAATTATTTATTATGGTTTACACTTTTAAAAGGTCAATTTGAGGAAGCCGAAAAAATTGGGCAAAAATTGTATTACATAGATAGAGGCAATAGTTCAATTATAATGAATTATGCTCATGCTAAATATGCAATGAATAAGTTAGATGAAGCATATAAACTTTACACAGAAAGTATACTTGTAGTATTGAATCAAGAAGAATTAAACACCGGGCTGTTAGAAGATTGCAAACTTTTTCATGAACGATTCCTTAAATTAAAGTTTGATGTTTTAAGAGATAAATTAGCAATTGAAGGCAACAAAATACTCAATAAATATAAGTTAGGTAACGATTTACAGCTTGAAATGAAAAATTACAATGATGAGAAAGATCCCAAACTATTAGCTAAGATGCTAAATCAGGTCATTGCTTTCGAAAATTTACAAACACCCAAAAGGTATTTTTTTATCAGTAATGCTTATGGCAGATTAGCAAATAGTGCTTACTATAATGGTAGCTTTTCACAAAGTATACAAAATTATCTGACAGCTGTAAAGTATGATGAGTTGGCAAAAAATGATAGTAAATTAATAACACGTTTTATAAATCTTGGAACAATATATCGACAGCTATCATATTATGATTCTGCAAATATTTATTTTAATAAAGCATATTCTATAGCTTATGAAGCTAAAAATGAATGGGAAAAGGCAAAATGTGTACAAGAATATGCATCATTAAATAAAGACATAAATAAGTATCAACAAGCTAGAGATTATTATTTTAGAGTGAATTCATATTATAAACAAATTCAAAACTATGAGGAAATTTCTAATATCTTATATAAATTAGGTAATGTTGCTTTAAAGAGTGATTCTGCTATTTATTATTATAAAAAATCACTTGATATTGCAGAGTTGTACGAAATTCAGGACAACTTATATATTATATACAATAATCTTGGAAGTGCTAATGTTAGAAGAAATGATAAATTAAGTATAGAATATTATTTAAAAGCCCTTGATCTTTGTCGCGAAGGTTCAAAAGATTATTATATTTCTGCAAGTACTACTTTAGCAAATATTAGTTTGTCATATTATTATCTTAGGGAATACGATTCAGCAATTTATTATTTAACTAAGTCAAACAATATTATTAAATCAATTAGAGGAAAATTGACAGAAAAAGCGAAATTAGATTTTTATAGAAAGAACTTAGCGACTCCGCAGCTAATGACTAACTGTTATCTAAAAAAGAACAAACCTGACTTAGCCTTTGAGTTTGCAGAACAAACAAAATCAATGTTGCTCTGTGAAAAAATGGGCTTTAACCTAGACAATAAAATTAATATTGATAGTATCAGAAAACAAATGAATGAAAATCAAGTGTATCTTGTTTTCAGTAACATGAACAGCAATTTTGCAGTTGACACCAAATCGTTTATAGCATTTTCAAAAAATGAAATTATAGGAGATATTATTTTAGACAGTAGCTTTATCATTTCTGCATCTAAACATTCTTATGGAGCCATTTTAGATACAATGATACAAAAAATTAAAAGGGATATACTTAGTGGAAATAGAATTGGTTTATTCAATGAATTGATAATTTTTCCCATTTATTATCAATTAAATTTGGCAGATGTTGCAACACAAAAAAGAAGTACTATAAAAAAAGAGCCCCAAAAAGACCCAAAAAAAGATGAGAAAGAAATTAATAAAATTGCCAGCTCTCTTTCCCATTTGTTTTATAGGCAGTTTGTAAAACCAATAGAGAAATTATTAACCGGAAAAAAAGAGTTAATCATTCTCTCCGATGGGGGTCTTTCTTTTGTGCCATTTGAAAGTTTATTAAATGATGAAAACAAATATCTAGGAGCTTTATATACTATCTCTTATTTACCCTCTTTTAAAGTAGGTTCTATTTTGGCAAAAAGACCTACAAACTTTTCAGATAAACTTTTAGCACTTGGAAACCCGATTTATGAAGATTTAACGGCTAATAATAAAACTATTTCGAATGCAAGAAAATTGTATAACGAACAAAATGGATTTAATTGGTCAAGTTTGCCAGGAACTGAGGCTGAAGTTAAATCTTTAGCTACTGATTTTAAAAATGTAACTACACTTTTAGGTAGTCAAGCAACAGAAGAATCGATAAAATTGCTTTCTAAGCAAAACCAATTAAAAGATTATTCAATTGTTCATTTTGCTACACATGGTTATGTTACAACCGATCAGCCTGAACTTTCTACCCTTGTATTAAATCAAACCAATAGTTACTCACAAGAAGACGGCTATTTAACTGCCCAGGAAATTGAAAAATTGAATATTAAAGCAAACTTAGTTTGCTTATCAGCCTGTCAAACAGGTCGAGGATTATTAAAGGATGGTGAGGGAGTGATGGGATTATCAAATTCTTTTCTTTTAGCAGGTGCCAAATCAACCATTGTTTCTATGTGGAGTGTATCAGACGATGCCACAAGTAAATTTATGTCAAGCGTTTATCAAATCGTTGCTAAACAAAAGGCTACATTTAAAAAGGCCTTGTTTATAACTAGACAAAAATTCATTAATGGAGACTTTGGCGACGAATATAAGAAGCCATTTTACTGGTCTCCATTCGTATATTATGGTAATTAGCTACTATGAATATGTTGTAATCGGTTTATTTTTATGAAAATCCCTATAAAAATCGTACTTTTGCAGCCGTTTATGCACAATGTGGCAAACTTTAACTAAGTTATTTGCAACATACGTTGAACTTTAGCGGTCTATAGTTCGTTATTAAATACAAGCATTATACATTATGAGGCAGCTTAAAATTGCAACCCAGATTACCAATCGAGATTCTCAAGCCGTAGAAAAGTATCTACAAGAGATTTCTAAAATCTCTATGATCACTCCCGAAGAGGAAACAACACTGGCACAGAAAATCAAGATGGGCAATCAAAGGGCCTTAGACAAATTGGTGCAAGCTAACTTACGTTTTGTGGTATCAGTTGCAAAACAATACCAGCACCAAGGTCTCTCACTTAGTGATCTTATCAACGAGGGAAATCTCGGCCTAATAAAGGCGGCTCAACGCTTTGATGAAACAAAAGGGTTTAAATTTATTTCGTATGCGGTATGGTGGATTCGTCAATCTATTTTACAGGCATTGGCAGAACAAGGTCGTTTAGTTCGTTTGCCTCAAAACAAAATTGGTACTTATAATAAGGCCAATAAAGCATACATGGCTTTTGAGCAAGAACATGAGCGTGAACCAAGTACTGAAGAATTGAGTGAAATTTTGGAAATGAGTGAAACTGAAATCAACAACATTTTTCAAAGTAACACTCGTCATACCAGCTTAGATGCTCCTGTACACGAAGCAGAAGATGTAGCAATGGGTGATTTATTAGAAGGAAGTGATGATACAGACGAAGATGTAATGAAAGATTCGTTACGTGAAGAAATTAGAAGAGTATTAAAATCTTTAAGCCCAAGAGAAGCAGAAATTGTAAATGCTTATTTTGGTTTAGATGGAGAAAATGGAGTAACAATTGAACAAATTGGTATGAAGTATGATCTTACTAAAGAACGTATTCGCCAAATTAAAGAAAGGGCAATAAAACGTTTACAAAAAGCCCGTTACAGCAACGCATTAAAAGCATATTTAGGATAATTCCTTATAATTGCAAGTTTAAAAATCCTCTTGAATTTTCAAGGGGATTTTTTATATAACCTTTTACTTTTCATTTTGTTAAAGAGTAGTAATTTTACACTTATGAAGTATTTTTTTTGTAGTTGGTTGATTGTACTTTTTTTTATTGGTTGCGAAAAAGATATAAAACTAGAACCCGAAAGTCAAGCACCAAAATTAGTAGTAGAAGCCCAAATTGAAACAGGGCAACCACCGCTGGTAATATTATCAAAATCTCTAAATTATTTTGCTCAAATAGATAGAAATCTATTAACATCTAGCTTTGCAAGAAATGCCATCATTACTATTTTCAATGGTACCAAAACACATAGATTAAGAGAATATCCAATTGTTACGAATGGCACTACATTGTACTTTTATTCCAATGATATTACCAACCCTACAACGTCTTTTGTTGGAGAAAATGGTAAAAAATATGACTTAACTATCGAAATTGATGGTACAACTTATACTTCTTCTACCAATATTCCATTGCTTACCAAAAAAATTGATAGTCTTTGGTGGAAAAAGCCTCCAGTAGGTGTAGATACTACTTTTGCAATTGCAATGGCAAAAATTACGGATCCTCCGGGGTTGGGTAATTATATTAGGTACTTTACACAAACAGGGAAAAATGCTGCTTTCTTGCCTGGTGGTAACTCGGCTTTCGACGATAATGTGGTAGATGGTAAAACCTACGAGGTGCAAGTAAGTGCAGGGGTCGATAGAAACAGGCCCCCTTCCACCTTAGACAGTTCTGGCTATTTTTATAGAGGAGATACTGTTACAATTAAGTTTGCAAATACAGATAAAGCTACTTACGATTTTTGGAACACTTGGGAGTTTGCTTTTCAAGCAATTGGTAACCCATTTTCTTCTCCTGTTAAAGTAAATAGCAACATTAGTAATAATGCTCTAGGTTCGTTTTGTGGTTATGCGGTGCAACTAAAAAACATTGTAATACCTAAGTAAATTTGAAATTACTCATCACCATATTTTTTTTAGTATTTTTTTTAAACGTTAGTAGCCAGAACGTTGAATCAATTGGAAAGGCAATTTTTGAAAGTTATACAAAGAAAAATTCTAATTGTTTTAATTTCTTTATAGCTCCCAGTTATTTGAAAAAAGTTTTTACAAAAAATTCTAGTAAATCAAAAAATCATTTAAATGATAAAAACTTTAATTGGAAAAGATGGGCCTTGTACCTTGATATAGACACTTCTATTACTCATGAAAGAGTCTTTTGGAGAGCATTTGCAGCAAAAATGAAGCAAGAGGAAGAACAAAAATGGTTAAAATTTGTAAGTAAAAACAGAGATTGCATCCATTCTGAAACTTCAAACAATAGGTTTGAAATTATTAAGGTATCAGAAAATGATGATGAAAAAATATGTTTACTTCTTATGAATGATACTAAAAATATTGGAATTAAATTTTCGGTTGTTGTAGAAAAAAATATGGTTTACTTAAAATTTATATGGGATACGATTTTTGTAAAAAATGAAGATAAAGAATTTACTTGTTCAATTAGCTGTAACGATGAAGATAAGATTCTTAAAATTTGTGATTATTAATATTGATGTTAGCTTATTTTGAATAAATTTGATGTGCAAAAAACTAATCTTTAAACTGTAATACTATTATACATTTGTTCGTATAGATAAAAAGAAATTTTATGAGTGAAACAACAGAAAAAGCAGAAGTACTAATTATAGGTAGTGGCCCAGCAGGTTATACAGCAGCAATATATGCTGCACGTGCTGGCCTAAAACCAGTTTTATACCAAGGCATACAACCTGGTGGTCAATTAACCATTACCACCGAAGTAGAAAATTATCCTGGTTATCCAGATGGTATTCAAGGGCCAGAAATGATGATTCATTTTGAAAAGCAAGCAGCTAGAATGGGTGCTGATATTCGTTATGGATTGGCAACAAAAGTTGACTTTTCTAAGCAACCCTATAAAGTACAAATTGACGAAGAAAATTGGCTAGAATCTAATGCCATTATTATTTGTACTGGAGCATCTGCAAAATGGCTAGGTTTACCAAGTGAGCAACGTTTAAATGGATTTGGTGTTAGTGCATGTGCAGTATGCGATGGCTTTTTCTTTAAAGGAAAAGAAGTAGCCATTGTTGGTGCAGGCGATACTGCTGCAGAAGAAGCATTGTATTTAAGCAAACTCTGCACAACGGTTCATATGATTGTTCGAAGAGATGCCATGAGAGCAAGCAAGGTAATGCAAGACAGGGTAAAAAATACGCCAAATATTAAAATTTATTGGAATAGTGTTACCGATGAAATTTTAGGTGAAAATAAAACCGAAGCAGTTAGAATTCACAATACTATCACCAACGAAAAAACTGAAGTACCTATAAGTGGTTTTTTTGTGGCTATTGGACACCAACCCAATAGCGATATTTTTAAAGGGTTTATTGATATGGATGAAACTGGTTATATACAAACTATACCTGGCAGTTCTAAAACCAATTTGAAAGGTGTTTTTGCAGCCGGCGATGTGCAAGACAAAACTTACAGACAAGCTGTAACTGCTGCTGGAAGTGGTTGTATTGCAGCGTTAGATGCAGAACGTTATTTAGCTACTTTTGGGCATTAATGAAGTTTAAAAAGTTTAAGTAGTTTAGAGAGTTTAAAAGTTTGAAAGTTTCATTGTTCAATTGTTAACTAGTAAAATAATACAATATATTAAAAACCCAATCAACTAATTAACCAATAAACCAATAAACCAATTAACGAATTAACTAATTAACTAATAAACTTCCTAAACTACCCCCGTGCTAACCATCCACCTAAATAATCTTCAGTTTCATGCCTACCATGGTTTGTATGAAGAAGAAAGAAAATTGGGCAACAATTTTGAAATAAATATTACCATACAGCAAAGAAAAGTACCAGTCAAAATTACCTCTTTGAGTGAAACCATCGATTATTCTAATGTTTATCAATTAGTAAAAAAAAGAATGGAACAACCTACTCAATTGTTAGAAACGCTGGCTCAAGAAATTTGTGTGGCTATTTTACAAAATTTTTTGTTAGCCGATGAGGTACTTTTTTCAATAAAAAAAATTAATCCACCCATAGCACAATTTCAAGGGTCGGTTGGCATAAGTTTTGAAATGAAAAGAGGAGAATGAAGGTTTGTGGTTGAAGGTTTGTGGTTGAAGGTTTAAGGTTGGAGTAGTAAGGAGTAAGGTGTAAGGGTAGTGGTTTAATAAATAATAATTCTTAATTTGTAACTTTTAATTCGTAACCCATAATTCGTAATTCGTAACTCGTAATTTTTAATTCAAAGCATGAAACAAATTATAAAAATCATATTCATTGTATTTACTTGCTTTCAATCGGAAATTGCAGTTGCACAAGATGTAAATGTTATGTTGAAGGAGGCAGAAAACCTCGAATATAAATTAAAAGAAGTAGAAGCTTTAGACAAGTACAAACAAGTTTTGGTAGAAGATGGTAAAAACCTAAAGGCATTGGTTAAATCAGCCGAATTAACTGCTGCTATTGGTGCAAGATTACCAGCAAAAAAAGACAAGCAACTTTACTATCAATCTGCTCTTGCATTTGCACAAAGAGCAATAAATGTTGATGCAACTAGTGCAGATGCAAACTATGTTGTGGCTGTTGCAAGTGGTAAACTAACCGATGTTGAAACGGAGAACAAAAAAATTGTTGCATATGTAAAAGATGTTAAAGTATATGTGGATAAAGCTTTATCTATTAATCCCAATCATGCAAAAGCCAATTACACTCTAGGTAAATGGCATTTAGAAATGGTTAATTTAGCTGGATATAAAAAAGTTGCTGTTAAATTATTGTATGGAGGTTTGCCTAATGGTACCCTAGAATCAGCAATACTTTACATGGAAAAATGCAGAAGTATTGATCAATATTTTATGCTCAATTGTTTAGATTTGGCAAAAGCGTATGTGCAAAATAGTAAACCACCTAAAGCAATTGAAGTATTACAAAAATTAGTAAAATTACCCTTACGAACTGCAGATGATGCAGCTATAAAAGAAGAGGGCAAAAAAATGTTAACCGATTTACAATAAAAAAATATGGAACTTAAAGAAATTTTTGAAGCAGCTGTACTAAACAGCAAAACCTTGTCTGAAAAGCCAGATAATGAAACTTTGTTAAAGTTGTACAGCTTGTACAAGCAAGCTACCGAAGGCGATAACAACGAATCGGGGCCAGCTAACCCTTTTGATTTTGTTGCAAAATTTAAATACGATGCTTGGGCAAAATTAAAAGGTATTTCAAAAGACGATGCCATGCAACAGTATATAGATGTAGTTACAAGACTAAAAAGTTAAAATAGAACCTCATTCATATTAATCTTTTTATTCAAATAATTTGAAACCAATTTTAATTGTTTAATTGCTATGTTGAATAAAGAATATGGATGGAATTTTAACAATAGCTATTCTACGCTACCACCGAAACAGTATACTTTTGTTAGCCCCACAAAAGTGGCTTTGCCAGAAACCTTACTGTTCAATTTTCCATTAGCAAAACAGTTGGGTTTGCAATTTACTGCAACCGATGATCAAGAAATAGCCCATCTTTTTTCTGGTAATAATATACCCGATGGGTCACAGCCATTGGCCCAAGCATATGCTGGGCATCAGTTTGGGCATTTTAATATGTTGGGCGATGGAAGAGCCATTTTATTAGGAGAACAAATTACGCCTGAGAACAAAAGGGTTGATATTCAATTAAAAGGTGCAGGCGAAACACCCTATTCAAGGCGTGGCGATGGAAGAGCTACTGTAAGATCCATGCTTCGAGAATATTTAATTAGCGAAGCTATACATTCACTTCAAATAAAAACGACTAGAAGCTTAGCGGTAATTGCAACTGGCGAAAAAGTTTATAGAGAAGAAATACAAGATGGGGCAATACTTACCAGAATTGCCAGTAGCCATATTCGTGTAGGAACTTTTGAATATGTAAAAAATTATTTAACCAAAGAAGATTTACAAATTTTTACTAGCTATGTTATAAACAGGCATTACCCTGATATTGCTACCAATCAAAATCCACCACTGGAGCTTTTAAAAGAAGTAATGAAGCAACAAATAAGTTTAATAGTGCAATGGATGAGGGTTGGCTTTATTCATGGCATTATGAACACCGATAATATGAGTATTGCTGGAGAAACCATAGATTATGGCCCTTGTGCATTTATGAATGCTTACAACCCAGCAACTGTTTTTAGTTCAATAGACAGCAATGGCCGTTATGCATTTGGCAACCAACCCAAAATTGCCTATTGGAACCTTACTTGCTTAGCCGAAACCTTGTTGCCTTTAATACATGAGAATACCGAACAAGCAGTTATACTTGCAGAAGAAGTACTTAATGTTTTTTCCAATAGTTACAATGAAGAATGGATTAATATGATGGGCAAAAAAATTGGATTACAGCATGCAGAAGAAAATATTGAAGCACAACAAATAATTCGTGATTTATTAGATTGGATGAAAAAAAATGAAGCAGATTATACAAACACCTTCTTGGTTATTCAATCAACTTTAACTGATACTGGTATTTATGCAGAACCTAGTTTTAAAATTTGGTACAACAATTGGGTTAAATTGGCTACACAAAATCAATCATCACAAGGGGCAATAATTGTAATGCAAGCATATAATCCAATTTTTATTCCTCGTAATCATCTGGTAGAAGAAGCACTAGACCATGCATGTTATAAAAAAGATTATACATTGTTTAACCAACTGCTTACTGCAGTCTGTAATCCTTACAAATTCAATGAAGCATTCGTTCATTTTCAACAGCCACCATTAGATGGCGATAATAATTATAAAACTTTTTGTGGTACTTAGAATTTATTTGAATTATGTAAAACAAAACACTGCATTTATGCGTATATACTCAAAATGAAGCAACAATTACCTAATATATTAGTAGTTATTTTTTTACCAATTTACTTATGTTGTTTTGGTTGTGTAAAAACATCTAGCTCAATTATAATGCCCTTAACAATTGGCACAAATGATACTACTGCTAGGCGAATGTTAGCCTTAGGCGATTCATACACCATCGGTCATTCTGTACCAGAAGCAGATCGGTTTGCAGCACAAACAGTGTTTCAGTTGACTTCACAAAATATTAGATTTAATCCTATTCAATATATTGCCACCACCGGGTGGACAACCTTAAATCTACAAGCAGCAATTGTAAACCAAAATCCAATTGGGCCTTACGATATTGTTACTTTATTAATAGGGGTAAACGATCAATACCAAACCAGAGATACCACCAATTATAGAAGCAGATTTACCAGTTTACTCTCTAAGGCTATTGAATTAGCTGGGAATAGAAAGGAGAGAGTTTTTGTTTTATCTATACCCGATTACAGCGTTACATCAATTGTATCTCAGCTAAATAAAGCACAGGTAAGTAAAGAAATAGATTGGTTTAATGCTATTAATAAAAATGTAACTATTGGTTTAAATATTAGTTATATAGATATTACTAATTCTACCAGAGAAGCTGCCACGAACCCTGCATTAATTTCTTCGGATGGTTTACACCCTTCTGGCTTGGAGTATAAAAAGTGGGCAGATTTATTAGCTCCTAAAATGTTGGCAGTTCTGAAGTAAAGTATTTTTTCAGTTATGTACTCAAATTCTTAGCTTTACCAAAATGGATAATCAAGAGCCTAAAAAAGTAAGAAGGGTTAGATACAGTGGTACACATCCAAAAGCTTTTAAGGAAAAATATAAAGAGCTACAACCCGAATTATATGCTGGCGATATCGACAAAGTAATGCAGCAAGGTAGAACACCAGCAGGAATGCATCGCTCTATTTGTGTATCTGAAATATTAGTTATTCTTAAAATAGAACCTGGCCAAATAGGGCTTGATGCCACACTTGGTTATGGTGGGCACAGTATCGAAATGCTTAAATGTTTGTTACCCAACGGAAAATTATTTGCATTGGATGTTGACCCTATTGAACTTCCTAAAACAAAAGAACGATTATTGAATTTGGGTTATGGGGAAGATGTTTTAGAAATAAAAAAAATGAATTTTTCTAATTTAGACCAAGTCATTTATGAATCTGGTAAATTAGATTTTGTATTAGCCGATTTAGGAATTTCATCTATGCAAATTGATAACCCCGATAGAGGTTTTTCGTTTAAAATAGACGGCCCTTTAGACTTACGCTTAAATCCTAAAAGCGGTAAATCAGCAGCTGCATTATTAAAATCAATTGTACAACAAAAATTAGAAGAATTGCTTGTTGCCAATGCCGATGAACCTTATGCAAAGCAAATTGCTACCGCCATATGTACTAAAATTAAAACTGGGTTTGCAATAGAAACTACCACTCACTTACAACAAATTATTAAAGATGCAGTTATTGGAATATCAAAAAATAATGGCGACGATATCGTAAAAAAATCTTGCCAAAGGTGTTTCCAAGCCTTACGTATAGAAGTAAATGATGAGTTTGGTGTATTAGATAAGTTTTTAGAAAAATTACCCAATGCTTTAAAAACTGGAGGTAGGGTTGCAATTCTTTCTTTTCATTCTGGAGAAGATAGACGAGTAAAAAAATCGTTTCAAAATTTTCTAAGACAAGGTTTGTATACCGCCATTTCTCCAGATATTATTCGACCAACGGTAGAGGAATGTTCTACCAACCCAAGAGCAAAGTCTGCAAAGTTGCGATGGGCAATTAAAGCATAATTTAAACAATTTATTTTTACTAGCTAGTAGCTAACTTCGTGAGTTTTCTACCTTATATTAATAATTAAAATTTAGTGCAATGTGTTTTTCGGCAGAAGCAAGTTTCGGAGCTGGTGCAATTTTAACTATAGCAGGTATTGCAACAATTAAGCAATGCAAAAAACCACAACAATTGGCTTTTGCCGCTATACCCTTACTTTTTGGTGTGCAACAAATTGCAGAAGGGTTTGTTTGGCTTAGCTTAACCAAAACTCAATTTGCCAACTGGCAAAAAATTGCCACCTACTGTTTTACTTTTTGTTCTCATGTTTTATGGCCAGTTTGGGTTGCTTTTGCTGTGTTGCTTTTCGAAACAGAACGAAAGAAAAAAAATATACTTTTTGCTATATTCATGTTTGGTTTATTACTCTCTTTAGCCGAAGTTTATTTTATTGCTAAATATGGAATTGTTGCAATAGTTAAAGGTCATCATATTGAATACGCTATTGTTTTCCCTCCGTTTTTTATACAAACCAGCGAAGTAGTTTATGCCCTAACAACTTTGTTGCCTTGTTTTATTTGTAGCTTTAAACCCATTAGGTGGTTTGTTTTAACACTAATGCTTGCAATTATTGTAACTGCAATTTTTTACAAAGCTTGGTTTATATCTGTATGGTGTTTTTTCGCAGCAATATTAAGTATAGTCGTTTACTACATTATTCAAAAGGCCAATAAAAATTTAAATCTATTTACAGCTATTGCTTAAATAAGCCATTATTTTTTTAAAAAAGTTGGCTAAGCTATTTACAAATCATTACTTTTGAATTATTGAAAAAAGCAACTTGCATATTATTTTTTTGTTTGTATTTGTTAAGCACCACCGAGGCACACCAGTTGCTAAAACTACCTTTATTACTTGAACATTATTTACAACATAAGGCCGAAAACAAACTAATAACTTTAGCAAATTTTCTCGAGATGCATTATGCAACAACAACCGTTTACGACGATGATTATGCACAAGACATGCAGCTTCCTTTTAAAGCACATACAGAAGATTTATGTTTCTCTATCGTGTCTGTTGTTCCCAACCCACGTTATAGTGTAGAGCCTCAACTAACTTCCTTTATAAAGCTAACTATTCCATTAATTAATAGTTCCTTAAAAACTTATTTATCTTCCCCCGATATTTTTCAGCCTCCAAAATTGGGTTAATTTACACTTAGCTTTCTTGCCAGCTATTGAATCATATTTAATCACTTATTGCTTCGTTTTAAATCTTGTTTATTGCATTAAACACTTGTACTAAAGAAGATAATTCGACAGTTTTGGTTTTAATATTTCGATGTTACTTTAAGTTAAATTAAATATCATTTTAATTTTTGTACATTCAAACTTGTTGAAGTTATTTTTTAAGCAAATCTCAATGGCAATAATTTAATTTGGATACCAGCCAAATTAATACATATTTCTATTGCTAGCCAATAAATTTATTTTTACCACTAAATATATTCTATGCTACAAAGCATTATTTCTTTTTCTATCAAAAATAAAATAATCGTTGGGCTATTTACCCTTGCCTTAATTATTGCTGGAACTTTTTCGGCCACTAAACTGCCTATCGATGCTGTTCCAGATATAACCAATAATCAAGTTTTGGTAATTACTTCTGCACCAAGTTTAGGAGCCCCAGATGTTGAACGATTTATTACAGTGCCTATTGAACAAGCTACAAGAAATGTACCTGGTATTATTGAGCAAAGAAGTTTTAGCCGGTTTGGTTTAAGTTTAGTAACCATTGTATTTAACGACAATACAGATGTGTATTGGGCAAGGCAACAAATTAGTGAACGTTTGGTGCAGGCACAACAGCAAATTCCACGTGCATTAGGAGTTCCGTCATTAGGGCCATTAACAACTGGGTTAGGAGAAATTTTTCAATATGTAGTAAAGGCAAAACCTGGTTACGAAGGAAAATATTCTTTAGGGGAATTAAGAGATATACAAGATTGGATTGTGAGGAGGCAACTGCTAGGAACCGATGGGGTAGCAGATGTTAGTAGTTTTGGTGGCGAAGTAAAACAATTTGAAGTAGCAGTAAATACGAATAAGCTAAACAGTTTTAAATTAACTATTTCCGATGTGTATCAAGCACTGCAAGAAAACAATCAAAATACGGGTGGTGCTTACATTGAAAAAGGACCTAATGTTTTATTTATTAGAAGCGAAGGGTTGGTAAAGTCATTAGACGATATTGGGGCAATTGCTGTAAAACAAACGGATAACGGTGTTCCTGTCCTTGTAAGAGATGTAGCTGATATAAAATTTGGCACAGCTATACGATACGGTGCAACATTATACAACAATACTGGTGAAGTTGCAGGTGCTATAGTAATGATGTTAAAAGGCCAAAATAGTAGTATAGTCGTAAATAAAGTAAAAAGTAAAATTAAAGAAATTGAAAAAAGTTTACCCGAAGGAATTGCTATAGAACCTTTTTTAGATAGAACCAAAATGGTAAACAACGCAATTAAAACTGTTGAAACAAATTTATTAGAAGGGGCATTAATCGTAATTTTTGTATTGGTAATTTTTTTAGGCAATTTAAGAGCAGGATTAGTTGTGGCATCGGTTATTCCTCTTAGCATGCTCTTTGCAATAATAATGATGAACTTGTTTGGTGTTAGTGGTAACCTAATGAGTCTGGGTGCTTTAGACTTTGGATTATTGGTAGATGGGGCTGTAATTATTGTTGAAGCAGTGATGCATAAACTAAAAAATCATTCTAGTTTTAAAGAAGCTACAAAAATTAATCAAACTCAAATGGATGCAGAGGTAAAATCAAGTTCTAGTAAAATGATGAATGCTGCTGTATTTGGCCAAATCATTATTTTAATAGTTTATTTACCAATTCTTTCTTTACAGGGCATAGAGGGCAAAATGTTTAAACCAATGGCTCAAACCGTTTCGTTTGCTATCATTGGTGCGTTCTTATTATCGTTTACCTATGTGCCAATGATGACTGCTTTATGTTTAAATAAAAAAGTTACCCATAAACTCAATTTATCGGAAAGAGTAATGTACAAGTTACAAAATTGGTATAAACCCATTTTATTAAAAATATTAAATTATCCTAAACTAATTGTAGGTTCATCGTTTGCAATGTTTGCTATTGCATTGGTGGTTTTACTAAATATGGGAGCCGAGTTTATAGCTAAACTTGAAGAAGGCGATTTTGCCGTTGAGTTAAGAATGCTTACTGGTACTTCATTAAAGGGAACAATTGATGGCTGTACAAAAGCAGCTTCAATTATTAAACAAAACTTTCCTGAGGTAGAAAAAGTAGTGGTTAAAATTGGATCTGGCGAAATTCCAACAGATCCAATGCCTATAGAAGCAGCTGATTTAATGATTATTCTAAAAGATAAGAAAGAATGGACTTCGGCAAAAACCTTTGATGAGTTGGCCGAAAAAATGAGTGCAGCTCTAGAGAATGTTCCTGGCATTGCAACTGGCTTTCAATTTCCGGTACAAATGCGATTTAATGAATTAATGACTGGTGCAAGACAAGATGTTGTTTGTAAAATTTTTGGAGACGATTTAGATACCCTAGCAGCTAATGCAGAAAAACTGGGGAAAATTATTGCAACGGTTAATGGGGCTAAAGATTTATTCATAGAAACGGTTACCGGTGTACCACAAATCGTAATAAGCTATAACCGAGAAGCTATTGCAAGGTTTGGAGCCAACATAACCGACATTAATACCACTATTGAAACTGCTTATGCAGGCTCATCGGCTGGATTGGTTTTTGAAGGTGATAAACGTTACGATTTAGTAGTTAGATTAAACGATCAACAAAAACAAAATATAGACAATGTTGGTAATTTAATGATTGGCTTACACAACGGGCAACAAGTGCCATTAAATGTTTTGGCAAAAGTAGCGTTACAAGATGGCCCTTACCAAATTCAACGAGAAGATGCCAGACGAAGAATTACGGTAGGCTTCAATATACGCAACAGAGATGTGCAAAGTATTGTACAAGAATTGCAAGATAAAGTTGCAAAACAAGTAAAATTTCCGAGTGGATATTATATTACCTATGGTGGGCAATACGAAAATTTACAACATGCAACTCAGCGTTTAAGCATTGCATTACCATTGGCATTAATGCTTATTTTGGTGATGTTATTTTTTGCTTTTGGAAAATTGAAATATAGTTTATTGGTTTTTTCTGCCATTCCATTATCTGCTATTGGTGGCGTATTTGCTTTGCTTTTAAGGGATATGCCTTTTAGCATAAGTGCAGGTGTTGGATTTATTGCATTATTTGGTGTAGCAGTTTTAAATGGCATTGTACTAATTAGTGAAATGAATAGATTAAAAACAGAACATGTACATGGTATAAGAGCTATAATTGTTCAGGCAACCAGCATGAGATTAAGGCCAGTTTTAATGACTGCCGCAGTAGCTTCATTAGGGTTTTTACCAATGGCAATAAGCAATGGTAGTGGTGCCGAAGTGCAACGCCCTTTGGCAACTGTTGTAATTGGTGGGTTAATTACAGCTACATTGTTAACACTAATTGTACTACCTTGTTTGTATTTATTAATGGAAGAAAAAAATATACTCATGCGAAAAACAAAGCCAGTTATTGCAACACTATTTTTCTTTTTATTATTGGGTATAGTTGGTAATGCCCAACCCCTAACTCAAAAAATGAACTTACAGCAAGTAACAGATTTGGCACTAAAAAATGCTCAAATAATAAAACTTAGCCAACTACAGGAAAACTATCATAAACTAATGCAACAAACAGCAGGTGAGCTACCCAAAACACAGTTTACTTCTGAATTGGGTAATTATAATAGCCGTTTTTTTGATAGTAAGTTTTCTATATCTCAAAATATTGCTTCGGGTAATTTTTATAAAAAACAAAAATCTGTTTTAGCAACCTATTTTGAAACTGCACAAACACAAACACAACTACAAAAATTTGAATTGAAAAAGTTGGTAGAAAATTTGTACGTTCAACTACAGGTATTAGATGCTAGAAAATTAATATTATTGAAACTAGATAGCATATACCATAATTACTTTGCAATTGCAAAACTAAGATTTGAAAAAGGTGAAAGTAATTTATTAGAAAAAATAACCCTCGAAAACCAAGCAAACCAAAACAACCTGCAATTGCAACTATTGCAAGACGATTTTTTGAATGTACAATTGGAGCTAAGTGTTTTACTACAAACCGAAGACAAAATTATTGCTGCAGATGATTTAAGTAGTAATAAGAAATTGTTTGATACAAGTTTACTAAAGCAACACCCATATTTACAAATGTACCAACAGCTAGAAAATACCGCCCTAGCCCAAACCGCACTAGAACAAGCTAAGCTAAAACCCGATTGGCTTGTTGGCTTTAATAATCAATCGTTAAGTGGTTGGCAGCAATTAAAAGATAGGAGTGAGGTTTATTACAATGGAGCCAATAGGTTTTCATCATTTACTTTAGGTATTGGAGTTGCCTTGTTTAATAAGGCTCAAAAAGCAAAAGTGGAAGCTGCAAAAGAAAATAAAAAAATAAGTGCTGCACAAAGTAAATTGGCAGAACAGCAAATGAAAACTTCAATGCTGCAATCCTATCAATTGTACCAAAAATATTCAAAAGCTATTGCTTTTTATAATAGCGAAGGAATTAAACAGTCGAACACTATCATTACAACTGCAAATTTGAATTATAAAAATGGGCAAATGAACTATATTGATTGGAGCAATTTAGTGCATCAAGCAATTTCCATTCAGTTTGATTATATAGACGTTTTAAAAAATTTACATTTAGCAGAAATCGAATTAAACTATTTATTACAGAAAAATTAAAATATGAAACAAAATATATTTTTTTACATGTTTAACAAAATACAAATTGTTGACTGGCCCCCAGCAATAAGAAGGATTAAAAACGATCCCAGTAAAGTTGATAGAGGGCTGAAAGCTGGTAAAATATTTTTTCTTTTATCTTTTTTTCTTTTTACTAGTTGTGCTAATAAAGAGGATAAAAATGTAGCTGAACCAACATCTATTAGTGAAACGATGGTAACCTTTAACGCTGAACAATTAAAAATTGCAGCTATAAATATTGGTGAGCTTGAAACAAAAACCATCCACACAAATATTAGCGTAAATGGCAGTGTAGACGTGCCTCCACAAAGTTTAGTAAGCATTAGCTTCTCGCTTGGAGGATATTTAAAAAAGTCTCATTTATTGCCTGGAACAAATGTACATGTTGGCGAAGTTTTAGCTACCATGGAAGATCAAAGTTATGTTCAACTTCAGCAAGATTTTTTAGTTGCAAAAGCAAAAATGGACTATTTAACCATAGATGTTCAACGACAAAAAGAATTAAGCGATGCCGATGCTGCTAGTAAAAAAAATTATCAATTGGTATTGAGTGAATTTAAAACTCAACAGATTATTATTAAAGCTTTAGAAGAAAAATTAAAAATTATTGGTATTAACCCAGATAAATTGAACGTTGCAAATATATCTAGAACGGTTAGTGTTAGAAGTCCAATTAATGGTTATGTAACCAAAGTAAATGTAAATATTGGTAAATATGTAAACCCCAGTGATGTACTATTCGAATTGGTTAACCCTGAAGATATTCATGCTGCTATGTCTGTATTTGAAAAAGATTTTTCGTTTATAAAAAAGGGAATGAAAGGACAAGTAAGTTTAGCTGATAATCCCTCAAAAAAGTATGATGTAGAAGTAATATTGGCAACTAAAAATATTGATAATAACAGAACCGGATTGGTACATTGCCATTTTGAAAACAGCAACCACGATTTATTGCCAGGCATGTTTTTAACTGGCACATTCGATATAAGCAATCAATTGGTTAAGGCTTTGCACGAGGATGCAGTGGTAAGATTTGAGGGTAAAGAATACATTTTTATTGCAAAAGATTCTTTAAACTTTGAAATCACCGAAGTTAAAACGGGTATTAAAGAGGCAGGTTTTATAGAAATAAAAAATGCTGAAATATTGAACAATAAAAAAATAGTTACTAAAAATGCGTACGTGTTATTAGGTAAGTTAAAAAATAAAATGGAGGAAGATTAGCAATTTTTAATTTAAAGCGTTTACTCAAATAAAATTCACAGCCTACTTATACCAACTTTTTGTTTATTAAATTGGTTGTTCGTTAATTCTTGTAGCATACAATCTGCAATATCGCCAGCGGCTACTTCAAAATTATTTGGTGTAGGTGGGTAGTTGGTATTGGTAATGTAATTGCCCGTAAAATCTTCGTCTAAAATATTAGGTGGGCAAACAAATGTATAATCTAATGTACTAGCTGCTAAATATTGGTAAGCTGCTAAATGTTCTAAACCTACTGGTTTATATTCTTCGGGATAATTGGGTGAATCAATAATTAAAGTTGTTTCATTGGCATTTAAAATACCTAAGCCACCCACTGCAATTATCTTTTTTATACCAATCTTTTGCATTTGAGTAACAATATTTTTTATGCCTAAACTTCTTGTTTTATCTGTTCCATCAAAACTGCCACCTAAAACCGATAATACTGCATCCGAACCATTAATTGCTTTTAATACATCATTACCATCAAACACATAACCTTTAATGGCTTCAAATTTTGCATCGTTAATATCTTTGTCTATTAAATTGCTAACATTTCTTCCAAATGCCCTTACGGTAAAACCTTTTGCCAAAGCCTGGTTAACTATACGTTTACCAACTTGGCCTGTAGCACCAAAAATAGTAATAGTCATAAGTTTTTTTCTAAAGGTACTAAAGGCTTAGTGTATTAAAAAAAAGGAGTAAGAAAGTTTAAAGAAAACTAGTTGAGTGCAGCTACCTGCTCGTTCAACTCATCCATAGAAATACCTCCATGGCTTTCGTCGTAAATACAAGCTCCATTTTTAATTAAAATTACTTGAGGAGATTCGTGGTGTACGTTAAAAGAAGTTGCAATTTCTGCAGAAATATCTCTGTGGGCTAATAAATCTAAGTAGTAAAAATTTACGCCGGCTACGCTATCTGCCCTTTCTAAACGATTGAGTGCCATAGTACTAATGCTACATCTGGTACTATGTTTAAATATTACCTGTGCAGTAGTATTAGATGCTACTTTAATATCGCTAAGCTGATTAATTGATGTTAATGGTATCCAATTCATAAAGAGTATAACAACAAATTTTTGGGTTTTGTTGTGTAATTATCCTCTAAAGTATCTTGGATTGGTGGTAGGGCAACCTTTTCCAGCTCCATAACGAGCAGATCCACAAGAGATTAACAATGTAGATACAAACGATGCTAGTAAAACAATAATCATAATTTTTTTCATAGAAATAGTTTAGAATAATAATAACGTAATTATTGGTTATATTATTACGAAGATATGGTTTTTGACAAAAAAGTTGCACTGATTAATGCTAAATTCACAATAATTTTATATCAATTTATACTTTTTTAAGTTATTTTTTTCTTTATAAAATCAATTTTTAGCGATAATTTAAACGAATTTGAATTCAAATTGCAGAAAATCAATTACTTGTACTTTATTTATGCTTGTTCGCTATTTTAGCAGCCAATTGTTAACCAATTACAAAAATTTTAATTTTATTTTATATGAAAGTTCATTTTATTTCTATTGGAGGCAGTGTAATGCATCAGTTAGCCATTGCTTTGAAGAAAAAAGGGTATGAGGTTACCGGTACAGATGATGAAATATTTGAACCTGCAAAGTCAAATTTAGAAAAAGAGGGACTTTTGCCAAACGAAATTGGCTGGAATACTAATTGTATTACCAGTAATTTAGATGCTGTTATTTTAGGTATGCATGCAAAAGCTGATAACCCAGAAATTGAAAAAGCAAAAGCACTTGGATTAAAAATTTACTCTTTTCCCGAATATATTTATCAAGAAAGCATAGAAAAGCAAAGAATAGTTGTGGGTGGAAGCCATGGTAAAACAACCACCACAAGCATGATTATGCATGTACTTAAAACCCTAGGTAAAGATTTTGATTATTTAGTGGGGGCAAAATTAGACGGATTCGAAAATTCTGTACTAATAACCAATGCACCAGTTATTGTTTGCGAAGGAGACGAATATCCGGCAAGTGCAATTGAACGAAAACCTAAATTTCATTTTCTGTTTCCACATGTGGCTATTTTAACTGGTATTGCTTGGGATCATATCAATGTTTTTCCAACATTTCCATTTTATTTAGAACAGTTTGTAATTTTTATACATAAAATAGAACCCAATGGCATTTTAATTTATAACGAAAGCGATACAGAACTAAAAAATTTAGTTGAAGCCAATAAAAGGGAAGATATTCGTTATCAACCCTATACTGTGCCAGAAAATACGGTTGTAAATGGTGTTACAACGGTAACCATTGATGGTATTACTACAGGTTTAAAAGTATTTGGTAACCATAACTTACAAAACTTAAATGCAGCCTATTGGGCTTGCTCACAAGTGGGTATTTCGGCAAAAGAATTTTTGCAGTCCATTGCAGATTTTACTGGTGCATCAAAACGTTTAGAAGTTTTGGCCAACAATAGTAGTACCATTGTGTATCGTGATTTTGCTCATGCCCCAAGTAAGGTTATAGCAACTGTTACTGCTGTTAAAGCACAGTTTCCAAACAGAAAACTAATTGCAGTTTTAGAATTGCACACTTTTAGTAGCTTAAATGAAAATTTTATGAGCCAATACAATGGGGCAATGCAAAGTGCCGATTTGGCTGTAGTATTTTATTCGAAACATGCCTTAGAACTAAAACGTATGCCCGATTTGCCAAAACAGATGGTTATTGATGGCTTTAATAAAGAAAATTTAAAGATAATTACCAATAAGGATGAGTTATTTGCTATGTTGCACGACCAAGATTTTAATAATACTAATTTATTGTTAATGAGTAGTGGCAATTATGATGGATTGAATATGCAAGAGTTTGCTACTACTATTTGTGCATAAAAAAGATTTTTAAAAAAATGGTTTAATGTGTTGGAATTACACATTAATTTTGTTACTTTTAAATTCTAAAACGATTCAACTTGTCCATAGAAAAAACTACCAGCCAATTTTTTGCTGAAGAAACTTCTAACAATTCTGGTTTAACTATGAATAGCAATAAAGAAACCTTGGTTAATGCTGAAAAAGAACCAGCAGTAAACCAAATTGTGTTAAAGAGCAAAAGTCCTCAAATCAAAAATAAAACACCACAAGCCTCAACAAAAAATGCTTCAAAAAAGGTTGGTGATCCAATAAAAACAGGGTTGAAATCTCCGAAAAAATCTTTACAACAAAAAGAAATTTCTGGTACAAGTAACTCCTTAAAAAAAGGAAAATCAACCAAGCCAAATGTAAAAATAAAAGCTGAAATTTTGGAAAAGAAAGTGGCATTAAGCATTAAATTTCAACTAAAGTATCGCACCAATTATGGTGAAACCATCTATATAACTGCCAATCATCCTTTATTTGGCAATGGCAATATTGATGATGCTGTACCAATGAGCTATTTGAATGATGAATATTGGAGTGTATCTATTGATTTCTCTAAAGATCAACTATTAGATGAAGATATTGTATATAATTATTTTGTAATATTCACAAATGGGTCTATATCTTATGATTTTGGAGATGATAAGGTAATTCATTCTTCTAACTATCCCGAGAATTTATTAATTATAGACAGTTGGAATTATTCTGGGTATTATGAAAATGCTTTTTATACAGAACCTTTTCAAAAAGTATTGTTACAGCAATCAAAAAAACATATTGTTCAAACACCTACGTCTACTTCACACACATTTAAGGTTAAAGCCCCTCTATTGGCAAAAAATAAAACCTTATGTATTTTAGGCAGTACAAAAGAATTAGGCAATTGGGATACGGAAAATCCAATTGTAATGCATCGCAATAACGGATCATCTTATTTTGAAGCACACCTTAATTTAACCGAGGCAAATTTCCCAATTGCATACAAATATGCAGTTTATGATACGGTTGAAAATATTTTTATAAATTTTGAAGGTGGTAATAATAGATTTCTTTTTGATTCAATTGTAAGCAAAAAGCAAACCATTATTAACGATGTATTTGCTATTTTACCAAGTACTACATGGAAAGGAACTGGTATAGCAATTCCGGTATTTAGTTTAAGATCCGAGCAAAGTTTTGGTGTTGGAGAATTTACTGATATTCATTTACTTGTAGATTGGTGTAAACAAGTTGGAATAAAAATGGTACAAATATTACCCATTAACGATACTACTTCAACACTTACCAATGCCGACTCTTACCCTTATGCAGCAATTTCTGCATTTGCATTACACCCTTTATATATTAATCTTTCGAAAGTTGTAACAGAAAAAAATCAAAAGTTACTTAACAAACACGAGGAAGAAAGAAAACAATTAAACAAATTAGATACAGTTGATTATGGAACTGTAATGAATTTTAAAATAGATTTTATTAAGAAAATTTTTCCATCGCAACAAGCAGAAACTTTTTCATCAACAGAATATAAAAATTATTTTAAGCAAAATAAACATTGGTTAATTCCTTATGCAACATTTTGTTATTTAAGAGATCAGTATGGCACTTCAAACTACAAACAATGGCCAGCTTATAGGCATTTTAAGCAAACCGACATAGATGAGTTGACCAATGAAAATTCACTAGCCTTTAACGATATTGCTTTACATTACTTCATTCAATTTCATTTGCATTTACAGCTAAAAGAAGCTACGTCTTATGCACATGAAAATGGTATAATTGTAAAAGGCGATATAGCAATTGGTGTATTTAGGTACGGTACAGATGCTTGGCAAGCACCAGAACTATTCAATATGCAAGTACAAGCTGGGGCACCACCAGACGATTTTGCTGTAAAAGGACAAAACTGGGGTTTTCCAACTTACAATTGGCAGCGAATGAAAGAGGATGGATATAATTGGTGGAAGCAACGTTTTGAACAAATGAGCTATTATTTTGATGCGTTTAGAATAGATCATATATTAGGATTTTTTCGTATTTGGAGTATCCCAATTCATGCTATTGAAGGTATCATGGGAAATTTTGTGCCAGCAATTCCCATACACATTAATGAGTTTAATGAAAAAGGAATTTCGTTTGATTATCACCGCTACACAAAACCATTTATAAATGATTCAGTTTTGTGGGAGGTTTTTGGCACTAAAAACGAACACGTAAAAAATAATTTTCTTAATTATGATGGCTTTGGAAATTATACTTTAAAGCCAGATTTTGCAACACAAGTACAAGTTGAAAACTATTTTGTTAGCATTGAACAAAACGAATTAAACAACATTTTAAAACAGGGCTTATTCGATTTAATTAGCAACGTAATTTTATTTGAAGTGGAAGGTACTGAAGCTCAGCAATTTCATTTTCGTTTCGGAATAAGCAATACATTATCGTACAAAAATTTAGATAATTATACCCAGCAGCAACTAGATAGTTTATACATAAATTACTTTTTTAAAAGACAGGATGATTTTTGGATGCAAGAAGCTATTCAAAAATTACCAGCTTTAAAAAGAGTAACGAATATGCTTATTTGTGGCGAAGATTTAGGTATGGTTCCTGATTGTGTGCCAGAAGTAATGCAGCAATTGGGTTTATTGAGCTTAGAAATTCAGCGAATGCCCAAAGATCCTAAAAAACAATTTTTTCATCCAAATGATGCACCTTATCTCAGTGTTGTAACGCCTTCAACACACGATATGAGTACCATACGTGGTTGGTGGGAAGAAGATAAAACCTCTACTCAAAAATTCTTTAATAACGAATTGGGGCGAGGGGGCGAAGCTCCTCAGTTTTGTGAAGCTTGGATAAACAAAGCAATTGTTGTACAGCACTTGTATTCTCCTGCCATGTGGGCGGTATTTCAACTACAAGATTTATTGGGTATTGATGAAGAAATACGAAGAGAAAATCCAAACGACGAAAGAATAAATATACCAGCAAACCCCAAACATTATTGGTGCTATAGAATGCACTTAAGTTTAGAACAGTTGCAAGAACACACTAGTTTTAATAACCAACTTAAAAAGTATATACAATTAAGCGGACGATAATAAATATAGCCATCTGTTTTAGATGGCTTTATTTTTAAAGAACTTTATTTCAAAAAATCTCTCCACCAATATCCACTATCTTTTATGGTTCTTAGCTGAGTTTTAAAATCAACATGTACTAAACCAAACCTAGCATTAAAACCTTCACTCCATTCAAAATTATCCATTAAAGTCCAGGCCAAATAACCACTAAGTTTTACACCTTCGTGTTTTGCTTTGTACATAGCTGCAAGGTATTGTTCAAAATAAGCAATTCGTTGTGTATCATGAATACCAGTATGTTGTAATTGATCTTTAAAAAATGCTCCATTTTCTGTAATCATAATTTCTTTTACACTTCCATAATGCCAAAAACGTTTTATCATTCTATAAAAACTATCTGCATTAATTTCCCAGCCCATATTGGTATGTGGTACTTTTCTGGTAGATGCTTTTACTTCGCTAGCTGATATGTATGGTATTAGTGGATTGTGTTTTACCGTTACCAAAAAATAATTTTGTATGCCAATAAAGTCGAAGTTAAATTTCATTTTTTCGGTAAATCTCCAAGCATTGGTAGCAAGATGAAGTTTATCCATTAATGGAAAATTATCGTGTGGGTAACCTCTACCTAAAGTGGGTTCTATAAATAATCGGTTCAATAAAATATCCATTCTGTTGGCAGCATCTACATCTTCTTTAGAGTGGGTAAATGGCATTACTTCGCTACAAGAGAAACTGGTACCAATGATAGCATCTTTTACAAACGCTCTTACTATTCTTCCACCTTCTGCTTGTGCTAAAGCTGCATTATGAACGGCAGGGAAAAAATTAGATAAACCAGTTTTGCCTGGTGCATGTTTGCCAAGCATATATCCCAATGATGTAAAGCCCATTGGTTCGTTTAAGATGATCCAATATTTTACTTTATCGCCAAATTCTTCAGCACAAAATTTTGTATAGCGGGTAAACCATTTTTGAAAAACAGTGCTGGTCCAGCCACCTTCTTTTTCTAATGCTTGAGGTAAATCCCAATGATATAAAGTTACAAAAGGTATTAAACCAAGTTCAAGACATTCGTTAATTACGTTGTGGTAAAAAGCAACACCTACTTTATTGGGTTTACCAACCCCTTCCGGAAAAATTCTACTCCATGAAAAAGAAAATCTAAATACTTTAAAGCCCAACGCTTTTACAAGTAGTAAATCATCTTTATATCTATAATAAAAATCGCAATTATTGCTTGGTTTTATGCCATCTTTAATTTTGCCAGGTCGTTTGGCAAATGTATCCCAAATGGAGGGGCCTCGGCCATCTATATTCCAAGCTCCTTCGTTTTGTGCAGCAGCTGTGGCTACTCCCCATAAAAAATCTTTACCAAATGAGCTACCTTTTAATTGATGCAATCTTTAAAATTTTTCAAAGTTTAAATAATATGGAGGCATCCAATATTAAAATATCGTTATCTTTTTAATTTGTAAACCTATCTCAAACAAATTTCACTTTTAATTACTACTTACTCGGTCAATTACAGTTGCTTGCTATTTTTTATTATTTTTACGAATAAAATATTATTTAAATGAAAAAAATATACCTCTTAGCTGCAGTTTTTTTAATGCTTAATAAAGGGTATACACAAGTTAACTACTCGTTTTTTGCAACTACTTCAACTTACACAGCAATAGTTGGTGGTTCCTCACCAACATTATTAGCAACAACGTCTGGGGGTTCAACAGATGAAGGTTATGCCAACAACTTACCTATTGGTTTTACATTGGCATATAATGGTACAAACTACACCAGTATTGGTGTATGTACCAATGGATTTGCTTATTTGCATGCCACAGGTTTAATAAACAGTAGTGTTACGTACAACAATAATTTAGCTAGTGGATTAGGTGCAAATGCAAGGCCAATTATTGCACCATTATGGGATGATATCGATGTTCAATCTGCTGCTAATATTAAGTACATCACATCTGGTTCGGCACCAAACAGAGAATTTACATTAGAATGGAGTAATGTTTTATGGGATTATGGAGCAGCTGCTGCAGCAATTTCATTTCAATTAAAAATTTATGAAACGACTAATGTAGTTGAGTTTATTTATAAGCAAGAACTTGGTGCTCTTGAAAATATTGGTACGGGCTTAGGTGCAAGTATTGGTATAACAGCTGCTGTTAATGGGGCAAATAATTTTATGTCTTTATCTTCTAGCGATGCGAACCCTTCGGTAAGTTTTACTAACGAAACTAATAATATTATTACCAAACCTGCAACGGGGCAAGTGTATAGATTTACTCCAATACCGCCTTGTGCTGGAGTACCTTTGGGTGGCACAGCAAACTCAGTTGCAAGTGCGGTTTGTGCAAATACCAATTTCAACATTCTAGTAACTGGTAATTCCCAAGGTGGTGGTATTACGTATCAATGGCAATCTTCTTTGGCCAGCCAAAATAGCTTTAGTAATATAAGTGGAGCAACAAATAACCTATTAACCACTTCTCAAACAGTACCTAGAGATTATAGATGTTTAATTACTTGCACCAATTCATCACAATCTGCATTTTCTACAATTGCTAATCTAGGCATATTAGCAGGAGGTTCATTTTGTACAATTACAAACGATGAATGTGCTGGTGCCGAAACAATAACACCCGGCAATTACAATGAAAATTGTATAGGGGTAAACTTTAATACAAGTGTAGCTACACAATCCACTAACACGTCTACTTTTTTTGGTACCAGCCAAGATGATGATATATGGTACAAATTTGTTGCTACTTCCGATAAAGCAATCATTCGATTTACAAATATTGCAGCTTTTAGCGGCATTGCAGGTAACATGGCTTTTGGTATTTATTCGGGTACAACATGTGCTGCTTTAACAGATTTGGGTGGGGCTACAGTGGTTATAAATAATAGTGCTGGTGAAGTTTTTTATTCTGGCTTTACCATTGGAAATACGTATTATTTAAGAGTAGCTTCTTCCAATATTAATTGGAGAGCTACCGGTAATATATGTGTTTTAATACCTAGGGTTACAGAAGGCCAAATAAATAATTGCTTAACTTTAACTGGGCCTACTATTAGTGCTGCAAATGGTAATAACAATGTTTGGGTGCCTATTTTAGATGGTACAAAATTGGTGGCAGAAATAAATGCACAGGGCAACGATTTAGGTGTAATTACTGCTAAGGTTTATACTAGTTTCACGTTACGAAATTCGGTTAGCAGCAATCGTTTTTATTTAAGTAGAAATATTGAACTAACCCCAACAACACAACCCACATCAAATGTTTTGGTAAAATTATATTTGCTTAATTCTGAGTTAAATCAACTTGTATCTCAACCTGGATCAATGGTTAGCTCTTTAAACGATTTATTTGTTACAAAAAATAACGATGGTTGTATTGCTGCCTATTCGGGTGCAGGTTCTTTTATTACACCAACTACAAGAGAAAGTTATGGCGGAAATGGGGCTTTTGTTCAGTTTGCAATACCATCATTTTCATCGTTTTATATGCATGGTGGTTTGGGTGTTTTACCTGTTACAATAAACGATTTTGAAGTTGAAAAAGATGGTATGAATCATAAGTTAAAATGGACTACCACCAACGAAATAAATAGTAATGGTTTTTATGTTGAACGAAGTATAGATGGTATTAATTTTTCAAGTATTCAGTTTGTTCAGTCAAAGGCAAATAATGGAATTTCTTCAGGTTTAAGTTATTATGCTGTATTAGATAAAAACGTATTAAATGGCAATAATTTTTATAGGTTGAAACAAATAGATAATGATGGTAAATTTAGTTACTCACTTATTGTTGTAATAAAGGCTGGTAAAACAACAAATATGGTTTTAAACTCAGTTTATCCAAACCCTGTAAAGGAAATATTAACCATAAATATCGATGCTCCTAAGCAAGATAATGTATCAATTATTTTAACTGATTTATCTGGAAAAATAATAATTAATAAATTTAAATTATTAAATATGGGTAATAATGTTTTGCCCATAAATATTGCATCATTAGCTAGTGGGGTTTATGCTTTAACCATAACCAATTCAAACGGCGAATCAACAAAAACAATAAAAATAATAAAACAGTAAATAAGATATTGATTCATTAAAAGTGGTCAATTGAAAAATTGGCCATTTTTATTACAATGATTAATAAAACATCATAGGCAGCCAACTTGTAAACATTTATGTCTTTACTAAAAACAACACAGATATTTGAATGATATAAAATTTACCCTTATATTTCTCATTTGAATTATTTACGTTACATATTTTTAGTTGCATGGGTAGGTCTAAGCTTTGTGGTTAAAGCTCAGTTTAATACTTCGTCTAATTTAGTTATAATAAAAATTGCTGCAAAAGGCATTGTTCAATTACACGAAAAAAAAGTGGTTCCTAACACATTCTATTGTAAAGAGATTGCTTCAAACCATTATTTAGTTAATTACAACAATTCTACTTTAACTTGGATCAAAGAATTTGAAGCAGATAGTGTATTGGTAAGTTTTAGAGTTTTTATTTTTACATTTACAAACAAAGCAAATCGTTTAAATTACGATAGCGTAAAGAATAATTTTTTAGCACAGCCATTTATTTTTAATAGGAATAATAATAATAATAATGGGTCTGGTTTTTTTGGTGCCGAAAATAATATTAATTACAATGGTAGCTTCGGACGAAGTTTAAGTTTTGGTAATAATCAAGATGCTGTTTTTAACTCTCAACTAAACCTTCAAATAAGTGGTATTTTAGGTGATAGTATTGAAATAGCAGCTGCCATAACCGATAATAATATTCCTATACAACCCGATGGTACAACACTACAATTAAATGAATTCGATCGTATTTTATTGCAATTTAAAAAGCGTAATTGGGAAATAAATTTAGGTGATATCGACTTACGTCAGTCTAATTACTATTTCTTAAATTTTTATAAACGTTTGCAAGGAGTTTCGTATCAAAATAAAAATAAAAAAGGCACGAATAAAACTTTAGTGGCAGGAGCTATAGCAAAAGGAAAATTTGTAAGAAATGTTTTTCAAGGGCAAGAAGGTAACCAAGGCCCCTACAGGCTAACGGGTAACAATAACGAGTTTTATTTAATAATTTTATCTGGTACCGAACGAATTTTTATTGATGGCGAAATGTTACAACGTGGCGAAGACCAAGATTATACCATTAATTATAATACTGGTGAAATTATTTTTACACCTAAAAGAATGATTAATAAGGACAAACGAATTCAAGTAGAATTTGAGTATGCCGATAGAAATTATTTAAACTCTATCTTATTTGCCAGCAATCAGTTACAAGTAAATAAAAAATTAAGTATAAATATTGCAGCCTACAGCAATGTGGATGCAAAAAATTCGGCTATTAATCAATCGTTAGATGCAAATCAAAAGCAATTTTTAGCGAGTTTAGGTAACAATATTCAAGATGCTTTTTATAAAAATGCCACCATCGATACTTTTGCTGCTAATAAAATTATGTACGAAAAAAAGGTGAATCCTTTCAATACAACATTCGATAGTATTTATATTTATTCAACGGATCCGTTAAAAGCAAAATACACTTTAAACTTTGTTGATGTTGGCCAAAATAAGGGAGATTACATTCCTTTATTTAATTCAGCAAATGGAAAAGTATATCAATACATTGCTCCAATTAATGGCATTAAACAAGGAAATTTTGAGGCAGCCATTTTTTTAGTTACTCCTAAAAAGCAACAATTATTAACGCTAAATAGTGTGTATGCTATCAACGAATCAACCAATTTATTCACAGATGTTGCAATAAGTAACTTCGATGTAAATACCTTTTCTCCAAAAGATAAATCCAATAATGCTGGATTTGCAGGGAAGTTTTTATTTCAAAAAAATAAAAAACTTCAAAAAAACAATGAGATAATTGCAAGTCTTGGATACGAATGGGTTGATGAACGATTTAGAACGATTGAAAGACTAAGATATGTTGAATTTTCGAGAGATTGGGGCTTGCCCATTTTGCCACATTTTGCCACTGAACATTTACCCAAATTTTCTATCGAATTATTAAATGTTGTAACCAACTCAAAGCTAAAATATTCTATAGATGGTTATTTAAGAAGCGATGATTTTAAAGGCATTAAAAATTCTTTGACATACTTTAATACCAAAGGTTTTGCTGGGTTAAATTACAACCTTTCGTTAAACCTAGTTAACAATAATTCACCAACCAATAAGGGTAATTTTATTAAAGCAAATTCCGATTTAAGTAAGGTGTTTACCAAACTAAATAATTATCAATTTGGAATAACTTATTTACTTGAAAACAATCAACAAAAATTCACACTAACCGATACATTGACACCCATAAGTTTTGCTTTCGAAAATATTGGCTTTTACATAAAAAGCGATGTTGCAAAAAATAATAAATGGGCCTTCAATTATTTTTCAAGATCCGATAAATTACCATTTCAGAAAGCTTTGATACATACCGATAAAAGCAATAATTATAACTTTACTGCCGAGTTTTTACAAAATACAAAGCACCAATTTAGATTCAATGTTACATACCGAGAATTAGAAATAAAAAATGTTTTTTTAAGTAACCTAAAACCCGACAAAAGCTTACTATCTCGTGTTGAGTATAATTTTAATGTGTTAAAGGGCTTTATTACTGGTAATTCTTTATATGAAATTGGAACTGGACAAGAACAACGTCGAGATTTTTCATACATTGAAGTACCACCTGGTAGAGGAGAGTTTGCATGGAATGATTACAATGGCGACGGCATCACTCAACTCAACGAATTTGAAGTTGCACTGTTTCCAGATCAAGCAAAATTTATACGTGTTTTTACACCTACCTATCAATTTATTAAAGCCAATTATACACAGTTTAATTATACCATTAACCTATCGCTACGATCTTTATTTAGCAATGCAAACAATAAAAAAATAATAAAATTTATTGCAAAATTTAATGCACAATCTGCCATGCAAACCAGCAAAAAAACACTGGTAACAGATAACCCAAGCTACAACCCATTTAAAGGAAATATTGCTGATACTTCTTTAATTTCTTTAAATAATGTATTTAGTAATACCCTTTCATTTAACAGATTTAGTAGTACGGGTGGTATAGATATTAGCAATGTTCGTAATTATAATAAATCACTACTTACCTATGGTTTTGAAACAAGAGAATTAAACGAGTGGGTAATAAGAGGTAGAGTAAATATTAAAAAGCAATACACATTCGATTTTACACAAAAATTAGGCACCAATAATTTGTTTACACCAAAATTTGCAAACAGAAATTACGAGGTTAACTTAATTAGTTCAGAGCCTAAATTAACTTACACTTATTTAACTAAATATCGTTTACAAGCTTCTTATTTATATGCTGTAAAAGAAAATTCAATTCTATACGGTGGCGAAAAATCAATAAACAAAGCAATTAATATTGAGGGAAAACTGAACACCTTAAATAGTACGAGTTTGTTGGTAAAATTTACATTGAATAATATTAGTTACAATGCACTTGCTAATACTACTGTAAGTTATTTAATGTTAGATGGACTATTACCCGGCAGAAATTTATTATGGAATATAGAGTTAGTAAAGCGTTTAGGCAATAATTTAGAACTTAGTTTAAATTATGAAGGACGAAAACCTGGAGAAACTAGGGTAATAAATATTGGGCGAGCCAGTTTAAGAGCATTACTTTAACTTAGTTTAGTTCCATTCGTATTTAAATATTCAAGTTTCCATTTTTCTACTAACATTTGTTAGCCTATTTTTGCACCACTAAAAAATAAATCATGCAATTTCAGTTTAGCGAAGAACATTTAATGATTCAAAAAGCAGCAAGAGATTTTGCTGTAAACGAGTGTTTACCAGGAGTTATAGATAGAGATGAACACCAACGTTTTCCTAAGGAGCAAATTATGCAATTAGCCGATTTAGGCTTTATGGGTATGATGGTTAATCCTGAATATGGTGGAAGTGGTATGGATACGGTAAGTTATGTGTTAGCAATGGAAGAAATTAGTAAAATTGATGCTAGTGTTAGCGTTTGTATGAGTGTAAACAATAGTTTGGTTTGTTATGGAATTCAGAGCTACGGAACCGAAGAACAAAAGCAAAAATATTTAACGCCAATTGCTCAAGGCAAGAAAGATGCAGAACTGTATATTGGTGCTTTTTTATTGAGCGAACCAGAAGCAGGCAGTGATGCAACTTCTCAACAAACTACTGCCGAAGATAAAGGTGATTATTATTTATTAAATGGTACAAAAAATTGGATTACTAACGGTTCATCTGCATCTGTTTATCTAGTTATTGCACAAACCGATGTTAGTAAAGGTAGTAAAGGAATTAATTGTTTAATTGTAGAAAAAAATTGGCCTGGAGTAACTGTTGCAGCCAAAGAAAATAAACTAGGTATAAGAGGTAGCGATACCCATACAATCATGTTTAACGATGTTAAAGTACCTAAAGAAAACAGAATTGGAGCAGATGGTTTTGGTTTTTCTTTTGCCATGAAAACTTTAGCAGGTGGCCGTATTGGCATTGCTTCTCAAGCATTAGGCATTGCAAGTGGTGCTTATGAATTGGCACTAAAATATTCCAAGCAACGCAAAGCATTTGGCAAAGAAATTTCGCAACACCAAGCGATACAATTTAAGTTAGCCGATATGGCAACTCGTATAGAGGCTGCAAGATTATTATGTTTAAAGGCAGCATGGGAAAAAGACAATGGAATAGATTACACTTTAAGTAGTAGCATGGCCAAAGTATTTGCTAGCGAAACTGCTATGTGGGTTACTGTAGAAGCAGTTCAAGTGCATGGTGGTTACGGTTTTGTAAAAGAGTACCATGTAGAACGTTTAATGAGGGATGCTAAAATCACCCAAATTTATGAGGGCACTAGCGAGGTTCAACGAATTGTAATCGGACGAAGCATTTTAAAGTAAAAATTCATTAAAAATAGAAAAGGGCTATGTACTGTTTTTTAACAGTACATAGCCCTTTTAATTTCGTAAGTTTATTTATACAGCAAACGAAGTTCCACAACCACAAGTTTTGCTGGCATTGGGATTGCTGAAAGTAAATCCTCTACTATTTAAACCATCTTGCCAATCAACCTCCATACCAAAAAGGTAAAGTCCGTGGCTTTTATTCATAACAAACGAAAAATCCTCCATTTCATGAGTTTCATCTTCGGCAGTAGGAGCATCAAAGCCTAAGACGTAAGTCATTCCACTACAACCACCACCTTTTACACCTACTCTTAATTTAGTAGTGGTATCAAAACCATCCGCATTCATTAGTCGTTTTACCTCATCTATAGCACTTTGGGTAAACGATACTGGTAATGTTGCAACTGAATCCATAATTAAAAATTTTTACAAAATTAAATATCTTAGTATTAAACAGTCACTATTCATCTTTCGATAACAGGAAATACTCTCAATTAATGGTAATACTTATGTGAATTTTAACCAAAATTTTCTGCGATAATGAGGATTGTATAGCTGTTTAGATCAATTTATTTGGGCTATAAGAGATATCAAATCGGTATAAGTTATATTTGTACAAATTTTTTATATGGACTCCATTACAATTGCTAGTATCGTATTTGCAGTATCAATTGGTATTTTTTTTATTTTCTCGGTTTTGCCCATTTTCAAAAAGAAAAAAACAACAGAAACTAGTTCTTCGACTAACGATTCAAGTTCAAGGCAACTACAATTACAAGCCTATGAACGTTTAATTTTATTAGCCGATAGGATAGCCTTACCAAATTTAATTCCAAGATTAAGTCAGCCTGGTTTTACAGCAGAACAAATGCAACAATTATTGGTTGAAAATATTAAGCAAGAGTTCGAATACAATATTACCCAACAAATGTATGTAAGTGCCGATGGTTGGAATTCGATTAAAAACCTAAAGGAGCAAAACATAGCAATCGTATCACAAATAGCAAACTTATTGCCCGAAACTGCTACTGGCTATGATTTAAATAAAATTTTAGCTGAATATTTATTAAACGATAAAAAGGGAACCTTACACGAGTTAGTAAGCGAGGTTTTAAGCTACGAAGCGAAGAAGTTATTGTAGAAGAAAGTCCATGGACGTTAGTCAATAGTCCATAGAAGAATAATAATTTTCAATCAAATTACATAAATAATTACCGCTAGCTATTAACTATCGACTATTGACCATCGACTAAAAAATTTGCCATGAATGAAAAAAGAACTACCGATAGTGGTATAGAAATTAAAGAAGTTTATACTCAACAAGATACAGCTTCACTAGGATCATTAGAGCAACCAGGACAATTTCCTTATACACGTGGTGTACAACCAGATATGTACAGAGGAAAGCTTTGGACCATGAGGCAATATGCAGGTTTTTCTACTGCAGAAGAAAGTAATAAAAGGTATCATTATTTATTAAGTCAAGGTGTAATGGGTTTAAGTGTAGCATTCGATTTACCTACACAAATTGGTTATGATAGTAGCCATGATTTAGCAGAAGGCGAAGTTGGTAAAGTAGGTGTTGCTATCGATAGTATTGAAGATATGGAACGTCTTTTTGATGGTATTAATTTAGAGCAGGTTTCTACTTCAATGACCATCAACTCAACTGGCTTTATTTTATTGGCATTTTATGTTGCCTTAGCTAAAAAACAAGGAGCCGATTTAAAGAAAATTTCTGGAACCATACAAAATGATATACTAAAAGAATATGCTGCAAGAGGAACATATATTTATCCGCCAAAACCAAGCATGCGTATTATTACAGACATTTTTGAATGGTGTAGCAAAGAAGTACCTAAATGGAATACTATTTCAATTTCTGGTTATCATATACGTGAAGCAGGTAGTACGGCTGTGCAAGAAATTGCATTTACGCTAAGTAATGGTAAAGCATACGTAAAAGCTGCACTAGCAAAGGGTTTGGATATAAATATTTTTGGTAAACGCTTGTCATTTTTCTTTAATGCCCACAATAATTTATTTGAAGAAGTAGCTAAATTTAGAGCAGCACGACGTATGTGGGCAATCATGATGAAAGAGTTAGGTGCAACAGATGAAAAAGCAATGATGTTGCGTTTTCATACACAAACTGGTGGAGCAACATTAACTGCACAACAACCCTTAAATAATATTTCTAGAGTTACCATTCAAACTTTAGCAGCTGCATTGGGTGGCACACAAAGTTTACACACCAATGGCTACGACGAAGCTTTAAGTTTACCAACAGAAGAAGCTGCTCGTATTGCCCTACGTACACAACAAGTAGTTGCTTTCGAGAGTGGTGTAACCGATACTGTAGACCCTCTTGCTGGTAGTTTTTTTGTAGAAAGCTTAACCAATGAAGTAGAGCAAAAAGCTTGGGAATTGGTAAAACAAATTGATGCCATGGGTGGTAGTGTTGCAGCAATTGAAGAAGGCTTTATGCAAAACGAAATTGCTAGAAGTGCTTACGAATATCAACGAAACATAGAAAGCGGTGATAAAATTATTGTTGGTGTAAATAAATTTAAAGTTGATAAAGAAGAACCTGTACCAGGTTTTAAAATAGACGATAGCATTCGCCAATTACAAATAAATAAACTCAATATTTTAAAAGAAAAAAGAGATAATATTAAAGTTGCAGCATGTTTACAAGCTATAGAAACAGCAGCCAAAGGAACAGATAACTTAATGCCATTAGTAGTTGGTGCTGTAGAACAATATTGTACCCTAGGCGAAATTGCTGATTGTTTAAGAAAGGTTTATGGAGAGTATAAGTAATTTTATGTAACTAGCATTGGGATTGCTATTTAGCCAAAGTGGCGTCTTTTTTAATCCTGCTTATTGCAGGGCACTCATCAATAAACTATACATTGATCAGCAAATTAAAGAATTTCATTGTGTTCCTTGTGTTACCCTTACTTTGTGAACCTTGTGGTTTAGTATTTTTAACATAAAAGAACTACTAGAAAAAAATTGCATGCTTCACCAAACACAAGGCTATAAAATTATTGAACAATGGCTGCATTCAAAAGGCTACCGGCCATTTGAATTTCAAGAACAAACTTGGCAACATATTGCAAATAGAACCAGTGGATTGGTAAATGCACCAACAGGTTGTGGTAAAACCTTTTCTGTTTTTTTAGGAAGTATTATTCAATTTATCAATCAACACCCAAACACCTATCAACAACAAAAAAATAGTGGATTACAGTTGTTATGGATTACCCCATTAAGAGCATTGGCGAAAGATATTGGTCGTGCAATGGAAGAAGTAATTAGCGATTTAAATTTACAATGGAAAGTAGCTATTAGAAATGGTGATACCAGCACTGCAGACAGACAAAAACAAAAAAGAAATACGCCAGAAATTTTAATAATTACCCCCGAAAGTTTGCAGCTTATTTTGGCTCAAAAAAATAATGCAGTAATTTTTAAAAATCTTCAAACCATTGCTGTCGATGAGTGGCACGAGTTGTTAGGTAGCAAACGTGGTGTGCAAGTAGAATTGGCTTTAAGCAGAATCATTGCAATCAATCAGCAATTTAAAACAACCAGTTCGCAACTATCTGTTTGGGGAATTTCTGCTACAATTGGTAATTTAGAAGAAGCTAAAGAAGTTTTATTAGCACCACTTAAACAAATTACCAATCATAAAAAAGAAGTAATTGTAAAAGCAAATTTAGCAAAGGAAATAAAAGTGATTTCGATTATTCCAGATGAAATAGAAACCTATCCTTGGGCTGGTCATTTAGGTATTAAATTGGTCGAAAAAATTATTCCCATAATAGAAAAAAGTACCACTACGCTGATCTTTATTAACACAAGAGGTATGAGTGAAACTTGGTACCAAGTTATTTTAAATGTAGCTCCACATTTAGCAGGTGCCATTGCATTGCATCATGGAAGTATTGAACAAGAATTAAGGCTTTGGGTAGAAGATGCTTTACACACTAAAAAATTGAAAGCGGTTGTTTGCACAGCCAGCTTAGATTTGGGTGTAGATTTTAGGCCAGTAGATACCGTTATTCAAGTTGGTTCGCCAAAGGGCGTTGCTCGGTTTTTACAAAGGGCTGGTAGAAGTGGTCATGGTCCAGGAGAAGTTAGTACCATTTATTTTTTACCAACCCATGCATTAGAATTGGTTGAAGCTGCAGCATTATCAAAAGCCATTGATTTAAAAGAAATAGAAAGTAAATCTCCTTTGGCGTTATGTTTCGATGTTTTGATACAATACCTATGCACATTGGCTGTTGGCGATGGTTTTAACGCCAATGAAACATTTGAACAAGTAAAATCAACTTTTTGTTTTAATGAAATAACGAAAGACGATTGGTTAGAAATATTGCAAAATATAACTATAGGTGGTAAAGCCTTGCAACAATACGACGATTATAAAAAAGTAGAAATTGATAATGGTTTGTACACCATTACTAACAAAAGAATTGCTATGAGGCATCGTATGCATATTGGTACAATTGTTAGTGATGCCATGATGAAAGTAAAATTTTTATCGGGCGGTTATATTGGTGTTATTGAAGAATATTTTATTAGCAAGTTAGAGGTGGGTGATGTTTTTACTCTTGCAGGGCGAAATGTAGAATTGGTAATGATAAAAGATATGGATGTTCTGGTTAAAAAGTCAACCTCAAAAAAATCATTGGTGCCAAGTTGGATGGGAGGACGAATGAGTCTTACCGCTAATTTGGGAAAAGTATTAAGAAATACATTTAACGAAGTAGCCGATAGTATTGAAGTTAAAAGTGAATTAATAACTACTAGATATTCATTAGAAATAGAGGCCTTGTTACCTTTATTTAAAATACAAGCTGAAATTTCTCATATTCCAAGAGCCGATGAAATTTTAATTGAATATATTAATAGTAAAGAGGGCTACCATTTATTAATTTATCCCTTCGAAGGCCGACAAATTCATGAGGCCATGAGTGCAATTATTGCATATAGAATTAGCCAAATTACACCCATTACTTTTTCAATTGCAATGAATGATTATGGCTTTGAGTTATTGAGCGATCAGCCAATACCAATTGATCAATTAACTATTAAAGACTTATTTACTACAAAAAATTTATTAGCCGATATTCAAAAGAGTGTAAATAGTACAGAAATGGCTAAACGAAAATTTAGAGATATTGCCGTTATTGGAGGGTTAATTTTTCAAGGAATGCCCGGCGAGCATAAAAAATCTAAACACTTGCAATCATCTGCTTCACTTTTATTTAAAGTGTTTGAAGAATATGATAAAAATAACATTCTATTGAAACAAGCCTTTAACGAAGTTTTAGAACAACAAATGGATGAAGCTAGATTAAGAACTACTTTTAATAGGATATATTCTAGTCATATAGTTATAAAATTTTTAACCCAACTTTCTCCACTTTCTTTTCCAATTATTGTAGATGGATTAAACAGAAATAACCTTTCTTCAGAAAAACTAGAAGACAGAATTCACAAAATGCAACGAATGTTGAAAAAATGATTTTTTTTTAGTCCAAAGTTTTTTGCGAAATTTATCGCATGATTAAAAGAATTCTGATAATTGTACTTATTATATTCGCAATTTTACAATTGTTTCAACCTGATAGAAACTTATCATCAGAAAATTTAAAATCCGATATAGCTAATCATTACAATATCCCCGATTCCATAGAAAACCTAATTAATACAAGTTGTTACGACTGCCACAGTAATAACACTGATTATCCCTGGTTTATAAACGTTCAACCAATTGGTTGGTATATGCAAGCAAAAGTAACCAGAGGTAAACAGCACTTAAATTTTTCGGAGTTTGGTACTCTAAAAAAAGAAATTGCTATTAGAAGGTTGACCGAAATTGATGAAGTAATGAAACGAAATATTATGCCTTTAAAGGCTTATAAGTTTTATAATTCCTCTTCTAACTTAACGGAAGGTCAACGTAGTACTATTTCTAAATGGGCTCAATCGTTAAGAGACAAAATTGAAATAGATAGTGTAGCAGCATTAAGCAAAGACACACTAACCCTAAAAGCTTTAAAATAGTTTTTTGCCTTTATATTCGCTGCAATGCATCAGCCCATTTTACATGTTTTAAATGGCCAACATTTATGGCTAACAAGTAACAGATCGTTGTATTGGCAAGATGAAAAAACGCTTATACTTTCCGACCTTCATTTTGGCAAAACCGGCCATTTTAGAAAAAATGCAATTGCAGTTCCACAATCTGTTTATAAAGAAGATTTTCAAAGACTCATAAATGATATTAGTTTTCATAAGCCCCAAAAAATAATTGTTGTTGGCGATTTATTTCATAGCCATGTTAATCAAGAAATGGATTTATTTTTAAAATGGAGAAATGATTTTATACATATTGAATTTCATCTTGTAAAAGGTAATCACGATATTTTAAAAGACGAATGGTACAAAGCTGCTAACATTCATTTACACGATGCGTTAATTATAAATCAGTTTCAATTTGTACATGATCTAAATAATAGCAATAAAATAACTGAAACTCAAAACACTAATTACTTATTTTCTGGCCATATTCATCCAGGAATTCAATTAAAAGGAATTGCAAAACAAAGTTTGCGTTTCCCTTGTTTTTATTTTGGGCCAACCTATGCTATACTTCCTGCGTTTAGCAGATTTACTGGTTTATCTCCTTTAAAAACTACAAAAAAGGATATTGTTTATGCAATTGTAAACGAATCAGTAATCAAATTGTAATACAATAATAATAATATAGGGAGCCGTCAAGTTTTAAACCTTAAACTATAAATTTTTCTAATGCTTAAAATCGCTTATCATAAAATTTATGCTCATTCTTTACCAGAGGGTCATAGATTTCCTATGTTAAAATACGAACTAATACCAGAGCAATTGGTTTATGAAGGCAGTGTAACAGCAGAAAATTTTTTTGAACCCAATGAATGTAAACATGAAATTATTTTACATACACACGAAAAAAATTATTTCGATAAATTACTAAATCAAACGCTCTCTGCATCTGAGCAACGTAAAATTGGATTTCCTCAATCCCCGGCATTAACTAAAAGAGAATTAGTGATTACTCAAGGTACCATCGACTGTTGTACTTATGCATTGCAATATGGCGTTGCTATGAATATTGCAGGAGGCACACACCATGCTTTTGCAGATAGGGGCGAAGGCTTTTGCCTATTGAACGATATGGCAGTTGCAGCTAATTATTTGTTGATCAACAAATTGTCAAAAAAAATATTAATTATCGATTTAGATGTTCATCAAGGTAATGGTACAGCCAAGCTTTGCGAAAACCACCAAAGCGTATTTACATTTTCTATGCATGGAGCACACAACTATCCTTTTCATAAAGAAAAAAGCTATTTAGATATTCCATTGTTAGATGGTACAAACGATTCAACTTATTTGTCTTTATTACAAAATAATTTGTACCAATTAATTGATACGCTTCAACCGGATTTTGCATTTTTTTTATCGGGTGTTGATATTTTAGAAACCGATAAGTTTGGCAAACTAAAAGTTACATTGCAAGGTTGTAAGGCAAGAGACCAGTTTGTGTTAAATACATTGCACAACAATAACATCCCAGTTGTAGTAGCAATGGGTGGTGGCTATTCGCCAGATATTAAAACTATTGTAGAGGCTCATTGTAACACATTTAGAGCAGCACAAGAGTTGTATAGTTAAATAGTTTTTTTAGGAGGCAAATTAAAAGCCACTGCCTCATGCTCAAATCCTTCTTTATGGCTGCCATCACAAAATGGTGGATTTTTCGATTGGCCACAACGGCAAAGTGCAACAACATCTCTACCCTCTAAGCCATATACATTTCCAACGTTGTCAACAATTTCAAAGTCGCCTTCAATTTTAAATGATCCATTACTTTTTACTGTAATTTTTGTAGTAGCCATATATTTTAATTTTCGATTTCAAATTGGTAATTTCTAATGCAAAATGTTTAACTCGTAACTCCAAACTCGTAATCCACAATTTCTTAACTCGTAACTCAAGTTGCCATTAAACTGCAGCCCCTTATATCACTATTGTCAACCCTTCCCAAAACCTCAAAGCTGCCATCCTCATACACAATACCCATATCGTCTGTTGCTATAAAGCTGCAACTAAATTTATTTGCCAGATCAATAATATTTAAAATTCCTTTACCAGTTAAAGAAACTTGCGATGGGTCGTCTTCGGCCCTAACCAAAACTTTCATCCATGGGGGGCAAATAAAACGTCCATTTCCAGAGGAGTAAGCTTGCGATAATAGTTCTGTCATTCCGTATTCGCTGTGAATAGTGTTTAATCCAAATCCTTCCTTCAACATCATATGCACTTCTTCTCTGGTTAATTCTATCCTTCTACCCTTCATTCCACCAGTTTCCATAACGATGGTATGGTTAAGTTTTAGTTGGTGCTGTTCAACAAAATCTAATAAGGCAAATGTTACTCCTATTAATAAAGTAGGCTGTTTACTTAGCTCTAATTTTTGCAATGTAACTGCAAGTTTCGAAAAATCAGTTAAATAAAACCCACTTAAATAATGCGAATTTTGCTCAATTAAATTGTTAACCATATACACCAATGAAGCGTTCTTTCTTTCGGTGTAAGAAGGTAATAAAGCAATGATACACCAATCATCTACATTGCCATAAAATAAATTAAAGGCTGTATTAAAACTTAATTCGTACAAGCTTAAGTCTTTTACATAGTGTTTGCTATTAATACTAGTGGTGGTGCCACTGCTTTCAAAAATGGCTTCAGCAGTAAATTGGGTGGTTGCAATTGGCAAAAATTTAAAAAAAGAAATGGGTAAAAAAGGAATATTTCGATAACTCAATTCCTCATGTTTATTAAACTTATTAAGCATGCACCATTTCTCAAAAACCGTATTATTTTGTAGTTGGAACAAGAAAATGGCATTCATTTCCTCAATAAATGTTGTTTCATTGTTAATTTCAAAAATTTTTGTTCTAGTTTCTTGCTCCATAGATTTCAAAATTCAACCATTAACCATTAGATTTGTATTATAACTTCTATTTCATGAAAAATGTATTGTTCGCAACGATATTCATCTGCACAATTGCCATTTTGGCCTGTAGCAAAGATAGCGTTAATACTAGGCCATCATTAACCCTTAAATCGTTTAATCCAGAAATTATTGCAGCAAATAGTAATGCTCAAGTAAAGTTTACTTTTGGCGATAAAGAAGGCGATTTGGATTCTTTAATTATTTATAAAATACGACTTAATAAACGAACAACTCCTACAACCAGAGACTCTCTAAAATTTTCTGTTCCAGATATTGAAAAAAATACAAGTGGCGATGTGATAGTTGATTTAACTTATCAAAACCATTTAATTTCTGCAACCAATCCACCAACAACAGGTACACCACCAAGAAGAGAATGGGATACACTTACTTTTAAATTTGTACTAAGAGATAAGGCAAAAAATGTTAGTGATACCGTAGTTGTAAGCCCAATAATTGTAGTTCGCCAATAATTAATATGTTCAAAAAGCTAATAAATTTATTTTTTTTTGGTAATTTCTTTGCTGCCATTTGTGCTGTGTTCTTATGCATAGAAACCAACTTACAACACAATAAACCCTTAAATGGAGCATATTTTTATCTAATAATTTTCTTAGGTACAGCCTGTTATTATACTTTTTTGTACACAAAAAATATTCCCAATCAATACTCGAATGAAAGAGTAGTTTGGTATAAATTAAACAGTGGAGCAATAGCAAAATTACAATTGTTATTATTGGTTCTAATTCTTTTATTCTCTACAATTTTTATTTGGAAGTATTTTAATTCTTTTAAACAATTATCTGGCATAAAAATTGGACAAATAGTAATTTTTCCGCTCATTGCTTTAGTGTACACTTTTAATTTGTTACCATTTCCCGAAGCAAAAAAATTACGACGTATTGGTTGGTTAAAACCCTTTATTATTGGTTTTGTTTGGAGTGGTATTGTAACTGTTTATCCAATTATATTTTATCAAATTCAGGTAGGGTTAAATAGTGGCTTATTTTTTTCTTTTCCTTCAGGTTTTTTGTTGCTTACTAATTTTTTATTTATTTCAGCATTGTGTATTTTGTTCGATATAAAAGATACCCCACACGATAAGAAAGAAGGTATTAAAACTTTTTCCGTTCAATTTGGAATAGAAAATACGATTATTTTCATAGTTCTTCCTTTAATAATTTTAGGTGCTTTATTTACTTTATTTTTTCAAGTACCCACTATAAAATTTACTTTTTTACAAAAATTTATTACTCTAATTCCTTATTTCTTAGTAGTTATTGTAGCCTATACTTTAAGAAAGCATCGAAGCATCATTTATTATTTATCTATTATTGATGGTTTAATGATTGCCAAAGCAATATCAGGTATAGTTGCAGTTTTACTTATAAATTATTAAATATGGCGAAAGCAAAAAAGGCAGCTAAGTCTAAAGAGAAATCCATTATTTCGGAAGCTTCATTTCAGTTTTTAAAAAATTATTTAAACAACCCGTCTCCTGTTGGTTTTGAGAGTGGTGGTCAAAAAATTTGGCTTAACTATATTACACAGTTTGTTGATACAACTTTTCATGATCCTTATGGTACAGCAGTTGGAGTAATCAATCCAACTGAAAGTTTTAAAGTAGTTATCGAAGCTCATGCCGACGAAATAAGTTGGTTTGTTAATTATATAAATAGCGAAGGGTTAATTTATTTGAAAAGAAATGGTGGTGTAGATCATCAAATTGCACCATCGCAGCGTGTGTTTATTCATGGAAAAAAAGGACAAGTAAAAGCTGTTTTTGGTTGGCCAGCCATACATACAAGATTGGGTGGTGGCGATAAAGAAACGCAACCTAAAGTAGAAAATTTATTTTTAGATTGCGGGGCTAGAAGTAAAAAAGAAGTAGAAGAATTGGGCATTCACATTGGTGCTGTAGTAACTTATCAAGATGGGTTCGATGAGTTAGCTAATGGATATTATATTGGCCGAGCAATGGATAATAGAATTGGTGGTTTTATGATTGCAGAAGTAGCTCGTTTATTAAAGGAGAATAATAAAAAACTGCCATTTGGATTGTACATTGTAAATGCAGTGCAAGAAGAAATTGGTTTACGTGGAGCCGAAATGATTGCTCGTAGAATTAAACCAGATATTGCAATTATTACAGATGTAACACACGATACCCAAACTCCAATGATTAATAAAATTATTGAAGGAGATGTAGCTTGTGGTAAAGGGCCTTCGCCAGCCTATGGGCCTGCAGTTCATAATAAATTATTGAAGTTGGTAGAAGATGTAGCTGCCAAGAAAAAAATTCCACTACAAATGAGAACTGTTAGTAGAAGTACAGGAACCGATACAGATAGTTTTGCTTATGCCAACGATGGTTGCCCTAGTGTTTTAATATCTATACCATTGCGTTATATGCATACTACAGTAGAAATGTTGCATAAATCAGATATTGAACAAACCATACTCTTAATGTACGAAACTCTTTTAACCCTTACACCTAAAACCAACCTGAGCTACTTATAATATTTTTTAAATTGATAAGAAAAATTAAGTAGCAACAAATTCTTTTAAGTAACTAAAGTGTTCGGTTAAAGTACCTTTACTTACAATGGTAGCATTCTTAGTGATTGTGCTTCCACCTTTAAGTATATCGTCCAAAACATATTTTATTAATTGCTCACCAAAATAGCTACTTGCATCTCTGGGTAGTTCATTAGGCAAATTACCAACCGCCATAATATCAATGCTATTGGGCAAGTAAGGATCTGTTTCTTTTAAAGATGTTTTATCAATACCATAAATGGGGTTTTCAATGGTTTTATCGCCTAAATTTATTGGTACCGAACCATTGGTATCGTCTGTAATATCTGCAATTGTTTGTATAATAAAGCTATCATCTATATCGCTAGTTTCAAATAACCTAGGTATGGATGTATCCCAATAAATCCCATTCATTAAAATATCTGTGCAACGGGTGTAGGGCAAAAATCGGCTTCTATATTCGTTTGAATTATGGTGAAAATGTTCTCGTTTGTAGGTCTTGGTTTCTTTATGTGTATACAATTCGGCCCCCTTTAAATGCACATAAACTGGGTAATTAAATTTTCTTTCTACATATTCATCTGGCTCAACTTCGTGAATGCCCATTAGGTTCATAATTTCAAGAATACCATGAGCCACACGACCACTACCCGTAACTGCAATTTTAATATTGGGTAGTTTTAAACCAAAGTAATGGTTAATTAAAGCTCTGTAATCTTTCACCTTAAAAACTCTTGGTAAAGTAAAAGTTGCTGTTCTTTTGCCATAAGCCATAATGCCGTTGTGAGCTCCTACAATGCCAGCAAAAAAACCAAATCCAATAATACGCTGCCCATCTTCATGTTCTAAACACTCATAATCTATAAGCGTTATTTGTTTGGCAATAATGGTTTGAAGTAGTTTTTTATTATGGGGTTGTTTCTTTTTGGTATGACTAAAAAATAAGTAGGTTTTATTGGCCAATAACATATCTGTTGGTACTTCTTTTATACCCATTAAAATATCGCAAACACTCATGTCTTCAACTACTTCAATGCCAGCTTGTATGTATTCTGCATCTTTAAAACACCTGTTTACACTAGATTGTACTATTATTTTTACATCTGTTATATTCAACTTCATCCATTTGCACTGAGCTGGTGTAAGAGCAACTCTATCATCTGCCGGAATTTTTCCTTCTCTAATAAGCCCTATGGTAAGCATTTGTATAAATTTGTGTGTTGCAAGTTAAGGGAAAAGGGGTAAGGCTGAAGGAATTAGGGATGAGGAATTTGGAATTAGGAATTAGGTGTGAGGTAGAAGGAGTGGGGTTGAAGGAAGAAGATGGCAGGGAAGTGTACAGAATTTGAAAGTGGTAAAATATGTAAATTGAATAATGATAATAAATAACTAATCGTCTATAATCAATAACTCGTAACTATTTAACTCATAACTATATAACTCGTAACCCGTAATCCAAATAACCCCAAACTAAATAACTTTATAACTATTTAACTCATAGTTATATAACTCGTAACCCGTAATCCAAATAACCCCAAACTAAATAACTTTATAACTATATAACTCGTAACTAAATAACTCGTAACCCGTAACTACATAACTAAACATGAACTACTTTGATCTATATGATTTTGATATTTCATTTAAAATTGATCCTGCTATTTTAAAACGAAAATTTTATGAATTAAGTCGAAAATATCATCCAGATTTTTATAGTCAATCTAACAATACAGAGCAAGAAGATGCTCTAACAACATCTGCTGATATAAATAAGGCATTTAAAATTTTTTCTCAAGAATATGAAACTATAAAATATGTTTTACAATTAAAAGGGTTTTTAGAAGAAGAGGAAAAATACCAGTTATCGCCCAATTTTTTAATGGAAATGATGGACTTAAGTGAGCAAGTCATGGAAGCCAAAATGGAGAATGATCAAGTAGTTATTGATAAATTAAGAAACCAAATTATAAGCATAGAAAATACCATTTATGAGCCTGTTAAAACTATTGTTGAAACTTATAAGGAGGGTGTTGCTACCCAAGAAGCATTGTTGCAAGTAAAGGAGTATTATTACCAAAAAAAATACATTAACCGAATTTTGGCTGGTTTGGCTTGATGCAGTTATATTTGCAATCCATTAATTGCCCATGTGGCGGAATTGGTAGACGCAGCAGACTCAAAATCTGCCATTCGCAAGGGTGTGAAGGTTCGATTCCTTTCGTGGGCACCAATTAAAATGCCTCCTTTTTTAGGAGGCATTTTTGTTTTTACTAAAGCACATTGATATATTTATGGCAGCAAAATTTATGCAGCCACCCGATTATTTATTTTCACAACAAAACGAATCAATAAAAGCTACCCTGTTTGCTTTAAGTAAAATTATTTTGCAACAAAACGAAAATATTGTTCAAACTTGGAAGTATGGTATGCCTTTTTTTTGTTATCAAGGAAAAATGTTTTGTTACTTATGGGTGCACAAAAAATACCAACAACCTTATATCGGAATTATAGAAGGTAAATGGTTTGATGAACCTTATTTACTTCAAGAAAGTAGATCGAGAATAAAAATTATGCTGTTTAATCCCGATGAAGATTTACCGCTAAAAATGATAGAATACATTATTCAAAAAGCCATTGGTTTATACAAAAACGGACAAGTAAAAATTAAAATATAGTATTTGCTCCTTCGTAGGCTCATAAGCCTTGAGTTTGTGGTAATTCCTTTCCACCAATCTCTTCCAACACAAAACATCAAACTGAAAATTTTTTAAGCATCTTGTCTTTACAAAACTTGCTTGCCCCGTTCATTCAGGCTATGCTGGGCAAAGGAAGATGCATTGTTTAAAACGCAATGTCCCTAGCTTTGTACAGGGTAAGGTAGGAGATATTGTTGGGAAATGAACCAACACGAAACAAAGATTTTAGACTTAAAATTGATTAATATGAATAAATATTATTTCTTTTCATTAATAGTATTTTGCTTATTTGTTTTTTCATGCAAAAACAACCAAAATATTTCATTTTATCACAAAGACTCTTCTATCAGTAAAAATTTTTATAGAGATATTCCTCTTTCAAAAAAAGGGCAACCGGACCCTTTTTTTAAAATATTAATGAATGTAAGAGATAAAATTAAACTGCCCGATAGATTAGAAAATGGTTACAAAACTTTTGCAGTCAGATTTTGGTTCACATATTCAAAAATAAACCAAGAAGATGTTGTTTGCTTTAAGCAAGTTAAGAACCAATGGTTTGCTGAATTTACGAATCTTGAGTATTTGTTTGATACTGCTACAGAAATAAATAATTTAATTATCACAAAATCTGTAAAAGAACCTAAAAACGGATGGAACTTTTTTTTAGATTCACTTTTAAAACTAAATATTACAACTATAAAAGATCAATCTCAAACTCCAGAAATGTTTTATAATGCTGGGGTGTCTGTCGTTCGTGTTGAAGTTTCTAATAGAAATTATTATCGGTTTTATGGATTGCAAACGCCTATTCATTTTTCTAAAGAATTTCCAGATGCAAAAAATATGGCTCAAATAATGGAACTAATTAAATCAGAATTTGATTTGAGTAATTTAAAATTTATGGAATAAACAACCCCAAACACGTCGTAGCTCCTTCGTAGGCAAGTGTAACTTAGGCTTATAGTCGTTGGTTTTGTGGCACTAGCCGTATGCAAGTTGTAGTACCATAATTTTATCTGTTTGCCTTTTCTTTTTTTCGAAAAAATCCTCTCAGTAAAAAATTATGTTGCAGGGCTTCAAGATTTTCATCTAATTTTTGGCTACTGGTTTCTAAGTTTTTCAAAGTAATTTTAATAGAGGCAGCTGAAAGTGAATCTATCCACAAAGCGAGTTAGCCTTTTTTTTAGCAACCACATGCAAGGATTACGGAGTGCAGTAACTTGAATCTTTGGATAGCAGAGTAGTAGCTTGTGGCACAATTATTAATATATTTGGATCATGAATTTTGTGTTAGCAGATGAAACAGATGGGGGTGTTAATAAAGAAGTCGAAATTGACTATATTTTTAATAAGTATTATTCAAGACTCTGCTATTATGCTTTTAAAATAATCAACAATCAAGAATCTGCCAAAGACATCGTACAGGATAATTTTCTTAAATATTGGCATACACATCAAAACTTTAGTGGAGAGGTTACTATAAAAAATTTCTTGTACTTGTCTGTTAAAAATGCTTGCTTAAATTATCTACGTCATGAGGGTGTAGAGAAGAATTTTGCTAAAGAGGCTGAATTACAAAGCATTATTGAAGAAGAAAAAGCCATCAATCACCTTATTCGAGCGGAGGTAATTGGGGAAATTCAAAAAGCGATTGAACTACTGCCTAATGGTTGTAAATCTGTAATAAAACTCTCTTTCATGGAGGGGCTAAAAAACGAAGAGATTGCCCTTCATTTGGGTATTTCCATTAACACGGTTAAATCACAAAAGCAAAGAGCACTTCAATTGCTGAGGTTAAAACTAGACCTTAAGGCTTTTCTGTTACTTACTGCTATTCTACCTGTATAATTTCTACTTTTTTTCAATCCTATTCCACCCATTTTTTTAGCTGAGGTGTTATAATAAATTATCACTAGTGCAATGACTCAATTTGAACCTAATTTTAAACAAGCAGAATTTGTTCTAAAGTTCCTTAGAAATGAATTGTCATTATTAGAACAAGCAGAATTAAATCAATGGATTGCTGCAAGTGAAAGCAATAGAGCCTTATTTAATGAACTGACTGATCAAAAAAATGTACAAGTAGAATTAGCAATAATGGAACAGTTTCCCTCATCAGAAGGATGGGAGAGCATTAAAGCTAATAAAATAAATCCAGAACAACTAAAACCGATACTCAAAAAAAATAGTGCTACTTGGTTATTTGCAGCAGCTGCAATTTTGGTGTCTTTAGTCATAGGTATATTCCAATTTAGGGAAAACCCTATTCCATCTAATAATAGTTTAATAGCTAATCTTGAAAAAGCTAAGAAAATCCCCGCAGGTAGTAATAAAGCCCTTATTACAACTCAAGATGGAACAATATTTACAATCAATGATTCTACTGAAGGGTTTTTATCAAAACAAAATGAAGTTGATTTATTGGTGAAGAATGGGCAGGTAATTTATCAAGCAATTGGTAAAAATGAAATTCTTCAATACAATACTATATCTATTCCAAAAGGAGGGCAATACAAAATGATTTTGGCCGATGGTACTAAAGTGTGGCTTAACGCATCTTCATCTTTAAAATTTCCAATAGCCTTTGTTGGAAAAGATAGAAAAGTAGAACTAAGCGGGGAAGCTTATTTTGAAGTAGCACATGACGCATCAAAACCGTTTATAGTTTCACTACTTAATGGCGGAGAAGTGCAAGCAATAGGGACTTCATTTAATGTAAATGCCTACCCCGATGAAACCGATTCAAAAACCACTTTAATAGAGGGTAAAATAAAGATCAGCTACAATAACCAAATGCAATTTTTAACCCCAGGACAACAAATACAAATCAATGAGTTAGGAAAAATAGTTCCTCAAAATAACATTAATACAGACGAAGTAATGGCTTGGAAAAATGGCAAATTTATTTTTATAAGTGCCTCTTTAAATCAGATTATGAAGCAAATAGAAAGATGGTATAGTATAGAGGTTTCCTTTGAGAATAATAAGTCAGTAGATAAATTTTCTGGCATTTTTAACAGAACAGGGAATTTATCAGAAGTATTAAAAATACTAGCTGAAGGAGGTGTAAAGTTTAAACTAGATGGCAATAATTTAATTGTTTATTAATAGTGATTGAATTCACAAAAACCTCAACCAAAACTGAAATTATTATGAATAAAAGAAGACTACTCTGCATGAAATTTTTATCCATTTTTATTCTCGTTTCATTACTTCAATTAAATGCCAAAGCGTATAGTCAGCAAGTATCACTATTTTTTAAAAATGTTGGCCTTCAAGAGATTTTTACGGAGATAAATACACAAACTGGTCGACAGTTTTTTTATAATGATGCGATGCTTGCAAAAGCAGGGAAGATCAGTATCAATGTAAAAAATGTTTCTTTGAATGAAGCACTTGCTTTGTGTTTTAATAATACACCACTTACTTTTTCTATAGTTGATAATACCATTGTGGTAAAAGAAAAGACAGCAATTGCTGCGGCAGCCCCTCAACAACCAGAGCAAGACATGATATTAACAGGTAAAGTTACTGACACATTGGGGTCACCACTTGAGGGAGCCATCGTTGTAGTTAAAGAAACAAAAAAATCAGTACTAACCGATATTGCCGGTAATTTTAAAACAACAGCAAAAATCGGTCAAACATTAATATTTACTTTTATCGGATTTGCAGAAACACAATTAAAAGTAACCAATAATAGTTCTATAAAAATTACTATGAAACCTATATCTAGTCTGCTCAAGTCGGTTGAATTAGTAAATACTGGTTATCAACGTTTGCCAAAAGAAAGGAGTGCTGGTTCTTTTTCAACCATATCTAACGACGATATAAAAAATAAAACATTTAGCATGAATGTAGTGGATAGGTTAGAAGGATTAGTTCCTGGAATTGCCGTGAATTATGGGGCAGGTAACGAGAAATTTTTAATTAGAGGATTATCTTCTATTCAAGGTGCTAGATCTCCTTTGATTGTTATTGATGGAGTTCCAATAACTGATTTTAATTTAGTGAAAACATTGGTTAATCCAGAAGACGTAGAAACTATGAGTGTTTTGAGAGATGCAACTGCCGCTTCAATTTGGGGTTCTGCCGCTGCCAATGGGGTAATTGTAATCACAACAAAACGAGGTAAAACTTCTGCAGTGCCTCAAAAAATGAGGGTAAAGTATAGTGGATTTGTTTCATTTAGAGGAACCCCAGATCTAGATTACTTTAATATGATGAATACGAGTTCATTTCTAGATGCAAGTAGAAAAGTATTTTCCAACACCAATTACCCATGGGCAAATGTTATTAATTCAATAGGTGCAACGCCTATTGTTCCTTCACATGAAAGAATTCAGTATGATTTAGCCCGAGGTTTAATTTCATCAGCAACTGCTAATTCAAGATTCGATTCATTAAATCAATATAATAATCGTGATCAAATTAATCAATACTTTACCCAACCATCTTTTTTAACCAATCACAGCTTAAGTTTTGATGGTGGATCTAATGCTTATTCATACTATGGATCAATTGCTTACACAGCAGATAATAGTGATAATAAAACCGATTTGAGCAGGTATCAAATGAATTTAAGGCAAGTGCTAACTATCAGTCCTGCCATTAAATTAGACTTGATCACCAATTTGTCTTATGAAAAAACAAAAAAGTTTTTATTGCCAGGCCTTCCTTTTAGTAATAGTAACTATTTACCATATGCGATGTTTGCGGATCAATCCGGAAATCCATTATCACAAGCTTACCTAAAAAGATTAGAAGAGTTCAGAGCTAGTTCAGAATCTTTGAGTAATATTAATCTTGATTATGTTCCTTTATCAGAAGAAGCTAAAACTTCAAATGACCAATCTAGTTTATCAGCAAGAATTAATGCTGGATTGACTATAAAATTATTGGCTGGATTAACTTACGAGGGAAGAGCTCAATTTCAACAAACAGGAGTGGATAGTTATGAGAACTACAATAAAGATTCGTATAGAGTAAGGGATGAATTGGTTTATTTTACTAGGGCATCAACTGTAATTGGAGGAGCTCCATCTTATTTTTTACCTTCTAAAGGCGGACATTACTTAACTAACAATAATAATTCCAATAGTTGGACCATCAGGAACCAATTAAATTTTGATAAAGTGTTTGCACAAAAGCATCAATTAAATGTAATTGGTGGTGCTGAGCTAAGAAATGACCTAAGTAAATCTGTTCAAACATTTAGAAGGGGATACGATTTTCAAACTTTAACTTATTCCCTCTATAATGAAGATTCATTAGCAATAGTTGGCGTGGTTAATCCAATCAATTTCTTGCCAGGAAGAACAACTAATAATGTATTACAATCAAGGCCAGTAACTTATACAGAAGTAGAAAGAAGGTTTTTATCGGCATATAGTAATGCAGCTTATACATTCGATCGCAAGTACACCATTAATGGTAGTATTCGTTTTGATCAGTCCAATTTATTCGGAACGAATAAAAGCTTACAATATAAGCCTATATGGAGTTTAGGTGGTGCATGGAATATCTCTAGAGAGTCCTTTTTTAAAGTTGATGCCATCAATAACCTGAATCTTAGATTAACGTATGGTTTAGCCGGAAACGCACCTAGTCCGGGATTTGCAGGCCCTTTTGATATTGTTTCTGCAAGTAATGTGGCTTTTTTCAGTGGCTTAGGAACAGGGTATACCATTTTGGTTCCTCGCAATGAAAATATTCGTTGGGAGAGAACTGCAACTACTAATCTGGGTATTGATTTTACTATTCTTAATAATAGATTATCAGGTTCGATTGATGTTTATAGTAAAAAGACAACTGATTTGTTAGGTTACCAACCAGTTGATCCTACATCAGGTTGGTCATATGCCTATAACAACTTAGGTGATATTGAGAATAAAGGGTTTGAGTTTCAAATAAATAGCCAAAATGTTTCTACTAAAAATTTTAAATGGACAACCACATTTAATATTTCCTATAACCAAAATACCATAACCAATTTAAAAAGAGCTAGCCCTCTTACAACTAGTACAAAAGCAAATGCTTCATTTGTAGAAGGGTATGCAGCTTATAGTTTATTTGCTTATGATTATAGGGGTTTGAATTCTAGAGGTAACCCTTATTCGTTCAAGACAAATAAAACAGATACAGCAAATAGATTAGCTGATGTTACACCAGATGATCTGTTATTTATGGGGAGTACACAACCTTTATGGTTTGGAGGGATAACCAATACTTTCACTTATAAAAATTTTTCATTATCTTTTTTAATTGTGTATAACTTATACCAAATGGAATTATAAAACAGACCAAAATTGATCTAAAAAAATATAACTGTATGAGCAAATACTAATAATATTTTTCTTCGGAAGACTTTTTGTAAGGTTACCTACAAATGTTTCTAGTTCGTTAAGCGTTTTAAA
>JANOZK010000153.1:0-3517 GCA_031429335.1 Chitinophagaceae bacterium | reverse complement strand
ATTTGATATTAATTAGCTCCAATAAAAGGTTTAATCCAATCGAATGGCATAAGCAGGGCAAAGTAGTAATTATGATTAACAATGGTATTCATCCTTGAGTACCAGATGGTATTGATGCCAGCATGATGTTGGTACGTGTTTTGGTGTCGGGCAAAATAATGTTACCTAGTAATGTGGTATTAGGAGTAATTCCAGTTTACAATATTGGTGGTTGCTTAAACAGAAATACCAGTAGCAGGGTAAATCAAGATGGACCCTTGAGTTATGGTTTTAGAGGTAATTCTCAAAACTTAGATTTAAATAGAGACTTTATAAAAAATGATAGCAAAGAAGCTTCATCTTTTACAGAAATTTTTCATTTTTTAAATCCCGACATTCTAATAGATAATCATGTTAGTGATGGTGCCGATTACCAACACACTATGACTTTATTAACTACCCAAAAAAATAAGTTGGGTGGGCCTATTGGTGATTTTTTGAACACCACCTTTGAACCGGCTCTTTTTAAAAGTATGTACACAAAAAAGTGGCCAATGTGCCCTTATGTAAATTTTGAAACAGCTAACCCAGATAATGGATGGATTGCTTTTTATGATGCACCACGTTATAGTAGTGGATATGCAGCCTTGTTTGCTACAATGGCATTTGTACCAGAAACCCATATGCTTAAGCCATTTAACGACAGGGTAAAAAGTACCTATGCTTTAATGACTACTTTCATAGAAACTAGTTCTAGGTTTGCTAGGGAGATTAAAAGTAAACGAGAGCAAAGTATAATTGAAATAAAAAAACAACAAAAATTTGTTATAAATTGGAAATCAGATACTTCTACATTTGACATCATTAATTTTATGGGCTATGAATCCGCCTACAAAAAAAGCACTGTAACAGGGTTCGATAAGTTGTATTATGATCGTTCGAAACCCTTCGAAAGGCAAATAAAGTTTTATAACAGTCTTTTACCCGAAAAAGTAGTTTACAAGCCAAAAGCATACCTCATTCCACAAGGTTGGGTGAAAGTTATTGAGTTGTTGAAATTGAATAAAGTTGAAATGCAAATAATTGATAAAGATACAGTTATAAATGTTAGTGCTTATAAAATAGATACTTATAAGACCAGCACCAGGGTTTACGAAAAACATTTTAAACACACTAGTGTGGGTTTAAAAAGTATTAATCAAAACATTAAATTCTTAAAAGGCGATTTTATTATTTACACCAACCAAGTTGCAGATAGATTCTTGGTAGAAACTTTAGAACCAGAGGCAGAAGACAGTTATTTTAGGTGGAATTTTTTTGATGCAATTCTACAGCAAAAAGAAGGCTACAGTGATTATAGATGGGAAGATGTAGCAGCTAAATTTTTAGAAGACCATCCCGATTTGAGGGTTAAATTAGAACAAAGAAAAATTGATGATGCAAAATTTGCTGGTTCCGCAGCAGCTCAATTAGATTTTGTTTACAAGAATTCTCCTTATTACGAAACAGCACATTTAAGGTACCCAGTTTATAGAATTAATTACTAACCTCTATTAAATATGTACACTTTTTTGAGGATTTTTATGGAAGTTTATTTTTTTGTTCTTCTGCTTAGTTCTCTTTTAATTAAAGACAATTCTCTACCAGTTTGTCCACTAACTGATGAGTTTTCTTGAGCCCTTCTCATTAAATAAGGCACCACATCTTTAATGGGACCAAAAGGTAAATACTTACTTACATTACAACCATGTTTCGAAAGGTTAAAGGTAATATTATCGCTCATGCCAAATAACTGAGAAAAATGAATATGAGCATGGTTCATAGCAATGTTATTGTTTTGCATAAAATCGAAAGCCAATAAATTGCTTTGCTCATTATGTGAGGCAATAATGGTAGATATTGAAGTTAGGTTTTCCAAGCAATAAACTACAGCAGCATCATAATCCCTATCTGTTGCAATCTTATCTATTTGTATGGGATTTTTATAATTTTTTTGATTGGCTCTAGATCGTTCTTTTTCCATGTAAGCACCCCTTACCAATTTTACGCCCAACTTAAAGTTTTGTTTTTCAGCAATTTTATGTGATAGTTTTAAAAAGTCCAATCTATCGTGCCTGTACAATTGTATGGTATTGTAAACAATAACTTTGTCTTTATTAAATTCAGCCATCATTTCCATGGTTAGCCTATCTACAGGGTCTTGAATCCAGGATTCTTCGGCATCAATTAAAACTCCAATATTTTTTTCAGCTGCTGCTGCACAAATAGCATACATTCTATCTTTTACTCTTTCCCACTCACCAATTTCTGCTTCATGATCATGAATACCGCTTCTTAAACGTGGTGCTTCGTCTAAACTCTCTAATAAACCAAACCTCGATATGCCGGTTACTTTAACACTAATAAAAGGAATATTGGTTTGTGTTGCCGCATAATTAATTACCCTAATAAATTCATCAGTGGCTTTATCAAAATTTTCTTCACCTTCTTTGCCTTCAACTCCATAATCTAATATTACATCTACACCAAACTTTCTTAAAAGTATACCAACTGTTTTTGTTTCTTCTAAACTCTCACCTCCAACAAATTGTTTAAAAATGGTGTTTCGTACAATACTATTAATAAATGGAAATTTTCCCTTAATTAGTAAGGGAGTAATTCTTGTACCCAAAGGAACAAAAAGAGGATAACCCATTGTTCTAAATAAAAATCTGGCCTTTTTTAATTCTTTGTCAGACTTGTATTCAAAAGCATTTTCGGTGTTGTCAAAAGAAATTGTTGGCATGCTAACATTTGTTATTATTGCGAATATCGGTTGCTAATGGTTAATTAAAAAATAATGGTTGTTCAGTAATGTTAATTACTTGCATTCAAACAATCGTTGCTTTGTAAAAGCTTGTAAAATTTAGATTGCTTGATGATTAAAAGGTTGCAAAACCATTTCGCTAACCACACCACTTATTGGTTGTTGGCATAAAAACCAAATGGCTTTGGCTGCTTCTTCGGCAACAATCATTTTGTCTCTTTGTACACGTAAATCAATGGTATCCCAAAAATTAGAATCGACCCCACCTAAAAATAAATTTGTAATACGAATATCTGTTCTTTTTAATTCTTCTCTTATGCTTTGCATCATACCTGTTAAACCAAATTTGCTTGCTGAATAAGCTGCTGCACCTGCCATTGGCACTTTGCCCAACACTCCAGGAATGTTAATGATTAGTCCTTTTTTTACTTCTTTCATAGCTGGTAAAAAATGTTTGAGCAATAAAAAAGGTCCGTATAAATTGTAATTTAAAGTTCGTAAAAAATCATTTGCAGTTAAGGTATCCATGGGTTTTATAATACCAATACCAGCAGCATTTACCAAAATATCAATGGTTGGGTAAACGGCAAAAAAGCTTTCTTTTAGTTGTTGTACTTGCTCTGTATTACTAATGTCTATTGCTAAATATTTAGTTGAATCAATATTTAATTCTGCTGCAATGGCTTTTAGTTTTTCTTCATTACGCCCAGTAATAAAAATATTTGCTCCACT
>JANOZK010000152.1:0-20446 GCA_031429335.1 Chitinophagaceae bacterium | reverse complement strand
ATTCGTATTGGTATTTAATGCTGCACTAAATCCTGATGTTGCACTTGTGGTGCTTCTTTGCCATAAATAAGTATAAGTAGTTCCATCACCTCCTGTTGGTGTAGAGCCAGTTAATGAATTTGGTGTTGAACCTGAACAGATTGTTTGGGCTGATGTAATAGTATTGTTTGAAACTAATGAATTTACAGTTATCATTACTGCTGCTGAAGTATCCCCATTACAAACACCAGATGTTACCACTCTTCTAAACCATGTTGTTTGGGTTAATGAAGTGGGTTGATAATTACTATTCGTATTGGTATTTAATGCTGCACTAAATCCTGATGTTGCACTTGTGGTGCTTCTTTGCCATAAATAAGTATAAGTACTTCCATCACCTCCTGTTGGTGTTGAACCTGTTAATGAATTTGGAGTTGAACCACTACAAATTGTTTGATCTGCTGTAACAGTATTGTTTGAAACTAATGCATTTACAGTTATAATTATTGCTGCAGAAGTATCTCCATTACAAACACCTGAGGTTACCACTCTTCTAAACCAAGTTGTTTGGGTTAAGGAAGTGGGTTGGTAATTGCTGTTGGTATTTGTATTTAAGGCTGCACTAAATCCTGCTGTTGCACTTGTGGTGCTTCTTTGCCATAAATAAGTAAATGAACCATTACCTCCTGTGGGTATTGAACCATTTAATTGTATTGGAGTAGAACCACTACATATTATTTGTGCTGCTGTAATCGTATTGTTTGCCAAAGTTGAATTTACCGTTACTACAGTTGCAGTAGATGTTGCTGTACAACCTGATGGATTGGTAACTGTTACCGTATAACTTCCTCCAGTTGTAACATTAATATTTTGTGTTGTACTGCTATTGCTCCACAAGTAAGTTTGACCTACTGGTGCTGAAGAAACCCATAAAGGATTATTTACTAAAATCCCTGTGGCACCGCCAGCATCATCAGATGTGGTAGTACCTGTTCCTTCATCAAAACGATAGTAACGCACTAAGTTGGCTGTACCTGTAGGAATAAAAGCAGCTGCAGCATCTGATAAAACCTGTGCATCTGTTCTTATTACATTCCATATACGAACATCATCAATCGTTCCTTGGAAAAAACGACTATTAACGCCATTACTATTCCAACAGCCAATACTATATGAATTATTACCCAATATAGAAACGGCAGTACTGTAGGTAACTGTATTTATTAAAACTCCGTTCACATAGAACTTAGTGTACTTTGCTGCCTTAGAGTAAACAGTAGCCAAACGATAAGTTGTGCCGGGCACAAAAGTGAAACTACAATAAGCATCTGGAGCACCCACTACAACATTACCTGATATTGCAAATTGAAGTACTCCAGTAGGAGAAAATTGATAATGTAGAGCACCTGTATTGTAATTATTATGGTTGATAATAACATTAAAACCTCCACCAGAAAAAGCAGAAGGTGTTACAGTGGCTTCATAAGTAATATCATCTGTGGCTGCATAACCATTTGCTACAGAAACGTAATTAGCTCCATTAAACTGAAGTGCATATGGTGGTGCATTTAAGCCTACCTGAGCCCCAGGGCAAAAAGTTGTTGGCCCGGTTGGAGTTATGATAGCTAAAGGCAATGCATTAACTGTACCTGTTACAGCCACATTTTGTGTTGTTGCACTTGTAGAAGCTACAGTAATATTACCTGCTGGTGTACCAGTTGCTGTAGAAGCCAATCTTACAAAAATTGTTGTTGAGGCTACAGTTCCACTAGTTGGTGTTAAGTTTAAGCTTGACGCATAGCCACTGCCAGCTGTTGTTGAAACTTCATAACCAGTTGGAGGTGTTACTACCAAATTGGCTGTTAAATTAGTACCACTTGTTGTAAAACTTTGACTTGCTGATACAGTTCCTGCACAACCAGTAAATGCTGATAATGTGCCTGTGGTTGTAATAGTTGGTGGTGGAGTAACCGATTCAAATGAAAACAGCCCCCAAGTTGGCCCACTAAATGTATAAGAAACGTTGTAAGGATTTGTACCTACTGGTGTAGCAGTTCCTATGGTTTCCCAAGCAGAAGTGCTTGTATTATAACGTAACCCTCTTTGTGGTGCTATTTCAGAAAAAGTTCCTCCAGTAACACCTTGTCCGTTAATATACTGAAAATTTAAACCCACATTGGTTGCATTGCCACTTGGTGTAATATCCCACTGGCACCTGATTACTTTTGTTGCATCTAAAATACCTGCCCCAGTTGGTGCTGTTGCATTGGCTTTAATAGCATAATCAAAATTGCCACCATTGGTTATGGTTACAGGATTATAATGGATAAAATTATTGCCAATATTTCTACCAATAGGTACAACTACAGGACCAGCACCAACATTTGACATTACCAATCTTCCAGCACCTGTTGTGTACACATAACAATTGGCAGATGCACCTGTAATGGTTGCACCGCTAAAAAATACTAAATCATTATTATTTATTTGTGTATATCCTGCAGTAAACGTGGCACTGGTTCTAACACCTACCCGAGTAAACAAATTAAATTGTTTGCCAGGAAGGTTCAACACTAAATTATCAAAAGTAACTGGCAGGCTACCACCAATAATACAGTTACTGCCTCCATCTAAACAGGTTACTGTTCTGCCATTGGCGGTAAATGTGCCATTAAAATTAGTGTAGGTAGATGTAATAATTAAATCTCCACCTGCTGCAGATGATAAAATCAAACCACCATTAATATTTATTGCATCATTTACTCCACCTACTCTGCGGCTTGTAGTAATGTTACCAAAAGAAAGTGTTGTTCCGGCATTAATAGTTAATGCTCTTGGATAATTGGTATTTCCAGTTACCCACTCATCACCAATTATATAAGTACCTCCAGTATTATAGTTTAAAGATGAACCTATTGTGTAAGTTGGTCGGTTTATATTTACTGAACCACCAGCATTGATGGTTAAATTTTGTACAGATGAAGTGGTACCAAAATCTACTGCACCATTTATTTGAACTGTAGCAAAATTGGTTAAGCTTGAACCTGCAACTAAACCTGAACCAGCAAAAATGAATGTATATAAAGTAGAACCCAATGTTCCAGTTAATGTACCATTATTAGTAAATGTTTTACCACTATTCATAGTAATGCTATTGGTAAATACACCTGTTAATGTAAAGCCAGTATTAATGGTTAAATTACCTACTGTAACATTTGCAACATCAATACTTACATTGGCAGCTATTATAACATCTGAACCAGCAGGCGGCACTACGCCACCTTGCCAAGTAGCTGGTGTATTCCAATTACCATTGTTAATTGCTGTATAGGTTGAAGGTGGTAATGTTATTTTACTAACTGTATTGCCATTGAAATTAGGTACATATAAACTACCAGATGCGTCTAATGCCAATAATTGAGGATTACTTAAAGCAAGGGAAGTACCAATTGTAGAAACTACGCCACTTGAACTAATTTTATTAAGCGTATTTGTGCTTCTTTGAAGAACATAAAAAGCTCCTGTACCATCGGCAATTATGCCTGTTGGTTGGTTGGATAATCCCGTAGCAAAAGTGCTTACAACACCTGCAAGTGTTACTTTACTTATAGTACCTCCTGCTAGATTAGCTACAAACAAATTACCCGTTGTTGCATCGAAAGTGATACCATAAGGACTACTAAGGCCAGAAGAAACTAAAGTACTCACAACACCACCCGGTGTAACCTTATTAATAATATTGGAGTTAACGTTATTTACATACAAATTGCCAGAAGCATCAAAAGCAAGACCCGCAGCATTGCTGATACCTGAAGCAAAGGTACTCACAACACCTCCTAAGCTAATTTTACTCACAGTAATACCAGAACTACTGCCTACATATAAGTTACCCAAAGCATCAAAAGCAAGACCTGTAGGAGAATTAAGACCTGATGCATAAGTACTTACAATACCGCCAGTTGTTACTTTACTAATAGTACCGTCACCACGGTTACTTACATATAAATTACCAGCCCCATCAAAAACTGTACATACAGGGTTGTTAAATCCAGAAGCAAATGTACTAACTGTTTGTGCTTGAATGCTTGTAGAAAATGCTGCAATAGATAAAATGCAAATCAATAGCTTAGTAACGAATTTCATAAACGTAGTTTTGGTATTTGGCTTAATCTTGGTTTTAAAAATAGTAGTGTACCTAAATGCATAAAAGAAACTGGGACGAAGTGCAGAAATTTGTATATAATTTACAAAAAAGGGGGAATTTGGGGGACGATTTTTGGGTTTCCTGCTGCTCGCTAAGATTTTTCAATTCAGTATACTGCGTTTTCATTTAGCATTTTGCGGAGAAAAAAGCTTTAATCGCCGCAAATTTGCGGTGAATATTGGCTATAAATGCTCTCCCCATACAACGCTACTAGATAGAAAGGATTTGATAGAAAAAGGCATTTTACAAAAAGAGTAAGCAGTTAGGCGAAGCACCAATTATAAACTGGTAAAATGGCAACATCAATATTTCTACACTGCTACCTCTGTAGCCTTAAAAATTACCATAAAAGAAGAGCCATTATCAACAGCATATTTTAACGAACCGTTCAACTGCTCAGTAAATAAATGCACCAATTTTAAGCCCAAACTTGTAGATGATTTTGGTAACTGCCCATTGGCAAAACCTGGTCCATTATCATGTACAGTTAACTGATAATCCTTATTGTTAAGACTATCTAACTGTACGTTAATTATGGCATTTTGTGTGGCTGTAAAAGCATATTTAAATGAGTTGGTTACCAATTCGTTTACAATCATGCCTAATGGTATTGCCGTATTTAAATTGGTGGTCAAAGCAGTGTTATCATTTACAGTATAGGTAAAATTAGGTACCATGTTTTGGTACTGATTGGCCAGTACATCCATCAATTCTTGCAAGTAATCTTTTAATAAAACGCCATCCAAATTGTTCGACTTATACAGTTTCTCATGCACTATGGCAATCGACTGCAAACGGCTTTCAGAATTTGTTAAGGCTTCGATGGCAATTTTATCTTCTAGCGTTCTAGCCTGCATACGCAGCATGGATACAATTACCTGTAAATTATTCTTTACCCGATGGTGTACTTCCCTCATTAAAACCTTTAATTCTTCTGCCTGCTTAATTATTTGCTGGTTGGCCAATTTTTGCTTCTTATAGCTTCTGTAATAGTTGATACCAAAGGCAGTAAAGCCAATCAGCACAGCGATCATGAGCCAGCGAATCTTGCTTTCGTTCCTACTTTTTTCGGTCATCAAATCATTTTGCGATTGCAGGGTTTTATTAAGCAATGCTCCTTTAGAAAGCTCACTTTGCTTCAAGCTATTTTCTCTTTCCAAGCTTTTTTGAAGGGCTATCTTTTGGTCAATTTGTACATCTTTCAATTCATTTTCCCTAGCCAATGCTTCGCCCAATAAATGCTCTTGGTAAAGCTTGGCTTCTTTTAGTAGATTTTCATTTTTTAACGCTATTGAAAGCAAGGATTCTCTTTCTAACTTTTCCTGATTTAGTTTATTTTCTTTTGCCAAGAAAGCAATCTGCTGTTCTTTTTTCTCTGCTTCGTATTTCTTAAGTAAATCAGCAGTGTTTTTAGACATTTCTGCATTGTACAAACTATCTTTTAAACTACTCACCTTTTCGCTAACTATAAAAGCATTGGCAGTATCTTTTGTGGCCTTGTATACCAGCAATAATTTTGAGTACGAATTACTAATATTTTCTAAATTTTTTTCTTTTAAAGCCAACTCCAATAATAAGTTGGCTACTTGTAATGCATCGTTGTAATTTTTAGCCTCGTAACTGATATTAAACTTTAATTGATTGATGAAAAAAAGATAGATTACATCGTTAGGTGAACCAGTTATTTTAAGTGTTTCGTTAATGTAAAAATTGGCTTTTTCGTAGCTTTTAATTTTTAAATAAATTTCAGATAAATTATATAATGCTATCCGCATACCAAATAAACTGCTTGCTTTTTTGTATGTTTCATACGATGCATTGTAATAGTCTATTGCCTTATCATAAGATTCATCAGTAAATGCATATCTAGCCAAAAAAGCATAGGTTCTAGCCAAATCATCGAATGCATTATTTTGCTTAAAATAATCTAAAGCCTTAAGAGCATAGCTATTGGCTTCCGTCAGGTTTTTTTGTTTTGAAAAAATAATAGATAAAGTAATCCAACATTGCCCAATTCCTGTTTTATACTTTTCAGAAAACTCAATAGCTTTAAATGCATATTTCTGGGCATTGTTATAATCAGGCAAATAAGTGCATAAATCAGCCAAAGCTGTATAAGTATAAACATGCGTTATATACAATGAAGAATTGTTGGATAGCTCTTTATTCCCTTCAAAAAAAACCAAGGATTTTTTAAGCAATTCAATTCCTTCTAAATGCAGCCCCATATCTCGGGTAACATAAGCCAATGCAATGGTTGAACGAAAAACACCCTTGGTAAAATTGATTTTTTCAGATAGATTTAATGCTTGTTGGGCATATTTTTTTGCGTTAGAATAATCAATTTTTTCTACCCGATATTTATTAGAAATAGTAAATAAATTCAATGCTTTCGTTGTATCATCTTTCATGCTTATGGTAGCCTTGACTAAACTATCAAGGTTAACATTTTGGCAAAAAGACAAAAAAGGAAGAACAATAAATAATATAAAGATTCTGATTTTCATGCTCATACTTATTTACCTAATAACCAATTCTTTTTATCATAATTTTTTATGGTAAAAAGAGGCTACACATTGGGTGAATTATCTACTTTCTTAAGATTTGCGATTACTTCTTCTTGGGCATTTCTACCAATGGGAATTTCATTTCCATAAATTATCACCGCATCTGCACTAAAGCTTTTAACATGATTGATATTAATGATGTACTGCTTATGGCATTTTACAAAATCATGCTCGGGAAGATGTTCTAACAGTTTTTTCAAAGAACACCTAATCAAATATTTTCTTTCTAAGGTTTTTACTTCCAAGTAGTTTTTATCAGATTCAAACCAAAAAATTTCGGCCAAAGGCACTTTAATAAATCGATGACCTTCCTTAACTAATAGTTGGTTGTTAATAACCAAGTCAGTTTCATCAGTTAAAGGCGATTTTGCTCCAATTGGCTGGTTGGCTGCATTGTGCTTGTTGGAATAATTAAACAAGGCTATTTCTATAGTAGCCAGCAATAAATCTTTACTGTAAGGCTTTAACAAGAAACCTGCAGGCATGGTTTGCTTTACATCGGCAATGGTTGCTGCATCTGAATAGGAAGTGATATAAATGAAAGGGATTTGCTGGTGCTTGTTGATATAATGAGCCAAATCTATACCCGAAGAAGAATCGTTTAAATTGATATCTAAGAATACCAAATCTATACTTTTTCCATTGAGTATTTCAATAGCTTTATTATAGTTGCTAACCCTATAAACTTGTTGATAACCTACCTCCTCTAGAATTTCTAGTAAATCCTGAGCAATTAGTATTTCATCTTCAACAATAAGTATGCTAAAAGAATAAGGCATTTTTAATATGGGAATAGAAACAAATTTAACTGAAATACGGTTCTAACCAAATTATGCTACCATGAATTTGCTTAGCAGCAAATTCATGAACTATAATTAGTCGGTTTTCCAAATTTTCCAATTCTCTTCTGCCTGAATAGTTAGCATATCATATCCATTTTTAATGGCAGCCCGTTTATCTTTTCCTTTTAATAAAAACTGGGTTAATGGTGGATTATACACCAAATCGAACAAATAATGTTGTGGTGTAATGTATTGATAAGGAATTGCAGGATGTTCAGTTATTTTTGGAAAAGTACCTAATGGTGTAGTATTCACAATAACTGAATATTCTTCCATTAAAGTTTCATTTAAATCGCCGTAAATTATTCCGTTGGCCAACTCATTTCTCGAGACAGTTAAATAGTGTATGCCTAGTTTTTTTAATGTAAAAATTACTGCCTGGGCAGCCCCACCAGTGCCCAATACCAAGGCTTTTACATGATGAGGTTTTACTAACTCGATAAATGATTTTTCGAAACCAACTACATCAGTATTATAACCATACAATTTGCCATCTATAATTTTTACACAATTACAAGCCGACATTTGCTTTACGTCGTCGCTCATCCAATCTAAATAAGGCAATATTTGCTGTTTGTAAGGTATTGTAATAGCAAAACCCTGCAATGCAGGGTTTTGCTGTATTAGTGATAGTATTTCGTTAATATTTGGTATTTCGAAGTTTTGAAATTGGTAATTGCTTATATCTTCTTGAACAAACTTATTATCAAAATATTTTTTTGAAAAAGAGTGTGTTAACGGATAACCAATTAAACCATACAACTTCATTAGTAAATGGCTTTATCATTGTCTAAATACAACCTAAAAGTATCGCCACGTAAACCAATACGCATAGTTTCTAAAGGTATTACTTCGTTTGGGGCTATGTTTCCTAAATTTACATTACAGCCAATTAGTTCTAAAAAGTACAATTGTTGTCCTTTTTGAGGGGCTTCCCAAATAATTTTTTCAGCAGGTATTTGTGTTAAAATTTCTTGTACTAAGCCTTCTCTCACTTCTCCAGAACCTCTATAAATACCAACATTTCCTGCTTCTCTTGCTTCGGCAATTACATAGGTGCTTCCTGCTTCAAGTTCTGCTCTCATTAATTCTATCCATTTGTATGGTGGAATAATGTGTGCAGCATCTTTACTACCCACTTCACTTAAAATGGTACCATATTTGGTCATTTTTTCGATATATCCACATTTTTCTGCATGTGGTATAGTGATGGAACCATCACTTACTTCCATATAATCAATACCATAATCTTTGCAAATGGCTAAATAATCTTCAAATTGATTTCTTATTAAAAAGGCTTCAAATAAAGTACCTCCAAAATAAACAACCATGCCAGCATTTTTATACACTTCAATCTTTTCTCTAAGCTTGGGTGTAACAAAAGAAGTTCCAAAACCAAGTTTTACAATGTCTACATGAGGGCCTGTGGCTTCTAAAAAGTTTGCGGCTTCGCTAACACTTAAACCTTTGTCCATAACCATAGTTAGTCCATGATTTCTAGGCCTTACAGTTCTTTCAGGAATTTGAGATAAATTATAATTCATTGCTTGTTAATTGATATTTACAAAAGTAAGGCAATGAAGGGCAAAATGATTGGGAATATGGAATTAATTACTTGATAACTAGGTAAAATTTAATACCATTAGTTAAATTTTTTGCCTTTTTTATATCGAGCAATAATATCTACAAAAGCAGTATTTCGTAAAATAGATGGATATAAGTCGATCAGTTTTTTTAGGAGTTTAGGAGATATTTCCATGGCTTGTTCAAACTTTAATAAGGCTTCTTTTGGTTTACCTAAAAAAAGTAATGCTGCCGTACTATAAAAAGCAAAAACTGGTTTACCATCGGTAGATGCTATAGCAGCTTTACTTTGCTCTAGAGCTTCTTCGTAGTGTGCAGCATTAAAAAGGCAATTAATTAAAGCCTCCCATCCGGCAACATTTTTTGGTTTATGCCTAACCACACTTCCAAAATTAATAATAGCCTCTTTGTACATTTCAAGATTCATTTTGCATTCGCCCATTGCTAAATTATACTCTGGAATGCTTTTGTGAATTCGCATGGCCAAGTCTAGCTGTTTTACAGCCATTTGCCATTGCTTTTCTACCATGTAGGTAGATGCAATTTTAAAATGTAACTTGCTATCATCGGGGTTTAAATGAACCGCTTTTTTATAGTTAAATCTTGCCTGAGCACTTTTACCCATTTTATCATAACAATGCCCAATAGCTTCGTAAATAACATCTTCGGGCCTCGAAAGTTCCAAAACTTTTTCTAATACTTCAATTGCTTCTTTGTATTTTCTTAAACGCAAATAAGCATCGCCCATATTACGGTAGGCATAATCAAATTTTTCGTCGATGGTAATGGCATATTGATAAGCATCAATAGCTTTTTCGTACAACTTTAACCCTTGAAAAGCTGCGGCTAAATTAAACCAAGCTATTTCATTGTAAGGAAAATCATCAATTATTTTCTGGTGAAGTTTTATGCTTTCTTCATTTCGGCCGGTAAAATCGGTCCAAAAACAAATTTTATACAATGCTTCCTCGTTATTGGGCTCATCTTCTAAAACCAATTTTAAGCAGTCGAATACCTTGTCAAATTCTTCATAATCGTCGTAAACATCGGCCATCTCGAACAATAATTCAATTCGTTCATCGCCTTCAAATAAAACCAATGCTTCTTGCAAAATTTCAATTGCATTTTCTTGTTGATCTAAAGCTAAATATGCATCGGTTCTTAAAATGTATAAATTTATATCTAAGCTATCGTATAATGCTGCTTGATCTAATATTTCTAAAGCTTCTTGGTATTTTCTGGTGGCTATGAGTAAATCGGCCTTTTTTACCATTAGTGGGGCAGAAAAAGGAAATTGTTCCATACCCAATTCACAGGCTTCTAAAGCTTCTGGTAAACTTTCTTTATCATCGAAATAATCGATAATTTTTTCGAAGGTTTCTTCTTCAATAAACGCATGTTGACGACCATTCTTAAGGTTATAGTAGTGCCTCAATATTTCTTTGAGTTCGTCTTTTTCTTCGTGAAATGGATTTTGCTCTTTCATCAATCAATTGGTTTGTTGAATGTAAGATGAAAAAATATATTGAGCAAACTGAAACTTTTTATTTTTATTAACGTTATGTTAATAACACATTATTTGTTAAATAAAAGAGAATATAGTACATTTGTTATGATGAAGCAAAAAAAATACATACAAAAACTGGCATTAGCAACACTTTTCGTGTTCGCTTTCCAAGTTGTTTTTGCTGCATTTACCTTAACAGGCAATACAACTAACAAGAAAAGCACTAATAAATATTCGCTTAAAAATTTAAGTAAGTATACTAGTAAGGGGCTTTCATTAAGTGCCGTTAGGCTCAATTCCAGATTATCTGCTACAGAGTTAAATTCTTCGACTAAAACTGGGATTAATCTTCAAACTACCAATGGTAACACTACTTTTATTTATCCTTATCAAATAAAAGTTAAGGTTCCTAAGTTTAAAACTCCTTCTTCTAATTAAGCACTCTAAATCCACTGGTAGGTATATCAAATTTATTGATCGAAACAGGATTTAAGTTAATGGTGGTGGCAATGTATTTAACTTTCTGTCCATTTTGTTCTTGAGATTCATATTCTAACACAAATCCAGGTATATCTTTAAACTGGTACTCGAATTCTTTTACAGAGGGTATAATACTTGTTGCATAATAAACAGTAAACGCAGAGCCATCTTTAAGTTCTAAAATTGCTTTTTTGCATTCGTAACCTAATATAACTTTTTTTTCGTTTAATTCCTTTACAACCAATCCCTCGAATTTAGCATTTAACCCTTTCCATTTTGCATTATCTAGCTTGGTTATAAATTTATTATTGCCGATTTCTCTCAAAATAACAGCATTACCTAAGGCTTTATCAAAAATAATTGATTGAGAAAAAGATGGACTAACCAAGTCGACCCTGCTTTGATTGCCTTTAATAAATAATGTTTTGGTAGCATTTTTTGTAGCCTCTGTTGCAGGTGTTGTTGTATTGGTTTCTTGTAGTTGTATAGAATAGCTAACGGTACATTCGGCCAACACCTTTATGTTTTGTGCATTTATGGCAACTAAACTAAAAAATGTGAAGCTAGAAAATAAAAATAATTGTTTCATATTGTTGATATTAAGTTGATATAAGACAATTTCGTGCCAGTTTTAATTAAAAAGTCTCGATTTTTTTTCGAGACTTTTTAAAAAACAAGTTATAACACTATTTTTTGTTCTGAGTTTTATTTTTTAAGTCTTGAACTTTTTTTTGGGTTTCTTGCATTTGGCTAAATTTCTCTTGCCATTTACTTACTTTTTTAGGTGTTTTTCGTTTTTCATCGATTTTGGCCAAAATTTTATCGTGGTTAATAATATAATTCTGAATCACAAATTGCAATGCCAGTGTTATAATGTTAGAAACCGTATAATACCAGGTTAAAGCCGATGGTAATTTATTAAAAACAAAGAACAAAATAAAAGGAAAAATATAAGGCATGTATTTTAGAGCAGGATTGTCTTGCGTTGGAGTCATGCTCATATTATAAATAGAAATTAGAAAGCTGGTAATCACCGCTGTAATGGTGAATAAGCTTACATGGTTACCTATTGCCCAAATTTCGGTTTGCCAATGTATTAAATCATCGTAACTCGATAAGTCTTTGCTCCACAAAAATTCTTGCCCACGTAAAGCAATATTAGAGTTGAAGAAACTATACAATGCAAAGAAAATAGGTATTTGCAATAATGCTGGAATACAACCCCCCAAAGGGTTAACACCTGCTTCTCTAAACAATTTCATTTGCTCCATTGCAAACCCTTGCTGATCGGTACCAAACTTTGCTTTTAAGGTATCTAACTCGGGGCGTAGAACTTTCATTTTAGCACCACTTAAATAACTGCTGTAAGTTAATGGTGCAGTAACTAATCGAATAAATAAAGTAAGCAATAAAATTACCCAACCATAATTAGTAATAAATCCAGCAAAAAAGTTAAACACTGGCATAATGATGTATTGGTTAATTGGCCTTACAAACGAATACATATCTCTTCCAAGATTTACAATTCTATCCATTTCTGGAGCCTGCTTTTTTAATATGTTGTAATCGTTGGGTCCATAATACATTTGAAACGGAATACTAACTTCATTACCTGCTGGTACATTTATTTGAAAAGATGCATCAATTTTTGCCAATTCCTTTGCACTATCAGGGGTAGTACGCACCCAACTTACATTACCAGTATTAAAGCTATTTTTTGCAATTATAGTGGTATTAAAAAATTGTTGTACCACACTTAACCACTGGGCAGGTTTTTCGAATTTGTGCTCAGTTTTGGTCATTATATAATCAAATTCTTTGTCTTCTACAAAGCAAATGTTGCTCATTTGTGCTCTTTCGTAACTTGCACTTCTTTCGTGTTGCATGGTACTACTTTTCCAACTAATATTCAACAAACCATTGTTTAATAATTGTTGGCTGCCAGTAAGTTTTACATTCCAATCAATAAGGTAAGCATTGGCATTAATGGTAAACTCATGTTGTACCTTTCGGCCAACAGAATCTTGTAAAACATATACAATTTTTTGTACATTTTGGTTACTTTTTTGTACTACAGCATTTTCAAAAAATAAATCATTGGTAAGACTTGCTACATTGTTGCCAGTATTTATTTTATAACCCAATTGATCATCATCGGTACCTAGTTTTACCAAATTGCTATCAAAAGATTTGTAATTTTTTAATAAAACATGTTTTACCCTACCACCTTTATTGGAGAACACCACCTTCATTAATTCATTTTCAACTGTATCTAGTTTTTCCGTACTCAATGCTTTTTGAAAATTGCCCACCTTAGCAATTTTATCTAAAGAATCTCTTCTTGTAGAATCTTTAATAGCTTGCACCTTCATTTCTGGAGTAATTTTTGCAGCTTCTATTCTTGCAAGTGAGTCTTTATTTTTTTTCTCTAAATCAATACTAGCTTGAGCCATTTTATTGTTGTACCAAAAGAAACCGAAAAATAGTATACCCAATAAAACAAAACCAATAATCGTATTCTTGTCAGTCTTCATACTTGTTTTTTATAAGGGGCAAAGGTAGGGAACGAGCGGTGATTGTGAAATATAGATTTTACCCTCAAAAAACTGCACATTTTATTGAAATAATACACATTTTTAGAAAACTTATACCCAAACCGCCTAACCAATATTATTAAATAGTTAACAGCTATCAAAATGGGGAATTTCATTTATAAATTACTCCCAAATTTTTTAAGATGAACAATTTACTAAATTTAGTTTGGGTTAAAAAAAATGCAGCTGTTAATACCACCAACTTCGAGTTGTGGAATGGCAAGGAACAGGTATTGAGCTTAGAATTAAATCAGTTTTCGCATACAGCCAAACTAGCATGTTTACAATCGAGACGTATTTTTAAAATAGAAAAAGAAGGGTTTTTAAGAAATAACACTATCCTTAAAAATGAATATGGCGTAAAAATTGGAAGTATTAACCACGAAAATTGGTTTACACATGAAGGATTGATAGACATAAACAGTCAAAGATTTATGTATAGCTATACAAGGCAGAATAGAAATGAAGTTACCATTTTTTCAGAACGTCCTAAACAAGCTTTATTGGTTTGCGATATTACCGCTACTAAAAAAGAAATGATTGATTTTGATAATATAGAAGATAGTAATGCAAAAAATGTAACTTTTTTAATGGCACTGGCTTGGTTTTTATATTTGCCTGCTAGTTCTGCCAGTGTATTTGGTTCAAAAGTGGAAATTTTTGAAAAAAATTATCTTGTAGCGTAATATTTTACTCTATTCTCTACTAATACGGATGTGGTATCTGTAATAGCCCCAATAAATTGGTCTACATAGCTATCAAATAGTCATTATCCTAGATAATTTTGTCTACATTAAAATTCAAATTAGTATAACCTTAAAAAAAGATTATGAAAAAGATTATTCCCTTTATTGCTTTGTTTGCAATAGCCACTGCATTTACTGTTGTAACAGATATAAGAAAAGATATTGTGGGTAAATGGAAATATGACGAAGCAAGTTACCCCGAAGCAAGAAAAGTAATCATTGAAAGAGTAAGAAAACAAAGCCCTGAACAAGCAGAACAAATGGAAGCTGCTGGCGAAGAATTAAACCAACTTTTTAGCACGATGACTTTAGAATACAAAGCAGACGGTGAATATGAGTTCGTAACTATTCAAGGTCCACAAGGGGGTAAATGGAGTATCACTGAAGATGGAAAATACCTTACACGAGTATCTGCAGCAGGGGTAACAAGAAAAGATAGTATTATTGATATAAAGACAGATAGACTAAAGCTGTTTGACTTAGACACTAGGTTGAAACTAGAATATATTAAGGCTGATTAATTACTAAAGTATATATGAAACCCTTCATTAAAGTTGAAGGGTTTTTTATTTTCTTTGTTTTTAAGAATATAGCCCTATATTTGCAAAGTTAATTATTGAGTTCTTCCGCATTTTTGTATTTTAATTGTCTGCTACGCAAGTTTTCTGCTAATAGTTAGTTATCATTTATTAAAGCTGTTTTTCTCAAGTATTTTTTATTATTTAATTATTTAGTTAAGATGAACATTTATGTTTCAAATTTAAGCTTCAACGTAAACGATGATGACTTAAAAGGATTTTTCGAAGGGTATGGAGAAGTTTCTTCTGCCAAAATTATTACAGACAAATTCACCAACAAAAGTCGTGGATTTGGATTTGTAGAAATGCCAAACGATGCAGAAGGTGCAAAAGCAGTTGCAGAGTTAAATGGTGGTGTTGTTGAAGGCCGTAACATTAATGTTACAGAAGCTAGACCTCGTGAAGAGAGAACTGGTGGAAACGGTGGTGGCAACAAACGCTCTTTCAGTAACAATAATAGTAACCGTTGGTAATATTATAAACCTGTTAGTAAAAGAGGTACTTGAAAAAGTACCTCTTTTTTTATGTATATGTTTTATTGCCATTAATCCTTAAGCAGTTCCATTTATAACTTTGCAATATTGGTGGTAATCTTTATGGTACAACTTCTTTTAATTTTGCTTGAGTATAATAGAATATTTTGTTCAAATAAAAATTATTAATCAACAAACGCCCCATTAATCATAACTTGATCAATTAAATTGGTACCAAAAGCATAAGGCAAATAGGCCAATGATGGTATGGGTTTGGTGAAAATTAGATTTGCTTTTTTACCAATGGTTATACTACCCAGCTCTAGCTCAACTTCCATTGCAAAAGCTGCGTTGGTGGTTGCTGCATTAATGGCCTCTTCGGGTAACATTTTCATTTGTATGCAGCTCATAGCAACTACTAAATTCATGTTGCCACTTGGCGATGAGCCAGGGTTAAAATCGCTAGCTAGTGCAATTGCACAATTTGCATCAATTAACTGCCTTGCTGGCTGAAATGGCATTCGTAAAAAGAATGCTGCTGTTGGCAACAAAGTACCAATGGTATTAGATTTTGCAAGTGTTTGCACAGTTGCGTCATCCATGGTTTCTAAATGATCAACCGAAATTGCATCTAACTGAACACCAGCTTCTACACCACCACTTAAACTAAGTTGATTGGCATGTATTTTTGGTTTTAATCCAAATTGTTTTCCAGCATTACAAATTAATATGGTTTCGTCTTTACTAAAAAAACCATCTTCACAAAAAACATCTATATAATCTGCCAGGTTTTCTTTGGCTATAATAGGCAACATTTCGTTAATGATTAAATCAATATAACCTTGATGATTTTGTTTGTATAATAAAGGATAAGTATGTGCCCCTAAAAAAGTTGCTTTTACTGGTATTGGAGCAGTTTGCTTTAATCGTTTAATAACACGAAGCATTTTTATTTCTGCATCTACCGTTAGGCCATAACCACTTTTAATTTCAATTGCACCTGTTCCAAGTTTTATTAATTCGTTGAGGCGTTTGTAAGCACTGTTGTACAATTCTTCTTCGGTGGCAGCAGCAATTTTATTGGCAGAATTTAAGATCCCTCCACCACTTGCAGCAATTTCGGCATAGGTTTTTCCTTTTAATTTATCTACAAATTCATTTTCCCTACTTGCAGCAAAAACCAAATGGGTGTGGCTATCAATCCATGTTGGTAAAATGGTTGCTTGGTTTGCATCTATACAATTTACAATTTGTAATTTGTAATTGCCAATTGTTTCCATGCTTCCATAATCTTTAATCAATCCATCTTCAATTAATAAAAAAGCATTTTTGATACATGGCAATTCTGACAACGCGTTACCCCTCAACAAAATGTTTGTAGTTCTGGTATTTACCAAATTTGCTATGTTGATGATGAGGGTTTGCATTATGATGGGTTACGAATTATTGATTATGAGTTATGAGTTATGAGTTATTGATTACGAATTATTGACAATTCACCATTGAATATTCACCATTCACTATTGACCATTTACAATTCACGATTTACTACTCACCACTCATTATTCACCATTGACCATCAACTAACGCCTAATATTTTTTCATTAAACTATTCAACACTAATTTGTCGGCATCATTAATTATTTTGGTACTATCGTGCATAAAATGCCGTTTAAAACTTCTTATGGCAGCAGTTGTATCTCTTATATCATATCCAATAATTTTTAGTGCTTGCAAATGGTTAAAATTTGCTGGAATGGTATCTTGTATTTCCTCGTACCATTGCCCAAAACCATTGCTGGCTAAAGTTTTCCAAGGAAATAAAATACTTGGATCATTTTTACGAGTTGGAGCAATATCGCCATGTCCAATAAAATTACTGGTTGGAATATTATAATTTTTTTTCAACTTACCTAACAAACTAATAAGGCTTTTCATTTGAGCATCGTTAAAAGGTTCTCGTCCATTATTATCTAACTCAATACCAATTGAACAAGAATTCATATCTGTAACACTACCCCATTTACTTGCTCCTGCATGGTGTGCCCTCATAAAATCGTTTAACATATGGTGCACAATGCCATCTCTACAAATAACATAATGTGCACTTACTTGTGTTCGAGTTATTGTAAAGGTTTGTAAGGTTTGCTCACAACTATTTTGTGCAGTATGATGTATAATTACAAAGTTGGGTTTACGCATACTAAAATTAGTAGTTCCAGCAAAAAAACTCGGAGCAAGTATGCTATCGTTAGGCTCTATATTTGGTTGTAGTAGTATATTTTTAGCGTAAGTTTTACTTTGTTGTTTGTATACTTTATTAGTATCGGCATAAGGCTTTGGTGAACATGCACACATAGCCAATAGGCAACAAAAAAAGGGCATTTTTTTACCAGCAATCATACTATTAAATAATTTTAATTACAATACTTTTTAGGTAACATTCTGAATAAATGCATCAAAGCTTTTTATACCCAATAACTTTTCGGTAATAAAACCTTCTGCATATTGTACACCAATATTTTTGCCCATCATGGTATCTCTACCTTTGATTGAATCTAAAAATTGTGGTGAAGAAATATAGGTCTGAGGCTCGTTTAAATTGGGGTTGTGAAATTGAGTAGTATAGCATAAAATTGCTTCTACTTTTTTAGCAAAATGTGCAGAAATATCAACCAAAAAATCGGGTTTCAAACTTCTATCTTGTATGTAATGAAATATATATTTCGGTCGCCATGATTCTTGCATTTTACCATCATCATTGGTAACAATTTTTCTTAATCCTGCTAAAAAACAAGCATCGCTAATCAATTTTGCACTTCTCCCATGATCTGGGTGTCTATCCTCAGGGGCATTACAAAGCACAATTTCTGGCTTATATTTTCGAACGATTTCAATTATTTTTCGTTGGTGAGCTTCATCGTTTTTAAAAAAGCCATCTGCCATTTTTAAATTTTCTCTTATTGAAACACCCAATACTTTTGCTGCATTATCGGCTTCAATTTTTCTAGTTTCTGCGTTACCTCGTGTACCTAACTCTCCTTTTGTTAAATCAAAAATGCCAACATTTTTACCCTCTGCAATGGCAGCCAAAATAGTACCAGCACAACTCAATTCAACATCGTCTGGGTGAACACCAAAAGCTAGTATATCTAATTTCATTTACTACAATTTTTAAAGGTAAAGTTAGCCAAATAAAAAATCCCACCTCTAAAAGGAAGTGGGATACAAATTGATACAAAAAACTAAGCTTTTTTTGCGTAACGTTTTTTAAACTTGTCAATTCTACCTGCAGTATCAACTAACATGTTTTTACCAGTATAAAACGGATGAGATGTGTTAGAAATATCCAATTTAACTAATGGATACTCATTACCATCTTCCCATTGAATGGTTTCTTTGGTGTTAGAGGTTGATTTGCTTAAGAACGAGTCACCGTTAGTCATATCTTTAAATACAACAACTCTGTAACTCTCTGGATGGATACCTTTCTTCATAAAGAATTTTTTTTGAGGCCGTACGGATTTTGCCGTAACGATTATATAATAATGGGCGTCAAAGATAAGAGTAAATTACCTATTTGAGATTAGAAATTTCTAATTGCTAGCTTTTCATATTCTCGTATTGCAAAGGCAAACCAAAATTACTTGTACGACACAATGCTATAACATCTTGTAAATCATCTAGTTTCTTACCTGTTACCCTTATAATATTGTCCATTATAGCAGCCTGAACTTTTAATCCACTTTCCTTTATCGCTTTTACAATTTTTTTGGCATCCTCTTGTTGTAATCCATTTTTTACCGATACTTCTTTTTTAACCACTTTACCACTTGGGTAACTTTCTTTACTAAAATCAAAGGCATTTGCATCAATTCCTTGTTTAACGCCACGACTTAAAATAACATCCACAATTTGTTCCATTTTCATATCACTATCGGCCTCAAGCATTACCTTATAATCTTTTTTATTTAAGTCGATTACCACGTGGCTATTTTTAAAATCGAAACGATTCGTAATTTCTTTTTTCACCACATTAATGGCGTTATCTAATGTTTGTAAATCTACTTTGCTGGCAATATCAAATGATGGCATACAGTTGAGTTTAAAAGTTTAAGAGTTTAAAAGTTTAGCTTTTAAAGTTTAGCGAAGATAAAATTTGGGGCTATCAACAGCAAATCTTTATTCAGCTGTGGTATTGGGCTATTCGTTACAACTCCACTCCTTTGTCGTGGGGTTTTCACTACTATCCCAAGCCCTTGAGTGGTAAAACATACATTTAGCAATATTAAAATTAAATGTTTATCAATCTATAATTCGTAATCGCTAATCTCTAATAATTAAAAAAGCCTCATTACATTTTGTAAGTGAGGCTTTTTAGTGGTTGGGGGTTTGTTGTTGTTTCATTGTTTACTTGGTAAGTATCATTTTTTTAGTGATTATTTCTTGTCCGTTTACCAACAAACTGTATAAGTACATACCAGCTTGTAATGTGCTGCCATTAATGGTAATTTGAGATGCACTTTTTAAATTAGGAAACTGCAATAACATTTTACCATTTAAATCAAATAAAGCTATCATAGCAGTTTTATTTGCTGGAATACTGTATTTAATGGTAGTGCTGCTGGTAAAAGGGTTGGGTACGTTTTGTGCCAACATATATGCTTTGCTTGCCATTTCTTTAGCTTCTGCTGGGCTGGTGGCTTCGTTAACTACAAATACTTGGTTGGTTTTTTGTGTTAGTTGAGTTTTTAATTCTTCAATTTCATTTTTTAATTCTTGAATAGCTGCTACTTCTACAGCGTGAAGTTGGTTGTAGTTAACAGCTTTAAAACTAAATGGGTCAATAGCTTTTCTAGTTTTGGGATCAACTGGGCTTGGTGCATTTACGA
>JANOZK010000151.1:0-34362 GCA_031429335.1 Chitinophagaceae bacterium | reverse complement strand
CATATGAATATGATCTATTTCATCTTCATCATATATATGACCAACCTGAACAAATCCAAAACTTTCGTAAAAATGTTTAAGATATAGTTGTGCCCCAATTTTTATAGAAGTATTGCCAAATAATTGGTTACACCATTTTATAGATTCTTCCATTAATAATTTACCCACTCCATTATTTCTTACACTTGGGCTATTAACTACCCTACCAATAGATGGCATTTCGTAAACAACGCCTGCTTCTATAAGCCTAGAATAAGCTACCAATTGTTGATTTGCCCAACCTAATAAATGAATACTTAGTTCATCTTTACCATCTGCATCTTGAAAAACACAGTTTTGCTCCACTACAAATACTTCATTTCTTAATTGCAATATTGCATATAACTCTAATAACGATAGTTCATTAAATGGTTTACAAACCCAATCTATTTGCATACAATATTTTTATACGAACGAAATTAAAAAAATAAAATGGGTGATCTTTTTTTTCTTTTCGCTATTTGAATGGTTAGTAATATTTTCACCGCCAAAGTTGTATTGAATGGTTAAAAAAGTTGCAATTATTGGGGCTGGTCCGGCTGGTTTAACAGCTGCCTATTTATTGGGCAAAGCTGGTGTTGCAACAACTATTTTTGAGAAAGATGCTATTTATGTAGGCGGTATTTCTAGAACAGAAAATTACAAAGGCTATTGTTTTGATATTGGTGGCCATCGTTTTTTTAGCAAGAGTAAAGAGGTAGAAGATTTTTGGACAGAAATTTTAGGAGATGAATTATTAGAACGCCCTAGAAGTAGCAGAATTTATTATAATAAAAAATTTTTCTCTTACCCGTTGGCAGCCACAGAAGCTTTACAAAAATTGGGTATTATAGAAAGTGTATGGTGTATGTTTAGCTATATACAAGCCAAAATTAACCCAGTTAAAAACCCTACCAATTTCGAAGATTGGGTAAGTAACCAATTTGGTAAACGTTTGTTCAATATTTTTTTTAAAACCTATACCGAAAAAGTTTGGGGTATTAGTTGTAAAGAAATTTCGGCCGATTGGGCTGCACAAAGAATTAAAGGTTTATCGTTAAGTAGTGCCATTAAGCATGCTTTATTTAAACCCAACAATAGCAATAAAGAAGAAGTAATTAAAACTTTAATAGATTCATTTAGATACCCAGCAAAAGGACCAGGAATGATGTGGGATAAATGCAGAGACCTTTGCTTAAACATGGGGGTTAACTTGCATATGAAAAGTGATGTTAGTGGGCTACAGTTCATCAATAACAAATGGAATATTATTCTTACAAATGCAGAACCTGTAACTAATTTTGATTTTGTTTTATCAACAGCACCTATACGAAACTTAATACCAGCCATTAGCCCAACCTTACCCAACAATGCTGTAAAAGCTGCACAGCAATTGGAGTATAGAGATTTTTTAACAGTAGTATTAATAACAAAAGATAAAGATTCGTTTAACGATAACTGGATTTATATACACGACCCATCAGTAAAAGTAGGACGAATTCAAAACTTTAAAAGCTGGAGCCCTTACATGGTACCAGACCCAGAAATGGCATGTTATGGTTTAGAATATTTTTGCTTCGAAGGCGATGGGATGTGGCAAAGTAGTAATGAAACTTTAATTGAATTGGCCAAAAAAGAAATGCAACAAATTGGATTAATTAAAGCTGCAAATGTAGTAGATGGATATGTAGTAAGGCAGCCCAAAGCTTACCCTGTTTATAACCAAACCTATAAAGAAAATGTTCAAATTATTAGAGAAGCACTAAACCAATACGAAGGTTTGTATTTAATTGGTAGAAATGGTATGCATAAATACAATAACCAAGATCATAGTATGATGACGGCTATGTTGGCTGCAAAAAATATTATTGCAGGCAATCATTTATACGATGTTTGGAATGTAAATCAAGATGCCGAATACCATGAAACTGGTGAAAGAGGTGCCGATGAAGGCGGTAGATTGATACCAAAAAAAATGGTTGAATAATTTTAAATTATTCAACCATTTTTAATTATAGAATTTTATTTTATTGTAACACTTCTCTGGCAATTACTAATTTTTGTATTTCAGAAGTTCCTTCACCAATGGTACACAACTTAGCATCTCTGTAATATTTTTCTACCGGAAAGTCTTTGGTATAACCATATCCCCCAAAAATTTGTACAGCATCGTTAGCCACCTTAACAGCCACTTCGCTGGCATAATATTTAGCCATTGCTCCGTTTTTAGTTAATTTTTGACCCCGTTCTTTTAAATCGCAACTTTTCCAAACCAATAAATCGCTTGCCATAATTTCGGTAGCCATATCTGCTAGCTTAAAACTAATACCTTGAAAACTAGAAATGGGCTTATCGAACTGATGACGTTCTTTAGAATATTGTAAAGCAGCTTCATAAGCTCCTTTTGCAATACCAATTGATAATGCAGCAATGGAAATACGTCCTCCATCTAATATTTTTAATGCTTGACGGAAGCCATCACCCACTTCTCCTAAACGTTGGCTATCGCTAATAATACAATTGTCAAAAATCATTTCGGCAGTTTCACTAGCCCTCATGCCCAATTTATTTTCTTTCTTTCCAGCACTAAAGCCTTTCGTTCCTCTTTCTATAATAAAAGCCGTTGAGTTACCACTTGTTCTTGGTTCTCCAGTTCGGCAAATTACCACAGCAATATCGCCAGACTTGCCATGTGTAATCCAACTTTTAGTTCCGTTCAAAACCCAATTGTTACCATCTTTTACAGCTGTGGTTTTCATATTTCCAGCATCGCTACCTGTGTTAGGCTCTGTTAAACCCCAAGCCCCAATATGTTCTGCAGTTGCTAGTTTAGGCAAATATTGTTGCTTTTGTGCATCGCCACCAAAGGTTAAAATATGGTTAGTACAAAGGCTATTGTGAGCTGCAAGGCTTAGGCCAATTGAACCACAAACTTTTGAAATTTCTTGAATAATGGCATTGTATTCAAAATAACTTAATCCAGCACCACCATATTGTTCAGGCACTAAAACACCCATCATTCCCAATTTGCCTAATTCTTTAAAAATATGTACTGGAAATTCTTGGGTTTCGTCCCACTCCATTACATGTGGTTTTATATATTGCAATGCAAAATCTTTTGCAGTTTGTGCTACTTGTTGTGTTAATTCAGATTCTAAAAAATTCATGATTTGTTTTTTAATAGATTAGTCCTGCATTGCTGCAGGACTAATAAGAAGTGGCAATCGATAAAGGCTGTACTAACATTCGTTAGTTTTACAAAAATATAACTTTAAAGTTAACACCCAAAAGTATTTATTCATTTGTATCAACACTTAAATAAGGTGCAATTTTTTTATACATTTCATCGGTAATAAAAACAATTTTCTTGATTCCTATTACCGAGCTGTAACCACCATACTTTGTTCTATACAGTACAATTGCTTTGGCAACAGCTTGATCTATATATGGGTGAGCATTTAATTCAAACTCGGAAGCTGTATTTATATTGATGGTTTTAATTTGGGTAGGTAACACATGCAAATAAGGTAAAATAGTTGTAAAAATAGAATCGCCCATGCCATAGGTTTCTTTAACCTGAGCCATATTTAAAAACCCACCTAATTTTTCTCGAAAGTTTACAATTTTATAAGGCAAACTTGTGCCAATACCAGGTATATTTTTTAACTCGTACGGGGTACAAGTATTAGCATCTAGGAGTAATGGTTTTGAGTTGCTAGTTGTTGCATTATTAAAACTGTTGTTACTAGTATTGTTGATGTTATGGGTTACTATAGCATAAGGAATAATTCTATCTGCTTCCTCTTTGCTTAAGCCCCAAATTTTTCTTATGTCTTCTGCAGATTTAAATTTTCCGCCTTTGTTTCTATAATTAAGAATTGTTTTGGCTGTTTTTTCTCTAATACCTAAGCGTACCCAACCTGCTTCATCTAAAGTGTTTGGATTAAATTGAAAAAGTTGGCCTGGTTGGCGATTAATAGTAGAGGGTTCGTTGGAATTATCTTGCCAATTTTCATTTCTTTTAAATCCATTATTTTGCTCTACTAATTTTTTTTGATTAAGAGCATTTACCTGCTCAACCAACACAGGATCTACTGGTATTTTATTTTTCTTAACTTTAAAGAAGTATGGAAGTAGTAAGAATGTAGTAATGAACAGTATCAATACAACAACGGCAATTCTATCTTTTTTTGAAAATGCAAAATATTTTTTAAGCTCTTTGTTCATCTCAATTAATTAAATTGAAAAAAAGTAATTACAAAGGGGTTTAATTTAAACGAATATTTTTAATTCATCATAAGACAAATATATGTTTTTATTCAGTTGTTTATTAATAAAGTTATGTTTACCCAATTGATGGCTAATATGAGTAAAATAAGTGGAAGCTACGTTTAACTCTTTGGCTAATATTATTGCTTCATTTAGGTTAAAATGAGAAACATGTTTTTCTTGCCTAAGTGCATTTAAAACCAAAACCTTTGAACCAAAAATTTTTTGTTTTTCGTTTTCGTCTATTCTGTTTGCGTCGGTTATGTAAGTAAAATCATTAAATCTATAACCAAATACTGGCATTTTTAAATGCCAAACCAAAATAGGTTGTATTAAAATATCTCCAATGGTAAAACTATTTAAATCAATGGTATTCATTTCCAAATTTGGAACGCCAGGGTACTTGTTATTTGCAAATGCATAATAAAAATCTCTTCGAATTGCTTCCTCGGTTAAAGTATTGGCATACAATTGCATTGGCTTTTTACTAAAAAAATTATATGCTCTAACATCGTCTAAGCCAGCAATATGATCTTTATGGGGATGGGTAAAAATAACTGCATCAAGATGTTGAATATTGGCACGCAACATTTGGTAACGAAAATCTGGAGTAGTATCCACAACAATTGATGTTGTGAGAGATTGAACAAGAATACTGCTTCTTAGCCTTTTATCTTTTTTATTCTTAGAAATACAAACAGGGCAATTACAACCAATCATGGGTATACCACTGCTTGTGCCAGTACCTAAAAAAGTAATTGTAAGTTTAGAATCTATCACTTTTCAAATCTACAATCAAAAGCCGAGAAGATAGTTTAAGAAAATAAAATTTATGCTTCAAGTATAATTTTTGAAGTTACTTGTTCGTACAATTTTTGGCTTTCGTAAGTTAATTTATCGAAACTTATATTTAGTTGTGGAATTAGATCAAGTAATATATTTATTCTTCCTTCGGTATGTAAAAACCTATTTAGTACTACCATTTTTTTAGCTTCTAATAAACACCAACCACTTTGAAAGGTACCACTCTCATAACGAAGTTTGAATTCACTTTCGCCTAAAATATTTTCTAATTTTTTTAATGTTGTAGCTGTATACTTCATTCAAAACTCATCCCCTAAAGTGGGGTTATGAGTATGCTCAAAAGTAATTGATATACAAGGCTATTCTATTTTGTTTTATCCACAAAATGTACAAAAAAAATCCCTGCCTATATAAGCAAGGATTTTTTTTGTATCTATAAGGATATATTTAAAATATTACAATACGTTCAACCCATTGTTTTTGTCCATTTGACAATTGAATTAAGTAAGTTCCTTGAGCAACATTAACAGGCATCTTTACTTGTAATGCACCTCTTGCAGCAGCAGAAATAGTGCAAGCATAAGTTCTGCCATCGGTACCACGAAGAGTTGCTTTGCAGTTAGCACCGTCGCCATCGAAATTAATAAATACAACTTGACCTTTTTGTACTGGATTAGGATACAACTTCATGTTGCCCCTACCAGAAAGGTTAGATGCTAAGGCATTATCATTGGTATTTATTCCCCCAGAAGTTCTACCAGCAAAGAAGCAACCAATATTTACAATTACAGCAGATACGTTACTAATTGCCTGGGCATTACAAACAGAAGAAGTTACTACCAATCTGTAATAAGATGAAATATTAGACGTCTTAGGTAAATAAACAGGTTGTGTTGCACCACTAATATTGGTAAATGATCCAGCTGCACTTGCAGAACGTTGCCATTGGTAGGTTACGTTACCGTTGGTATAATGACAGTTTTGTGTTAATCCTAATAATTCTGGAACTTGATTATAACAAACATTTTGAGTTGCAGGAGAAATTGTACCAGCTTCTATAGCAGGATAAACATAAACAGGAACTTCATTGCTATAAACAACATTACCACAACCATCGCCAACTTTTCTTCTAAACTTAGTATCACCAGCTATCGAAGTAGCGTTATGAGTAGCTTGATTGGCACCTCCAATTAGGTTCCAACCAGCACCAGTGTTACTTTCCCAACTATAGGTATAAGTACCACCACCGCCACAAACATCAATAATATTGCTTAGTATTCCTGGTGCAGTGTTGCTGCATGTAATAATTGGGCCATCAATAATTCCACCTTTTAATGAAGTAGAGCTAGAAATAGTAACAGAAACCTCATTGCTTGTTAAAGAAGTGCCATTACCATCGGTAACTATTCTTCTAAATTTAGTACTTTGATTTAATAAACCTGGTGTATAGCTTACAGTATTGCTCGAAGAAATATCAATAAAATCAACTCCATCAAATTTTTGCCATTTGTAAAGGTAAGGTGTAGCACCACCAGTTGCTGGTGTACCAGTTATAATACCTGGAGATGTGCTTGGAGTAATACAAGAACCATTACCAGAACCTAATGAAATTGCACCAGCAGTTAAAGGCATTGCAGGGCTAATACAAACAGTATTAGTCCAAGTATCTCTAAAAGGTTCGGCACAAAATTCTCTTATTGATCTACGATAACAAGTAGTAATTGTGGGTGGAGTTTCAGGATAATAATTATTGTAACCAGCATTTGCAATCTCGGTCCAATTTGCACCGTTATTTGTGCTTGATTGCCATGCATACACCCCCTGATTGAAATTAGAAGCACTGGTAATTTCTATAGCTGCATTTAAAGGAGCATTTGGGGCAATTAATGTACCAGTACTTGTTATAGAACCTGGGTTGGGCAATGTATTAGCTAGTGTAAGCAAATTCTCGTTGGAGTAACCTGTTGCTCCATTTGCATCAGTTGCACGCCTTCTATAATAGGTAGAAACTGATAATAAAGGTGGTTGGTAGTTGGCATTGTTTGCTCCAGCTATTAATTGCCAACTTATAGATCCAAAATCCCTTTTTTCCCACTGGTATGTATATGGACTTAGTCCACCTCTTGCAGGATTACCTTCTAATAATTTGGGTAAATTATTAGGGAAAAAACACAAGGTACTACTTGTCCAATGAGTTGCTGAAAAAGGCAATACACTTACTACTTCTAATTTTACTGGAACTGCATAAACAGATGTACCACAGTTTAAATCAGTGGTTTTCTTTCTATAATATCTTGCTTGTGGAATTGTATAAGGTTGTGGTTGAATAACTAAAGTATTAATACCAGGAAGTGAAGTCCATGGGCCACTATAACCAACAGTACTTACCTCCCAAGAATATGCATAGCTCTCTGTACCGTCATTTGCAGCATTAGAACCAATTGCAGGAATAGGGTCTCCAAATAATATCACAGAATCACCTAGTACATAGGCTCTACCAGCATTAAACTCATCAACAATAAATAATTTAACCTCATTCGAATATGCAGTTAATCCGTTTGCATCTGTTACTTTTCTACGGTATGATGTTGTGTAAGATAAATTACCTGGTGATAAGGAAGGAGATGTTCCGACATTAATCACATTTGTCCAACTTGAATACTGAATTTTAGCCTCCCATTGAAAGGAGTAAGGAGCAGTTCCACCAGTTGGCAAAGTCAGGTTTGTAATTTGAGATGCTGGTAAATTTCTGGTGGCACAAATCGAAGCAGCTGATACTGTTCCGCCATTAAGTTGTGAAAATGCATTAACAGAAAAGGAAAAGAGCACCAATAAAATGAGGGTGACTTTTTGTAGATAAAGTTTCATAAACGATTAATTTTGAGTGAATTATATCGTTTTCCATAGATGTTTAGTGTTGGAATTCTAGTAGGATGTTGGAAAGATTGTAAATATAGAGCTAAAATTAGGTAAAATGGTTGCTTTACACAAAAATTTAATGTAGAAAAAGATTTTTTATTTCGTTGGTTGGTATCATGCAGGTTTCTCTTTTGCCAAACCACTTGTATCTATTTGTAGCAACCCATTTATAAATGGGTTCTCGAATTATCTTAGGAACGATGATGAAGCAATAAATTAGTGTAGCAGGAAAGCTAAGGTGTTTACAAATTTTTAGAGCTGCCGATGAGTAAATATACGCTTGATTTTTTTCGATAAATACAACTGAATCTATATTAATTGGTACTGAGAATCTATTTCTTAAGCTTATTCCTATATCAGATTGTAATGGAGCGAAGCGTAAATTTTGTTTTTTATTCCATTTAATAGCAAAGTTTACCATGGTGTTGCAATAGTTACAAACACCATCGAAAAGTACAATCGGATTGGCTTCTACCTCATTTTGTTCCATTATGCAAATTATTTACTAACCATTTTAATAATGGGTACAATCATTTCTTCTAAGCTTACCCCTCCATGCTGAAAAGTATTTTTATAATAGTTTACATAGTGATTGTAATTATTGGGGTAGCATAAAAATCCATCTTCTTTTGCAAAAATAAACGATGAATTTACATTTGGTACTGGCAAACCTGCGTCTCTTGGATCTTTAAATGCTAATACTTCTTTATGTTCGAAATTTAAGTTACGCCCGTGTTTGTACCTTAAGTTAGCAGTGGTTTGTTTATCGCCAATAACTTTATAAGGTGTTTTTACACGAACAGTTCCATGATCGGTTGCCACAATTAAATTAATCTTTTTGTCTGCAATTTTTTTTAATGCTTGATGTAAAGCACTATGCTCGAACCAACTTTTGGTAATGCTTCTGTAACTTGTTTCATCGCCTGCCAATTCTTTTAATACTTCCATTTCTGTTCGGGCATGGCTTAACATATCTACAAAGTTGTAAACGATAATACTTAAATCGTTATTTAACATGTTGTGAATATTGGATACCAAGTGTTGCCCATCGTTGTGATTGGTAATTTTTGTGTAGCCACATTTTATATCGTCTTTTTTTAATCTTTTAAGTTGAGCCCTAAAAAAATGTTCCTCAAATAAATTTTTTCCCCCTTCCTCATCATCATTTTTCCATTCTATTGGAAAGTTTTTTTCAATATCTATTGGTAACATACCACTAAAAATGGCATTTCTAGCATATTGAGTGGCAGTAGGCAAAATAGAATAAAAAGTTTCTTCTTCTAAAATTCTAAAACTTTCGGCAAAAATGGGTTGTATTGTTTTCCACTGATCGTAGCGTAAGTTATCAATCAAAATAAAGAAAGTAGGTGTTCCTTTTTCTACATGAGGCAAAATTTTGTATTGAAAAAGATTGTGGCTCATTATTGGAGCATCGTTACTTTTTGGATGTACCCATTTAGCATAGTTTTTACTGATGAATTTAAAGAACTCGGTATTTGCTTCTGCTTTTTGAGAAGCAAAAATTTCTTGCATTTCGGGACTATCACTTTTTTCCATTTCAAGTTCCCAGTACACTAATTTTTTGTAAATATCCATCCACTGTGTATGGTTTGGATTATCGCTAAGGGCCATAAACAAATCTCTAAACTGTTGCTGATAAGAGGTGGTAGTTTTTTCTGCAACCAATCTTTTATTATCGATAATTTTTTTTAAACTCAACCAAACTTGGTTTGGATTAACTGGCTTTAATAAATAATCGGCAATTTGGCTACCAATTGCTTCGTCCATTAAGCTTTCTGTTTCATTCTTGGTAATCATTACAATGGGCAATTGCTGATTGATGGCTTTAATTTTTGCCAAAGTTTCTAAACCAGAAATACCGGGCATACTTTCATCTAATAAAACAACATCAATTATATTGTCTTTTGCATACTCAATAGCATCAAAGCCATTACTAAATGTGGTAACATCATAGCCTTTATTTTCTAAAAAAATTTTCTGGCTTTGAATACTTTCTATTTCATCATCTACCCAAATAACTTTTGTTGAAGACATATTTGTAGTTTAAAATATTGTTGAACAATAACAACGATTAAAAGTAATCACTAATAACCATGTTTGAATTAATGTTTTCTTAAAAGCTTCACAATAATAAAAAGGAGGTAGAAATGTTACTTCATTTCTAATTTTAAAAAACGAGCTGTGTGGCTATTTTTGATAGTTAACATTTCTTCTGGAGTACCTTCAAATAAAATTTGTCCGCCACCATCGCCACCTTCTGGACCCAAATCTATTATATGATCGGCCATTTTAACAATATCTAAATTGTGTTCTATGATTAAAACAGAGTTGCCTCGATCAACTAATTTATTTATAACATCGATTAATAATTTTATATCTTGAAAGTGCAAACCTGTAGTAGGTTCGTCTAAAATATAAAAGGTTTTGCCCGTATCTTTTTTACCTAATTCTGTACTTAATTTAACACGCTGTGCTTCGCCACCACTTAATGTTACAGCCGATTGGCCTAAAGTAATGTAGCCCAAACCAACATCTTGTAACACCTTAATTTTTCTAAACATCCAGGGTACAGCATTAAAAAATTCACAAGCTTCATCCACCGTCATAACCAGTACATCGCTAATAGATTTTCCTTTGTATCTTATTTCTAAAGTTTCTCTGTTGTAACGTTTGCCATTGCATTTTTCGCAATGCACATAAACATCGGGTAAAAAGTTCATTTCAATTACTTTCATACCACCGCCTTCACAAACTTCGCAACGTCCGGTTTTTACATTAAAAGAAAAACGGCCAGCCGTATAGCCTCTAATTTTTGCTTCGGGCACACTAGCAAATAAAGTTCTAATATCTGTAAAAAAACCACAATAAGTTGCTGGGTTACTTCTTGGTGTTCGCCCAATAGGGCTTTGATCTATTTCTATTACTTTATCAATATTTTCTAAGCCTTTAATACTTTTATAATTTTGAACAGGCATTTTACTATTGTAACAATGCTTACTTAAAAGTGGATATAAGGTTTCGTTAATTAAAGTGCTTTTACCGCTACCACTTACACCACTTACTACAATTAATTTCCCCAATGGTAATTTAACTGAAACATCTTTTAAATTATTACCTTGCACTCCTTTTAATTCTATAAATTTTCCGTTTCCTTTTCGTCGATCTTTTGGTACTTCAATTTTTTTTGCCCCCGATAAGTACTGAGCAGTTTCGCTATTACTATTTAACACCTCTTGTGGTGTGCCTTGTGCAACAATTTTGCCTCCATACTTACCAGCTTTGGGACCAATATCAACTAAATAATCACTTGCAAGCATAATATCTTTATCATGCTCTACTACTAAAACACTATTGCCGATATCTCTAAGATTTTTAAGTGCTTCAATTAATCGGTGGTTGTCTCTTTGGTGTAAGCCAATACTTGGCTCATCTAATATGTAAGTGATGCCCTGCAGTTGGCTACCAATTTGAGTTGCCAAACGAATTCGTTGACTTTCGCCACCACTCAATGTTTTGCTGGGTCTGCCAAGCGATAAATAAGTTAAACCAACATCTAGTAAAAATTGAACACGTTCTCTAATTTCTTTTAAAATATCTTTTGCAATAGCATTTTGTTTGTTGCTTAACTTTTTTTCAATATCAATAAACCACAACATTAGTTTATCTAAATTCATGTTACTTAACTCACTAATATTTTTTTCATTTACTTTAAACCACAAGCTTTCTTTTTTTAACCTTGTTCCATTGCAAGAGGAACAGGTTGATAATTCCATAAATTTTTCGACCCAAGCTTTTAAACCATCGTTACTTTGGGGCGAAATAAACCAACGTTTAAGCATAGGAATAATGCCCTCATAACTACCTGTATAAATTTCTGGAATAGTATCGTCATTCAAATCCATTTCTAAAGTTGACGAGATAGATTTATCACCAAATAATAATAAATCTAACTGATCGGCTTGCAAAACATTTAAAGGCTTGTCTAATGGAATTTTATTCTTTTTTGCAAAAGCAGTTACTTGCTGGTAAACACTAGCATCCCTTTCTTCTCCTAGTGGTACAATACCCCCTTCTTTTACAGTTTTTGTTTTATCTGGAATTACCGAATTAATATCAATTGTATAAACGTTGCCCAACCCTTTACACTGGTTACATGCACCATAAGGCGAGTTGAATGAAAATGCGTTGGGACTTGGCTCTTCATAGCTAATGCCTGTTTCTAAGCACATTAACTGTTTGCTATATTGAACAACGGTATTATTATCGTTAATGAGCAAGAATAATAAATCTTTACCCATTTTTAGGGTTTGTTGCACACTTTGACTTATACGAACTTTCATGTCATTGGTTACAGCCAACCGATCTATTACCACTTCAATATCATGAATTTTGTAACGATCAACCTGAAGCTTTGGTGTTAAATCCATCACCTCACCATCTACCCTAACTTTTAGAAATCCTTTCTTTCTAACTTCTTCAAATAATTCTCTGTAGTGGCCTTTACGCCCACGTACAATGGGTGCTAAAAGTGATATTTTTTTACCACTAAATTTTTGATAGATATTATCTACAATTTCCTCCTCACTAAACTTTACCATTTTTTTGCCAGTATTGTAACTATAGGCTTCACCAATACGAGCATATAATAAACGCAAAAAGTCGTACACTTCTGTAATTGTACCAACCGTACTTCTTGGGTTTTTGTTGGTGGTTTTTTGTTCAATAGAAATTACTGGAGAAAGGCCGGTTATTTTGTCAACATCTGGGCGTTCCATATCGCCTAAAAATTGCCTGGCATAGGCACTGAAGCTTTCCATATAACGTCTTTGACCCTCGTTATAAATGGTATCAAATGCCAGCGAACTTTTACCACTACCACTAACCCCAGTAAATACAACTAATTTATTTTTTGGAATAGAAATATCTATATTTTTTAAATTGTGTTCTCTTGCTCCAAAAACTTCAATGCTACCAAATTCGGTAAGTGAGCCAATTTGTTCTACAACATCGTTATTTATTGTACTAATTTTTTTCTTTGCCATACTGTTTTATACGCATCAAATGTATTACAAAAGCAATTTGCTTAGGTAGAATAAAATGTTCAACTTTACAATAACCAAAACTGGAACATAATGTTTGGATTGTTTAAGAAGAAAGAACCACAAATAAAGATTTGTAACAAAGTTTGGATGAACGAAAATGCAAAGTGGAACGCATGTTTACAGATGTTAGATAAAGATCACAATTTACAGTTTGTTTGTTGGTTTGAGGATACCAGAAAAAAGCTGAATGAACTATTAGAAAAGCACAATTACCAGCATAAAGTAATTATGTACAGACAAACCACGAGTAGCCAAAAATTAAATTATGTTTTTGTAGAACATTACCCATTATATAGTAAAGAAGCAGATTTATTTAAACAACTCGAACTAAATGAAGTAATTATTTTATCCAGTTTAGATGAACCATTGTTTATGCAATTTGGAAGCGAAAACTTGGTTCCCCTACTAGAAAAGTTAGGCATGCAAGATGATGAAATGATTGAGCATGATATGATTACAAACGCCATTAGAAGAGCACAAGAAAAAATTGCCTCAAAAGTATTGGTTGATAATACAGCTAACAACCAGGGTGATTGGTTATTGAAGAATATTAAGTAATATTTTACCTTACAAAAAAATTAAAAGAAAACATGAAAATCGTAGCTGTTAATATAACGTTTCATAGTTCTTTACTTTAAAAACCTATTTCTATTTGGTATAACTGCACCTTTACCCTCTTTTTAACTTTGAATTTGTTTTATATGATTTTACTATTAGGATATTTGGCTTCTGCATTGCTTGCTTATTCGTTAATTGTAACCAACGCTATAAAATTTAGGTGGTTAAACATTTTAGGCTGTATTGCTTTTATTACATATGGTGCAGTAATTGCTGCTTTTCCGGTATTATTGGCTAATTGTATTTTGTTGTGTATTAATATTTATCAGTTGGTAAAACTTTATCAATCTAAAGAGATTTTTACATTAATTACGGTTACTACTAACAATAAAATTGTGGAGCATTTTATTGATTTTTATAAGGTTGATATAAAAAAATATTTTTCTAACGGTGATTTGGAAATTAAAGAAAATATGTTTGCTTTCGTTGTTTTGAGAGATTTGGTAATTGCCAATATTTTTATTGCGAATTTAGATCAAAATGGCAATGCTTTTGTCGAAATAAACTATACCATACCACACTATAGAGATTTTAAAATTGGTAAATTTTTATTTACAAAAGAAAAAAATCACCTTATTGAACAAGGTGTAAAAAAAGTAATTTATCATAAGCCATTAGAAAAAAATCATGAACAATTTATTGTAAAAATGGGCTTTGTGCAAGAGCTGATAGATAATGAAAAATGTTATGTAAAATCTTTAGTGTAGCATCTTTTGTGCCTCAGATTTTAATAAAGCAAACATCATTAAATCGATAACTTTTCCATTATTAATTTCATACTCTTTAAAAGTGCCTTCGTGTTGAAATCCTAATTTTTTTATAGTAGCCAAAGAAGCGATGTTTTCTGTTTCTACAGTTGCTTCAATACGATTTAGAAGTAAACAATTAAAACAGTAATTTAATACTGCTTTTCCTGCTTCGGTGATATAACCTTGTTGCCAAAAGTTGGGTAATATCCAAAACCCCATTTCTGCTTTTTGATGAATTTTCGAAATACTATTAATTCCTATAATACCAATAGGCTCTTTTGTTTGCAGGGTTTCCATTAACCAATACAACCCTTTTTGTGTTGTGTAACTTTTAGCATAATATTTCATTTGCTCTTTTACTGCTTCTAAATTGTAGTAACGAACTAACATGTACTTGGTTAAAACATCATTACTTAGCCCTTTTAATACAAAATCTACATCTCCTTTTTGTACTTTCCTAAGCAACATTCTTTGGGTAGTAAGTTTTTGGAACATGTTGTATTAGCATTTATCTAAAGCTTGCAAAATATCATTAGCAATATCATCAATATATTCTAGCCCAACAGAAATACGAATTAAACCGGGTGTAATACCAACCATTTGTCTTTCTTGCTCTGTAAGTTTTGAGTGAGTTGTACTTGCAGGATGAGATGCAATGCTTCTGCTATCGCCTAAATTATTAGTCATTGATAGCATTTGTAAACTGTTTAAAAAAAGTCTTCCAGATTCTAATCCACCTTTCAAATCAAACGTTAAAATACCTCCACCACTGCTCATTTGTTTTTTAGCAATTTCGTACTGAGGATGAGTTGGTAAAAAAGGATATTTTACTTTGCTGATCTTTGAATGGTGTTCTAATTTTTTTGCTAAGTGCAGAGCATTATCAGAATGTTTATCCATTCTTAAATGCAAAGTCTCTAAGCTTTTTGTTAGTATCCAAGCATTAAAAGGGCTTAATGATGGTCCTGTATTTCTGATAAACAAATACAACTCTTTAATTAAAATTTTATTGCCTACAACAACACCACCAAGTACACGTCCTTGACCATCAATAAATTTCGTAGCAGAGTGTATTACCAAATCTGCACCTAAATTCATGGGTTGTTGTATAGCGGGTGTTGCAAAACAATTATCAACTACCAATAAAATATTTTTTGCTTTACAAAGGCCAGATAAATATTCAATATCAACAATATCTAACCCCGGGTTCGATGGAGTTTCGATGTATAACATTTTAGTATTAGGCTTAATTAAAGCTTCAATACTTTCTGGTTTACCCATATCAAAATACGAATAATCAATTCCCCATTTGGGCATGTACTTAGTAAGTATGGTATGTGTTGAGCCAAACACTGCACTTGCAGAAATAATATGATCGCCTTGCTTTAAAAAAGACATAAAAACACCAAATACAGCCGCCATACCTGTTGCAGTTGCTATACCATCTTCAGCATTTTCGAGTACGGCAATTTTTGCAATAAATTCATCAACGGTTGGGTTGCTAAATCTTGAGTAAATATTAACATCCAAGCTATCATCTGCAAAGGCATCACCCATGTCTTCAGCACTATTGTAAACAAAACTACTCGTTAAAAAAAGTGGTGTACTATGTTCTTTTTGGTCGGTACGCTCTGTTTGTAACCTTATTGCTTTTGTTATTGGATGGTATTGTTCCATATTGCTTTATAAATTAAATAGTACGTTTAAACGTTGGCCGCAAGCTCTTTTACGTGTTGTAAAAAAACATCAACCTGTTCTTTGGTAATCGATAACGATGGTAATAGTCGAATAATATTAGGCTTTGCTTCTCCTGTAAATACTTTTCTATCAAAAAGTAATTGTTTTTTTAAATCTTTTAATGCCTCAGTCATTTCAAAACCAATCATTAATCCTCTTCCTCTCACGTTTATAATCCTATCAATTTTAGATAATTCATCCATTAAATAATTACCTAATTTATAGGCATGATCCATTAAGTTATCATCGTCTAAAATATCTAAAACTGCAATGGCAGCAGCACAAGCCAATGGATTACCCCCAAAAGTAGTACCCAACATACCATGTTTTGGTTTTATATGTGGTGCAATTAAAATACCACCAACAGGAAACCCATTTCCCATACCCTTTGCCATGCTATAAATATCTGCATCAACACCTGCATAATCGTGTGCAAAAAATTTACCAGTTCGTCCATGGCCACATTGCACACTATCTGCAATATAAACAGCATTGTGCTGTGTACACAACTTTCGTAATAGTTGTAAAAACGAATTGTTGGCAACATTTATACCCCCAACACCTTGAATGCCTTCAATGATTACTGAAGATATTTCGCCGCCTTGTTCATCAAAAATTTGTTGTAAAGCCGCTTCATCATTAAAAGGTAGAAAAATAATATTTTCAGTTTCGTTAACTGGTGCAACAATACTTTTATTATCTGTTGCTGCAACAGCCAATGAAGTTCTACCATGAAAAGATTTACTAAATGCGATTACTTTTTTTCTACCGTTATAAAAACTAGCTAACTTAATTGCATTTTCATTGGCCTCGGCACCGCTGTTACATAAAAATAATTGGTACTCTTTTTTACCACTTAATTTACTTAATTTTTCTGCCAATTCTACTTGTATTGGCATAATCACAGAGTTTGAATAAAAAGATATTTTATCCATTTGCTCTTTTATTGCTTCTGCCCAATATGGGTGGTTGTGTCCAACACTAATTACAGCATGGCCACCATACATATCTAAATATCGGTTGTTATTATTATCCCAAACATAAGAGCCATGTGCTCTTGTAATTACAATGTTGTTCAATGGATAAACGTCGAAGAGTGTCATTGGGTGAAGGTTTGAGATGGAAGGTGAAAGGTATAAGTCAAAAGATTTAAGGTATAAGGCAAATGATTTAAGGTATAAACTAGGGTGAAAGGTAAAAGGCTGAAGACTTAGTTTTTTTGATCAGGCTCTTTCCTTAGGTATTTTATAAATGCAATTAGCATTGCCCTTACCTCGTTTATAATTTTATTAATAAATACATATTCATTGCTATTAATGTACTGTAATTCTAAAGCTGCAAAGCAACAATAATCTGTTTCATTAGTAGAACCTAGAGAAGTATCTAAAAATTTAGCAAAATCTTTTTCTGTATATCTTCCACAACCCTCCAGAATATTCAGAGGTACAGATAAAGCAGCTCTTTGTAATTGTGCTGTTAATTCGTATTTTTCTTCCTTAGGAAATTTTGGGGTAATATTTTTCTTAATAAACATATACATTTCGTGAGACTTTCTCCAAACATCTAATTTCTTATAATCTCTCATATTATAAAATTAAAGGTTAAAATATGTAAACTAAATACAAATTAATAGTACAAAAGCAAACTCAATCTCATCAATTCCGCTAACCCTACTTCCATCCTTCTTCTACCTTATACCTTCCTCCATCCTCCTAAAATCCACTCCCCTTCAATTTCAATCCAGTACTTTCTTCAAATCCAAACATCAAATTCATGTTTTGAACTGCTTGGCCCGATGCACCTTTTAATAAATTATCAATAGCAGAATGTATCACCAATTTATTACCCACTTTTTCTAACTGTAATAAACATTTATTGGTATTAACTACTTGTTTTAAATGAATAGCTTGTTGGCTTATGGTTGTAAAAATTGCGTTGCTATAAAAATTGTAATATAATTCGTTTAGGTCTTCTAAACTCAAATCGCAAACAAGGGTAGAACTTACAAATATTCCTCTTGTAAAATCTCCACGCCAAGGCACAAAATTTACTTCAATGGGTTGGCTTGGTTGCAATTGCTTTAACGATTCGCCAATTTCAGCTAGGTGTTGGTGGGTTAATGTTTTGTAAGCTTGTAAATTATTTGCCCTCCAGCTAAAGTGCGAAGTTGCACTTAAACCTTGGCCAGCACCAGTGCTACCTGTAATACCAGTTGTATAAACATCTTTTAATATTCCAACATTTGCTAAGGGCAATAAACCCAATTGTATGGCAGTTGCAAAACAACCAGCATTGGCAATATTATTGGCTTGTTGTATTTTTTCTTTATTTAGTTCTGGCAAACCATATATAAATTTTCTGTCATTATAAGTAGCATCAGCATCTAAACGAAAATCATTTCCAATATCAATTATTTTTACGATTGATGGAATTTGATTGTCGGCTAAAAAATTTCTTCCTTCACCATGTCCGGCACATAAAAAAATAATATCTATATCAAAATGATGAGAAGCAGAAAACATTAAATTAGTTTCTCCAATTAAATCTTCATGAACTGCTGAAATAGTATTGCCAGCATTGCTTTTGCTTTGCACATATGCAATTGAAACATGAGGGTGGTTTATTAGTAGTCTAATCAATTCGCCACCTGTATAACCTGCACCACCAATAATACCTACATTAATTTTCTTCATGTGCAGCGGTATTTACTTTATGAAAAATTGAAGTTTGATTTCCAAATATTTTGCTAAATCCACGAACATCTTCACCAGTAAAACCAGTATTCATTTCTCCATAAGTTCCAAATTGGCTATTCATTAAATCAAACTTACTTTCAATACCAATTATCTGAAACCGATAAGGCAATAATTGTACAAAAACTTTACCGGATACTGTTCTTTGGCTCTTTTCTAAATAGGCTTCAATATCTCTCATAACAGGGTCTAAAATTTGGCCCTCATGTAACCAATTTCCATAAAACTGAGATAAACTATCCTTCCATTGTAATTGCCATTTGGTTAACACATGTTTCTCTAAAGCATGGTGTGCTTTTAAAATAACCATCGGTGCTGCCGCTTCAAAACCAACTCGTCCTTTAATTCCAATTATAGTGTCGCCAATATGTATATCCCTACCTATTCCAAAAGGCCCAGCCAATGTTTGTAAATATTGTATTGCCTCAGTTGGGTGTTCAAATATTTCATCATTAATAGCAAGTAGTTCCCCATTTTCAAAATGCAAAACAACTTCTTCAGCATTGTGTTTGGTTACTTGTGTTGGCCATGCAGATTCTGGCAATACTCCTTTACTTTTTAGTGTTTCTTTTCCACCAACACTAGTACCCCACAGACCTTTATTAATGGAGTAAGTATTTTTTTCAAAATTCATCTCCACTCCTTTTTCTTTCAGGTACTCTATTTCGGCTTCACGGCTTAATTGTAAATCTCTAATTGGAGTAATTATTTCAATTCCGGGTATTTCAATATGAAAAATCATGTCGAAACGTACCTGATCGTTTCCTGCACCTGTACTTCCATGTGCTACAGCATCTGCGTCAACTGTTTTAACATGATCGGCAATGTGTAAAGCTTGCACCAATCTTTCGGCACTAACACTTAATGGATAGGTATTATTTTTTAATACATTACCAAAAATTAAATATTTAATGATCGAATCGTAATAACTTTTTACAGCATCAACAGCAGTATGCGTTTTAACCCCTAATTTATATGCATGTGCTTCAATATGCTTCAATTCGTCGTGTGTAAACCCACCAGTATTAACTATAATACTATGCACTTCATAACCAAGTTCTTCTGTAAAATATTTTACGCAAAAACTGGTATCTAAACCACCCGAAAAGCCTAAAACAATTTTCTTACTCATGGTTATTTTTTATGTAATTATATTTTGTTGTGTGTTACCCGCAGGGGGCGGGTCGGGCTTTACGTTTCAAGTCCTGCTTTACAGCAGAAGCTTTTCACTACAATCCCTAACCCAAAGCATCTACCTCAAAAACCGTTTCTAAAAATTAAAGAAATACCTCAATATGCTTTTTGCTCCACCACCACCTTTGCCATTGTCTTTTTTTATTAATCTTTTTAATAAATTGTTTTCTTTTAACCTTTGTAAACGTTCAAATACTTTGCTATTTTTTTCAAAAAATTCTTTGGTTTCTTTTGGCTCGTAGTGGTCTGTGGGGTCAAACAACATGGCTGTGCACATACAATTTTTTCTTTCTTTACTCATTAAAATATCATAATTCACGCAACTTTTGCAACCAGCCCAAAACTCTTCATCGTTGGTCAATTCACTGTAAGTTACAGGCTCGTAACCCAAGTCACTATTAATTTTCATTACAGCCAAGCCAGTGGTTAGACCAAATATTTTAGAAGTAGGATATTTTTCTCTACTTAATTCAAAAATTCTGTTTTTAATTAATTTAGCAACTCCACTTTTTCTAAATTCTGGTGCTACTATTAAACCACTATTTGCTACAAATTGACCATGTTGCCAAGCTTCTATATAACAAAAGCCTACCCATTGGCCAGTTGTTGTAACGGCAATAACTGCTTTATCTTCTAAAATTTTGGCAGCTACGTACTCTGGACTTCGTTTTGCAATACCAGTACCCCTTGCTTTTGCAGATGCTTCCATCTCGTCTGTAATACGTTTTGCATAATGTGCATCAAGGTGTGTAGCCACACGAATGATAATATTGTTATGTTCCAACTTAAAAAAATTAATTGTAAAGAATTGTCATTGCTATTGAGTGTTGTGGGAAAAATTCACTGATAGGGGCAATGGCCAACTGCTCGTCCTATCAGCAACCACGTCGTGGGCTGGGTACGAAACACGGGAGAATATATAGTATTCTTGTAATCATTTAGAGAGTAAAAATAAGGTAGTTTGCAAAACAAGCAAACTTTTTTTTATAAAACTTAAGTTAAGAAAAAAATACACAAATTTTAGTTAGCATTATTCAATATTCGTTTAAACCATTAACTTGCCGCCATGGATAAGTTTATTGTTTCTGCCAGAAAATACAGACCACAAGCTTTTGATACTGTGGTTGGGCAGGCACATATTACCACTACACTTAAAAATGCAATTAATCACAATCAATTAGCACATGCTTTTTTGTTTTGTGGCCCTCGTGGTGTTGGTAAAACTACTTGTGCTAGAATTTTAGCCAAAACCATTAATTGTGAAGATTTACAACCCGATGGAGAAGCTTGCGATAAATGCACTAGTTGTAAAAGTTTTAACGATGGAGCATCTTTAAATATACACGAATTAGATGCTGCTAGCAATAATAGTGTCGATGATATTAGAAACCTAGTTGAGCAAGTTAGGTTTGCACCACAAGCTGGCAAATACAAAGTATATATTGTAGATGAGGTGCATATGCTAAGTGCCAGTGCATTTAATGCATTTTTAAAAACATTAGAAGAACCACCATCTTATGCAATATTTATTTTAGCCACTACAGAGAAACATAAAATATTGCCAACCATTTTAAGCCGTTGTCAAATTTTTGATTTTAAAAGAATTACCACAAACGATACTGTTGAACATTTACAAGAAATTGTAAATAAAGAAAATATTATTGCCGATAAAGCATCCTTACAAGTAATTGCTCAAAAAAGTGAGGGCTGTATGAGAGATGCCCTTAGTATTTTAGATAAAATTGTAAGTTTTACCAACGGAGAAGTTAATTACAGCAATACTTTAGAGCATTTAAATATTTTAGACCACGATTATTATTTTAGAATTTTAGACAGTTTACTACAACAAGATTTAGCTGCTGCAATGCTGTTGTACGATGAAATAAATAGAAAAGGGTTTGAAGGAGATTTAGTATTAAATGGCTTTTCGGAGTTTATTCGAAATATTTTAATTTGTAAAGATGAAAAAGCATTGGTTTTATTAGATGTAGTTGAGGGTATGCAAGAAAAATATAAAACCACAGCCCAAAAAACAACCCTATCTTATTTAGTGAGTGCTTTAAATATTTTGAACGATGCAGAAATTAATTTTAAATTGGCTCGTAATAAAAGATTACATGTTGAACTATGTATTATTAAACTTAACTTTTTGCAACAAGCCATTGATTTAAGTTTAAGCGATACAGGAACTGTTATAAAAAAAAAACGAGTTGATGGGCCAATTGCGATAAGGTTTAAACAAGTGCCTTCTATACAAGTTAAACCCTTAAGTGGCGAAGCCAAACTGTATGTGCAAGAACCTAAAAAAAACGAGCAACAAGCAACCAGCTACCAACAAACAGTAACTACCCAAGAGAAACAAGTAACCAGAAACGAGCAACCAGTAACAAATAAAGACCAACAAGAAACAAGAAATCCATCTTCAGGCTCCAAAAAGAGTTTATTAGATGTATTAAGGGAAAAAGCAGGCGATAAATACAACATATTTGAGGTAAAGGAAACGGAGCTATTGAATATGGAAAAACTAAACCAATGTTGGAATGATTATACCGAAATATTGCAACAAAAAGGCGATAAACACTCAACTGTTGGTACTTTTAAGATTGCACAATTAACTATAATCGATGATTCAAATTTTACCGTTACCGTTAATGCATTAACCCAACAGAAATTTATAGAACAAGAAAAAGTTTTTTTAATAGATCATTTACAAACCGCCTTTAATAACAGAGCCATTAAGTTTACCATAAATATTTCTGAAGCAACAGAGCTACAAAATGTTCCAATTCACTTAACTTTGAACAGTAAACAGAAATTTGAACGAATTGCAGAGCAATATCCACTAGTTAAAACTTTAAAAGAAAAATTGAAGTTTGATGTTGATTATTAGCACTTTACTTACACTTTGTTAGCATCAATTCATTTATAAAAACTTACAATACTACAAAAAATTACACCTGTACTATGGATTTTAACATGGAGTATAATACCGATAGAAATTACTTGGTTATGAGAGAATATGGCAGACATATTCAAAAAATGGTAGAATATTTGTTAACCATCGAAGACGATGAAAAAAGAAATATACAAGCCAAATCTGTAATCGAATTAATGGGCTTCTTAAATCCACACCTAAGAAATGTTGAAGATTTTAGGCATATGCTTTGGGATCATTTATTTTTTATCAGCGATTTTAAATTAAATGTAAACAGCCCATACCCTGTTCCTCAAAAAGAAACCTATAAAGAAAAAGGTGAAAGATTAAAATACCCAAAGCGTTATCCTAAATATGCTCATTTAGGCAAAAACCTAGAAATGGTTATTAATAAAGCCTTAAAAGAAGAAGATGCAGAGAAAAAAGTAGGTTTTGCCAATTCAATTGCCTATTACATGAAACTTTCATATAGTAATTGGCATAAAGAACTGGTTCACGATGAGGTAATTAGAACAGAACTTACCGAAATAACCGATGGACAATTAGAATTTAGCAATACCCCGTTTATTAAACATCGCAATCAAAATTTTGAAAGAGATGATTATGCACGTGGAGGTACACAACAACGCAGGCAAAATTTTGGTGGCCGAGACAATAGAAACAACAGAAGCAATGGTGGCCAAAGAGACAATAGAATGAGTGGTGGTGGTGGACAAAGAGATAACAGAATGGGCAATAATGGGCCAAGAGATAATAGAAATGGCAATAATGGACCCAGAGATAATAGAAATGGCCAAAGTGGTGGCAATGCTCAAAATAATGGAAACAATAACAACAGAAATTTTAAAAAAAGATTTTAATGAACCACCAATAACTTTTAAAAAAAGCATCGAACTACCTCGATGCTTTTTTATTGTTTCTAATAGATTAATTCGTTAATTCGCTAACAATCTAATTTTAATAATTATCATGAATTCATTCGAGGTAAGAGGGGCAAAAAAATTATCCGGTTCAATAACACCACAAGGTGCAAAAAACGAAGCTTTACAAGTTTTGTGTGCGGTTTTATTAACCAACGAAACTGTAACCATACACAATATTCCAAATATTTTAGATGTAAATTTTTTAATCGAATTATTGCACGATATGGGTGTGCAAGTAGATAAAATTGATAACCATACTTACAGCTTTACAGCCAATAATGTAGATGAAAATTATTTAGCTAGCGAGGCATTTAGAAAAAAAAGTGGCCGGCTTAGAGGCAGTGTAATGTTAGCTGGCCCAATGTTAGCAAGGTTTAAAAAAGCATATATACCAAAACCTGGTGGCGATAAAATTGGAAGAAGAAGATTAGATACGCATATTATTGGTTTCGAAAAATTAGGTGCATCATTTAATTACGATGATGAAAGTGGTTGTTTCAAGTTATCATCGACACAACTTACTGGTGCATTTATGTTGTTAGATGAGCCAAGTGTAACTGGAACAGCCAATATTTTAATGGCAGCTGTTTTAGCAAAAGGTACAACAACTATTTACAATGCTGCATGCGAACCTTATATACAACAATTGTGTAAAATGCTGAATAGCATGGGTGCAAACATTAGTGGTATTGCTAGCAATATGCTTGTAATAACTGGTGTTGCAAGTTTAAAAGGCACCTCACATACTATGTTGCCAGATATGATTGAGATAGGCAGTTTTATTGGGCTTGCGGCTATGACACAAAGTGAAATTACCATTAAAAATGCTGGGGTGGAACATTTGGGTGTTATACCCGAAAAGTTTCAGCAATTGGGCATTCAATTACAAATACAAGGCGATGATATTTATATTCCGGCTCAAGATAGTTATGAAATAAGTACCTATTTAGATGGTGGAATACTAACCATTTACGATCATCCATGGCCTGGCTTTACACCAGATTTAATTAGCATTGTTTTAGTTGTTGCAACACAGGCAATTGGAAGTGTTTTAGTACACCAAAAAATGTTTGAGAGTAGGTTGTTTTTTGTAGACAAATTAATAGATATGGGTGCACAAATTATTTTATGCGATCCTCACAGAGCAACAGTAATTGGCCTTGGCCGAAAAAATAATTTACGTGGTATAACCATGAGTAGCCCAGATATTAGAGCTGGACAAGCACTACTAATTGCAGCATTAAGTGCCGATGGAAAAAGCACTATTCAAAATATTGAACAAATAGATAGAGGCTATCAATTTATTGATGAAAGATTAAGAAATTTGGGTGCCGATATTAAGCGAGTGTAGTTAACTGCTATGATCTGCTACTATTAACCATTTGCCTTTTACTTTTCTAATTAATAAAGTATAATAACCAGTTAAATTGCCAACAGTACGTTGTAAAAACCATTTACCTGTTACATAATAATACTGCTTAGATAATTTAGTTGTATGAATAATGGTTGAAGTAAATTTACCCATTTGTGCTGTATCGGGGTAACCCTTTTTGTAATTGGCCAATGTTTTACTGTAGCCATAAGTTGGGCCAGATTTTCCAATAAAGAGTAAGCTATCATTTTGCCAATAACCAATCATAAATTTTTCTAAATTGCCCTCATTCCAAGCAGCTTCTTGCTGTTTAAGTACTGATGTAATTTCCGCTACATCGCTATTTTGAGCATTACTTGTAAAACTTATAAAACAGACCATTAAAATTAAAAGATATTTCATATTCCACTATTTTTATTAGAGCATAAATATAATCTTCATTATTCATAAACTACTTTGTAATACCGAAGTGATATCTGTAATAGACCAAAAAAATGATCAAAACAGCTATCCAATCGGCATTATACCAAATCATTTTGTTAAAATTAAAATTCACATTGGTATAATATGCACTATATAAATCATTTACAAAAAGATAAAAAGTTAGCCAAATGCCTAGGCACCGAAATACATGAACTAACATTTCAAAAAAATATTCCTATTCGTTTAATGGCAGGTATTATGAGCCAACAATTAAATACAAAAGTGGCTCAAATAATTTTTCAACGATTTTTAAATTTGTATGGCAACAAAGAACCCAAACCACAACAAATATTAGATACCCCATTTGATGAGTTACGCAACATAGGTTTAAGCAATGCCAAAGTAAACTACGTTAAAAACGTTGCTAGTTTTTGTATTGAACATTCTATTACCGATAAAAAATTAAAACAACTAAATAATCAAGAAATTATTGATTTACTTACACAAATAAAAGGTGTTGGAAAATGGACAGTTGAAATGCTTTTAATGTTTAGCCTTGGCCGTGAAGATGTTTTTGCTGTTGATGATTTAGGCATACAACAAGCCATGATAAAGTTGTATAAGGTAGATGTTGCCGATAAAAAATTACTAAAAGAAAAGATGTTACACATTTCGGCCAAATGGAGCCCCTATAAAACCTATGCTTGTGTACATTTATGGAAATGGAAAGATGGAGAAAGAATATAGCCAGTATTGTTTTTAGTTTACCAAAATAGAAACATAGGCAGATAGAATTGATAGAAATACTTGAGATACTCTTTAGCTTTTGTGGAATAGAATTACTACAGATTGGCCTAACCCTGATTGAAGTGGAAAGCCCCTGCTGCAAAGCAGGGCTTGCAACGAAAAGCAGGAACCATAGCTTAATAGTAAGGCAGAGGATGAGGTTTCAATTTATTTATTCTTTTTTGTAAGCTATACAATATAACCAAAGGGAATATTACCATTGCTGAATTAACAAATAAATGAAATACTAATCCTTACTTTTGCCGTGCAAAAAAATAAAAAACTATGAGAAAAATTGCAGTTGCCAAAGGCGATGGAATTGGTCCAGAAATTATGGATGCTGTTATTAGTATTTTCGATGCAGCAAAAGTTGAGTTAGAATATGAAGTAGTAGAAATGGGCAAATGGGTATTTGACAAAGGTTTTAGTAATGGCATGACGCCTGAGGCTCAGCAAAGTATAGAATCGATTGGTATTTTATTTAAAGGCCCTATGGAAACTCCAAAAGGCAAAGGCGTTAAAAGTGTAAACGTTACAGCACGTAAAACTTGGAATACGTATGCCAATAAAAGGGCTTTTCAAACCCTACATGGTGTTGATACTGTTTTTAGCAAAGCTGGAATACCTATAGATATTACCATTGTTCGTGAAAATATTGAAGATACCTATGGTGGTATTGAACATATGCTAACGCATGATGTTGCCTTATGTAGAAGATTTATTACTAGGCCGGGAAGTTACCAAGTAATAAAATATGCTTTTGAAATGGCTAAAAAGAAGGGTGCAAAACGCATTACCTGTGGCCACAAAAGCAATATCATGAAAATTACAGACGGGTTATTTTTAGAAGTTTTTTATGAGGTTGCAAAAGAGTACCCTGAACTAAAAGCAGACGATGTTATTGTAGATGATTTGTGTATGAAATTGGTAGTTAGACCCGATATTTTTGATGTGGTAGTTTTAACCAATTTACAAGGCGATATTGTAAGTGATTTATGTGCTGGTTTAGTAGGTGGTTTAGGTTTTGCACCAAGTGCAAATATTGGCGACCATATTTCAATTTTTGAGGCTGTGCACGGTACAGCACCAGATATTACTGGCAAAAACATTGCCAACCCAACAGCCTTATTGTTAAGCGGTATTGCCATGCTACGCCACTTAGGTTTTATGGAAAATGCAGCAGCAATTGAAAATGCCTTATTATTTACTTTAGAAAGCGGTGTACACACTGGCGATTTTGGCGACAAATCCAAACCAAGCGTTAACACTACAGATTTTGCCAATGCAATTATTAATAATTTAGGTAAATTACCTGCACACAACCCACGCCCAAGTTTACCTAACCATTATGTTACGCCAACCAATTTTAAATTAGAAAAAAACCCCATGTTGGTTTCTAAAGAAATGGAAGAAGAAGTAATTGTTGGGGTAGACATGTTTTTAGAAAGTATTGAACAACCAAAGGCCATTGCAGATAAATGTTTGCAACATGTTGGTAGCACATTTAAATTAGTAACCATTAGTAATAGAGGCACTCAAGTTTGGCCTACTGGAAGTGTGTTTACGAATTTAATTAATCAATACAGATGCCGATTTGAAAGTATAGACGAGAAACCATTAACTCAAATGGATTTAATTAATTTACAAATAATATTGTCTGCCGATTTTAAAATTTGTAGCACTGAAACCTTAAATATGTGGGAAGGTAAAAAAGCTTATAGTTTGGCTCAAGGGCAATAAGTTTTTAGTTACTTAGTTTTAGAGTTCTTTTGGTATAGAGTTTGGGAGTTTATAAATTTAAAAGTTTAAGGTTTAATAGTTTAGAATTTTGTTACACCCCGCCAACGGTTTACAAAACCTTGGCGGCGGTTGTAGAAAGAATATTTTTATATAGTAAAGTGCTACAAGGCTTTGGCTTTGTGGCACTTTTTTGATTTATAATAAAACTAATTTTTACCAGTTTTATTAATCAAAAAAAGTCCGTGCATTCCGTTTTTCCGTGAGAAAAAGTTTCCCTGCATTCCGTTATTCTGCGAGCAAAAAAAAGTCCCGCCTAAAAAGGCAGGACGTATAGGCAAACACCAACACATTTTTCATTGCATCAGCATTATAAATTATTAAACGCTAGGTACAAAACATAGTTACAATTAAACTGTTAATACTGCCAAGATTTGTTTTCTACGGTATCAATACTTGAAGCTGGTTCAAATTTTTCGATTGGCCCACGTGAAAAATTTTTGTATGAAATATTTTTCTTTTTGGATACCTTTTTTTCTACAATTTCGTTTTCTTTGGCTGTAGGCTCCTCCCTTATTTTTTCCTTTTTAGGTTGTATAACTGCATCATTTTCTATTTTTATTGAGTCAACTCTTTTAGATACGTTTTTTCGTTTCGTTGTAATAGGTTCTGGCCTGTTAATTTCTCCCCTGCTAAAATCTTCATAATCAATTTCTTTATTTATAGGTTTAACAACAACTGGTGTTTCTTCTTTATACAATTTTTTTATCGTTCCTTTTTTTTGTGCATTGGTATAATCAATTGCACCCATAACAGTTGCAACCAACATTAACAAACCGCATACATACAAAGCGGTGGTAAAGGCTTTCATTGTTTTAAATTTTTTTGTGATGGTTAATTGGAAAAGGTTTGTAAATATTTTTTAGCTTTATTGTAAATGATTAACTCTGCAACTAGCAAATTACCCACCACACTTATCCAAAGGCTTACTTCATAATTAAGGGTTAGTTCTACATTAAAAACATACAAAATTAAATAGTAAATTCTAAAAGTTACCGCTGTTAAAGCCATTGCATAACTACGTAGCATCCAGTTTTTATGAGCCAAAACATTTTTGTTTAAAATACTGCTAAAGCCTTTTAGGGTAAAGAAAAACCAGCTTATTGCCATAAACATAAACAAGCCTTTTTCTGCTATAGTTCCTTTTGCAAAAAAACTCATATACATACCAGTTGGTGCACCCAATAGCAATACAACTACAACATATATTCTTCCACTCCAAACATGTATTGCTTTTCTTTTTTTAAGAATGGTTAACGAAAACTGTAACAATACACTGCCAATACAAAACATGCCTGCAAAAATGTGAACGTAAAAACTTGCACTATAAAAAGGTTGTAAAAACAAAACAGCTCTTTCTTGAATAAAACTAAAATTTTTACCGAACCCAAAATAAGGTAGGGTATTATAAATAAGTAATAAGCTAAAAAAAACAACTGGTAACCAAAAGAAAATAGCCGTTGCAAAAGCTCTAGCTTTTTGTTGGGTTACAATTCTTGCATTCATAAATAAATTTGCTTTGCAGGCTATGAGATGTAGTAATAATATTTATTCACATGTACAATTGTTATACCTGTGTTAAAGCGTTTTGGTTAGTAATCTCTATTTTTAAAAGTCGTGGTGGTGGCTAGTTGTTATCCCATCTTTTACTAATTACAATTAAATGTTCCGTTTTTGGGCTGCATGGTTAAATGCTATATTTGCAAACTCTCCATTAACAACTAAGCAAAATATGATTGCAATAGACAATAAATTAATAAGCGATGAAGTTTTACAAGAACAATTTGTTTGCGATTTAACTGCATGCAAAGGTGGTTGTTGCGAAAATGGCGATGCTGGTGCACCCTTAGAAATGTGGGAGAAAAAAGAGGTAGAAAAATACTATGAAACTGTAAAACCATATTTAACCACAGCAGGTATTGCAGAAGTTGAAAGACAAGGATTATTTACTTTTGACAGAGAATTTGGATGGGTAACACCCACTATTAATGGTGGTATTTGTGCTTATGGTAAAAAAGACAAAACTGGCACCATACATTGTGGTTTTGAACAAGCTTTTAATGATGGAAAAATTGGCTGGAAAAAACCATTAAGCTGTCATTTATTTCCCATAAAAACAAGCGTTAGCGATATTGACCCAGATTTAGAATACATTAATTACGAACCAAGAGAAGATTTATGCAGTGCTGCCTGCACATTTGGTAAAAAATTAAAAGTACCCGTATATATTTTTTTAAAAGATGCTTTAATTAGAAAATATGGTGCCGAATTTTATGAGGCTTTACAAGCTAGTGCTGTGGAGTTGAATAAGTAGTAAACACAAACTGATTTTACCAATTTAAACTGATTTTAGCTACCTTTTTTGTATTAGCTATAAAGAGTTAACCTAATTAGTTGTATACAGATGCTTTATTAGAAGTATGCCCTTCAATAAGAGGAGTTATAAAGAGGTAACTTTTACTGTGTGGAAATACCTACCCTTCTTAACTAAAAAAAAATTCTGAAAAAAACCCAGTACCCTTATTTTTGCTCAATCTTCAAAAAATGAGTAACACATTACAGAGTAACGAATCTATTTCAACCTCAAAAAAGAAAATTATTGTTTTAGGCAGTGGCCCAAATCGTATTGGCCAAGGCATAGAGTTTGATTATTGTTGTGTGCATGGCTTATTGGCTATTAAAGAATGTGGTTACGAAGCCATTATGGTAAACTGCAACCCCGAAACAGTTTCTACCGATTTTGACATGGCCGATAAATTATACTTTGAACCAGTTTATTGGGAACATTTATGGGAAATTATTGAACATGAGCAACCATATGGGGTAATTGTACAATTAGGCGGACAAACTGCTTTAAAACTATCTAAAAAATTACACGAAAAAGGCATTAAAATAATTGGCACCAGCTTCGATAATATGGATATTGCTGAAGATCGTGGGCGTTTTAGTGATTTGTTGAAGGAGTTAAGTATTCCATATCCAGAATATGGAACTGCATATACTGCAGAAGAAGCCATTGAAGTAGCAAAGGTAGTAGGCTACCCAGTTTTGGTAAGACCCAGTTATGTATTAGGTGGTCAACGTATGCGTATAGTTATTAATGATGATGAAGTTGAAAAAGCTTGTATTAGCATCTTAAAACACATACCAGATAATAAAATTTTAATAGATCATTTTTTAGACCGTTGCCAAGAAGCTGAAGTAGATGCCATTTTTGATGGTGAAAATTTTCATGTAATGGGTGTAATGGAGCATATTGAACCAGCAGGTATTCATAGTGGCGATAGTAATGCAGTTTTACCTGCTTTTAACCTTACACCATTGGTAGTTGAAACAATGGAATATTATAGTGAAAAAATTGCAAGGGCTTTAAATATAAAAGGATTAATAAACATACAATTTGCTTGTAAAGATGGTAAAGTTTATGTAATTGAAGCCAACCCAAGAGCAAGTAGAACAACTCCATTTATTGCAAAAGCTTACCAAATACCTTACTTAAATATTGCTACAAAAGTTATGTTGGATGCTGCCAAATTAACTGAATTTACCATAGAAAAAAAGCTAGAAGGTTACGCTATTAAAGAGCCAGTTTTCAGCTTCAATAAATTTCCTGGGGTAAATAAAGAATTAGGACCCGAAATGAAAAGCACCGGCGAAGCCATACGTTTTATTAAAGATTTAAGAGATCCTTACTTTAGAACTTTATACAAAGAAAGAAGTATGCACTTGAGCAGATAAGAAATTTTAAGGCCACAATTTTTGTGGCTTTTTTATTGGACAATAAATTTAATGAATAAAAAAATAAATGAATATCCTCAAGTAATAAAATGTAGTAATATCTTTAATTATAATTTAATAAAACAATTTTTATGGCAAAGAGCATATTATTAATTGGATTATTGTTTTTTTTATTACACACAACTGCACAACAACTTCCAAAACCAATTGCTGGTAGTATAGAAAGAATTGATAGCTTCCCATCAAAATATGTTACTGCAAGAAATATTGATATTTGGTTACCCGAAAACTATACCACCAATAAAAAATATGCAGTATTGTACATGCACGATGGCCAAATGTTGTACGATACTTCTATTGCATGGAACAAACAAAGTTGGGATGTGGATGATGTATTAACGAAATTATCGAATGAAAATAAAATTAAAGAAGTAATAGTAGTTGGCATTTGGAATGGAGGTAAAACCAGACATTCAGATTATTTTCCTCAAAAGCCTTACGAAAGTTTAACAGCAATAGAAAAAGATACCGTTACTGCCCAATTACAAAGAGCAGGCAGAACAACTGCAATATTTAAACCTATTTCTGATAAATATTTGCAATTTATTGTAGAAGAATTAAAACCGTTGATTGATAAAAAATATTCGACCAATGCTAATCGAAAAAACACTTTTATTGCTGGTAGTAGCATGGGTGGTTTAATTAGCATGTATGCCATTTGCCAATACCCACAAGTGTTTGGTGGTGCTGCCTGCTTAAGTACACATTGGCCCGGCGTTTGGTCTTTAGAAAACAATCCTGTACCAAATGCTTTTATCAATTACCTACAAAATAACTTGCCCAACCCTAAGAAACATAAAATTTATTTTGATCATGGCGACAAAACTTTGGATGCGTTATACCCAAGCATACAAAAGCAAGTAGATGAAGTAATGGTGGCAAGAGGGTTTACTACAAAAAATTGGCTCACAAAATATTTTCTAGGCGAAAACCATAGTGAACAAGCTTGGGCTAAGCGATTAGATATTCCAATTTTATTTTTATTAAAAAAGAAAACAGAATTTTAGTGGTAACCATATGCAAAAACGTAGCTACAATAAATCAATCTTTATAACAGTTCCAATTTTAAGATTGTTACTACCACTTATTGCAGGCATTTTAATACAATTTCATTTAAACATTACTTTACTGCCCTTTTTTATACTTGTTGCTTTAGGTATTTCTGGTTTCGTAGTTTATCAAGTGTTTAGCACTTCTAAAAAATTTCAATTTAGTTGGTTAAGTGGTGTAGCAATAACAGTTTTTTTTATTGGCCTAGGTGGCACGCTAAGTTTCATAAAAAATATAGAACATAACCAACACTGGATAGGTAAATATTACCAAAATGATGTGCTAGTAAAAGTTACTTTACAAGAAGATATTATTGAAAAAGAAAAATCCTTTAAAGCATTATCCAAAGCCGAAGCAGTTTTAATAAACAATGAATGGCAACCTGTACAAGGAAATATTCTATTATATTTTAAAAAAGATAGTACACAACCTAAGTTACAATATGGGTCGCAAATTGTAATAACCAAGGGCATCACCCCTATAATTAATGCTGGCAATCCTGGTGGTTTTAATTATGCAAGATATTGTACTTTTCAAAATATTTCATATCAGGCATTTTTAGCTGATAATGCCTATTTAACCTTACCCACCACTAGTACCAACACATTCAATAGTTTTTTAAACAGTAGTAGAATAAAAATATTATCCATTCTTCAACAATATATAACTCAGCCAAACACATTAGGTATTGCACAAGCCTTGCTAATTGGGTATAGAGATAATTTAGACAGAGATTTGGTGCAGAGTTATAGTAATACTGGTGTGGTGCATATTATTGCAATTAGTGGTTTACACCTTGGCATGATTTACGGCTTGCTGCTTTTTTTAATTAATCCATTTTCAAAATATAAAATGGTAAAGTTTCTTAAGCCAATACTTATTTTATTGGTTTTATGGGGCTTTAGTTTTATTGCTGGGGCTGCACCATCCATATTAAGAAGTGCAGTAATGTTTACTTTTATTATTGTGGGAGAAAATATTGGCCGAAAATCCAATATGTACAACAGTTTAGCAGCATCTGCATTTTTATTATTGCTTATAAACCCTTTTAATTTATGGGATGTTGGTTTTCAGTTATCGTACACTGCTGTACT
>JANOZK010000150.1:0-33447 GCA_031429335.1 Chitinophagaceae bacterium | reverse complement strand
ATGAAAATCTTCTAGCTTTTGAATATAATAACTGTACTTGGCTACAAACGGAATTTTTTCGATTAATTTAGTTAACCACGAAAGCTGAAAATAAATTAGCAAAAAAATGAAGGTCCAAAAACCAATTGAATACATCATGGCATCTAACCAAAATTTCGTTAACCCTTGTACATGGTGGCTAGCATCTAAAACGTTTATTCGTAAATACACCAACCCCATTATACCTAACACCATGGTAACAATAATTTGGCTGAGGCTACCAACAATAGATACTGCAACTGCTCTTAACCTATTACCAGCTTCTAAGTAAACTACTCTACCAACATATTCGCCAACACCATTAAATGTATTTAAAGCAATGGCTTGCCCTGTAAAAATGGCCCTATATGCTCTTGAATACTTTATTTTTTGAATGCCTGAAACCAGCAATTGCCATTTTTTTGCTTCAATTCCCCAGTTAACCAACATTAAAGCCAGTACGCTGTATAAACGCCAAGCATTTGGCCCTTTATAACAATTTTTAATGGCGTTCCAAGCTTCGGGTAAGTCTTTTTGATTTTGAATTTGTTTGTAAATAGACACACTTAGCCAAACAAATAATACGGGCCCCACTACATAATTAAAAAATATTTTTTGTTTCTTTTTCAAGAAAATGCGGTTTGTGCAAAGTACGTAGATAGCAATGAGATATAAAAGAAAATGATACCACAATAAAAAAGCATCTTTTCAGATGCTTTTTAAGAAATAAAATATTCGTCCCCCAGGATTATCTCATTTCTAGCTATTTTATGTAATTACTTTTTAATAGTTACGAAAACCACTTCACTTTCTTTTGCTTTTTTAGTGATTTTGCCACCCAATAAAACAACTTCATTGTTGGTGTTATATAAAATAGTGTTGTTGTATTGTATGGCCCACTCTTCGTTTTTTAAAGATTGATATTGAGTTGTTTTAGTATCGAAATTGTACGCTACTACATACAATGCATTAAGCAATTGCTTAGAATCTTTGGCTGTAATTGTTCCTGCTTTTTTATCCCATTTATTGTATTCGGTAACATCCTGCACCAACCAATACATTGTTTTTTTATCTGCCGAAAACACAATACTTCCTTTACTAAACTCGGCTTCTTTAACTAATAAAGTTTCTAATTCTCCTTTATCATTAATTACTGCGTTTACAATTGCATCACCCCTTTTTAAATCTTCGTATTGCTGACCACTATAAATAAACTTACCATTAACCACATCCATTTGTATATCTACCAATTTAAGGTGCATATCTGGTTTAACCTTTTCGCCATTTACATTTTGCATAGCAGCCTTAATATTGTCTTCTTTAATTACATTCACATAATCTAATTTTCCATTAGTTATTTTGGCAATTTGTAAATTAGGATAATCACTTGATTTTGGCACACTAAAATCTTGATATTCATCTGCTTTTTTTCCAGCTTCACCTAATAAATAAACTGCTCCATCTTTTTCAAAAACTTGATTAATTTTCCATTGAGAATGTGGTGCAGTAATAGTTATTTGATGTTTAGTTTCAAAAGTTGTTCCATCAATACGAATGTATTCATATTGATTAGCAGGATTAGTTTTAATAGTTGATTTTTTGTAATTAATAGGTAGCGTTACAAACACATAATCAAACTTACCTGGTGCCATTTCTATTTCCTTTGCAAACATGATACATTGATAATCGAATGTGAAGGCTTTATCATTTACTACATTGGCATCTCCATCATATTTTCTAAAAATCAAATGTTGTTTTGTGGCATCGGAATTTACGCCACTTGTAAGAAATAAAATATGTCCTCCATTTGGTATAGCATGATTAAATTGAGGAATCCAACGTTGTCCTTTTTCTTCTTTGGCTGGTTTATTATCTATTTTAAAAACAGCAGCATTTTCAAAGCAATTGTCGGCCGACCATTTGCCACTTTCTCCACCAACTTTTATACCAATGGAAGAATTGCCAATTTTAAATCCACCAATACCTACTAAACCAGTCACAATTTTGGTACCTATAAAACTGTTGTCAATTTGCCCACTAGGCATTGCAAGCCCAGCTAGAGCTGTGCCTACACCTCCAGCCATAATTGCATTAAATTTTTTACCATAAACATATTCATTATTTTTTATGGCATCGAATGTATTAGGATATGATTTGGATTCGGTACTTTGATAAGCAAAATTATTATCGAAGATTAGTTTATCAACCTTCCATGCCAATCCATTAAACGTTGTGGTTGTCATTGAACCAATTGTAGATTTATCAATATCGCAAGATGCTGATGAAAACTTTACAAATACTTTTTGGGTAGATGCATCAACACCAGCATCTATGATTTTCCAGTTTTTATGTTTGTTTACAGTTTCTAAATCTAAACTTTTGGTAGTAAACTCTACTTGGGCATTTAAAACAGACGACACTGCTAGCAACAAACTGAGGATTAATACAGGGAAAATGGTTTTAAAAATTGTACTTACTTTTTTCATGATATATATTTTGTCAAACTTCGCTTACCTGCTAGAGTTTTGCAATAGTTCATTTGTACTACTGCAATATTTGATTGCAGTATTTATTCTTGCAATAGTTATTTTGATTATCTTTCTTCATTAATACATGTATCAATTTTCATGTTTACAGAACTGAAACATATTGTATGTAGTTGTCTTGTACTTTGCCTGTTGGCAAGTGCCGCCCATGCACAGTATGCTTCCAAGTTTGATTACATTACAACAGAAGAAGGGCTACCAAGCAATTATGTTTTTGGAGTAGCCGAAGACAGGGATGGCTATTTGTGGGCTGCAACAGATAAAGGACTTGGCTATTTCACTGGTGCATCATGGGAGGTATTTGATACGGATGATGGTTTTCCTGGCAACTATATATCAAGGTTATTTAGTGATAAAAAAGATGGCTTATGGCTGGGCATTGCAGAGCATGGATGGTTTCATTTTGATATAGTAACAAAAAAATTGCAGGCCATATTGATACCAAAGCATACTTCCTGGCTAAACGTTTTTACAGACAATGATGGTAATTTAGTGTACATCACTAATTCTGATGATGCAGTAGCTCCAGCATACAAATTGAATGTGCATATTTTTAATGCTAATGATTTAAGTGGCTACAAGCATATACTGAAAAGCAAAGGCAATATGTTGTTCATAAGAAATGAGCAAGGGAGCATTACCATAGACCCTCTGCAAAACAATCCAACTGATATAGTATCGCCAGTAGGTTGGAAGATAAACAAAGTTAAACTTGCAAAAAATACTGCCGACTTTAGTGTACAGCAATACAGCAATGGTTTTTTAACTACCCAAGGAAGTATATACTACTTTGATGAAAGTAATAACTACCACTTTGTATTTGCAAGAAAATATGTTCAAGGTATTAATGACACTTATACCAGTATTGCTTCTGTGGCTAATGGTATTTATTTTTCCAACCAGAAGGATGGCTTTTGCTTCTATAATAAAAATGGGCAAGTAACTGCTTATGATGCAAGTGACGGTTTAACCTCATCCGTCATTAGCCATATCCATATTTCAAAAAATGGCTTGGTAATGCTTTCCAGTTTAGGCGGAGGTATAAATATATTAAGAAAGCAGAACCACCAATTGTTTAAAACAGGAACTAATAGCCCTGTGCGTAGCATTGTTTCAAACAACAATAAAATCCAGTTCCTCTCAGGAGGTTGGCTGCACCAGTTGAAAGGGAAAATGGTGGAGAAGGAAATGTTTATTGATAATACGGCCATGTGCATTTATTTTAGTAAAGACAGTTTACTTGCTGGCACATTGAGGGGAGTGAACTGGTACAAAAATATTTCAGGTAGATATGCTTTAACAGATACATCAATTATAACAGCAGGAATTTCATCTATTTTTTTCGATGATGGCTACAAATTTGGCACTTATGATGTTGGTTTGTTGCCGTTGTTGAAGCCCAAAAGAATACATGCCTTTTATAGAATAAAAGATTATCCATTAAGTATTATTGAAAAAGTTGTTTCATTAAAAAATGGCTATGCATTACTGTCTTATGAAAAAGGTTTTGTGCTTCACAATAGCATAAAAAATAACGATAGGCTTTTTACTCAAAAAGATGGACTATTAAGCAATGCAGTATATCATGTAGAAGAAAAAAAGGACAGTATTTGGGTTAGTACCAAACATGGTATCACAGTTTTTGTGAACGAAAAAGCGGTTAAACAATTATCAATTAATGAAGGTTTTAAGGGAAACAGGGCAGTGTATAGTTTCCATGATAATGTAGGACAGTTATGGATTCTATCAGATAAATATCTGCATCGTTTTGCCAACAATAAATTGCAGGCATTGGGTTCAATTAATGTTACCTACAATGAAGCAGATGCAGTAATAACAGGTCTCTATCATGCCAGTAATAATACATTGTACATTGGCACCAGTCAGTCGTTCCAGTTGCTTCAAATGGATGCTGTTTCTCCAGACACATCTGTGCATGAACCAAAGTTAAAGTCAATCAACATCAATCACCAAGTTTCCACCCCAAATAACAACAACCTTGATTTATCCTTTAACTACAATTTTATTGAGTTCAAATTTTTGCCTCCCCTGTCATCGCCTTTGGCAAAAGGAAAAATTTATTACTGGTTGAATAATGATACAATGAACCTGCAACCATTAACTGACTCCTTCTCCACAAAATTCATCAAACTAAGACCGGGTAATTACCAACTTTTTGCCAAGTACATCAATGCAGATAGTTATGAAAGCAAAAGAATTTTGATACAAAAATTTTCGGTGAACAATCCTTTCTGGCAGCAACTCTGGTTCATTATTTTATGTGCAACTGCAGGAATTGTTTTGGTTACTTCTCTTATTCTGTATGAACAAAAAAGAAGGTTCAACAGAAAACTGGCTACAGTGGAAATGCAACAAAAAATACAGAAGGAAAAGGAACGCATTTCCCGTGACCTGCATGATAATGTTGGGGGGCAATTGTCTTATGTACTGTTTTCATTGGATGGTATTTCAGAAAAAGAAATTGAGAAAAGAAAAGAAATTACGAACAACGTAAATGATTCCATTCGAAATGTAATTGGCAACCTTAGGGAAACCATTTGGGCCATTAATGATGAACATATAAGCATCAATGATTTTTCTGACAAGTTCAAAGTATATGCAAGGAACATGTTCAGGCATACAGGCACACAAATTGAATTTACAGAATCTATAGAGCATGACAGGAAGCTGGATTCATTAATTGGATTGAACCTTTTTCGTATTTGTCAGGAAATCATCAACAATATTTTTAAACATGCAGAAGCCAATAAAGTAATGGTTTCCATTTCATCAACTAGTAAATTTGCCATTGAAATAAATGATGATGGCAAAGGTTTTGATTGCAATGAAACCAAAGGTGGCTTTGGCTTGCAGAACATTGCCACAAGAGCAGCAGACGCTGGTATTAAAGTAAAATGTTCAAGTAAAATTGGAGAAGGAACAGTTTATACATTGAAACTGTAGTATGAATGCACTATCAATAATTTGCAAGAAAAAGAGAATATTTACAATTCACTAATTTATGCTCATGGTCTATATAGCCATTGTTGATGACAAGAAAAGTATTAGGCTTGCATTGCAGGAAAGGCTGAATGCCATTGCTGGTTTTGAAGTGCTTTTTACTGCTGAAAATGGTATTGATTTTTTGGAGAAAATGACTGAAGCCAGAAAAGCTGTGGAGCCAGATTTGGTATTGATGGATATTGATATGCCCATAATGGATGGCATTGAAGCTGTGACCAAAGCAAGGGAACGTTACCCAAATTTAAGATTGCTGATGCTCACCATTTTTGATGAAGACGATAAAATTTTTCGTGCCATTAAAGCTGGAGCCAATGGGTACTTGTTGAAAGATGAACCAGTGGATAAAATAAAGGATGCCATCATTAACCTTGTTGAACAAAATGGTGCACCCATGTCGCCAAGTATAGCAAGACGTTCATTGAACCTATTGATGAATGCAACAATTGATTTGAAAGCAAAAGAAGAATTGCAGGAAACGGATTACAAACTATCTGAAAGGGAAAAGGAGGTGCTGCTGCTGTTGATTGAAGGTTTGGAGTACAAGGAAATCAGCAGCAAATTGGATATTAGCCCAAACACTATTCGTAACCATATCAGCAAGATTTATAAGAAGCTTTATGTTACCTCAAGGGCACAGGCCATTAGAGTGATTAATAGCAACAAGTAGTACAAATGGACTCTTTTATAGTTAGGTATAACTTCAAGTCACAATATTATTCTCATCCAATAAAATATTATGCAAGGATTATTTTTAAGAAAACTATTTGCTTTCATTTTGCTGTTAAGTTTAGCAGTCAGTGGTCTTGCCCAAAAAAATGATTCATTAACACAGAAGATTGCTTATCCAGAGCTTCCTTTTACATTTCTACTACCTAGCTATCTCAAAGTGAAATCTTATGGTTATGCAGGAACTATTTACGCATATACAAGCATTTATGACTCAAAAAAAGGTACAGTAAGTACAGTAGAAGATTGCAATTCATGCAGTATGTCAGTTGAAACCTACAGCAAAGCTATGTCCCTTAATTCATGGGACTATGACAGTATTAATAAAATTATGAATACGTTTATAATAAAGAATTCCGTTGGGGATTGCAGCAAGGCAAATACGCCAATTTTAAACACTAAATACAGTAACAATAAAGTTCCATTTTTGTGGGTATCTACAACTTGTAAGAAGAAAAGAACAGCAACTGATTCTACAGAAACACCAATCTCAGTAGCTATGGCAGTTTATCAATTTGCTGAATACACCATACGTTTTTACTTCTCTTTTGAAACTAACAATACCCAAGATTACCTAAAACTTGCAGAGGAAATTGTAAAGTCGGTAAGTTTTTCAGAATTTTCTTCACTCAATAGAATTGGCTTATGCAAGCCGAACGATTTTGAGTATATTCATTTTCTGTATGGTGCATTCTCATTTTGCAAGAGCCAAATGTGGAAGAAAATAAATGATAATTTTTCTAATGGCTTTACAGCAAAATATCAAGTTTGGGAGAATACCACATTGGAAATAAATCAACGTTCAAAAATAAAAACACAATCTGAAGAGGAATATGCCAACACACTAAAAACAGAATTACTAAAATCAAATGGGTTTCAAGAATTGACTTTTTTACAAATGGAAAAGAAAAAAAACATTCTTGGAACAAACTACCTCAATTTGTCATTTAGTGCAAAACATTATAGTGATGCATACAAAGCAAACGTTTACATTTTTTTACTTAATGATACTACGGTAGTGAACTTACAGGCAGTAATGAAAATCTCCCCAAAAGATGATGAGTTTATATTGTCTTATAAAAAAAAGGTGATCAACAGTGTCATTGAAACCATGGACAATACAGGAACTAGGGAGGAAGTATTAAAGGACAAGTTCAACTTTCTAGTGCCAGCAGGATGGAAAATTGATGGGAGAAGCAGCTTGGAGCAAATTGGTTTGCTGCCATTGAAAGGAACTGAAAAGGAACCTGTACTAATTGTAAAAAGGTTACCCAAAAGCAGTTATAAAATACAAACAACTGTAGATGGAATCATTAAAGACCTAAAATCAGATACAGATAAGGAAGTAACCATTCAGCAGGATACCATCAAATCAATCCCTGGTGAAGTCAGGACAATTAAAGCAACAATCACCTTCATGGGTTCCAAAACTTTTGATACTTATGCTGTATTTGAGAAAGGCTCCAGCATAGTCATAGTTAAAGTAGTATCTGGCCGTATTTCACAAAAGGAATATTTTACTGCATTTGAGAAAATGGTTGCTACCATTTTGCAGTACAACCCATAGCGTTTGATCCCATTGTTCATTACAAAACCTATTTCATTTTGAAGTTAGCCTCAAATGCAATAGAATTGCTTAAAAATGAAAAAACCACATATCATACTTGGCATTGACCCTGGCACTCAAATACTAGGTTATGCGTTGCTTAAAGTAGAAGGCAACAAACAACAAGTTTTGTTAATGGATGTATTAAAGCTAACCCAACATAAAGATATATATGAACGCTTAGAAAAAATACATACCAAAGTTTGTGAACTGATTAAATTGTACAAACCCCAAACCTTTGCCATTGAGGCACCTTTTTTTGGCAAAAATGTACAAAGTATGCTTAAACTGGGCAGGGCACAAGGTGTTGCTATTGCAGCAGCTATGCAAGCTGGTTTAGATGTTACAGAATACTCGCCAAAAAAAGTAAAACAATCAATTACTGGCAATGGTAATGCAGATAAAGAACAGGTTTGGAAAATGCTGCAACAAGTATTAAACATTGAAGAAAAGCCTCAATATTTTGATGCAACCGATGCTTTGGCTGTGGCTTTGTGCCATTGCTACCAAACATCTAATGTGCTAAACACAACCAGCAAAGGATTTAAAGGCTGGGATGATTTTATTAAACAAAATCCGGGTAAAATATTGAAGAAATAAAAGCTACTTTATTGATTAGCAGATTTTGTTGTCTAGCCTCTCAATTAAAACAAACTAACAAACCCAATATGAATTTTGGTTTGCCTTAACTCAAATAGCAAATCATTTCTTTTGCCAGCCGCAACATTTATATTAAATATCCCTTGTTTGGTTTCAAATGCTAAACCCAACCCAAACCCAATAAAATTATTAGAAACAGTTGTTATTGGATTGTAACTGTAAGCTACATCTGTAAATGCACTAAAAAATGAGTTTTGATCAAATAAATATCTATACTCAAAAGTGCCAATTGCAAACCTGCTAGAAAAAATACTTTCTTCATCGAACCCACGTAATGTTTTAAAGCCTCCAATTTGAAATAACTCATTTCTAAAAATAGTTGGACTTTGCACCAAACCGGTTTGTAATGCAGTTTTAAACACAGCATATTTACCTATTGCAAAATATTTTGCAGCATTTAATTTTAATCGTATTTGATAACTACTTTTTTCTAAACTATCGTATAATGATAAGTAATTAAATGATCCATCCTTAATTTGGCTAATGGTGTTATTTTGAATAATTCTTCTTGAACCTGCCGATAAATAAAGCTTCAAGTCATTGCCTTTACTAGGGTTAAATCTATAATTGGTGTTGTTAAATTCGTAATCAACAACCAAACTATTGGTTACAACATCTATAACATCGGGCAATCTTTTAGTAAATTTAGTACGCAAGGTATCTACATCCAATAAGTTGGTTCTAGTGCTTTGATAAAGTAATTTTGTTTTTTGCTGTGTATTAATTTCGTACAAAACACCAATAGAAGATTGTAGGTTTAAAAAGCTAGAATCTCGTTTAAACAAATCAAACGAAAAATCGAAACCAAACTGTGAGTTAAAAATGTAAGGTTGTTGAAAAGCAATATTTAGCCTAGGCGATTTAGGTTGTATTTGTTGCCAATTCAAGGCTATGGTTTCACCTTTGGCAAATGCATTTTGTAATTTTATTTTAGCATCTACAGTAAATAATAATGCCCCATTAATTTGTTGATTATTGGGCAACAAGCCTACAATTGCATCAACTTGGTTACTCTTTTTTGTGTTGGCAAAAATATCTAAAATATAACTTTTACCCAACATAGCTAATTGCCAAGGCTGTGTTTGTTGTAAGTAAGGCAACTCTAACAAACGCTGGTTGATGGTAGCTAGCTTTTTATTATTATACATGCTATTGGGAGGCATGTTCAAATATTTATACAAAAACTCTTTCTTTAATTTTACATTTCCAAAAATTCTAAGGCTATCCATTTTGTATAAGATACCTTTTTCTATAATCAGTTTTGCAGTAACAAATTGATCTTTAAATTGTAAGCTATCAAATTGTACAGCAGCAAATGGGTACCCATTTACCTCATAAAAATCTAATAATTTTTCTTGAACCAATGTTACTACAGCAGGGTTAAAAGGCTCGGTTGTAAATAATTTTTTTGTAATGCCCAATTGATCCAATAAGGGCCAATAACTATCATTTACTTGTAAATATCTCCATATGTATTTATCGCCAAAAAATATATAAGCTGTAAAATTATTTTTACTAATAGTAAAACTATCTAACGATGCACTTAGAAACCCTTTGGCTTGTAAATAATTAGTGATAGTTTGTAAATAACTAAAGCAGGCTTTTTCATTTGGAAAAGTGCTTTTAAATGTAAATTCTTGTTTTAAAAAAATTTCATTTTTGTCGATACTGTTTATTTGTAAATTGATATTTTGTGCCTTACCAATTGTAGTACTACAAAATAGTAATGCTGTAAAATAGATATATGGTAGTAGCTTTACTTTCATTTAAAGAAACAAGTTGGGCAAAAATATACAACTAATTACCTACTTAGCTCATTGAATTAGTTTTTTTGCTTCTCTTTAAATTAATAAATTATAAAAATATGGCTGGTATTTATATTCATATTCCATTTTGCAAACAAGCTTGCAACTATTGTAATTTTCATTTTAGCACCAATCAAAAAACTTTACCACAAATGGTAAATGCTATTATTAGTGAGGCCCATTTACAAAAAAATTATTTAGCTGAAACAGTGGATACCATTTATTTTGGTGGTGGTACACCAAGCTTATGTGCTGCAGCAGAAATTGAAAAAATGATACTCGCTTTTAAAAAAGTTTTTAAGGTAAATGAAATAGCAGAAATTACCTTAGAAACCAACCCAGATGATATTACTGAGCTAAAATTAATGGCTTGGAAACAAATAGGCATTAACCGGTTAAGTATTGGCATACAAAGCTTTATTGATGCCGATTTACAATGGATGAATAGGGCACACAATACAACAGAAGCCTTACAAAGCATTGAACTTTCATTAGCCTATTTTAGTAATATAACCATTGATTTAATTTATGGCACACCCACTTTATCTAATGAACAATGGCTTGACAATATTGATAAGGTTATAGCTTTAAATATTCCACATATATCCTGTTATGCACTAACTGTAGAACCCAAAACTGCCTTACAAAAATTAATTGAAAAAAATAAGTTACAAAATATAGATGTCGAAAAACAAGCACAACATTTTGAATTATTGGTAAACAAACTAAATAAAGCCGGATACGAGCATTATGAAATAAGCAATTTTGCAAAACCAAATTATAGAAGCAAACACAATAGCAGTTACTGGCAGGGAAAACATTATTTGGGTTTAGGGCCTTCGGCACATTCTTACAATGGAATATCTAGGCAATGGAATGTGGCCAATAATTCTTTGTATTTAAAAAATATAGACCAAGAAAAACTGCCTTTTGAAATAGAAATACTCACTAAAACCCAGCAGTTGAATGAATATATTATGACGGCTTTAAGAACAAGTGAAGGAATTTCGTTACAATTTGTTCAAGAAAAATTTGAAGCAGCAGCCAAAGATGGTTTGGTTAATAGGGCACAAACACATTTAAATAATGAATCATTAATAAAAGAAAATCACTTTATACAACTTACACAAAAAGCAAAATTTTTAGCCGATGGAATTGCAGCAGATTTGTTTGTTTAAAAAGTTTCTACACTACATCAAAGATTAAAAGAAGCATCGATTTTAGGATAATCCAATTTATAGCTTTCCTCTTTTCCATTCGCTTTCACATTAAAAATATTGATTTGCTTTTTTTCAAAATCGTACAGCAAATTACAGTTTACATTTATTTTTTTTATACTAGCAATATTGTCTATTTCAAAATATAGCCACACACTTTCTTTTTTAATTTCATAGCCAACATATTCTAATACCACCAATTTTGTATCAATTTTAATAGCCATTTTTTGGCGTATATACTCAACAATTAGTTTATCGTTGTTTACTTTATTGTTCGGGTTTAATAAATCAACTTTTGAATTGTTAACTTTTTTAAGTGTGGCTTCTAAATCGTCGGTAAAAATTCTAATGCTAACTTCTACCGATTTTTCTTTTGCATTATGGTTCATCTCTATTACACTTACAAAAAAAGGATGTAAAACAGCCATTGCCGATATTATAAACCACTGAAACATACTATTTACCATTTATCTACATTATTTTGCAGTAGCAAACATCCTTATTAAATTTGAAATTAAAATAAAAAATTTTCAGATTTTAACTGGATTATTTTTATTGCTTATGAGTAATTTTTCTATTTATTTTAATTTAGGCTTTAACCATATTGCCAATTGGGGAGCATTAGACCATATTTTATTTATGGTAGCATTGGCATTGCGTTATCAGTTTGCCGACTGGAAAAAACTGCTTTTATTGGTAACCGCTTTTACCATTGGCCATTGTATAACCTTAGCATTGGCTGTTTTTAATATTTTGGATTTACCTAAAAATTGGATAGAGTTTTTTATAGCCATAACCATAATAGCAACAGCCACTAGTAATTTGTTTGTAAAAAAGTTTGTTTACAAAAGCAAGTTTCCGCCTATTTACTTTTTTGCGTTATTTTTTGGATTAATACATGGTTTAGGCTTCGCAAACGAGTTTGTTGCCATTCAAGGTAACGGCTTTAGTGCTTCTTTAAAACTATTATATGCCAATATTGGTATAGAGGCTGCCCAGTTATTGGTAGTATTGTTTACCCTAATTGTAACATTTATCTGTTTAACAATAATAAAAATAAATAGAAGAGAATTCATTTTGTTTACAAGTGGTGCTATATTTGGCATTGCTGTAGAAATGGCATTAACTCGTTTACCTTTTTAAATTAAATACACCATGCAAAAATTTATTGCCTTTGTAGTTTTAGTGTTTGCTGCTTGCAGTAGCAATGCTCAAAACATTATGAACAATCCAACATCGAACCACGGAAACAAGTTTGAACAATTGGGTACTATTTTAGCTACTCCCAATGAGTATAGAACTGCAAGTGGTGCACCAGGAAATAAATACTGGCAGCAGCGTTGCGATTATGATATTAAATGTGAGTTAGATGAAAAGAATTTGAAACTAAATGGTAGCGAAACCCTAACCTACTTTAACAACTCACCAGATGTGTTAAAGTATTTGTGGCTTCAGTTAGATGAGAATGAGCATAACACATTAAAAAATGCAGATTACCAAGATGGTAGCACTTTAGCTCGTGTAGTTACAACAACACAGCTAGATGAAATGGCTAATGCCAAGAAAGACAATGGTTATGGTATAAACATTACCAAATTAACCGATGCATTGGGCAAATCTATTAGCTACACAGTTAATAAAACCATGATGAGGGTTGATTTACCAACTCCATTAAAGCCTGGTCAACAATTTATTTTTAAAATAGATTGGAATTATAAAATTGGTAATAGAATGGAGCAAGGTGGTCGTGGTGGTTATGAGTTTTTTCCAGAAGATGGCAATCATTTATTTACCATGACACAGTGGTTTCCACGTTTATGTGTGTACAGTGATTTTCAAGGGTGGCAAAACCACCAATTTACTGGCAGAGGAGAGTTTGCCTTAACTTTTGGAAACTACAAAGTACAAATGACGGTACCTGCCGATCATATTGTTTTATCAACTGGCGAGTGTCAAAACTATGCTCAAGTGCTTTCTCCTGCTCAAATGGTACGTTGGGGTGCAGCTCAAAAATCTACAGAACCTGTTGAAGTAGTAACTTTAGAGGAAGCCAAAAAAGCTGAAGCTACTAAGAGCGATAAAAAGAAAACTTGGATTTATATTGCCAATAATGTTAGAGATTTTGCTTGGGGCAGTTCTCGGAAATTTATTTGGGATGCAATGCCAGCTTATGTAGAAGGTAAAAAGGTAATGTGTATGAGTGGTTACGGAAAAGAAGCTTATGGTTTGTACAGAAAATATTCTACCAAAGCAGTAGCACATACCATTAAATCTTATTCTAAATTTTCTATTCCTTACCCTTACCCAGTTGCACAAAGTTTAGAAGCAAGTAATGGTATGGAATACCCAATGATTTGTTTTAATTATGGCAGAACAGAAAAAGATGGCACTTACACAGAATCTACCAAAAACGGTATGTTGGGTGTAATTATACACGAAGTTGGTCATAACTTTTTTCCAATGATTGTAAATAGCGATGAACGCCAATGGAGTTGGATGGACGAAGGTTTAAATACTTTTGTTGAATATTTAACAGAAGAGTTATGGGATAATAAATTTCCATCTCGCCGTGGACCAGCTTTTACTATTGCTGATTATATGCGTTTACCAAAAGATCAGTTAGAACCCATTATGACCAATAGTGAAAACATTATTCAGTTTGGTCCTAACGCATACAGCAAACCAGCAACTGGATTAAATATTTTAAGAGAAACGATTGTTGGCAGAGAATTATTTGATTTTGCTTTTAGAGAATATGCCAGACGTTGGGCATTTAAACACCCAACACCAGCCGATTTGTTTAGAACAATGGAAGATGCAACTGGTGAAGACTTGGATTGGTTTTGGAGAGGTTGGTTTTATGGTATTGAGCCTTGCGATATTGCAATAGATACCGTTAAATATGCAATGGTTGATTTAGATGCACCAACAACAGCACCACGAACAGCAGACAATACCAAACGTTCTTTAGATAAACCACAAACAACCGGTTTTGAAGATATTTCTAAAATTAGAAATAGAACAGACAAAAACATAATTTTTCAAACAGATGCCGACACCAGTTTAAGAGATTTTTATTGGCGTTATGCAAGGGGTATTGAACCTTATGATACTTCAAAATACATACCAACTCCAAGGGCAGCAACTGCCTCAGAACCATTAGATGATGCTACAAAACAAAAATATAGTGGCACTTATTTATACGAAATTACACTAAGTAATAAAGGTGGTTTAGTAATGCCCATTATTGTTGAATTTACTTTTGCCGATGGTACAAAAGAAGTAGAAAGAATACCTGCTCAAATTTGGCGTAAAAATGAAAACAAAGTTGTAAAAGTGTTTATGACCAAACAAAAAGCTGTTGGTATTAAATTAGATCCAATGCGTGAAACAGCAGACATTAATGAAAGAAATAATGTTTGGCCTACAGGCGAATGGACAGAACCTAGCAAATTTACTTTATTTAAAATGGGTGCAGGTAACAGACGTAACCCAGGTGGTGCAGGCAAAAACCCAATGCAAGCAGCTGCTGAAAAAAGTGGAAGTAGATAATAATTTATAACTCTTAATATTCAAAAACCATCGTTTAATAGCGATGGTTTTTTTGTTTATACCTATCAATTTTAATTTAGACAAAACTTTCTGGGATAATGCGGATAAGGTTGCTTTTTAGACCAATTTTTTGGGGTTATCAAGATATCAAATCGGCATTACAACCCCAACTTCTCAATAGCCAATTGTGCTGCAATTTGGCTGGCATCTTTTTTATTATAGCCTTTGCCTTCGGTAATTATTTCACCATCAATTACAGTATTAATAATAAAAGTTCTTCGGCCATTATTTAGCTTTTCTTCTGCAACTTCAAATACTAAATTTTTACCATTTTTTGCTGCCCAACCTATCAGTTTATTTTTAAGGTTAATGTCAATAGCTTCTAAATCATCCACAAACATATGTGGTATTACAATTTGTTTTAACACCCATTGATGGGTTTTTCTGTAACCTTTATCTAAGTATACAGCACCAACCACAGCTTCTAAAGTGTTGCCAAATATTTGGCTATTTTTAAGGCTATTATCGAACTTATTAAATAGGGTAATTTTTTTTAATCCCATTTTCACAGCTATATCATTTAACTGTTGTCTATTAACCATTTTGCTTCTCATTTCGGTTAAAAAGCCTTCGCCTTTATATGGGTAACGTTTAAACAAATAATCGGCTACAATACCACTTAAAATAGCATCGCCAAGGTATTCTAAGCGTTCATTGTTTTCATCGGGTGTGTCTTTTACACTTCTATGGCTTAAGGCTGTATTGTATAAAGTAATATTACCAGGTTTTAAACCTAATACGTTTTCTACCTGTTTATCGAAAGAGGATTTTTTGGTAGCTTTAAAAAACTGTTTAATAAATTGCAATGGGTGGTGGTTTGGGTTATTTCATTTTCATTTGTGCAAAAAAAGGGTGTTCGGGATTAACAATTAATTCTTGACGTAATGGATGAATCAATACGTCCATATCTTCTAAAGGAATAGCCCCCAACAAAGGTTCATTATCACCCGGCAAAACCATAGCATTACACATGGTACGTCTATTTTTAAATTTTAATTCTACATGGCTAACTACATCACATTCTACAATACTTCCATCGGCTAATTGTGCTTTCCTTTTTTCAACCACTGGAAATTGAAGTTGTTCTTGAATGCTTTCGTTAATAGCAAGCATATAACTACCTGTATCAACCAGCATGTTAACCCACATAGATTTGATTTCATCTTTATCCATGTAACCCCTTCGAACCATTTCTTGATCGCCGCCATTTATTAATTGAATATCTGCATAAACTAAACCCATAAACCTATAAATTTTGCAACTAAGTTAATAGATTTATTTGGGTATAATAAAAAAAGCAAATCAGTATTAGATTTGCTTTTAAAAATTCATTATTCAATCAGTTCAAATTAACCTTTATATTTTTTTACAATTACACAAGCATTGTGGCCACCAAAACCAAACGTGTTGCTTAATGCAGCATTAACAGTTCGGTATTGAGCTTTATTAAAAGTAAAATTTAATTTAGGATCTAGTTCTGGATCATCGGTAAAATGATTAATGGTTGGTGGAATGGCATCGTGTACCACAGCCATAATGCTGGCAATGGCTTCAATTGCACCAGCAGCACCTAAGCAGTGGCCTGTCATACTTTTTGTAGCACTTATGTTTAAATTATACGCATGCTCTCCAAAAACAGCAGTAATAGCTTTTGTTTCTGCACCATCGCCAATTGGGGTACTTGTACCATGTGTGTTAATGTAATCAATTTCTTCTGGCTTCATGTAAGCATCTTCTAAAGCTGCCAACATTACATTTCTTGCACCCAAACCTTCTGGATGTGGGGCAGTTATATGATGAGCATCTGCAGTGGCTCCACAACCAACAACTTCGCAATAAATTTTTGCTCCACGAGCTTTGGCATGTTCTAACTCTTCTAATACCAACATGCCCGCAGCTTCGCCCATTACAAAACCATCTCTGTCTTTATCGTAGGGGCGAGATGCAGTTTTAGGATCGTCGTTTCTTTCACTCATGGCTTTCATGGCATTAAAACCACCTACACCAGCTTCGCTAATTACAGCTTCGCTGCCACCAGTTAAAATAATATCTGATTTACCCAAACGCAACAAATTAAACGCATCCATAATGGCATTGGTACTACTTGCACAAGCACTTACAACGGCAAAGTTTGGTCCTCGTAAATTATGCCTCATGCTTATTTGCCCTGCTGCAATATCTAAAATCATTTTAGGAATAAAAAAGGGATTGAAACGTGGTGTTCCATCGCCTTTGGCAAATTCTTCTACCTCGTGTTGAAACGTGATTAAACCACCAATACCACTGGCAAATACAACGCCTACTCTATCGGGATTAATGTTTTCTTTATTTAAACCGGCATCGGCCATAGCTTGATCGCTTACTACCAAAGCAAACTGTGTAAAACGATCGATTTTTCTGGCTTCTTTTCTATCTAAATAATCTGTGGGTTCAAAATTTTTCACTTCACAAGCAAACCTTGTTCTAAACTTAGTAGCATTAAAATTGGTAATCATATCGGCACCCGAAACGCCTGCTAATAAATTGTTCCAAAAATCTGTTACATTATTACCCAATGGTGTTAATGCCCCTAAGCCTGTTACTACTACTCTTTTTAATTCCATAGAAAAGCTTTTAAAAAATGTTCGGTAAAGTACAAAAAGCACAAGAGTGCCCTGCAACAAGCAGGATTTTCAACAACGCAACTACAGCTAAGTAGAACTACCATTGTTGGTACACACTAAATACTTTATTTCACAAATATAATACGAAGAAAAGAAACGTTTTAAAACAAATAAATCCGCCAAACTTTTGGCAGATGCCTAAGTTTGGCGGATTAGTTAGATTATTCCGAGACGGAGTAAATTTTACTTAGCATGTTCTTCCAAGTAAGCTACAGCTTGACCAACAGTGGTGATGGTTTCGGCTTGCTCATCTGGTATAGAAATGTTGAATTCTTTTTCAAATTCCATGATTAGCTCAACAGTATCCAAAGAATCTGCACCTAAGTCGTTGGTAAAAGAGGCTTCTGTAGTTACTTCTGCTTCATCTACACCTAACTTGTCAACGATGATTTTCTTTACTCTTGTTGCGATGTCTGACATTGTAATAAGTTTTAGTTACGAGGGCAAAAATAGAGGTTTTGGTTAAAATGCAAAGAGATAAATAAATTTTGTTTGAATAAACCTACAAAACATTGATTACAATGTGTAACAAATAAAAAAAACATGAGTTAATGCACTCATTTTTAATACTTTACACAAATACTTTAAAAGTAAATAAATAAAAATAATTACTTAGAAATTTTGTCAAAATTATTCGCCCACAAAATTTGGTTTTCTTTTTTCTAAAAAAGCTGTTGTGCCTTCTTTCATATCTGCGGTAGCAAAACAGTTTGCAAAGGCATTAATTTCTTCGGCATAACCATCTAAATTTTCGTTGTAAACTGCATTACTTGCTTTAATACAAGCTGCAACTGCCAAAGGTGCTTTTGTGTTTACAACTTGTAAAATGGAGATGGCTTTATTTATCAACTCGTCTTGTGTTACTACATAATTTACCAAGCCAAATTGTAATGCGGTAGGTGCATCTATCATATTACCAGTTATTAATAATTCGATTGCACGACCTTTGCCAATTAATTGTACCAAACGTTGTGTGCCACCATAGCCAGGTATTAAACCAAGGTTAACTTCGGGCTGTCCAAATTTTGCATTATCGGCAGCAATTCTAAAATGGCAAGCCATTGCCAATTCGCAACCACCCCCTAATGCAAAGCCATTTACACAAGCTACAATTGGTTTGGGGCTGTTTTCTATTTTAGCAAAAACATCTTGCCCACGTTTGGCTAAATGTTTTCCTTGATCAATGGTTAATGCTCCAAATTCTGTAATATCGGCACCTGCAACAAAAGCTTTTGTGCCAGCACCAATAATTATTACAGATTTAATTAGTTTATTGGTATAAACATCGTCCAATATATTATCCAAATCGTTAAATACTTCTTTATTCAGTGCATTTAATTTATCAGGACGATTGATGGTTATCGTAAAAATTCCATCGTTTAAACTGGTAAGTAAGGTTGTAAAATTCATATGGTATTATTTTATAGTTGCAATATAATGAGAGTTGGTGGATTTGAATTTTTCTATCTTTAACCCATGAAATACCCATAAGCTATTGCATACCCAAGCAAATGATGATGAAGGTATTCCATGTAACAAGAATATAAGCAGCCAAAGGCTGCGAACCAAAAAATAAACACATGAAATTTGTAACCTTAATTAGCTATATAGGCATTTTTATATTTGCTATTACAGGTGCATTAAAAGCCAGAACCCATAAGATGGACATTTTTGGTGCAGTTGTTTTGGCTTTTGCAACTGCTTATGGTGGTGGCACTATTAGAGATGTTTTAATTGGCATTAAACCAGTAAACTGGATAAATGATTATTTGGCATTGAGCCTAGTAATAAGTGCAGTAATTATTGTTTTTTTATTTAATACCAATATGCAACAATTTAGAAAAACTATTTTTTTTACTGATGCAATTGGATTGGGTTTATTTACTGCTGCTGGTATTGAAATGAGTTTAGCAGCCAATTTAAACGATGGCTATGCAGTTATAATGGGTGTTATTTCAGCAACTTTTGGAGGTTTTATAGCCGATATAATTAGTAACGAAATACCTAATTTACTAAAACGTGGCGAGTTGTATGCAACTGCTTGCCTTGCTGGTGGCTTGTCGTATATTGGTTTACAATATGCACCCATAACAAAAGATTACAATCTTTTAATTTGTGTTTGTATTGTGGTTGTTTTACGTGTTGTAAGCAAATGGAAAAGATTAAGGTTACCTGAGATATAATACTAATTTTAATTTTAATATAGACCAAAATTTTCTGGGGCAATAAAATTAGTGTTGTGTATTATATTTTAAAATACTCCTTGGCATTGTAATAACAAATTTGTTGAACAATTTCACCAATCCATTTTTCATCGTTGGGTAGCAAACCTTGCTGCATTTCGTTACCCAAAATATTACATAAAATACGTCTAAAATATTCGTGCCTAGGAAAAGATAAAAAACTTCTACTATCTGTTAGCATACCAACAAATGTGCTAATTAAACCCATATTTGATAAGGCATTTAATTGTTTTTCCATTCCATCTTTTTGGTCTAAAAACCACCAACCAGATCCAAATTGAATTTTACCTTTACTACTTCCATCGTTAAAATTACCAATCATTGCTGCAAACACATCATTATCGGCTGGGTTAATATTGTAAATGATTGTTTTGGTTAATTGGCCAGTAACATCGAGCTTGTCTAAAAATTTAGATAGTGTGGTAGCTTGCTGAAAGTCGCCAATAGAATCTAAACCTGCATCGGCACCTATTTGTTGTAACAACCTTGTATTATTGTTTCTTATAGGCCCTAAATGAAATTGTTGTACCCAACTTTTTGCATGGTACATTTTACAAAGTTCTAATAAAATATATCCAGCAAATGCATCTGGGTTAGAATAATGCGTTTTACTTTCATTGCTTAAAAAAAGTTCAAATTCATTTTCTAATGAAGTATTAAAACCATCAACAATAGGCATATGCGTTAATCCATGATCGGAAATGATGCAACCATTATCGTTAAAATAATCAACCCTATTTTGCAAGGCTTGTAAAAGAGAAGCAATGTTTTTTATAGAAATACCAGTTGCTGTTTCTAGTTGTTGTATATAATTAATAAAAACTGTTTTATTGCCAATATTCAACACTTTATCGGGTCTAAAACTTGGCTTTACAGCAATGGCTAAGTTGCTGTTTTTTATTTGTTGATGATATAGTAAATCATCGCAAGGATCATCTGTGGTGCCCACAAATTGTACATTAAACTGCAGTAGTAAACCTTGTGCAGAAAATGCTTGCTCTGTTAAATGGTTATTGCAAGTTTGGTAAATATTTTTGGCCGTACTTGAATTTAAGTAAGCATGAATATTGAATGGTTTTTTCAACTCCATATGGGTCCAATGGAACAAAGGATTTCGAATGGTTTGAGGCACAATTGTAGCCCAAGCCATAAACTTTTCTTCATCGCTGGCATTGCCTGTAATGTATTGTTCATTAATACCCATGGTTCGCATGGCACGCCATTTATAGTGATCTCCTTTTAACCATATTTCGGTTAAAGATGTAAATTGTTTATTGTTGGCAATTTCTGATGGGTTTAAATGGCAGTGGTAATCTATAATTGGCAAATCTTTTGCATAAGTATGGTATAAATTAATTGCCTGATTACTTTGTAATAAAAAATTGGGTGTTAAAAAATTTTTATTTTCCATAATGTGTTTATAATTTATTTATACAGATCTCATTATTCCCAATTCTAGTCCACGTAATTCTGCAAGGCCTCTTAAACGACCAATTGCCGAATAACCAGGATTGGTTTTCTTTTTTAAATCATCGAGCATTTGATGGCCATGATCTGGACGCATGGGTATTGACACATTTCTATCTTTCATTACCGCCACAATTTCTTTTACAACTGCATACATATCTACATCGCCTTCTAGGTGGTTATCTTCGTAAAAATCGCCCAACTCGTTTCTTCTAGTACTACGTAAATGCAAAAAGTTAATTCTGTTGCCAAACTGTTTTACCATAGCTGGCAAATCGTTATCTGGCCTTACACCAAAGGATCCTGTACAAAAACACAAGCCATTGTTTAATGAGGGTATTGCTGTAATGAGGGCTTCAATGTCGCTGGCAGTGCTTACTACCCTTGGTAATCCTAAAATTGCATAAGGGGGGTCATCGGGATGAATAACCATTTTAACATGGCAAGCATAGGCCACAGGAATAATTTGTTGTAAAAAATAAATTAAATTACTTCTCAATTTATTGGAATCAATATTTTGATACGTATCTAATGCTTGTTGAAATTGCTGAAGGGTAAAACTTTCTTCGCTACCTGGTAAACCAGCAATAATATTTTTTTGCAACAATACTTTTTCATCCACCGTCATTGCACTAAATCTTTCTGTAGCAAGGGCAATATCGGCTTCTGAATAATCGTTGGTGGCATTGGCTCTTTGTAAAATAAATACATCAAATGCAATAAATGCAGCTTTTTCAAAACGCAATGCTTTGCTACCATCTGCAACGGTATAGGCCAAATCGGTTCTTGTCCAATCTAGCACTGGCATAAAATTGTAGGTAACAATATTTACACCACATTCGCTTAAATGTTGAATGCTTTTTTTATAATTTTCAATATATAATTCAAACCCTGATGATTGCGTTTTAATAGCTTCGTGTACCGGTACACTTTCTACTACATCCCAAGTTAAACCTACAGCTTCAATTTCAAGTTTTCGTTTTAAAATTTCATCCACCCTCCATACATCACCATTTTTTATATGGTGCAAAGCTGTAACCACACCTGTGCAACCTGCTTGTTTAATATCCCATAAACTTACTGGATCATTGGGCCCATACCAACGCATGGTTTGTATCATTTTGTTGTTCAAAATATTCATTTTTATTTTTTAATTTTTTATACTTGAAATTAAAATGGTTATATTTTTTTATGAAAATATTTTGTATTAAATCGGCCTTAACAATTAGAGATTCTTCATCAAATAGTAAGAAAATAAAATAAAAGACAATAGGCTTAAAATGTGGTTCTGTCAGGAATCGAACCTGAATCTGGAGCTTCGGAAACTCTTATACTATCCATTGTACTACAGAACCAATGGTGCAAAAATAGTAGTTTAACTACTTACACATTTCTTTAATTGCTGCTGGCAAAAAAATACCAGTTGGTACACTACTCATTATTCTTAAATCTTGGAATAAGTTGGTTTCATTATCTAAAAATTGCAATACAGTTGTTGAACTACAATTTTTAAAAATGGCTGAAAATATTTCATCCCCATTTAGTTTTTTTTGTTGTAATACTTGCAATAAAACACTATCATAAAAACCAAACTTTTTATCCGAAAATTTTTTTAAAATAAAAGGATGATTTTTTTCGATGAGTGAAGCAACAATGTTAGCGGTTCTTTTTTGAATAAATTTAAAAGCATAACCACTACTACCCTTTGCTTGCCCACCAGCAATGCCAATATTAATTACATTACCTACATGCAATGGAAAATTATAATTGGTCATTGGGATTATTCCAAACTCTTTATGTTCAATTGTATAATCATCAATGTTTAATTTATGTTGAATATAGTTTTGAAGAGCTACAACATAATCGTCATCTTGCAATAAGTTTTCTGTAAACAATGTATATTCTACTAAAGCGGTAGTTGCAGAAGTTGGTAGCACATACATAAACGTAGTACCATTTTCTTGACTTACCGTAAAGTCCATAAATGTTGCTTTATTTTCATCGAAGCAAGGCTCTTTTGTTTGTATTACCCAACCTGTAAAATGTTGAAGTAAATAATATTTATTTTTATTAAGGTTGGGTTTTTCGAACACTATGGAATTAAAAATATAGGTTGCAAATATTTTTTCTTGGCTCAATTGTATAAATCCCAATTGGTTTTCGGAACCAGCATACAAAATTTTTTCGTACCGAAACTCAACATTAGTAAAGGTTGTAGCAAAATTTAAAACATAGTTATAAAAATTTATACCATGTATCATTTTATAACTATAAGGGGCAATGGTAAATTCGGTTGAAAAATTATTCGATTCAAATTTTAACTGTTGCCATTTATTGCTGACGATACTTTCGAATAATCCATTCTCCTTTTCCCAAAAACACCAAGTTCTATCGTTGGTATTTTTTTGTACTGCATCAATTACCAAAATTTTTTTGGCGTTTAATTGGGGTTCCTTTAACAAACGAATTAGCAAACTGAGGCCTGCACAACCAACACCAGCAATAATATAGTCGTATTGTTTTGTCAAAATTATATAGGTAATTTATCTAATAATATTTTGCTCATTTTATAAAACGAATCTTTTGTAACGCCTGCTGTATGTGGTGTAACTATTACATTTTTAAAACTTAATAATAGTTGCAATTGCTCCTTTTCTTTATCTGAATAACTATTCAACTGTTCATTTTCCAAAACATCTAAACCAGCGGCTTTAATTTTTTTTGTGGCTAAAGCTTTTATCAATGCATTCGTATCGGTTACTTTTCCTCTACAAGTATTTAAAAAATAAGGTTGCCTTATTAGCTTACTAAAAAATTCATCATTGGCAAAATGATAAGTTGCATCTGTTAGTGGAACATGAAAACTAATTACTTCGGCTTTATCTTGAATTTCTTCAATAGTAGATTCTTTAATATAAGTATTTGCAAAACCAGTTTTATATTTATCATACGCCAAAACCGTAACATTAAAAGCACTTAATAATTTGGCAAAACTACTTCCTGTATTACCAAAGCCAATAATACCAACGGTTTTACCGTCTAATTCTTCTCCTCTACTTTCTTCTCTTGCCCAAATACCTTTCTTTAAAAGATTGAAACTGGTAGAAATATTATTCATTAAATTTAGTAGCAATCCTAATGTTTGTTCTGCCACTGCATTTCTATTTCCTTCTGGGCTACTAAAGCAGTCAATTTTTTTTGAGTTGGCAAAATCTACATCAATTAATTCCATGCCACTACCTAATCTGCCAATCCATTTTAGTTGTTTGGCTTTTTCAAGTAACGCTTTATTGGCTATTATTCTGGTGGTTAAAATAATACCCTCGGCATCCACGATTTCTTCAGCCAACTGCTCTTGGGTTATGGTAGCATTATTTACTACAGTATAACCCTTAGTCTCCAATGTAGTTTGTACAATTGGATGTGCAGGACCTGTAATAATTACCTTTTTCACGTATACGTACTAATTAATTGTCTTTAATTTTTGTAATAGATTCTAGATAAAAGTGAATGGTCAATGGTGAGTAGTCAATGGTCAATCGTCAATCTACAACAAACCTTCAACCTTAAACCTTAAACCCTCAACTTTATGACCCTAAACCACTCCATTCATTCTAAAAGTTAATGCTGCAAAATCTTCAATACTTAACTGCTCTGCACGTTTGGTAAAAATTGGTTCCTTCAATATTTCTTCTGTAAATACTGATTTTACTGCATTACGCAACATTTTTCTTCGCTGATTAAAAGCCAGTTTCACCAATTGTACAAAAGCCTTATTACTGCTTACATGATAAGTTTCAGTTTTACGAGTTAGCTTAATTACACCACTGATAACTTTTGGTGGTGGATTAAAACAGGTAGGCAATACATCGAACAAATACTCTACTTCGTAATAAGCTTGAATTAATATGCTAATGATGCCATACGTTTTACTATTTGGCTTTGCAGCTACACGTTGTGCCACTTCTTTTTGAAACATGCCAATTACAAAAGGCACTTGCTCTTTCCAATCTAAAATTTTAAACAGTATTTGTGATGAAATGTTATAAGGAAAATTACCTACCACAAGAAACTTTTCATCAAAGGGTGCATCAATATCCAAAAAGTTTTTATGTATAATGTTATTCGTAATTGCAGGAAATGTAGCAGACAAAAAAGCAACTTTTTCATCGTCTAATTCAACAGCTTTAAAATGTATGTTCGGAATTTGTAATAAATATTTTGTTATAGCACCACCACCTGGCCCAACCTCTACCAATTGGCGAATATCGTTTGAAGTATGTGTTACCTCAACTGCATCAACAATTTTTTTACAAATATTTTCATCTTTTAAAAAATGTTGACCTAAACTTTTCTTTAGCGTATACTGCATTGTAGCAAATGTAAGCCCAGATTATAGAAACTACCTATCTGTTATTCGATTTTTACAAATGTGCCAATATTTTTTGTTGAACTTCCTTTAACTCAAGATCACTGAGTTTAAGCTTTGGTTTATTTAAATCTACATCACTTAAACTATTTGTTGCTAGTAAATGTACATGAGCATGAGGTACTTCTAAGCCAACAGTAATTATATTTACCCTATTACAAGGAAAAGCCTTTTCAATAGCATGTGCAATAGGTTTAGCAAACAATAGCAGGTTGGCCAAATATGCATCGGGCACATCAAATATTTTATCAACTTCAATTTTAGGTACTACCAAAGTATGCCCAAATTGAATAGGAAAAATATCTAAAAAGGCAATGAATTGCTCATTTTCAGCTATTTTATAACAAGGAATTTCTCCATTAATTATTTTTGTAAAAAGAGTCATGTTTACTTGATTAGAAGATTTTAAAAACAAAAAAATAGATGCCAAAAAAAAAATGCAACCCTTTGGTTGCATTAAATAGTAACTACATTTATTTTTAAATACTTATATTTTCTACTTTAAATTTCATTACACCATTTGGTGCATGTACTTCTGCAATTTCGCCTTTTACTTTACCCATTAAGCCAACACCAATGGGCGATGAAGCAGAAATTTTTCCAGCTTTTAAATCAGCTTCCTTTTCACCTACCAACTGATAGGTTACTGTTTTTTTAGTAGCCATATTGGTTATGGTAACTTTTGTTAAAATACTAACTCTGCTGGTATCGATAGTATTGGTATCTACAATTTTAGCAGTGGCAATGGTGCCTTCCAAATGTTTAATTCTTGCCTCCAACATGCCTTGTGCCTCTTTGGCACTATCGTATTCGGCATTTTCTTTTAAATCGCCTTTTTCTCTGGCTTCGCCAATGGCTTTAGAAGCTGCTGGTCTATCAACAGATTTCATTCTGTGCAGCTCTATTTTCATTTTGTCAAATGTCTCTTGTGTTACGTATTCGCTCATAATCTATTGTTTAGAAGAGATAAAAAAAATACAACGCCACACATAAAATGCGGCGTTGCATAAAAATACAAATATAGAAAATCTAATTCAAAATGCAATAATCAATAAATCTAGCCAATAATTTAAGAATTACTTGCTTTTACAAATTCTGTAATTGTTCATCTCTTCTTACCTTATCCCAATACTTTTTTGCTACGAGTAACATACCAAAACTTTCGCCTTGCTCCTTATTTAAGTGTTTATGATGCATTTTATGTGCCCATCGAATGGCTTTAATATATTTATTATTACTTCTAGTAAACCATTTAATACGTTGATGAATAATAACTTCGTGAACAATAAAATAAGCTATTCCATAAGCAGCAATACCAAAGCCAATACCAGCCACCCAATTCATCTGATTTTGCAACCCTAACATGATACATAACCAACTTGGTACAGCAAAAATTAAGAAAAAAGCATCATTTTTTTCAAAAATATGGTTGTGTGGTTGGTGATGATCTTCATGCAAGTACCATAAAAAACCATGCATCACAAACTTATGAGTTAACCATGTAATGCCCTCCATAAGTACAAATGTGATTACTGCAAAAAGAGTGACAGATATCATTAGATAAAATTTCTTAAAATTAAAAAAAATAAGCTTTGTATAATTAACAAATGTATTGCAAATTGGTTGTGCTTATTAAAAGGCAAAAACCTAAATGCTACTAATAATAGCAAACTAATTATAAACCAACAAACATAATTGTAAAATGGAATAGCGTTGTTTTGCCATTGCCAATAATTTAAGTGTATGGCAATTGGCTCCATTATAAAATCAAAAAATGTAGCTAATAATGCCCCATCTATAATTAAAGATAAAAATTGAATTGTAGGAGAAATCATCAGCCCCTGGATTTCATATTTTTTTTGCAACCAATCGTGTAGTTGGTTTACGGCAATTCCACAACAAAAAATGGTTACAAACCATTGTACACCAATTAATAATGGAACGTTGAATATTTTAAAACCCATTGTATTGGTGTACCAATAATTTCCAAATAAATAACCTGTATTTACTCCAATAATTTCTGTTACCATACCAACTGTAAAAGAAACACATACAAATGCAATGAAGGCTTTGTTTATTTTGATTTGAGTATAAAAAAGCAAGGCTGCCATTAAACATAAATTGATAGGTGTATTTTGAATAAACCAATTTTTATATGGCGTAAATAAAATACCAATTGTACCGCTAATATGAAAAAGCAATGCGATAGAAATGGCAATATTATGTTTTGAAAATTTCAAGTTAATGATCTTTATTTTTAAAATCGTTTTCTACCAACTTACTCATAATTTTTGCACTTTGCAAACACAATGGAATTCCACCTCCTGGGTGTACGCTACCACCTACAAAGTACAAACCTTTTATACTATTTGTAAAATTTGGATGTCTTAAAAATGCCGCCATCTTCGAATTAGAGGATGTACCGTACAAAGAACCCATATAAGATGAAGTTTTACTTTCAATTAAAAGAGGATCTAAAATTTCTTCTTCTTCAATTAAAGGTTCGATATTCGTTTTAAGTAGTCTATTTAATTTTTGAATAATTAGCTGCTTTGCCTGTTCTTTATAATCTACCCAATTTTGGCCAATATTTGCAGGCACATTAATCATAACAAACCAGTTTTCTTTACCCAACGGTGCTTGTAAACCCGGCTCACATTTACTAGTTATGTTTATGTAAACAGTTGGATCAGTGTGCAAAGTTTTTGAAGTAAATAAACAGTCGAATTCGGCTTTATAATTACTACTAAAAAAAATATTGTGTAACTCTAATTGTTCGAAAGATTGATTAATGCCCCAATAAAAAATTAATGCACTACTGCTTCTTTCTTGTTTCAATATTTTTTTTGCCTTTATTTCATTGTTAAGTAAATATTTATAAGTGAAGTAGGCATCCATATTGCTAACCACTAATTTGGCATGTTCGTTTTCTCCGTTTACAACAACACCACCCACTTGTTTTTGGTTGTATATAATACGTTGTACCGGCGTATTAAAATTAAATTGCACTCCCTTTTTTACAGCTAATTTATATAAAGCATTGGTAATACTTATCATACCTCCTTTTGGGTAAAATGTTCCTTCGCTTAATTCTAAATGAGGTATTAAGCACAACATACCTGGTGCTTTATATGGATTGCTACCATTGTATGTTGCATACCTATTAAATAGTTGAACTGTTTTGCTATTTTTAAACTGCTCTGCATTTAATTGATGCATGCTTTTAAATAAATACTTTGCTTTAGTTGCTAAAAATGCTTTTAGAATAGGTGCTTTAAAAATGGTACTAATTTTATGTAAAGAATGATTTAAAAAAATAGTACCTATACTAGTATAAATAGATGCCGACCGATGTAAATATTTTTTAACAGTAAGTTCGTCCTCACCCAATTTTTCTTGAAACTCTTTTAACAACTTATTTTCATCGGTAAATGCTTTAACAATAGTACCATCTTCATAAAAATATTTAAAAGAAATGGGCAATGCATCAAAAGAAAAATAGTGGTGTATTGGCTCATTGGCCAATTCAAATAGTTCAATAATATTTTGTGGCTGTGTAAATAAACTTGGGCCCGCATCGAAATTAAAATTACCCAAAGAAAAATTAGATAGCTTACCCCCTGGATAACTATTTTTTTCAAATACTATTACCTCAAATCCTTGTACAGCAAGCCTTATGGAAGATGCTAGGCCTGCTACACCAGCTCCAATAATAATTGCAGTTGGTTTGCTCATGTTAAAATTTATTGGTTTGTAACCACTGTTTTACTTTTGGTAAAGCAATTTTAAACCATTCGGTATAAAGCAATGGGTTTTGTTGCACATTAACCTCTACATCGTTTATAAATGTAAAGCTGTAGCTATCTGCTTCCTTGGCGTTTAAAAAAATTTCTCCATTAAATGTTCCAACAAAAACATGATCGTATTCATACTCTGTTAACCCGTTATCAAATGCTGCTTTATAAGTAAATTGAAAGGCAGGTTTAAGAGTTGTTTCAAAGCCCATTTCTTCTTGTAGTCTTCTATTTGCAGCAGCAAAAACTGTTTCGTTTGGGCGAGGGTGGCTACAGCAGGCATTGGTCCATAACCCACCACTATGGTACTTTGAAATAGCTCGTTTTTGCATTAGCATTTTGCCTTCGTCGTTAAAAATAAAAACACTAAATGCCCTATGCAATAATGCTTTTTCGTGTGCTTCCATTTTTTCTAAAACACCAACCTCTTGGTCATTTTCATCAACCAATATTACTTGTTCCATGCTATAAAAATAATGTAAATTTGTGTTGAAAATTTTTATTGAAAAATGCTATAGTTTGCTAACACAAATTATTGAGTAAAAATACTTTTTACAGAGGTAAATTTCGGAAGCCGAGGGATGAAAATGAGTTACATCAAATTAAATTGGCTTCTTAACCCAGCTTTAGCTACAATAAAAAATTTACTATAGTCTGGTATGCGAACCCTTTGTTGCATAATGTGTTCGGGTTCTAGCTTTTTTATTTTTTTAAAAAGCGATAAATAATATTTATAAGCAACGTACACACCGAACCTGCATTTAACTGGTAAATTTAATATACCCTCAAAAGCATTATTAAAGTCGTTTTGAATATCTAATTCAATATTTTGCTTATCGGCCTCTGTGAAATTTCTAAAATCGCATCCAGGAAAATAAATTCTCTCCAACCCTTCAAAATCAGCTTTCAGGTCTCTCAAAAAATTTACTTTTTGAAAAGCTGCACCCAAACTTTTAGCTGCAGGCTTTAAAGTTTCATATAAATTTTCATTTCCATTACAAAAAACATATAAACACATCAAGCCTACTACTTCGGCACTACCATAAATGTATTCTTCGTAACCAGCTCTATCGTATTTACGCTCATTTAAATCTAACTCCATCGAATACAAAAAAGCATCAATTAAACCATGGCTAATATTATATTGATTTACTGTTAGTTGAAAGCTATGTAAAATTGGATTTAAGCTAATTTTCCTTTCTATGGCTAAGTAAGTTTCTTTTTTAAATTCTGCAAGTAATTCTGCTTTGTTATGGTTGTGAAAGGTATCAACAATTTCATCGGCAAAGCGAACAAATCCGTAAATATTAAAAATAGGTTGACGAAGTTCTTTATGCAACAATTTAATAGCAGAACTGAAGCTAGTGCTATACTTCTCCGTTGTATTGCGACTGCAATCCATACTAACTTCATGAAAATGTTGCATATTAGTCATAAACACAAAACAGTTTTAAAATCAAACCTAACCAAAAAAACAAATTTTATCACTTTTTGTTTAAAATTTGTTTCATTCTTTAGCAAAATGTTTCAAAACCTCTTTTGCCACTACTTCGCCGCTTATTATGCTTGGTGGAACACCGGGTCCAGGAACTGTTAATTGGCCCGTATAAAAAAGATTGTTTACCTTTTTACTTTTGCAACTAGGCTTTAAAATGCTAGTTTGCATTAATGTGTTAGCCAAACCATAGGCATTGCCTTTAAATGCATTATAATCTTCAATAAAGTCGCTGTGAGCATAAGATTTTTTATAAATAATATGCGGCATTATTGATTGGCCAATTTTCTCCTCCATTCTCTGCACAATCATGGCAAAATATTGATCTCTCAACTTCTCTGAATCGCCTTTTAAATCTGTTGCTGTTGGAATTAAAAAAAATAAATTTTCGCAACCTTCTGGTGCAACAGAGTTGTCTGTTACAGAAGTTACACTTACATAAAACAAGGGATTACTTGGCCATTCTTGGGTAGTATAAATTTCCTTACCATGCACTTCAAAATTTGTATCAAAGAATAATGCATGGTGCAATACATTACTCAATTTTTTATTTAAGCCCACATAGTACAATAAACAGCTAGGTGCCATTATTCTTTTGTTCCAATATGCTTCGCTATAGCTTTGGTATTGTTTAGCCAATAATTTTGTTTCTATAAAATGATAATCTGCACCACCAATTACAACATCTGCAGTGTACATGTTGGTTTCGGTTTTTACTGATGATGCAATATTATTTTCTACAATTATTTCATTAACATTTTCATTAAACTTGAATATTACCCCAAGTTCTAATGCTACATTATACATTGCAGCTACAATGCTGTACATGCCACCTTTAGGAAACCAAGTACCGCCCTTAATATCTGCATAATTCATTAAACTATACAATGCTGGTGTATTTTCTGGCAAAGCACCCAAAAAAAGTACGGGAAACTCTAATAATTGCTTGAGTTTTGGATTGGAAAAATATTTAGCTACATGCGATTTTATAGAGTTAAAAACATCTAATTTAAAAACACCCGTTATTAAATCCCAATCTAAAAATTCGGTTAAAGATTGGCCAGGTTTATGAACTAGTTTATTTATGCCTACTTCATATTTATAAGCGGCTTCTTTTAAAAATTTATCTAATTGTTCCCCACTTCCTGGCTCTATTGTATTAAATAAATTTTGTAATGCTTCATAATCTGCTGGTATGTCCATGGGCTCATCTTCCCAATAAATTCTATACGATGGGTCTAGGCGGTATAACTCATAATAGTTGGATAATTTTTTTCCAAACTGCATAAAAAAACGCTCAAAAACATCTGGCATCCAATACCAGCTTGGCCCCATATCAAAAGTAAAACCTTCCGCTTTTAATTGCCTTGCTCTACCACCAGGCTGATTGTGTTTTTCTAATACAGTTACATCCCAACCAGCTTTTGCCATAAAAGAAGCTGCCGAAAGACCAGCAAAACCAGAGCCTATAATAATTACCTTTTTTTTCATTGTGTTGTTATAGTACTGCAAATTACAAGCTACAAATCTTTTTGTTTGATTTGTTTAAAAGTAAGAATTTTAAATTTACTATTTCAAAAAAAAATGAAACAATTACTGTTTCATTTTTCTGTGTTTAATTATAGATTTAGAAATTAATTTCTTTCAATTTGTGCTTTAAGTAATTTACGTGCAAAGTGGATGCGGCTTTTAATTGTACCCAATGGTTCCTTTAAAATGTCGGCAATTTCGTTGTATTTATATCCATCAAAGTATAATAAGAATGGGGTTTTAAAAATATCTGGTAATTGTGTAACTGCTGTTTGTACTTCCTTCATGTTTAAGTTTGCAATAGCATCATTCGCAACAGCTGTTTTGCTATAATTAAGTAAAAACTCATTAGGTGTGCTATCGAAAATGGTTTGTTGTTTACTTTTTCTGCGATAATTATTAATAAAAATATTACGCATTATGGTATATAGCCATGCTTTAACATTGGTACCAACATTGTATTTATCTTTATTGGCCAAAGCCCTATACATGGTTTCTTGAATTAGGTCTTTTGCTTGCTCTTGATCTTTGGTTAAGGTAAGTGCAAATGGCTTTAAAAAATCTGTGTTCGTTAACAACATTTGGTTAAAATCTGAAGCTGCCATAATATTT
>JANOZK010000149.1:0-13837 GCA_031429335.1 Chitinophagaceae bacterium | reverse complement strand
TGCTAGAGGCAACACTATTGCTGCTTGGAACGGAACAATGAACAGCAAACCTGTACCAATGGGTACCTATTATTATGTAATTAATTTAAACACTGTTTTACGCAACAAACCTTTTACTGGTTGGGTGATGGTGGTGAGGTAGTTGTGTAGTTTTTAGTTTGGGGTTGTATAGTTTTTAGTTTATATGTTTAAAGTTCAAAGTTTAAGCTTAGGGTCGGAACGCTGCAAGCGGACTGAACCGTTGCAGAATGAAGTTTATAAGTCTAAAGTTGGTTTAACCCCGACAACGGTTTAAAAAACCTTGTCGGCGGTTGTAGCCAATTTATAAATTAAAACCCCGAGGGTTGTCAAAACCCTCGGGGAATAGAATTTTTAAAAGCTCAATTATATTCCTCAGATGAAGGGCTGGGGGATAGAAGCAAAGTAGCTCCTGCTGGCTAGCAGGACTACCTGCGAATAGCCCCAACTAATGTTGATTTTTGTTTTATTGATGAAAGCCCAAAAAAAATTATTAATACTTATAAATTTCGTTATTTGCCCTTACACGCTGCATATAATTTTGCTACCTGCATTAAAATTTTTACTCTATCATTGGCAGATTTTGTGGCTAGTTTTATTTGAAATAGTTTTTTATCTGCTTCAAATTGTTGAGCAAATACATAATTGTTGGCACATAAATTTTTGATTGCTTGATGGTAAACATCAACAAAACTTTCGTGAGTTACATCTAGCAATTGATGGGATTTATTTTCTGAAAATTCTACGTAATAATGAATGGTAGTTGTTGTTAAACTACTTTTAGTTTCCTTAATTTTTTCCTCGCTGCTAAATAATTGAATGGTATATTCAATTGGAGTGAGTCGTTTTACAAAACTTGTATAATAAGTGGGTTTACCCCATAAATATATTTTATTACTAACTGGTTCAATTTGTTTTAAGACAAATTGTGCATCTTCAATTTCGTAGGCTTTAATATTGGCAATGGGTATTTCTATAGTTGACCGTTGTTTTGGAAACCTAATTGTTGCAGCTTTGTTATTGGCTACATTATTTATAGTTAAATAACCGTTCATAATGGTATTATCGGCTAAAATAACATTGGCTTTAATTTCTGTTAAATCGTTGGCGTTATTAAATTTTGATGACGCAACTTGCAAACCACTACTACAAGAAGAATGTAATAGTACTAACCATGTATAGAAACATAGCTGTTTAATAATTTTTTGGCAAGGCAATGGCATAAAAAAGTTTCTACTTGTAAAAGTACTTCAAGTAAAAAATAAAGGTACATAGTTATAGCTTAACTGAATAAGTATTCTACGTCTTCTTTGGTTAATGATTTTACAAAACCGTCATCGTCGGTAATTAAATCTTTTGCTAAGGCTCTTTTCTTTTCTTGCAGTTTTACAATTTTATCTTCAACCGTATCGGTACATATCATTCGATAAGCAAAAATATTTTTGGTTTGCCCTATACGATGCGTTCTATCAATTGCTTGCTGTTCTACTGCTGGGTTCCACCAAGGGTCAACAATGTACACGTAATCGGCAGCTGTTAAGTTTAAACCAACACCACCAGCTTTTAACGATATTAAAAACGCCCTGCAATTGTCATCGTTTTGAAAACGGTTAATTGCTTTTTCTCTATCTGGTGCACTGGTGCTTCCATCAAAATATTCATAATCAACACCCAACTCTTTTAGTTTTTCTCTTATTAGTGCTAGCATACCTAAAAACTGAGAAAATACAAGGGCTTTATGGTTGCTAATGTTTTCGGTAATTTCTCTGCCCAACTCTTCTAGCTTTACAGAAACATTAGGAAATTTTTCTCCATCTTGTTCTTTCATTATAGCAGGACTATCGCAAATTTGTCTCAACTTCATTAAACCTTGTAAAATAGTTAATTGGCTTTTTGAAATTCCTTGCTCTTGAACAACACCCAAAATTTTATCTCTAAAATCGTTTCGGTATGCCTCATAAATTTTACGTTGCTCATTGCCCATTTCACAAAACAAAATCATTTCTTGTTTTTCTGGTAGGTCTTTTGCAACTTGCTCTTTTGTTCTTCGTAAGATAAAAGGGTATAGCAATTTTCTTAGATGATCTTTTTGGTCTTTTTCGCCAAATTTATCGATGGGAACAGAAAATTCGTTCTTGAAAAATTCTTGGCTACCCAACATACCTGGGTTTAGAAAATTCATTTGAGCAAATATGTCGAAAGTATTATTTTGTAAAGGTGTACCACTTAAACACAAACGATTTTTTGCTTTTAAAACACAGGCTGCTTTGGTTACTTTGCTGCTAGGGTTTTTAATGGCTTGACTTTCGTCTAACACTACATAATCAAAATCAACTTCAATAAATTGTTTTATATCGCTTCGTAAGGTGCCATAAGTTGTAATGATTACATCTATATGATCTTGATTAAGGGTTTCTCTTATTCTTGTACCCCCATGATGTACATACATGGTAAGTGAGGGGGTAAACTTTCTAATTTCATTTTGCCAGTTAAACATTAGGGTTGTTGGGCAAACCACCAATGCTTTTAAGGTGCCATTTTCTTGCTTTAAATGGTGTAAAAAGCTTAGGGCTTGTACAGTTTTACCCAAACCCATATCGTCTGCTAAAATGCCACCCCATTGTACTTCACGTAAATAATTTAACCATTGAAAGCCACTTTCTTGATAAGGCCTTAGTATAGGTTTTAAATGTTCGGGGGCATCAATTTTTTTAATTTCGTGGTTGTAACGTAGCTTATCGTATTTTTCTTCTAGTTGAATAAATAGTTCTTCTTCATCTCTTTGATTGTACAAATCTTCTACAACACTAAACTGATATTTACTCAGCTTCATATTGTTCATTTTGCCTTCGCCTACTTTAAATAATAAAGAGTATTTGCGTATCCATTCTTCTGGTAAAATACCTAAAGTGCCATCTTGTAAATGAACAAATTGTTGTTTGTTGGCCAATGCTTTTTTTACATCTTCAACAGTAACTTTTTGTTCACCAAATTGTATTTCAACTTTAGCATCGAACCAATCGGTATTGCTGCTAATATAAATTTTAGTGCTGGGTTTGGCGGTATTAAAACGAAAGTTTTTAAGAGCATCAAAACCAAAAATTTGCACATTCAAATCCTTCATTGCATCTACAAATAAGAAGAACCAATTATTTTTTAAAACATCAGTTCCTTTTAATGCAAGGGTATCTGTATCTATTGGGCGTATAAATTGAGAATGTAAATTTTCTATTTTACTGATCAATAATTTTTCGGCATCTAAATTTCTATGAACCACCAATAATTTTTCGGCTAAGGGTAAAACAATTTTTTCTTTATCGCCACTACGTACATCGTAACCTTTGTATGTAAATACTGGTTGAAAAACTAAATAATCGCCTTTTTCTTTTAGTAGAATTTTTAATTCGGGCTTTTCGTCTTTTACTTCCGCTTTTTTTAAATTACCAAAATTTACATTGTATTCTTTAGCCAATGGCAGTATAAATTCTTGTAATTTGTTGGCCCACACTTTTGCTTCAAAAATTAGTTTGCCGGATGGTAAAAATTTTTCAATCAAAGCAATGTCTTCTATGCGTTGCCAAGTAAAAAATTGGTTATGGTACTGAAAAAATAAAGGCGATTCGCTTTCGTTTTCATTAATATTCATTTCAACCAATGGTAACTTTACCATGCACTCAACTTCGTAAGTATTATTAATGTAATTAACTTCAAAATCGGGTGAAATAAATTCGTTACTTAGTTCTGCTTGCAATAAGTTGGCAGTTGTAAACTGTTTTTTACTTGGCAAGTAAAACGAAAAATTACTACTGTGTAATTCTGCAAATAATTTCTTAAATTTTGGATGTAAATACTCGTTAATTAACTGCTTGGTTTCTTCGGGCAACTCATCTTTATATTGTTGTACAATATTGTCCCAAATGCCACTAAAAGGTGAGTTTCGGGTGAGGTACTTATTTACTTCTAAAGGCATTAATTTTCGTAACTGCTGTAACAACATTTTATCGTCTTCACTAAACACTTCTGTATTTACAAATTTATTTAGGTCTAGTTTTTCTACTTTATTGGTGTATTTACTAAAATCGTCGTGGGGTTCTCCTTGAATGGCTTCAATTTGAATAAATGGATATTGTAATTGGCTGTTAGTAATTACCACACCCAACTTCATTTCGCTTTTTTTAGGCTGATCGTCAATTTTTTCTTCTAAAGGTTTTGCAGCAACTGGCAATTCTTCCCATGCAGATCTTGGCCTAACTTCAGGCATGGTGGGTATGGCTACACGTTTAATATTGCTATCTAATACACGTAAAAATGGTTTACCATCTTGGTAAGTAAATTCGAATTTACCGTTTAAATCATCGTCTAAATTGTAGCCATAAATACTCAATAATCTATTTTTAACCCCATCCCAATTTCTAATGCTATCAAAATAATTGGCTCCATGGCTGTTTAATAATTGTAGTAAAACAATTATTTTTTGTGTGCATAATGGATAATTTATTTCGGATAAATCGTCGCAACTCGTATCAAAATTTCTCTCTTCGTTTTTATGAATTAAAACTTTCCATTTTTTACCTTTCCAATCCACTTCTGCCAATACCCTTTCGTCTTTGGCTTCTAAAATATTAGCCTTGTTGCTACGTAAAAATTCTTCGGCTTCGGCAAATGATTCTGAAGAAGAAAGCATTCGAATTAGCTTAAGCTCTAACAGTTTCATTTTAATAACTGTATGCTGTTGGTTGTACACCATTTCTTTATCGCCCAGCATATTTCTATCTACCATTTCCTGAAGCTGAAACATTGCCCCTGCTTTGTGCCTACATATTTCACTTAAGTTATATGGGCAAGTGCAACGTAAAGCTAAACTCTTTTCATCTTTAAAATTGGTGATCTGTACTTTATAAAAAGTAGAATAAGTATCGTCTTTTACACGTAAGGTAACATTACCTAATAATTCATCGTGTTCAATTAACTCTACATTACCAAGGCTATGTATTTTTTTACCACGTCTAATTACTTCTTCAGAACCGCCGTTATAAATATGCTTAATTAAATAAGGTAATGCCATTTAAAATATACTGTTTGTGAAATGATGGTGAGCACCTCATTTTTGCTTTTAAAAAAATATAATCTACAAATGTAAAGGAATGTAGGGGTCAGTTGCCATTAAATAAACAGCATTGTGGATGAAATGTTTGTTACGAGTTTTATCCAAATTTTGTTTAGAAAAAAAGAGTATCTTGTGCAGTTTTTTTATTAACGGAAAAACGAATTTAATTCCGTAATTAGATGTGTGTAGCTATATAATTTGATTAATTATTGTATTAATTTTTTGGTTTATATACCTGCAAACCATTGTTATTGAGTACAAACATATATGCTTTATTCTGAAGTACTTTAATAGCATTTGTTAGATTAATATTAGTGCTATAATTCTTTATAGTTAGTGTTTGCGGAAAGGCAGTTACTAATTTATCGTATATTCTTCCAATTAACATTTTATTTATTACCTGCACATCTTGCCAGTTTTTAATGGGGTATTTGTTTTTTAAGGCTCCATAATAGTCAAAACTAATCCAACCAAAATTTGAACTGTATAAATACAACATTCCGTTTGCATCAATTAAATGGGTAGGGTTTGGTACATCATCAAAGAGCATTCTAAAGTCGGTGCTGGTTAATAATATTTTACCAGTATCATCAATTTTATTTAGAGTAGTATTTAGTTCGTCGTACAGCCAAATATTATTGTCGTAGCTTAGGCACAATGCTTTTACTTGTAAAATGTTTTGGCTACGTAAATCAATGGTGTTGCGGTTATTTAAAAATCTATCTAAAATTAATACTGTTGCAAAATCTTTGTAGTATACCAATATTTTTAATGGGTTGGTGGCATCTACGATACTAATTTTTCCATACCTTCTTACATCATTAAAAACCCCAATACTATCAAAATTTTGGTTTATTTTTTTAATTTGATTATTACTGGTTATTAAATAAATGTTTCCCAAATTGTCGAGTGAAAAATTGGTAAAATTACCCTCGATGGATTTGTGTAAAGTAAAATTAAGCGTAGTATCTGAAGTGGCTTTGGCTTGCACAAAATTTGTACAAAAAAATACTACTAAACAATATTTTAGTATTCCCATTTTTTAATTTCTATTGTGCTGCCATCAAAAACAGCATAAGTAAAGTTATTAATCCAATCGCCTAAGTTTATGTAAGTACTATGGTTGTTTAATGCATAAGATATTGGGTAATGCCTATGGCCAAAAATAAAAAAATCGTAATGTTGTTTTGCCAATATCTCTTTGCAAAAAATAATTAACCATTCCTTTTCTTCTCCCAGAAAATGTTCGTCTGCATTGCCTGTTTTTTCCCTACTTGTTCTGCTAAAATAGTTGGCTATGCCCATACCCCATGTTGGGTGTATTGCACCAAATAACCATTTGCAAACGGGGTTTCTAAATATTTTTTTAATAAACTTGTATCCATTATCGCCAGGGCCTAATCCATCCCCATGTCCTATAAACAAAGATTTTCCGAAACGGTCAAACACTTTTGGTTGATCGTAAACTGTAATATTTAGTTCCTGTTCAAAATAGCCACTCATCCACATATCGTGGTTGCCTAAAAAAAAGTGAATCACCACACCTGCATCTGTAAGTTCTGCTAATTTACCTAATAGCCGGGTGTAACCTTTTGGAACAGCCGTTTTATACTCGTACCAAAAGTCAAACATATCTCCAACAATAAAAATTTCGGAGGCTTGTGTTTTAATGCTGTCTAAAAAATGTACAATTTTTTTCTCTCGTGATAAGCTACTGGTATAATCTGGAGCACCCAAATGAAAATCGGAAAGAAAATAAATATTCTTTTTAGGTTCTTCGATCATAATTAATGGGCATTTAGCTTTTCTGCATAATAAGCCAAAACATCGCCACCAGCAACTATTGGCAAATTCGTTACATCTCCAATGTACCAATATATCCACGCCTCAGTGGTTTTATTGTCGTGGTGATGTACCAAAACTTTTTGTCGGCTAAATAATAGAGTTTCATCTTCCTCGGCATTAACACCCTCATAATCATCTAATTGGGCAATTGCAAAGCTAAATTCATCGGTATTATTAATGCTATACAATTCGCCAATAATTAAATTGTTTGTGTTGGTTGCTGTAGCTACAGGGTAGGTGCCCATATCGAACAATTGACCATGAACAGTTGCGGGGCAAATTAGGGTGAAATATTTACTAATATAATTGTAGGCTGGGCTTTTAAAGCCACTTCGTAAAGAGCCATATACAAATAAATGAAATGTAGTTTGCATACTGCTAAGGTACAGTTAGGAAATCAAATTTTAAACAAGTAATATTTATTTATCAAATTGTTCATATGTAGTACTATTCTTCAATAACCCAAACAACCTCACCAAATTCAAACTCTTGCTGTAAACCCTCTTTAACCAATAATTTTCCTTGGCTATTAACTTTATCTATAGTGCAGTTAAAGGCTATATTATCTTTTTTAAGTTTTACATTTTGCCCTTTTTTATACAATTTGTTATTGTAAGCAAATAAAATACTTTCAAAATTGCCTTCTATTAATTGTTGGTACCAATATTCCAAAAAAGTACATAATTTTTTGGCTAAATCGGTTGCTACATATTTTTTTTGGGTAATTTTAGATAAGGAAATTGGGTTAACTAGCTCAGTAGTAAATTTGGTTTGATTAATATTTACACCAATACCAACCACACACCATTGCCATTTGTTGCCTTTTACAGTATTTTCAATTAAAATACCTGCTGCCTTACTGTCATTGTAATAAACATCGTTTGGCCATTTAATGCTTAAACCTTTTGGAGCATAAGTACTTAATAAATCAAATACAGCTAAAGCTGATACCGCACTTATTAGAAATTGATTACCCATTTGTAACCTATCAGCACTTAAAATTACCGACAAAATAATATTGGCCGATGGCTCTGTTTGCCAAACCTTACCTTGCCTACCTTTACCAGCAGTTTGTTGGTGGGCAAAGTAGGTTGTACCATGTTCAGCCAATTTTGCCTGAATTTGTTTCATGGCATGTGTATTGGTACTATCAATTGAATCTAGTTCAACAAAATTGTAACCAATTGATTGCTGTGGGTGGTTTACGGGTATATAGATGTGTTTAGATGGCAAAAGATGGTTACTTTTGGCGAAAATAATTAGAAAGGGTTAACCATTAATAAAACTTGATTAAAGAACTTATTGGTAACCAATTTTAGATATTGTTGTTTTATTTACTAAACTATGTGTTTTTGTAAATAAAAGAATATAGAATTATTTTGTTTGCAGCATTTACAATAGTAAGTATTGTCAATCGTCTACAAATAAAGGTCATAATTTATTTCATTAACTTAAATTTTTTTCATTGTTGCAACCTCTTTCCGTTTTAAGTACTCGTAAAAAAAGTTCGGTTACAAGATTAACCAGAAACTCAAAACTTTTTAAAACCATTATTCAAGCAATTGAAGATAAAAAAGGCGAAAATATTGTTAGTCTCGACCTTAAAAAAATACCAGAAGCAGTAGCCGATTTTTTTATTATTTGTGAAGCAACAAGCACTACCCAAATAAAAGCTATTAGTGATTATATTGAGTATTTGGTTAAAGAAAACTGTAACGATATACCCTACAAACACGAAGGGAAACAAGCTTTACAATGGGTATTAATAGATTACGTAAACATTGTAGTACACATTATGCACCCAGAAGCCAGAAAGTTTTATAAATTGGAAGAAGTTTGGGGCGACTCTGCACCACAAAATCATGATTTATAGTGTTAATTGTTAAACATCAGTAAACTTTTAACCCGCAGAAACATTATTATTAGTATAAAGCTATAAGATAGATATGAAGGAACAAGAACCAAAGAATTTTAGACCCGAACTAAGTGGAGGCAACAAAACACCTAAAAAAACACCAAAATTTTCAATTTACTGGGTTTATGCAATAATTGGAGCAGTGTTAGTAGGCCAACTAATTTTTAATGTTGGTAGCCCAGAAACGATAACCACTGATTTTTTGACCTTTAAAGACCAAATGGTTTTAAAAGGGGATGTTGTAAAAATTACTAAGGTTGATGTAATAGACGAAAAGATAGTTAGGGTATACTTAAATGCAGACAGCCTTACCCGACCGTTTTATCAAGAAATATTTAAGAAATTTCCGAAATCGGTTGATGTTAAAAAAGCAGCAAAAGAAGGAAAACCTTTATTTGAATTTGGCGTAAAAGATTGGAGAAGTTTTGAAGACGATTTAAAAGCATTTACCACTAAAAACAATATTGCCGAAGTAAAAGCAGTTGTTGGCAAATCAGAAGGTGGAATGTGGGGGCCAATTGCAAATATTGTTTTAACCCTGCTTTTAATGGCAGGTTTTTGGATGTTGATGATGCGTAAAATGGGTGGTGGAGCTGGTGGTGGCGGTGCAGGCGGTATTTTTAATATTGGGAAATCGAAGGCAACTTTATTTGATAAAGGTGCCAAAGTAAATATAAATTTTGGCGATGTTGCTGGTTTAGATGAGGCCAAAGTAGAGGTAATGGAAATTGTAGATTTTCTTAAAAATCCTAAAAAATATACTGCGTTGGGTGGTAAAATACCTAAAGGTGCTTTATTAATTGGCCCTCCAGGTACTGGTAAAACCTTATTAGCAAAAGCTATGGCAGGTGAGGCTCAGGTTCCATTTTTTAGCTTAAGTGGTAGCGACTTTGTGGAGATGTTTGTGGGTGTTGGAGCAAGTCGTGTAAGAGATTTATTTAAACAAGCTAGAGAGAAAGCTCCTTGTATCATTTTTATCGATGAAATTGATGCAATTGGTAGAGCAAGAGGCAAAAATGCCATGATGAGTAATGATGAAAGAGAAAACACTTTAAACCAACTATTGGTAGAAATGGATGGCTTTGCAGGTGATGTTGGTATTATTATTTTAGCAGCCACCAACAGACCAGATGTTTTAGACAATGCCTTATTACGCCCAGGCCGTTTTGATAGACAAATTAGCATTGATAAACCCGATGTTAAAGGGAGAGAAGCTATTTTTAAAGTACACTTAGTACCCATTAAAATATCAGAAAAATTAGATATTCATAAATTGGCCGAACAAACTCCTGGTTTTGCAGGTGCAGATATTGCGAATGTTTGTAACGAAGCTGCGTTAATAGCGGCCCGAAAAAATAAAGAAGCAGTTGATATGAGCGATTTTCAAGATGCCATTGACCGTGTAATTGGTGGTCTCGAAAAAAGGAATAAAATTATTGCCCCACACGAAAAGGAAATTATTGCTTATCACGAAGCTGGACATGCAATCTGTGGTTGGTTTTTAGAGCATGCTTACCCATTATTAAAAGTAACCATTGTGCCAAGAGGCACTGCTGCTTTGGGTTATGCCCAATACACACCTAAAGAGCAATACTTGTATAACACAGATCAGTTATTAGATCAGGTTTGTATGACATTGGGAGGCCGTGCTGCAGAAGAAATATTTTTTGGCAAAATTTCTACAGGTGCTAGTAACGATTTGCAACAAATTACCAGAATTGCATATAGCATGGTAACTGTTTATGGCATGAATGAAAAGGTTGGTAATGTTAGCTTTTACGACCCAACTACCGAAAATTCTTTTACCAAACCTTACAGCGAAGAAACTGGTAAAATGATTGATGATGCAGTAAGACAGATAATTAAAGATGCTTATGTTAGAACAAAAACTTTGTTAACCGAAAAGAAAGGCGAAGTTGAAAAATTGGCAAAAGCTTTGCTAGATAAAGAAATTTTACACCAAAGCGATGTAGAAGCTTTAATTGGTAAACGCCCTTTTGAAGAAAAGAAAATATTAGATGTTGAACCAGTTGCAGAAGATGCTTTAAGTGCAAACGATAAACACCATATAGATAGCGAGGCCGAAAAGGCAAATGCTTTAGCTGCTGAACAAAATGGTATAACTGATACTACTAACGTAAATGGCTAATAACCCCAAAGAAAGAATATTACAAAAAATAAAACAGGCACTGGTAAAACCAGTGCCTGTACCTTTTGCTGCAACCAACAATAACTTAGGTGAGGTTTTTCAACCATTGGTACAAGATTTAGAAGTTGAGTTTGCAGAAAAATTTACCAAATTATTGGGTAAATTTTCGTATTGTGCCAATGAAGGAGATTTGGCCATACAATTGGGTACATTAGCTTCTATAAATAAATGGGATAAAATTTTTTGTCGAGAAGCTCAATTAAAATATTTGCTTAGCGTTAACGGATTTACAAACTTTGAATATGCAGATTTAAATACTTGCCAAGCAAGTATTACTAGTTGCGATTTTTTAGTTGCAAGAACAGGCAGTATTGTTTTAAGTACTGGCCAACAAAGTGGAAGAAGTACCAGTGTTTACGCTCCAATTCATATTTGTATTGCTTATACCAGCCAAATGGTGTACGATATTGGCGATGGTTTAAAACTACTTCAAGAAAAATATGGCAAACAGTTACCTTCATTAATTAGTTTTGCTACAGGCCCAAGTAGAACAGCCGATATTGAAAAAACTTTAGTGGTAGGTGTGCATGGTCCAAAAGAAGTGTTTGTATTTTTGGTAGAAGGATAATTATACCGAAGTGAAATACAAAATAATCCAATCTGTTTTATGTTGGTATAATACCATCTAAGATTTCAACATAGTCCTTTGGCCTATTTATTAAATCAAGATGGTATTACTTGCCACTCATTTGTACCGTAATCATTTCGCCTTGTTTATTTTGGTCTTCTAAACTCCAACCATCTGTAATGGTTGCTTCTAGCCAAATATTACCAGATTTTCTTAATACCTGTGCTTTTAAATTGTAACAATTACTAAAAGCATTTTCTAAGCCACTAACCGTCATGGTTGGGGTGATGGTAATTGAAGCATTAATAGACTTAGATAATTTATAATCTTGAATTTTTTTAATGGTTCCATTAATATGCTTCTTAACATTATTTGCATTATTAGACTTGCTTGCTTTTTCAAAAAATTCAAGTCTTAAATAGGGAAACAAATGATGGAACAGTTGTTGCACCGCTGCAATACTCATATTATCGTTTAAAACTACATTCATACTTTTATTAGGTTATAACAAAAATATTGGTAGCCTAAAACCAAATAAATGACGTTTGTCATTTATTAAAAAAAAGTATAAAAAAAAAGGGCTTTTGCCCTTTTTAATCGTTTAATAAGAATCGCTTATTTGCCAAATAAACCATTTATAGTATCCATTACACCACCACCAGAACTGTTCGAAATGCCACCACCTGTAAATTGGCTAATAATACTTTGAACATCTAAATTACCCCCACCAACTTTTCTAACAATATCCTGTAGGTTAAAACTGTTATCGTTGGGGTCGTTGGTTTTACTTACAAAATTTTGCAAAACACTTGGTATAAGGTTACTAGCTATGCCACCAGCTGCATTTTGATCTAATCCAAATTTGCTCATTAAATTTTGTACAAACCCATTTTGCATAACATTGGCTAGTGGGTTGCTTGTTGCATTACCACCTTGAAACATGTTCATTATATCGCTAAGGTTGCCACTACCTGCAGCATTTTTAAGTGTATCAAAAATTGAGGAGGAAGCTAAAGAAACTGCTTCGTCATTTCTTTCATTGGGTATTGCAGAGTTATCAATAATTGCACTACCAGCATGTTGTTTTACAAGATCTAAAAGATTGTCTAACATAATTTTTGTTTAAGTTAATTCAGCAATATAATAATATTTAATTTCAATTGAACGCAATGAAGTACTATTTCTTTTACTCACTTATTAATAGGCTTTTAAAGTTTGTAGAATCTCCTTTAAACACATTAAAATCAACTGATGTAGTTATGCCATTTACCCTGCCTTTTTCGCTATGTTGCCAAAAACTCCAATCTCTATCAATACGTGGTTTTTCTTTTTCAAAATAGTGGGCAATCCAAAGTGGGTAATCATTAAAATCAGTACCTAAATAGTTGTCGTAAAAATTTACATAGCTGTATAAAATGGGCTTTACACCATAATGTTTCTGTAAGGTTTCTAAGCACTCCATTACTCTTAAACGCATGGTAGCTGGCTCTATGCCATACAATTCTTCAATATCCACTACAGGTGGCAAATCACCTTTTTGAAGGTTAACCGTTTTAATAAAATTATCAGCTTGATCTTTACCACTTTTAGTGGCCAAGAAAAATAAATACGCTCCACGAGTAATATTGTTTGCTTTTAATGTTTTCCAATTTTTTTTAAAATACTTGTCAGTATCCGTTAAGCCTTCGGTAGCTTTTATAAATGCAAAACTTATTTTAATATTTTTTATTTCCATGGCTTTTACCGATGGCCAATGTATGTATTCTTGGTGCTTACTTACATCTATACCATGAATAGTAAAATTTGGTGGCATATCAATACCAAATGCACTGTATCTAATAATTTCTGCAGCAGACTTTCGCTTTTCTTTATTATAAACGGTATAAATAAAATAGCTAATAGGAGTAAAAACTGCAATAGCAATTAAAATAAACCAAATTGTATTTTTAAAATTCTTATTGTTCATTGGTATAAGTAAGCTGCAAAATGAAGTAATTTATTGTGAAAGAAAGCAAAAAATTAAGTTACCATTGATAGAGCCGAGTAAATACTGGTTGAATTCGATTTTTTAAATTTTACTTTTTTTATTTACTGTAGAATTCATTTATAGCTCTTACATTAGCCCTTAATTAATAATACAATACATTTTTACAGCTAAGTAAATATGAGTTATCA
>JANOZK010000148.1:0-1701 GCA_031429335.1 Chitinophagaceae bacterium | reverse complement strand
TTGTTCCTTTAACTTGAATAGTAGCATTTGAAACAGCTACCCCTTTTTCGTCTGTAACCTTACCTGTAATGGTTCGGCTACCTTGTGCAAAAACACCCCCTACAAGGAAGGTTAAGCACAAAAGTAGAGATACAATTTTTCTCATAAACTTTCTCTTTTTTAAAATTTAATAATAATAAAATAATACTGTGCAACAAATATTTAACATTTTAGTTTAAGAATCATTTTTTTTTGATGATTTATAACTATTGGGAATAAATTTTCCTGATTTTGTAAAATTTTTGTGTAAAGTATTGCAATGTTAATAAGACAACAATTACCAATTTTTGCTGCAAGTCCTTTAAAAAAGGTCACAAAACAGTGTTTGGCCTATACTAACTAAGATTTTTTTTTGAAACCCCCATTATTAAAACAGGCAACAGCACCAAATTGGTAATGGTACCAACTACCAAAGTAAATGAAGTAAGCCAACCTAAAGATTTGGTGCCACCAAAACCGCTGAAACAAAAAATAACAAAACCAGCAATTAATACCAGCGAGGTATATAATATACTAATACCAGTATGTTTTATGGTTTGTATCAAGGTTGCTTTTACATTAAAGTTGTAATGTGGTAATTCTTGTTTGTAATTAACCAAAAACCTTATGGTTACATCTATTACAATGCCTAAGGCAACACTAAACACCAATACAGTTGAAGGTGTTAAACGTACACCCAACCAGCCCATTAAACCTGCAGTAAATAATAGTGGTACTAAATTGGGTATTAATGAGCAAATTAAAATTTTAAACGATTTAAACAAGTACAACATACACAATGTAATTAATGCAAATGCATAAATTATACTTTCTTTTAGGCCCCCAATAATAAACCTGCTACCTTCTAAAAAAGTAACACTACTACCCGTAAAACTTACATTATAGTTGGCTGTATCGAAAATTTCTTTTGCTTTTACATTAAACTCGTTCAACAATTTAGGTAACTGCACACTACCTATATCTTTCATGTTTATACTTATTCTATCATACTGTTGTGTACTATCAATAAACTGAGAAATCAATTGCATGGCTCCTTTTTTTGAGCTTCCTTTTCTTAATGAACCTGCTAACGAAGCTGGTATTTGTATAGGTAGTGTATAACTACTACTATCGCCATTATAATATGCTTGATTGGCAAACTTTAAAGCTTCGGAAATACTTAATGGTTTTCCTGTTTCGGATTTGGCAGATATGTAAGCACTAAACTCTTCTATTCGTTGTAGTGCATCCAAATCTAAAGCTCCACGTTTTTTCTTGGTGTCTATTACAATTTCTAAGGGCATTACGCCTTCAAAATTTTGCTCAAACCATTTTAAATCGGTATAAATTTTATCGTTTTTAGGTAAATCATCCACTATAAACCCTTCGCTTTTTAATTTAAAAATTCCTACTACAGCAAATAGTGTACAAGCAATAGTTATGGTATACACCCATTTGGTATTATTAAATACCCAACGTTCTACTTTTAATAAAATTCTTTGTAACAGTTTACTATCTAAATATTTTACATGTTTTGCTTTGGGTGGTGGTAAATAACTTAAGACAACAGGAATAAATATTAATGAGATTACAAATAAAGCCATAATGTTTATACCAGCCACGGCACCAAACTCTTTTAACAACTCGCTTCGGGTTAAAGCAAATACTGCAAACCCAATGGCG
>JANOZK010000147.1:0-28500 GCA_031429335.1 Chitinophagaceae bacterium | reverse complement strand
GGTTTAAACTATTTAAAACTTGTGCAGCCATGTATCTGTAAAAAAATTATGGCTCAATTAAATGTTTCAACAACTGCATAAACTGTTCTCTCATAATCATTTTAGCACCCAAACTTTCTAAATGTTCGGTATACACTTGGCAATCGATTAACTCAATACCTACCCTTTTTAATTGTTGAACATACTTAATAAATGCAAATTTGCTGGCATTAGACTCATGTGCAAACATACTTTCGCCAAAAAAGACTTTACCAATTTTAATACCATACAAACCACCCACCAACTGCCCATTTAGCCAGGTTTCTGCCGATTGTGCAATACCTAATTGATGTAATTGAATATAAGATTGCTTTACATCATCATTAATCCAAGTGCCATCTTGATTTTTTCGATCAATTTTTTTACAGTTATCAATTACCGCTTCAAATGCCCTGTTTATTGTAAACCTAAATTTATCTTGATTAAGTAAGGTTTTCATACTCTTACTCACTTTTAATTCATCGGGCAGTAAAACAAATCTTGGGTTTGGGTGCCACCATAAGGGCATGGTACCATCGTACCAAGGAAAAATTCCACTTTTATAAGCCAATATTAAACGATCGGTGCTTAAATCTCCGCCAATGGCTAGCAACCCATCGCTCATGGCTTCTTCTGCTGGAGGAAACCAAATTTTATCGTTTAATACATGTAATGTCAAAAAAATATTTTTAGAAAAAAAGTAGAGCTAATTGGTTTCTTCAACTGTTGCATTAATGCCACGTTCTGAAATGCTGTTGCACATTGGCTTTAGCGTATCATAGTCACCGTTTTTAACGGCATATTTTCCTTTAAAATGAATCAGCATAGCACATTGTTCTGCTTGTTCTGGTGAATGTGCACAAACTTCTATTAATGTTTCAATTACCCATTCAAAAGTATTTACCTCATCGTTCCAAACAATTAAGTTGAAGGGAAACAAATTAGTTTCCATTACATCAATATCAGCAGACTCTTTATACTGCTCCTTAGTTCCTGTGCTCCATCTGTGCATAATGCAAAAGTAAAGAGCCTTTTTATATGATTGCCAAAATTGTATTTTGTTTTTAAAAAATTGAGTCTATTTCATTAATACTATACTCTATTTTTGATGCACCAACTTTAATGAGTATGAAAAAAATTAAAACAGCATTGTGTAGTTTCGGTATGAGTGGTTGGGTTTTTCATGCTCCGTTTATTGAGGCACACACTGGCTTTGAGTTAACTGCAGTTTGGGAAAGAACCAAACAATTAGCACAGGAAAAATATCCAAATATCATTTCGTATTCAAATTTCGACGACCTCTTGGCTAACAAAGAAATAGATTTAGTTATCGTTAATACACCTAATTACACCCATTTTGAACTAACAAAAAAAGCATTATTAGCCAATAAACACGTGATTGTTGAAAAACCCTTTACTGTAACCTTTGCACAAGGTGAAGAACTTATACAACTTGCAAGTGAAAAAAATAAGGTTTTATCCGTATACCACAACAGAAGATTTGATAGTGACTATTTAACCATTAAAAATGTACTTGAGCAAAATTTATTGGGCGAAATTGTTGAAGCAGTTTTTCATTTTGATAGATATAGTGAACAATTGAGTTATAAATCACATAAAGAAACGCTTGGTTTAGGTACAGGAAATCTGTACGATTTAGGCTCTCATTTAATTGATCAAGCATTACAATTTTTTGGCTTCCCCAATGCAATTTTTGCAGATATAACACAAATTAGAAACATTAGTAAAGTAGATGATTATTTTGAGCTGATTTTATTTTATGAAAATAAACGTGTAAAAATTCATAGTACCTATTTAGCAAAAGAAGCCTCCATTGGTTATATTTTACATGGCACCAAGGGATCTTTTATTAAGCCAAAAACCAATGTGCAAGAAATTGCATTAACACAACACCAAAAACCAACTTCAGAAAATTGGGGCATAGAGCCAGAAGCCGATTGGGGCTTACTGCATACAACAATTAATGGCGAAACAATAAGAAAAAAATTACCCTCGTTAAGTGGTAATTATATGAATTATTATGAAGGTATTTATAAAAGTATTGAACAAAATAAACCAGTAGAAATTTCGGGCAATCAAGGATTAGATGTGATTAAAATTATTGAAGCTGCATATAAAAGTAACCAAGAAAGAAAAGTTATTGATTTATAAAATTTAGAATATGCTTACTAACTTTATTATCTCTATAAATTTTGCTATGCCCTAAACCTTTTGTTATGAAAAATTCTATATGCTTAGGTTGTAAATTTTTGGCTGGCAATACATCTTCGTAGGGGCAAATCCAATCGTCCTCATCATGTAGCCAAAGTGTTGGTATATGGTGTTGCTGAACACTACGTACCACAGAAAAGTAGGTTAAGGGTTTATTAGCGAGTTCAGTGATATATGCAATTAGCTCATCTTTTATTACATTGCCTAAATGTACAAATGAAAAAAAATTATCGATGGCTCTTTTTGTTTCTGTAGCTGGTGCAATTAGTACCATTTTTTGCAAATTAGGTAACTCTTCTGCTGCTAGTGCAGTTGCCAACCCTCCTATGGAATGTGCAATAATACCATATAAGTTGCCATATTTTTCTTCAATTGCTAGTATTGTATTTTTTAACATTAAAGCGTTTACCATTTTGCCATCGCTAATACCATGTGCTGGTGCGTCAAAGGCCATTACTGTGTACCCTTCATGCATAAATAATTTAATATACTTATCAAACTTATAACTACAACTATCAAAACCATGAACAATTAAAATGGTTTTACCATTACTCTTTTGTGCTTGCCATTTCCAACCTCTAATGGTTAATTTTTCTAATTGTACAGTTAACTTTTCTGCATGATGAAAAACAGCTGGTACCTTTCTTTTGGGTTTACCACTATAGGGTGTACAAAAAAGTTTAAACGTTTGTTCAGCTGCTTTTCGCTTCGATAAAAGCCCTATCGTTTTTATTTTTGTTTTATAGTAACCTATTGCTATTCTTTGTGTTAATTTTAGCTTCATAACTTCTCAAATATAGGATGAACAAAGTAAATATTGGTTCCGGAAATGTTGCTACTGTTTTTGCATAATTATTACAAAAGCAAAAAAATCAATTTGTACATATTCGTAGCAAAAGTTAGCCAGAATTATGGTATACGCTATCCTATTCAAAGCATTAGAAAAGAAATGAAAATAATTGCAGCATCACTAATGCTTGTTTACATACTTATACAATTCAGTGCCAGCTAACAAAAATGCTCCAATACCATAAATTTCGGTACTATTTTCATTTACTAAATCTGGTGCTGCACCAATAGGTTGTATAAAGCCTAACATGCCATTTTGTTTTACTTCTTTTAGCATGGTTGCCCAACCCTTTTCTACAATGGGCCAATATGTTTTTTTATCTAGTATTCCACTGTTTAATCCCCATAAAATAGCATACACATAAAAACCAGTACCACTTAATTCTTTAATGGGATAGCTATCTGGATCTAGTAAAGAAGCATGCCAACTGCCATCGGGTTGTTGCAATGTGCTAATTTTTGCCACCATGCTTTTATACAAACTAATATACTTATCTCTATCTTTAAAATCTTTGGGTAAATTGTCTACAACCCTTGCTAAACCTGCCAAAACCCAGCCATTACCCCTACTCCAAAAAACTTTTTTACCATTTTTTTCTTGTTGGTTAAAAAATCGTTGGTCTCTGTAAAACAAATGTTCAACCGTATCGTATAGGTAGTTATGTGTTTGCCACCAAAGTTTATTGGCTATCGTTAAATATTTTTGTTGTTTGGTTGCAGTAGCTAAATAGGCCAAAGCTGTTGGGCCCATAAACAATGCATCGCACCAAGCCCATTCACGATAATTAATACTGTCTTTCCATTCCAATGATTCTGTGTGAGGTTGAGCTACAATACTATCGGCCAACAACTGAAACTTTGCCAACATCTTGGGGTCTTTGTATTTAAAATATAAGTTGGCATAGGTTTGTGCAATACAATAATCATCTGCAAAAAAACGGCTAGGTCCAGTATTCCAGTCTAAATCCTTTCCAATAGTCATCAATCTTTGTTCATAAGCTTTGTTTTTACTAATTTTCGACAACTCAAAAAAACCTGTATAGCCTGCTGCGTTTGCCCAATGCCATGTGTGGTATTTATATCCTCTATCATCCCACAAATTCATTTGCCAGTTAGCAACCTTTTCCATGGTTGATAAAATAGTAGTAGGTTTTAATACATCTGCTAAATTAACTTGCCTAAACAATGATTGGGCTTTTGGAGGATTATTGATATTTAAAATAGGAAACAACCAATCAACCATTACATGAGCAGCACTATCGTATTTTATTCTATTTCCATTTAAAGAATGGCCAGCCCCATAAAATGGCCACCAAACCGATGAATTGCCAACACTTAAACTTTGTTGATGCAAAATGGTTGAGCCGTATTTAAAGCCATGCCAATCAAATGCACTATCATAAGCTACCGTTTTATCATTGGTGCCAGAAATGTTTAAAAGCGGAACATCCCCCTTTTTTATCCATTGATACTTTGGTAAAGCACCCCAACAATTTATTACCCCTTGCACGTTAGAAGCATAACCTTCGTTACCACTATTCCCTTCTAAACTTCCCCAAATTGTAGTATCGATTTCTGCTGGCACTTCATCTACATTCATATAAGCGACAGCTAAAGCTGTCATTGCACCTGCTGATGCACCACAAACAAAAATTTGCGATTTATCAATGCCGTAGTCAACCGAATGTTTTCTAAAATATCGAATTGCAGCCTTTGCATCTTGCTGAGCCCTATACATAGCTTCTAAGAATTGTTTATGTAGCTTTGGTTGTTCTACACCCAATCTATAATCTATTGTTGCTACCACATACCCTTTTCTTGCAAAATTGGTGCATATTAATGTGCTTAAATCGGTTGATTTGGTTTTGCCAACAAAACCACCGCCATGTATAAAAATAATCAATGGCCTATACCTTACTTTATCTGCCTTGGGCGGCAAAAAAACATCTAATAATAAAGTTTCATTTTCGTTTTTAATATTTACTGCTTTGCCATAAGGGATATTTACAATAGAATCAACATCTAGGAACAGATTGTCTGCATATCTTTTTTGTGCAAAAGTGTCAGCAACGCTGCACAACAACAAACCATAAAGAATTAAGCTTTTAAGCATCATTTTGTTAAATTTGAATAGGAACAGGAATAAATTTTCATGACTAAGAATAATGAAACCTAACTAAATATACAGTAGCACATTTAAACAATCAATTCTTCTTTTATCGCGTCACATAAGTGTACAAATGAAAAAAAATTATCAATGGCTCTTTCAGTTTCGGTTGCTGGTGCAATTAATATTATTTTTTTTAAATTGTACAGTTAACTTTTCTGCATAAATGAAATACAGCTGGTGCCTTTCTTTTGGGTTTACCACTATAGGCTGTACAAAAAAGTTTAAACGTTTATTCAGCTGCTTTTCGCTTCAATAAAAGCCATTTCGTTTTTATTTTTGCTTTATAGTAACCTATTGCTATTCTTTGTGCTATTTTTAGCTTCATAACTTCTCAAATATATGATGAACATCGTAATTATTGGTTCGGGAAATGTTGCTACTATTTTTGCACAATTATTACAAAAGCAAAAACACAAAATTGTACAGATTTATAGTAAAAATATTCATCATGCAGAAACCTTGGCACAAACTGTTAATGCCAAGGCAACAAATGAGTTAAGCCAAATTAATACTACTGCTGATTTGTACATCATTGCAGTAAACGATCAAGCAATTGAAACAATTTGTAATAACTTGAAATTAAACAACCAATTGGTGGTTCATACAGCTGCTTCTGTTTCGATAAATATTTTAGCAAAAGTTAGCCAAAATTATGGTGTACTCTATCCTATTCAAAGCATTAGAAAAGAAATGAAAATAGATACACCTATTCCATTTGCCATAGACGGAAACAATGATTTAAGTGTAGCAAAAATTCTGAGTGTAGCAAAATCTATTAGTAAAACTGTGATTCACTATAACGATGCACAAAGATTAAAACTGCATGTAGCAGCCATTTTTGCATGCAATTTTGTTAACTATATGTATGTTCAAAGTTCAAAGTTTTGCGAAAAAGAGCAATTAAACTTTTTAATTTTGCAACCATTAATAGAAGAAACCGCCAATAGATTGGCTTACCAAAAACCATCTGAAGTATTCACAGGGCCAGCTGTAAGAGGAGACATAAATACTATTCATAAACACCTCGAGTTACTAAAACAATATCCACATTTAGAAAGTTTATACCAATTATTAAGTGAAAAAATTATGAAAGAAAATGAAATAGTAAAACAAAAATAAAAATTGTTAAAACCCTAATTTACAAAAAATAAATGGTGAACTACAACTCAATTTCTTCCATCCATTTTTCTACCATTTTATAAGTTGCAGGGCAATATTCAATATTTTGTTGGTGCACATGAATATACTCTGTTACTTTTTTCTTTTTTAAATGAGGAAAACCGGCACAATCTAATGGCCTTACTTCGTAAATACTGCACATATTATTTTGCCTATTTAAAAATTGACATGGCTGCGTGGTGTTAACCCAATCCTTATCTTTTTTATCGAATTTTAACCATTTGTCTTTAAACTCTTGATCAGAAATTTCAAAAAAATTGGCTATTGTTTTAATATCAGCTTTTGTAAAAGTTGGGGTCATTTTTTTGCAACAATTGGCACAACTTAAACAATCAATTTCTTGCCAAACAGCAGCATCAACTTTGTCAACGATGGCATTGATATTTTTAGGTGGATTTTTTTCTACTTTTCCCAAAAATTGCTTGAATTTTTTTTTATTGTATCGAACTTTTTGTGCAAACGAACGAAAATTAACCGGCTGCATATAAAATAAAAATTGTTGATTGAATTGCTTTATAGAAATTGCAACGAATATAGCTACAAACTTTTTAGTCTAAATATATATTATAAAAATGTGGGAGCCTTATAAAAAAGGATTTAAAGCTTGGTTACAATTAGAAAAATCTTTGAGCGATAACTCGGTTGAAGCATACTTGCATGATATAGAAAAATTAACTACTTTTTTAATAGCCAATAACAACCTTAAAAATCCCGAAACCATTGATATTAAAGACTTACAAAACTTTATACGGTGGATTGGTGAATTAGGAATGACTGCCACTTCGCAAGCAAGAATTATTTCGGGCATTAGAAGCTTTTATAAATATTGTTTAATTGAACAAATTGTAACCAACGACCCTTCTACCCTACTAGATGCCCCAAAAACAAAAAGAGCATTACCCGATTTTTTAAGCTTCGAAGAAATAGAATTGATTATTGCCCAACTAGATTTAAGTAAACCCGATGGTGGCCGTAACAAAGCCATTTTAGAAACAATGTATAGCTGTGGTTTACGTGTTAGCGAAGTAATAAGTTTAAAAATTAGTTGCCTGTATTTAGATATTGGCTTCGTTCGTGTAATTGGCAAAGGCGATAAAGAAAGATTGGTACCCATTGGCAGCGATGCTATTAAACATATAAAAATTTATAAAAACAATATTCGTACACAACTACAACCCCAAAAAGATTATGAAGATATTTTGTTCTTAAGCAAATTCGGCAAATCCCTTTCTAGAATTATGATCTTTTATATCATCAAAGAAATGGCTGCTAAAGCTGGTATCAAAAAAAACATTTCACCACATACCTTTAGGCATTCATTTGCTACACATTTAGTAGAAGGTGGGGCAGATTTAAGGGCTGTACAAGAAATGCTAGGCCATGAAAGTATTACTACAACCGAAATTTACACCCATTTAGATAGAGATTATTTAAGAAGTACATTACACCAGTTTCATCCAGCATTTAAGAAATAAAAAAATGTAACTAATAAAAACAACTTCAAAACCAACATTTATACCGAAGTGAAATACAAAATAATCCAATCTGTTTTATATCGGTATAATACCATATAAGATTTCAACATAGTTCTTTGGCCTTTTTATTAAATCAAGATGGTATTACATTTGCTAAAATCTAAACATTTCCATTTTATAAAAAAATCAATTTGTCAACCTGCATATTAGCCATAGAATCTTCATGCGATGAAACATCGGCATCTATTTGTTTAGATGGCAAAATTTTATCCAACTTTATTGCCAACCAAACTATACACGAAAAATATGGAGGTGTTGTACCCGAATTAGCAAGTAGGGCTCACATACAAAATATAGTTCCGGTGGTAGATGCCGCAATTAAAGAAGCCTCTTCCACTCACCATTCACCACTCACCATTCATGACATAGATGCCATTGCTTTTACACAAGCTCCAGGATTAATTGGTAGTTTATTGGTGGGTGTTCAATTTGCAAAATCAATGGCATTGGCCTTAAACAAACCATTGATTGCAGTACACCACATGCAGGCTCATGTTTTAGCCAATTTAATTGATGAGGATCATAAACCAACCTTCCCTTTTTTATGTTTAACTGTTAGTGGTGGCCATACCCAAATTGTTTTAGCAAAATCACCACTAGAATTAGAAGTTATTGGCCAAACCATTGATGATGCTGCAGGAGAAGCCTTTGATAAAAGTGCTAAACTATTGGGTTTACCATATCCAGGTGGCCCCTTGGTTGATAAATATGCAAAATTAGGCAACCCATTGGCTTTTAAATTCGCTGAGCCTCAAATACCTGAACTTAATTTTAGTTTTAGCGGATTAAAAACTTCCATTTTATATTTTTTACAAAAACAAGAACCAGGTTTTATTGAACAGAATTTACATGATTTGTGTGCTTCTATACAACATACTATTATTACTATTTTACTAAAAAAAGTAAAGAAAGCTGTTCAACAAACTGGCATAAAACAAGTTTGCATTGCAGGTGGTGTTAGTGCAAATAGCGGCTTAAGAGAATCCCTAAAAGAAATGGGTGTTAAACATGGCTGGAAAACCTATATCCCAAAATTTGAATATTGTACCGACAATGCTGCAATGATTGCTATAACGGCATTGTACAAATATGAAGCGAAACAATTTGTTGATTTATGCATCAATCCTAGTGCTAGGGCCAATTGGTAGTAAATGAAATATTTTATTGCTTATGTTTTGGTAATTTCTTTTTTCCTTATTGTCTTATCCTAAAATAGATTTATATAGACCAAGGCATTAAATAACTCCTTATTTAAACATTGCAGGATGCATTTCATCCCAACCAGTTGCATTTTGGTAGGCTTTAGCAGCACTTAATATCGTAGCCTCATCGTACAACTTACCAATAAATGTAATGCTGGTTGGTGTATTAAAGCGTTTATCAAAACCAGTTGGTACAACTACAACAGGATGACCAGTTAAATTGGTAATCGCTGTTTGGTTTCCACTACCTCGTGTTGGGCAAATAATTACATCATACTGATTAACGACTTCATTTACTTTTTGCATTAACAAATAGCGATGCCTGTTGGCATTAATGTATTCTACAGCTGGCATTAAACGTGCAACTCTAAAACTATTTGGCCAATCAAATTTGCCTTGCCAGGTCATTTCATCGTCAATATTATTACGGGTAAAATCATCGAAAGCAGCAGCACATTCTGCACTAATCACTACATCCATAATATTAAAATTGTATACTCCACTATCAGGAAAATTAACAGGTATTAAGTTTACCCCAATTTTTTTAAATTCATTTAACACTTTCCATTCGTTGCGGCTCGTATCGGTTATTTTATCATAATAATTTTTAGCATAAGCCACTTTCATTTTTTTTACATCAGCTGTAGGTTTGTAGTTAAATGGCATGTTTACTGCACTTGCATCTTTTCCATCAGAGCCATGTAAGTAGTTAAATACGATTGCTGCGTCTTCGGCACTTCTACAAATTGGACCAACTTTGTCTAAACTCCAACTTAACGTCATAGCACCACTTCGGCTTATGCTACCAAATGTTGGTCTCAAGCCAGTAGCACCACAGGTAGATGATGGCGATACAATGCTACCCCAAGTTTCAGTGCCAATTGCAAAAGGCACCAGACCAGCAACAGTTGCAGAAGCCGACCCAGCCGAAGAGCCTGATGAACCAAAACTCAAATTCCAAGGATTTTTTGTTTGTCCACCAAACCATCTATCACCTTGTGCCAACGCACCTAAAGTTAATTTTGCAACCAATACTGCACCAGCATTTTTAAGTTGCGTATACACAAATGCATCTTCATCAATTACTTGATTTTTATAAGGAGCAGCACCCCAAGTTGTTTTGTAGCCCTTAACCGCAAATAAATCTTTTAAACCATACGGAATGCCTTGTAATGGACTTTTATAAATTCCCCTAGCCAATGCTGCATCAGCTTCTTTAGCTTGTATCATAGCTGTTTCCTCAGTAATTGTAATAACACATTTTAGAGAATCATTATATTTTTTTAGTCTTTCAATAAAAAATTGAGTTAAATCTACCGAGGATATCTTCTTGTTCTTAATCAACGATGCCAATTGCAAAATGCTATAAAAAGCCAAATCATTTTTATTAGCAGGTATTTGAACATTTGCAGGAATATTCCAATTAATTGGTTCTTGCTTTTTTGCAAATTGCATACCCTGCAATACTGGACTTTGCCACAAACTCATAGGTACATTGTTGTTCAACGAAATCTTATGTTGAAGTCTATAATTTTCTAAATTTTCTTTTACACCATCGTATAAAGTATCTATTTCTTTTTGGGTAAAACTGATATCTATTATTTTGGCTGCACTTTTAATATCTTGCTTGGTAAGGGTATCCTGTGCAAAAGAATAGCTATAAATGAATAGTACAATTGGAAGAAATAATTTTTTCATAGAAACTAAAATAGGTATTAATTGAATCGATTAATAAGAATGTATTTTGTAATTACAATATTATGTAGAACTTTTTGTACAAAAATGGAAATTGGTTAAAGAAACCGTAATAGCATCAATAGGTTTTTAGTGAGCCTTTGAGGCTAGGCCGTAAAAACAATAAAAATATTTCAAAAGAAACTACACTTAGTTGCAGCTATTTTAGTGCTCCATATTTTTTTTCCTTATCTTCAATTCCTTGCCCAGCATTGTAACAAACGTTGAAGGGTGCCCTGCTGGTCAGCAGGATTAAAACGACGCAACCACAGCTTCATGCTTGTGCAAAAGCTGGTTATCAAAAATTTAAAAAACTGCATTATGAAAATTGAACAAATAAAAGTATTGCGTGGCCCAAATTATTGGAGTGTTAGGCGTGGCAAACTAATTCAGATGGAATTAAATTTGGAAGAGTTAGAAGAACGCCCTACAAATGCTATTGACGGTTTTTTAGAAAGGTTAGAAGCCTTAATGCCCAGTATGATTGAGCATAGGTGCAGCGAAAGTGTACGAGGTGGCTTTTTTATGCGAGTTAAAGAAGGCACTTGGATGGGGCATGTGATAGAACATATTGCACTAGAGTTACAAACCATAGCAGGCATGGATACTGGCTTTGGGCGAACACGTGGTACTGGCGAATTGGGTAAATATTTTGTGGTATTTAGTTACATAGAAGAGGACGCAGGTGTTTATGCAGCTAAAGCTTCTGTAAGAATTGCACAAGCTTTGGTAGATAATACCACTTATGATTTAACAGAGGATATACAACAATTAAGAGAGTTAAGAGAAGATACCAGACTTGGACCAAGCACTGGCTGCATTGTTGATGAAGCTGCAAAACGTGGCATTCCTCACTTACGTTTAAACAAACATAGTTTGGTGCAATTGGGTTATGGTGTGCATCAAAAACGTGTAAGGGCAACCATTGCTAGCACTACAGGAAACATTGCTGTTGATATTGCTTGCGATAAAGAAGAAACTAAAAATCTTTTAGAAGCTGCCGAAATTCCTGTTCCAAGAGGTACAGTAATACGATCAGAAGAAGGACTAAAAGAAGCTGTTGAAAAATATGGCTACCCATTAGTAATTAAACCTATAGATGGCAACCATGGTAAAGGAAACACTACCAATATTACTACTTGGGAACAAGCAATAACTGCACTCGAAAGTGCACAACGTTATGGCCGAAGTGCAATTGTTGAACGTTTTATTACTGGTTTCGATTTTAGAATTTTGGTAATTAATTATAAATTTATTTGTGCTGCCCTACGTACACCAGCTGCTGTAAAGGGCGATGGCATAAATACCATTCAATATTTAATTGATGAGGTGAATAAAGACCCTCGAAGAGGTTTTGGACACGAAAAAGTGCTCACACAAATAACGGTAGATGGAAGTACCATGAAAATGTTAGATGAACTAGGTTATACATTAGAAACGGTTCCTCCAAAAGGCGAATTGGTTTTACTAAAAACAACGGCTAATTTAAGTACAGGTGGTACAAGTGAAGATGTTACAGACGAAGTTCACCCAGCAAATATTGTGATGTGCGAACGTATAGCAAAAATTATTGGATTAGATATTTGTGGTATTGATATTATGGCATCAGATTTAAATACACCAGTAAATGAAAACGGTGGAGCCATTTTAGAAGTGAATGCTGCACCAGGCTTTAGAATGCATATTGAACCAGCAATAGGTTTACCACGTAATGTTGCAGAACCAGTAATTGATATGTTGTTTCCTGATAGAAGCAATGGTCGTATTTCAATTATTGCAGTAACTGGTACCAATGGTAAAACAACCACTACCCGTTTAACTGCTCACCTTAGTAAAAGTGCTGGCAAAAAAGTAGGTTATACCACCAGCGATGGTGTGTATATCCAAAATCAATTGTTAATGAAAGGCGATTGTACAGGGCCCCTATCTTCTCAATTTGTATTAAAAGATCCAACCGTTGATTTTGCCATTTTAGAATGTGCAAGAGGTGGAATTTTAAAAAGTGGATTAGCTTTTGAACATTGTGACGTGGCCATTGTAACCAATGTAGCAGCAGACCATATGGGGCTGGGTGGCATTAATACGATAGAGCAAATGGCAAAAGTAAAAGCAGTTGTGCCCGAAACTGTTTACAAACATGGCTATGCTGTTTTAAATGCTGATGATGATTTAGTTTATGCCATGAAAGATAATTTAGAATGCAATGTTGCTTTGTTTAGCATGGATGAAAATAATACACGAATTCAAAATCATTGTAAAAAAGGTGGATTAGCCTGTGTTTATGAAAATGGTTTTGTAAGTATCTTAAAAGGTACTTGGAAAATTAGGGTTTGTCATGTTAAAGATATTCCCCTTACTTACGATGGTAAAGCAACACACAATATTGCCAATTGTTTACCAAGTGTAATGGCTTGTTATTTGTTTAAAACCATTACCATAGAGGATATTAGAAGTGGTTTACAAACCTTTATTGCTGGTAGTAATACTACTCCAGGTCGATTAAATTTTTTCCATTTTAAAAACTTTACTTTCCTAGCAGATTTTGCACACAACCCACATGGATTAAGACTTTTAGGAGAATTTGTAAGTAAACTAGATTACACTCATAAGGTTGGTGTAATTAGTGGTACTGGAGATAGAAGAGATGAAGATATTAAAGCATTGGGTGCAATTTCGGCAGAATATTTTGATGAAATAATTATTCGTTGCGATAAAAATTTACGTGGCCGAACTGCCGAGGAAATTATTGGCTTATTACAAGAGGGCATTAATAGTGTAAACCCAACAATACAACAAACAGTTATTGCCAATGAAAATTTAGCATTGGAGCATATTTATAACAACCATAAACAAGGGGCTTTATATACAGTGATGTGCGATGTGGTGGCAGGAGCTCTAGATAAAATTAAAGAGCTAAAAGAAAGGGAAGATGCTGGGAAGTAATTAAGAATTATTAGCTATTGGTTTATTGGTTTAGTAGTTTATTATTTATTTTAATAATCGTAACTCATAATTCATAATTCATAATTCGTAACCCCCAACTCGTAATTTGTAATTAAAATGAAACAACATAGCCTACTAATAACATTGCTTACCATTCTCATTTTTAGCTCTTGTAAAAAACCACAGGGCTTTGATTATAAAGATGTAAGAGATGTTCAAATAAGGTCGTTAGGGTTCGATAAAACCTTGGTGAGTATGAATTTGGTGTACTTTAATCCCAATAATTTTGGGGTTGACTTAAGAAAAGTGGATTGTGATATTTTTATTGATCAAAATTATTTAGGCAAATATAAATTAGATACTATTTTACATATTGCTAGAAGAAGTGAGTTTACATTGCCTAGCAGAATTGAAGTAGATATGAAAGGTGTTTTCAAAAACTTTATATCACTAGTCTTTAATAAAGAAATAACCTTAAACGTAAAAGGAACCTCAAAAGTTGGCAAAGCTGGCATTTTTGTAAATGTACCTTTTAACTATAGTGGCAAACATACTTTTAGTATGTTTTAGCTTTTTTCTTAACATGATATTTATCATTTTTCTTTTTTGTTTCAAATAATAACTTGTACCCAAATCTACTGTAATGCTTGCACAAAATTCTCATTCGGAAGAAGCTCTGTTAAATGAAGCATTTATTCAATTACAACAAAGGCTAACTAAAAATTATGAAAATGTTTTTTTAAACATCCATGCCGAAAAAACTGTTGTAATTATTCCTAGCTTAACACTTGACAAGGATATACTAAGAGCATTGAAGGGGCTAGTGCATTACGAAGAAAGGATGTTGTGTATGCTAATGCAATTAAGCATGCCAAAAACGAATGTAATTTATGTAACCAGCACATCTATTGATAATACAATTGTTGATTATTATCTTCACCTGTTACCAGGTATTACTGGCTATCATGCAAGGCAGCGGCTTACACTCTTTAGTTGTTATGATGCTTCAGCCAAATCTTTAACTGAAAAAATCTTGAGTCGCCCCCGACTAATTAAAAGAATAAAAGAACAAATTAAGCATCCAGAAAATGCACATATGGCTTGTTTTAATGTAACCGAACATGAGCAGGCTTTGGCACAATTACTTGATATTCCTATTTATGGTTGTAACCCAAGTTTATTGTATTTAGGCACAAAAACTGGTTGCAGATTAACTTACAAACAAGCCCAGGTTTTAATACCACATGGTTTCGAAAACTTACAAACAGAACAAGATATTGTTGAAGCAATTGTTCAGTTAAAAAAAGAAATGCCAACTGTAAAAAAAGCCATTGTAAAAATGAATGATGGCTTTTCTGGTGAGGGTAATGCTATTTTTAATTATGCTTTATTGCCAAATGGATTGCTACATACTGAAACAGTAAAGCAAGCATTACACTTAGGGTTAAAGGTAGTTGCACCAAAAGTAACCATAGAACAATATTTGCAAAAATTTTACACCATGGGTGGCATTGTAGAAGCGTTTATAGATGGTGAACAAAAATGTTCTCCATCGGTTCAATGCAGAATAAATCCAGTAGGCGGCATCGATATAATTTCTACACACGATCAATTATTAGGCGGCGAATCTGATCAAGTATTTATTGGGGCTCACTTTCCCGCATCCGATGAATATAGTATTGAAATTGCTGCAACTGCCTATAAAATTGCAGAGCTTATGCAAAAGGAAGGGGTTTGGGGTCGTTTTTCTATAGACTTTCTTTCTGTAAAAGAATCAACAGGTTGGAAACATTACACCATCGAAACCAATTTAAGAAAAGGTGGCACCACACATCCATTTATGATGTTACAATACTTAACTGGCGGCGAATACAATTGGCAAAATGGAATTTATACTATGCCAAATGGGCAACATCGTTGTTATTTTGCTTCTGATAATGTGGTTAATGAAAAATACAAAGGTTTAACACCACACGATTTAATTGATATAGCCATGTGTAACCAATTATTATTTGAGGGTTCAACCCAATGTGGCGTTATGTTTCACATGATTGGTGCTTTATCTCAATACGGAAAATTAGGTGTTGTGTGTATTGGTAAAACAAAAGAAGAAGCAATTGCATATTATAACCGTACAATCGAAGTGTTAGATAAAGAAACTGCCTAACGCTTTTTTACAATCAGCAAATCGTAAAATTTTTCTACTTCTTTTTTTTCAATGGCCAACAACTCATTTTGTTTTTCAAATTTTAGTTGCAAACCCAATACTGCTTTATGTTGTGGATATTTTTCTAAAATTTGGAGCAACTTATTTTCTATCTCAATATCTTTTTTGGGTATCAAATTGGCCAATTTTATAATGGGAGTTTTATCTCTCGTAGGTAATTTAGCAATAGTTGCTTCTAATGTGGCCAACCAAGCTGTAGGCATATCTTTTACCATGCTTGCTTTGTTAAATAGGCCTTCCAATTGGCCTTTTGTTAAAAACCCCCTATCCTCATATTGGTGCATTAGGCTCATAGTAAACAATGCATCTTTGTTTGCCTGATAGCAGGCTTCTAAAATTTTATCAATTACATCTGGGCCTTTTTTCTTCTTCTCCATTCATATAAAAATATAGAAATTTAGATAATACAACGCCATTTTTATACTACATAAAAAAAAGAATTACATAAAAACAGTTAAAACTTTTTTTTGCTGCTCATTTATAACCTGCTTTGCCCAAATTTGTACATTATTTAAAATGTATGATTAAAAAAATTACGCTATTTATTATTGCATTTCTTCCAATTTGTAAACTAATTATTGCTCAAAATAATAGCACCAAGGGATGGCACTTATTAAGCCAAAGTAAAGATTCTTTTTATGGAGTAGATTTAGCCAAAGCATACCAATTTATTAAAGAAAAAAAGAGAAAAGCCAACACAGTTATTATTGCTGTATTAGATTCGGGAGTTGATACCACCCATGAAGATTTAAAAGCCAACTTGTGGAGAAACCCAAAAGAAATACCAAACAATGGAATTGACGATGATGGCAATGGCTACATTGATGATGTGTATGGTTGGAATTTTTTGGGCGGAAAAGATGGTCGAAATCTAAAAAAAGCTAGCGGAGAAAATACAAGATTTTATCATCAATTTAAAAGCAAATTTTTTGGCAAAAAAATAGACACAAGCCTCATGAATATTGAGGAAAAATATATTTATAAAAGTTGGATTCGAAGCACTTATGCTATAGAAATAAGTACTGATGAACAAACCAATGTTGCCTATGTAGAAATAGCTTTGAGAAGCCTAAAACGATTCGATAAAATCTTAAGAGAAGATATGGGTAAAGATACTTTTACCACAGAAGAATTAGAAAAGTATGCTCCCAAAACCGATTTGGGCAAAAAAGCAAAAATGGGTTACTTAAATGGTATGAAGATTTTTACTTTCGAATCCGACATAAAAAATACCGAAGTCATTGAAGAATTAAATAATTATGTCGAAGGTAAAAAAGCTGCCATTGAAGCAAAAGACAAAGCACCTGCAGATATTAGAGCCGAATTTATTAAAGATAACTATGCCGATATCAATGATAAATTTTATGGCAATAACGATGTAATGGGCGAAAACGCTAAACATGGTACCCATGTATCTGGCATTATTGCTGCTCAAAGAAATAATGGCATTGGAATGGATGGTGTTGCAGACAATGTACAAATAATGACCTTAAGAGTTGTACCTGATGGCGATGAATATGATAAGGATATTGCACTAGCCATATTTTATGCAGTTGACAATGGAGCTAAAATTATTAATATGAGTTTTGGCAAATCTTTCTCACCCGAAAAAAGATGGGTGGATAGTGCAATTGAATATGCAGCATCTAAAGACGTTTTAATAATACATGCCGCTGGTAACGAAAAAAGTAATCTAGAAATAAAAGAAAATTACCCAAACCCTTACTTTTTAATTTCACAAAAAAAAGCAACCAACTTTTTAACGATTGGTGCTAGTAGCGACGAAAAAATATCTGGGTCTTTAACAGCAAATTTTAGCAATTACGGCAAAGAAACTGTCGACTTTTTTGCACCAGGCGAAAAAATTTATTCAACTTTGCCAGGCGGTAACCAATATGGCAATTTAGATGGTACAAGTTTTGCATCGCCACTTGTAGCAGGTATTGCTGGTTTACTAAGATCCTATTATCCTGAACTTTCTGCAATGCAAATTAAGGAAGCCTTAGAAAAATCTGCCACCAAAATAGAGGATCGTTTTACTACATTTATTCCTGGCACAACTACCAAAACAAGCTTTAGCGAATTATGCAAAAACGGAGGAATTGTAAATGCATTAACCGCAATTACCAATGCCGATAAAATGAAGTTAGTTGTAAAAGAAACCCCAATTAAAACCCAAATGGTAGTACCACAAAAATCATCTTTTAAACCACTTAAAATAAAGGGTTAAAATCTTGTTCTAATGAGAATTTTAATTTAGACCAAAATTTCTTGTATTAGTAAGAAAAATCTATAACACATCTAAACTCTATAAAATAAAAAAGCAATACGGTTAGGTACTGCTTTTTTTTAAATTTTATTTGAAGGGTTTAATTGTATGCTCTGATAAAGAAAATACAATCTTCCATTTTTTTAACTTGACTAACTCTATCCATCCCTTTTATTGAAGAATAAGTAGGTAATTTAATTTTTGAATAGCTGGTATCCGAACTCTTCAATTGATCTACCATGCGATGAATGTATTTGCTAGTTATTGCAAAAGTTACCCCTTCTAATTGAGCTTCTTTAGTACTTAAAATACCAATAACTTCTCCGTTATTGTTTAAAACTGGGCCACCACTATTACCTGGGTTTGCCGTCATTTGTATTTGGCAGCTTAAAGTATCTCCATTATAACCAGTTTTGGCACTTAAAAACCCTTGTGTAAAAACCATTTCATTTCTAGGATATCCTAAAGTAAAAATAACTTCGCCTAAATCAATATTATTTTTGTTATTAATTGAATAAGGTAAAGATTTAGCAGCAACAAAGTCTTCATCCTCAATTTTTAATATGGCTAAATCTCTAGTATTGTCTTGTAAAATAATTCTTGTTCTATATTCTTTACCATTGTTATAAACGTTGGCAAATTTTGAGTTTCTCAAAACGTGTGAATTGGTAACAATATATCCTTTGGCATCAATTAAAAACCCAGAACCCCCACCCCTAACTTCTGCACCAACAGGAGTTTTAGATTTTACATCATTAATTTGCTTGCCTTGGTAAGTTTGAACATTTTTTAATTTTTCAACTTCTTGTCCCAATTCTTTAATCGCTTGTTGGTTAACAGGTGCAAAAAACGCAACCAATCCACTTATCATTAATGCAATAGCACCACCTACTACGGCAGCTATGGCAGTTACTTTTCGATATTTATTCCAAATTTTAACCACTTTTCCTTTGGTGGAGATTTCACCACCTTCATTTATTTGGTGGTCAGCCAATAAGGTATTGTGTACATCGTGCAACTTGTGTTTTAAATTATGGTTGGCAGCATAATCTTCCATTTGGTGAATAAACATGCTATGTTCAACTACCATTTGATCAATTTCTGGAACGTTTTTTCTGTGCTGCTCAAAAAACGATTTTTCGTCGGGCAACATTTTACCACTTAGGTAACGTTCAATTGTTTGTAAAAGTAAAATATCATCCATCATCACTCACCTATATTATATTGTGCAAAAAATAATTTTTTCAATCGCATTAAACACTTGTATTTCTGGGTTTTGGCATTATCGGCATTGGTGTAACCAAATGTTTTAGACAAGGCCAGCATATCCATTTTCTTAATGTAAAAGCCTTCAATTAAGCTTCGACAAGGTTCACCCAAACTTTGTAAAGCTCTTTCCATTATGGCAAAATCTGTGTTTCGCTTTTCATGTATTTCAAGATCTTCTTCAACTTGAACAGTCTCTTCAAGGCCATCAACTTGGTTAGAATATCTACCCAATTGTTGTAAGCGTTTAAGCCATAGCCTCCTGCAGATGGAATATACATACGTATTTATTTTACAGGTTAAAACAAATGATTCACTTTGTGCTTTTTCATAAAGTGCAATCATCGCTTCCTGAAAAACGTCCCTTGCATCGTCGTAAGAGCCATTATTGTTTAAAATATAAGATTGAACCATAGTAAAGTTGTCTTTATATATGGTTTCAATGGCTTTAGTATCATTTTCGGCCAATCCCTTTAATAATGCCTGTTCGTTAAACTCAGCTTTCACAGTAATGTTCTGTTTATACGGTTAGATGAATAAAAGTAACCCAACACATCGTTAAAAAAAATTTTTAAATTATTTTTAAATACTGGGTTACCTTTTATAACCATTTGGTATTAACAAGAAATTTATAACAAATAAAAATTCAAAAATGAAAAAAGTATTCGCTCTTTTGGCAATCGTAGGTTTCGTAGCTTGTAACAACGCTGAAACTCCAGCTGTAACTGTTGATTCTGCTGCAATTAAAGATTCTTTAGCTAAAGCTGCTGCTGCGGTTGATACAACTAAAAAAGCTGTTGATACAACTGCAAAAGCGGTTGATACAACTAAAAAAGCTAAGTAATTTATCAAAACTGTTCGTGTTTAAAGAATTGTGAGGCTAGCTTGTCGGCAGCAAAACAGTTAAAAAATTTCATATGGCAAGCAATCGTTAGAGGCCGTTCCATTTCTATGGAAGGGCTTTTTTCGTTTACTACTGTAATGCTCATTAATTATTCTTCTTTAACAAAATATAACGCTGTAAAAAGGTAATTTAATGTTCAAATACTTAGAACAGAAATTTTTTCTAAAAATTTTAAAAGAAAAAGTGGATAAAATACCCACTCTCGTATTTTACTTTTAGCTATTTTGCAAAACATTTCAGTATTAAATTAATTTACCAAAACGAAAAAATGTATGATTAAGCTTCAAGTAATTGGCAATTTGGGAAAAGATGCCATTGTAAACAATGTAAACGGAAAAAATGTAATTAACTTCAACATTGCTCATACCGAGCGGTACAAAGATGCACAAGGAAACCAAAAAGATCGAACTGTTTGGGTTGAATGTGCCTACTGGACAGACAGAACAGCAGTTGCACCCTACTTAAAAAAAGGTACACAGGTGTTTGTAGAAGGTAATCCAGATGTTAGAAGTTATACAACTGCCGATGGCAGACAAGGTGCATCTTTAAATTTACGCATTCAAAGTGTACAATTGTTAGGCAGCAAATCAAACGATGGAAGTAGCCCATCTGGAGAGTACAATAACCAAGCTGCCCCTCAACAAAACTACAACAACCAACCACAACAAAATTATCAACAAGCACCAGCACAACAGGTATCATCGGCTAATATGATTACAGAACCATTAGACGATTTGCCTTTTTAAAAAACGTATACATTATATACACAACGGTTGAATACTTTTATTATTCAACCGTTTTTTTATGCACTACTTTCGAAACTTAATTTATATACTATGAAGAAACTAGTTTTAGTTTCATGCTGTTTAATTGTATTCTATGCCCAATCTCAACGCTTAGTAGATTATGTAAAACCTTTTATAGGTACTGGCGGCCATGGCCACACTTATCCTGGTGCAACTATGCCTTTTGGCATGGTTCAATTAAGTCCTGATAACGGAATTTCTAGCTGGAGCTGGAGTAGTGGCTACCATTATACAGATAGTTTAATAACTGGTTTTAGCCATACACATTTAAGTGGTAGTAACATAGGCGATTTATGCGATATTTCTGTAATGCCCATGGTTAATGTAACAGCATTAGCCGATAAAGTAACCAGTTCATTTACGCATAAACAAGAATTAGCAAAACCCGGTTATTATGCAGTATTATTAAAAGATTTTGATATTTGGGCAGAGTTAACCACCACCATTCGTTGTGGTTTTCACAGATATACTTTTCCAGAAAGTGAGCAAGCTGTAATACGATTCGATTTGGGGTTTTCCATAAATTTGGACGAACCTACCAACTGTAATTTTAAAAAAATAAACGATACCACATTTGTTGGATTTAGGTATAGTACTGGATGGCTTAAAGATCAAAAAATATTTTTTGCAATCAAACTCAATAAACCTGTTAAGAGCATAAGTTTATATAGCGAAAATGCACTATTTGATACTGCTGAAGTGAGTTCAAAAAATGTAAAAGCTTGCTTATCATTTGCAACCAAAAAGGGCGAAAAAATATTAATGAAAGTGGGCTTAAGTACTGGCAATATAGAGGGTGCATTAGAAAGCCTCAACGAAATACCCAACTGGGATTTTGACAAAACAAGAATTGATGCCGAAAATATTTGGGAAAGAGAATTACGAAAGTTACAAATACGTACCGACGATTTATCAACTAAACAAATATTTTATACTTCCTTATACCATACCTATTTATCACCCAATAGATTTAGTGATAGATATGGTAGCTTTAAAGGCACCAATGGTTCAATTTCAAAAGGTAAATCAATTTATACCACACAATCGCCCTGGCATACTTATAGGGCTGCAAATCCATTATTAACCATTACACAAACCGAATTGGTGCCTTCTATCATTAATTCTTACTTAACTTTTTACGATCAATATGGGTTATTACCAGTATGCGATATGCAGTTTAATGAAACCAATTACCAAACTGGTTACCCTGCAATACCAATTATTGCCAATGCAATTTTAAATAATATAACAGGGTTTGATAACAAGAAAGCCTTTGAGGCAATGAAAGCTAGTGCCTATCAAAAAATTAGAGGAACCGATTTATTTACTCAATATGGATTTATTCCCCACGATTTAGCCAATAGTAGTGTAAGCAGTACGCTTGAGTATGCTTTTGAAGATTGGTGTATGGCACATGTGGCAAAAAAATTAGGACAAAGCAAAGAGTACAAAGAGTTTTTAAAACGTTCATTATATTGGAGAAACAGCTTCGATAGAAAATCGGGATTTGCACGTCCCAAAAATAGCGATGGAAAATGGGTTGCCCCATTTGATCCTCTTTATACCGCAAAATACAATGAAAAATCAGGCTATTTGCATGGTAATGCTTGGCAACAAAGTTGGTTTGTACCACATGATGTTTATGGATTAATTAATTTCAATGGTGGATCAAAAAAATTTATGGATAAGTTAGATAATTTATTTGCTATGGATACTGCTATTAAAGGTGCCTATATTTCACCAGAAATTACAGGCAGAGTGGGCCAATATGCACATGGTAACGAACCTAGCCAACACCTTGCCTATTTATACAACTTTTTAGCTGCACCCGAAAAAACTGCAGATAGAGTAAGAGAAATTTGTAGTACACTTTACTCTACAAAACCCGAAGGTTTAATGGGTAACGACGATGGTGGGTCAATAAGTGCTTGGTATGTTTTTAGTACACTAGGTTTTTATCCTGTAAACCCAGCAAGTGGCGAATATGTTTTAAGTGTGCCATTAGTAGAAGAAAGTGTTATACAATTGCCGAATGGAAATTTATTTAGAATCATCGTAAAAGACGCAAGTGCAAAGAATAAATACATCAAAGAAACTTTTTTAAACGGTGAACCATATACTAAATCATATATTAAACATTTAGATATAATGAATGGTGGAATTTTAGAAATAATTTTAGACTCAAAACCTGGCAAAAGGTTTGGAAAATATATTGAAGACTTACCTGGCAAAAGCTTTAAATAATTTTATTCACTTTACTTTTGTGTACAATTTATTATGACAGAAAAAGTTTTTTCTTACAAGCAACTATATGATTTTACCAACAGTGTTTTTTTAGCGATGGGCTGTAACATGGTTGATGCAAATATTGCAACTAAAGTTTTATTAAATGCAGATGCAAGAGGTATAGATAGCCATGGCGTTGCAAGGCTAAGTGGATATGTAAGGTTATGGCAAGCACAAAGAATTAATTCAACCCCGTCCATAAAAATTATTCATGAAACTCCATCAACCGCAACTGTAGATGGTGATGCAGGTTTGGGTTTAGTAGTTGCTCCATATGCCATGCAAATTGCCATTAATAAAGCAAAACAAGTGGGCACAGGTTGGGTTAGTGTACAAAATAGTAACCATTTTGGTATTGCAGGCTACCATGCAATGATGGCTTTAGAGCATGATATGATTGGCATTGCCATGACCAATGCAAGTGCTTTAGTAGCTCCCACATTCTCAATTGAAAAAATGCTGGGAACAAATCCAATCGCTGTTGCTATTCCAGCAAACACACAACCACCTTTTGTTGCAGATTTTGCTACTACAACGGCAGCAAATGGTAAGTTAGAAATTTTACAAAGAAAAAAATTACCAACTCCTACTGGTTGGGTGCAAGATAAAGATGCCAATGAAAGTACCGATGCTCATGCATTAAAAACTGGAGGTGCTTTACTACCCTTGGGCAGCGATAAAGAACATGGTAGCCACAAAGGTTATGCTTTAGGCAGTATTGTAGATATTTTTTCGGCCGTATTAAGTGGTGCAAGTTATGGCCCTTGGGCACCACCGTTTCCTGCTTATATACCCATGCCAGTAAATATGCCAGGCAAAGGTTTAGGACATTTTTTTGGAGCCATGCGTATCGATGCTTTTAGACCAGCTGAAGATTTTAAACAACATATGGACAATTGGATACAACGTTTTAGAGATGCTAAACCTGCAGCAGGATATGAAAAAGTATTAATTCCCGGAGATCCAGAAAGAGAATCTGAAATGATAAGAATGAAAAATGGTATCCCATTATTAAATGCTGTTATAGAAGACCTAAACCATACTGGCAAACAGTTTGGTTTACATATTTAATCTTTTTCAATTTCAAATTCTACCTCATCATCATCTAATAATTCTCTTTCAATTTCTTCCATTTGTACTATATCCCATGCTTCACTTTCGGTAGGTGTTAGGTTCATAAATTCTAGTAGTTCTAATTCGTCAAAAGCTTTTTCTATCGGTGCTTTAACGTGGCAAATAACAAAACTTGCATGCTTTTCATAAAACTCGTGTTGAAGTTTTGCTAGGTTATTTGCAGCAAACTCATCTACACTAACTACCAATGATAGATTTAAAATTATATTTTTAACATCTTGCTCTAAATACGTAGAACATAGTTCAGTAAGCCTTTCAGACACTATGGCATTAATATTTGTTTCTTCTACAGTTATCGTCGTAAACTTTTCTTTGGTATCAATTTTGAAATTCATAGTTTTATATCATTAACATTGTGTGTATAAATGCCTTGTTAGTTCACTCAAAAATATTCTTTATTATTGTATAAACGCTACCAATTATGGATAATAATTTTTCAGCTCAGGTTAAAGAAATAATTTCATTTAGTAGAGAGGAAGCCTTAAGACTAGGAAATGATTTTATTGGTACAGAACATTTATTGCTTGGTTTAATTCGTGATGGTGAAAATATTGCCATTAAAGTTTTAAAACAATTAAATGTAGATCTGTACGAATTAAGAAAAGAAATTGAACTTGCGGTTAAAGACAAAACGGGTAAAAATATTGCCAACATAAATAGTTTACCCTTAACCAAGCAAGCAGAAAAAGTAATACGTGTTACTGTTTTAGAAGCAAAGGCGTTGAAAAGCCCATTGGTAGAAACCGAACATTTGTTGCTTAGTATATTGAAGAACAAAGAAAACATTGCCACACAAATATTAAATCAATTTGATATTGATTATGATGTTTTCAGAAACGAACTAGGCATGGTTGGCATAGCTCCAACAACACCACCAAAAGCAGAATTTACCGATAACGATGACGATGATTTTGATGAGGAAAAAAGAGGTAGTGGTTTTCAACAAAAAGGTGGAGCTGCTGGTGCTGCAAAACAAGGTGCTGGGGCAAAAAGTAAAACCCCTGTATTAGATAATTTTGGTAGAGATGTAACCAAATTGGCAGAAACAGGTGCATTAGATCCAATTGTTGGACGAGAAAATGAAATTGAAAGGGTATCTCAAATTTTATCTCGAAGAAAAAAGAATAACCCTATTTTAATTGGTGAACCAGGTGTTGGAAAAACTGCAATTGTAGAAGGATTAGCTTTAAGAATTGTACAAAGAAAAGTAAGCAGAGTACTTTTTGATAAAAGAGTAATTTCCTTAGACCTTGCTGCTTTAGTGGCTGGTACAAAATATCGTGGACAGTTTGAAGAGAGAATGAAAGCCATTATGAATGAGCTTGAAAAAAACAGAGATGTAATTTTATTTATCGACGAAATTCATACTATAGTGGGTGCTGGTGGTGCTAGTGGTAGTTTAGATGCCAGCAATATATTTAAACCTGCTTTAGCTCGTGGTGAGCTGCAATGCATTGGAGCAAGTACTTTAGACGAATATAGAATGTACATAGAAAAAGATGGTGCATTAGATCGTCGTTTTCAAAAGGTATTGGTTGAACCACCAAGTGTTGAAGAAACCATCTTGATATTAACCAATATCAAAAGTAAGTACGAAGATTATCACAATGTAACGTATGATAATGATGCTATTATTGCTTGTGTTAAATTAAGCGATAGATACATGACCGATAGGCTTTTACCGGATAAAGCAATTGATGTTTTAGATGAAGTTGGGGCTAGAGTACATTTAAAAAATATAAATGTGCCCGACCAAATTGTTGAGCTTGAAAAACAAATTGATGAAATTAAAAACGAAAAAAATAAAGTAGTAAAAAGTCAACGCTTTGAAGAAGCAGCGTCATTAAGAGACAAAGAAAAAAGGCTTGGCGAAGAATTAGAAAAAGCAAAAAATGATTGGGAAGAAGATAGTAAAAACAAACGCTATCCCATATCGGAGGAAAATATTGCAGAAGTTGTAAGCATGATGACGGGAATACCAGTTACAAGAATGGTACAAGCCGAAACCGACAAATTGCGTAAAATGGGCGATGACATGAAAGACATGGTTATTGGCCAAGATGAAGCAATTGGAAAAGTTGTAAAAGCAATACAACGTAATAGAGTTGGTTTAAAAGATCCTAGAAAACCAATTGGGTCGTTTATTTTCTTGGGCCCTACAGGTGTTGGTAAAACAGAGTTAGCCAGAAGCCTTGCTAAATACATGTTTGATAGTGAAGACGCTTTAATTAGGGTTGACATGAGTGAATACATGGAAAAATTTACGGTGAGCCGTTTAATTGGTGCCCCTCCAGGCTATGTGGGTTATGAGGAAGGCGGACAACTAACAGAAAAAGTTAGACGTAAACCTTATTGTGTAATTCTATTAGACGAAATTGAAAAAGCACACCCAGATATTTACAATATTTTATTGCAAGTACTTGACGATGGTATGTTAACCGACGGTGCTGGTAGAAAAATTAATTTTAAAAATACATTAATCATCATGACTTCTAACATTGGTGTACGCCAATTAAAGGAGTTTGGCGATGGTGTAGGTTTTGCCACAGCCGCTAGAATGGAGCATCAAGAAGAAAATAATAAAGCTGTAATTGAAAAAGCATTAAAGAAAACTTTTTCACCAGAATTTTTAAACAGAATTGATGATGTCGTTATTTTCAACTCTCTTTCAAAAGATAATATTTTTAAAATTATTGATATTTTAATGAAAGGGGTTATGAAACGCTTGGTGAACCTTGGTTTTAGTTTAGAACTAAGTGCTGAAGCCAAAGATTTTATAGCAGAAAAAGGTTATGATGTTCAATATGGTGCAAGACCATTACACCGTGCTATTCAAAAATATTTAGAAGACCCTTTAGCTGAAGAAATTTTAAATATGCAGGTAAAAAATGGCGATACTTTATTGGCCAATTTAGACAAAGAAAATGGTAAAATTGTTTTTGAATTAAAGCAAAAAGAAGAGACTGAAAAAGTGTAATACCATCTTTTTTGTTAGCTAATTTTTACCCATACAACAAAAAAATCCTCACAAAAACGTGAGGATTTTTTTATTTTGATAGTTAGTACCGGTTAAATAGCTAGATGCTTTAAATACCTTATATACTTTTTTGCTTACGCTTCTCTCTCAATTTTTTAGCACCATAACCAACGCCTGCAGCTACCAACAATGATAGACCACCGTCAACAGGTACATCTTCGATTACTTCTCCAAAACCATCTTGGGCTATGCTTAAAGTAGGTAGGAGGAATAGTACAAAAAGTAAACTAAAATAAGTGAGTACTTGGAATTTGTTTTGTTTCATATGATGAGTTTAAAGTTTGCCCCTAACCCCTAAAGGGGGATTGGGAAGTTTATAAGTTTGAGCGTTTAACTCTTTTTACTCTGTGGTTAATTTTTTGCCACTAAGGCACAATGAACACAAAGTTTTAGATTTCAATTTATCTCCGTGTTACGCTTTGTTCTCTGTGCCTCTGTGGCTAATTTTTTTTACTGTTTCACTAATTTTTCTACTGCTCTATTGCCTTTGCTATCGGTAACTTCTACTACATAATTGCCTTGGGCTAGTTTGCTAATGTTTATTGCTTGTACACCACCTGCTAACTGGTTTTGATACACTTGCTTGCCTATTACATCGGTAATTCGTAAAGTGTATTTACCTTCTGTTATTGGTAACTCAATTGTTAGGTTTTTGTTAGCTGGGTTAGGGTACATTTTTATACCTGTTATGGTTGTAACTACTGGTACA
>JANOZK010000146.1:0-1770 GCA_031429335.1 Chitinophagaceae bacterium | reverse complement strand
GTTGTTTTTCTTGCTCATGAACCCAAGGGTCTATAAAATCAATGGCATAAGGAACTTTTGTAAACCATTTTACAATAGGTGCAGCAATAAGAATATACCATGGCGGTACTGGATATAATATAAAATCTGCTTTCTTTTTTTTGCAATCTTTGATTAATTTGACTATTAAAAAGGGTAACATTCTTAACCCCAAATCGCCAATACCAAACTTTCTAGTCTTTCGTTGGTCTAAACAGTTTACTTCGGTAACAGTATAATCTTTACCCAATAACTCATTCATCCACTCATCTTTCATTTCTTCTCTATAATAAGGTTTAACAGTATAAGCATGAGGATAAAATCCTAACTGGTAACTATGCTTTATTATTAACCTAACCCTTTGAGAAGGTGGTGTTGAAGAAGGTGGGAAAAAAGGAGCAACAATAAAAAGGGAGTGCAATTTTAAAGAGTGTGGTTTAATTAGTAATACAATTTAAATGGCTTCGGCTATTACAATTAAAGTTCTTCCTTTGTACAATTTTCTTAGATTGGGTAATTGTTTAACCATTTCTACAATTGCAAGAAGCGTTATAAATGGCACCCTCACCTTTTTAGATTTTATTGAATAAATTTTTGCAGCTAAAGAATTAGCGGAACGGGATGCATTATCTAATATTTTTACATGAATTGCTGATAAAAGTTCCGAAATAGAGTTTGGGCTTTTTAAAACCCTTTTTACCTTAAATCCATTTTCTTCGAATAGAAGATTTAAACTTTGTTTAGTCCATTTATTTATATGATTTGGCGGATAATCTGGACAACCCAAAATCTCTTCTTGCAAAATCATATCTTCCCCATTTGGTACAGATATAACGAAATGCCCCCCAGTTTTAAGTAAACATCTTACATTACGAAAGAATTCCCTGAACTCAGCTATATGCTCTAACACCTGAAACATGGTCACAACACTAAATTGGTTTGCATATTTCTCAACCAAAGTTTCTAGTATCAAATGTGTATGTATGTTTTCTTTTTTTAATAAAGTTCTAGTGGTTTCGCTTCCTTCAACTGCGTATTTATCCCATTCTTGTCCTAATGATTTTAAAAAATTTCCAGTGCCTGCTCCAATATCTAATATTTTGCCCCCTTTATGCAAAATCAAAGCATTGTCAATAGCTATGTCATAGTCAATACGCCATTTAGGATAGCCGTACTGTTCATGTAAAATAGAGTAAAATTGTTCATTTCCACCAATATATGGAAAGCCAAAGGCAAAAGTACAATTAGAGCATTGTACAAGATATGAAATATCTGCTTGCCATAATTGGAGAATAGCATTTTTTAGCCTTGTATATCTTTCAAAATTTCTTGTAGGAGGACAAAAATAACTAGCCGTGTCGGTTGCTTTATAAGTTGACAAAATATTGTTACTACAATTTGCATTGCAGACAGGACAATAAACTTTTTCTTGAATTGAATATGATACTAATTTTTTCATTATCGATTATAGCAGGTATTTTATTAGCCAATAAAATTTTTGCTTAGATTTTTTGGCTAACGTTACTGTTTTTTTGGGATTCGTTTTTTATAATAATTGTTTGTTTAATAGTACTTCTAATTAGAAGATGAAACTAGTCTTTTGTGCATTTCATTTAAAACTGGTAGTATATCATATTCCCAAAATAACTCTTGTTTACTTGCTTCTATAGAAGAATTCTTAAATTTTGTTAAAATAGCCCTATTACTATTCAAATGATCAATAGCATTTGCTAAATCAGTAGCATTTCCTTG
>JANOZK010000145.1:0-8372 GCA_031429335.1 Chitinophagaceae bacterium | reverse complement strand
TGGTTCTATTTGCCAATGGGTGTTTAATTAATAATCGTCATCATCGCTACCACCAAAATCGTCTCCATCATCAAACAAATCAAACTCTTTAAAGTCTTCATCAACTTTAAACTCTTCTTCATCGCTTGTGGTTCCTTTTTTGGGTCCAGCAGCCTTTCCACCACCTTTAGCTTTTGGTACATCAAACTCATCAAAGTCTGGGTCCCAACTGTCTTCTTCTTCAGTTTTTTCCCAATCGTCTTCTTTGTCATCTACATCGTCATCCTCGTCATCCTCTTCCTCTTTTTTAGATTTCTTTGATGAAGCTTTTGAAGCTGTTCTTTTAGCTGGTTTGGTGTCTAACTCATCATCTAATTCTAAGTCGTCGTCATCATCATCTTCTTCTACTTCTTTTTTACTTTTCGATGCTGTTTTAGCTGCAGTTTCTTTTGCAGTTACTTTTGGTGTTGAGGATATTTCATCCTTATCAGATTTTTTAGGCATGGTTCTAATAAGTTTTTTTTATGGTGTAAAATTCAACGCAAAATTTTAATTACCAAAATTTTTTTAATTTTTTTTTCAATCTATAAAATAACAATTTGTTCTCTTCCTGGTCCATTGGAAACATACTTAACAGGTGCTCCAATATACTCATTAATGAAATGTATATAGGTTGACATGTTATGGGGTAAATCTGCTGCTTGTTTTAAAGCGGTACTATCACAATTCCAACCTTTAAATGTTTGGTATTGTGGGGTTATATTTACCTTACTAATTGCAAATGGGACTTCGGTTGTAGTTTTTCCATTTATAGTGTATGCCGTGCAAACATTTAGTTCGGCAAAACTGTCTAAAACATCGGCTTTGGTCATTATTACTTTAGTAATACCATTAATCATACAGGTATATTTTAGTGCTACTAAATCTATCCAACCACATCTTCTTGGACGGCCAGTTGTAGCACCAAATTCGCTACCAATTTTTCTTAACTCTTCTCCAGTAGAATCGTTTAATTCTGTTGGAAAAGGTCCACCACCAACTCTGGTACAATACGCCTTTGTTACACCCATTATTTCGTTAATTTGTTTTGGGCTTACACCTAAGCCAGTACATACACCAGCACTAATAGTATTAGAGGAAGTTACAAAAGGAAAAGTTCCAAAATCTATATCTAACATACTGCCTTGAGCACCTTCTGCCAATACTTTTTTGCCTTCGGCTAATTTATTGTTAATGAAGTATTCTCCATTTACAATATTTAAGGTTTTTAAAAATTCTACGGCTTCAAAAAACTCAGCTTCCCAAGCACTAATATCTTCTGTAAAATTAAAATTGTTTAAAAGTGTTTGGTGTTTGGCACGTAAATCTTTGTACTGTTTTTCAAAGTCGGCACTTAGTAAATCGCCTACACGTATTGCATTTCGTCCTGTTTTATCCATGTATGCAGGTCCAATTCCTTTTAGTGTACTGCCAATTTTACTATCGCCTTTTTGCAACTCACTGGCTTTGTCTAATGCACGATGGGTTGGTAAAATAACATTGGTTTTTTCGGCAATAAATAAGTTCGTTTTTACATCAACTCCAAAGGATGCTACCAGATCGCATTCTCTTTTTAAAGTAACAGGATCTAACACCACACCATTACCAATTAGGTTTATACACCCTGCATGAAAAATACCTGATGGTATTTGGTGCAGCACTACTTTTTTTCCTTGAACATATAAGGTATGGCCTGCATTTGGACCACCTTGAAAACGTGCAATTACATCGTAATTTGGAGCAAAAAAATCTACAATTTTTCCTTTTCCTTCATCGCCCCATTGTAAGCCTAAAATAACATCAACCATATACTGTTTTTATGATGCAGCAAATGTAAGTGTTGCTTAAATGGAAAAAGAAAACTATTAATAAAATGTGGAGAGAAAATATTCTTGAGGTAAATGGTTTCACCGGAAGGAACTAAGGATACAAAGTGCACAACGTATTTTTTTCGTTTCTTAGTAACCTTTGTGTGCTTTGTGTGAAACAAAAAAAGCCCCTTTCGGGGCTAAAGCTATTTTAAAATATAATAATGAATATTTAACTATTCGCCACTTGGCTTAACCAAACCTAGTTTTGCTTCTAAGCTTAAAGTTGCATGTGGTACGGCACGTAACCTTGCTTTATCAATTAATTTGCCAGTAACTCTACAAATACCATAGGTTTTGTTTTCGATTCGCATGATAGCTTTTTCTAAATGATCGATATACGTAATGGTTCGGCTTGCCATTTGGCTTAATTGCTCTCTTTCCATACTTAAGCTACCATCTTCCATGGTCATGTAACGTCCATCACCATTATCTCCACCAGAATCGTCCTTACGGGTAATTAATCCTTGAAAGTAAGCCAACTCTTTTTTGGCAGCGTCTAGTTTTTTATTAATTAAATCTCTAAATTCATTTAATTCACTATCGCTATATTTTACTAAAGGTGTATTTGGTTTATTAGTTTCCACTCTTTTATCTAATGGGGTGTAGCCAGGGTTGTAAGGCACACTAGTTTTTAGTAATATTTTTGGAGCTTTCATTTCTTTTACAGGTTCTTCCTTTTTCTTCATGGGCTTTTGCTTCATGGGAATAACTGTAGTAGATTTTTCGATGCCGCTAATTTTTACAGGCACCTTCATTGGCTTAACAAACTTTGCCGTTTTTGAAGGTTTTGTTGGTGCTGCTGGCTTTTCTACCTTAGCCACTTTTTCTGGTTTTGCAGCTTTTTCTGGTTTCGAAGCTTTTATTGGAGTTTCTTTCACTTGTTTTTTTGGTGTTGGTTTAACCACTACCTTGGCTACTTTAGTTGGTTTAGCAACTGGTTTTGCAACTGGCTTTACAACTGGTTTTACAGCTGGTTTTGGTGCAACAACTTTAGCTTTTGGTTGTGGTTTTGCTGGAACTGCTTTTTTAGCAGGTTTTGCAGCTGGTTTAGTAACTTTTGCTGCTGGTTTAGGAACTTTAGCAACTTGCTTTGTAGGCTTTGTTGCTATTACTTTAACTTTTGGTTGCGGTTTTGCTGGAGCAGATTTTTTAACAGGCTTAGCTGCGGCTTTTGGCTGCGGCTTTACTGGTACTACTTTTTTTGCTGGCTTTGCAGCAGGTTTTGTTGCTTTTACCACCTTTTTAGGTGCTGTTTTTTTTGTAGCCATAGCTTTATCCTTTTTTAGATACTGCAATTTTTAACAGAATACCGTTAACCTCAATTTCGGTGCTTTCAAGTAATGGCATTGGCACCCAATCGATAGAATCTGCTAGAATTTCGCCGCAAATATAGGTTTTATGTTGATTTAAAGAACTTTGAATATTTTCAGGTACCCCAATGTTCTCCAATTGTACGAATATACGGTCTGTTAATTCAAAACCATTTTCTTTACGAATATTTTGTACACGATTAATTAACTCTCTGGCATCTCCCTCACTTTGCAGGGCTGGTGTAATGGTAATATCTAGTGCAACTGTAAGTTGATTTTTGCTTGCAACGCTCCAACCTGGAATGTCTTCGGCAGTAATTTCTACATCGGTAGAAGTAATTTGGAATTTGGAATTTGAAATTACTAATTCTATAGTACCGGTTTGCTCCAATTCGGTTATTTGATGTTGATTGAAATTGGTTATTTGAGCTGCAGCTTCCTTCATATTTGCACCCAACTTTGCACCCAAAGTTTTAAAATTAGCTTTTATCTTTTTCTTTATAACTCCTTCTGTTTCAGTGATATATTCTAACTCCTTTACGTTTACTTCACTCTTAATCAAATCTTCAACTTTTTCTAACTGTGTTTTCATAGTTGGATTCAACACAGGTATCATTATTTTTTGTAAAGGCTGACGAACCTTAATACCTATGCCGCCATTTGCAGTATTTACTTTTTTACGAAGCGATAAAACTAAAGAACAAGTATCTTGGGCTAATTGCATTCTTTCTTCTAAAGTAGCATCAATTGCTGCGTCTGAAAAAGTTGGGTAAGGAACATGGTGAACAGAATTTTCTTTAAACCTGTTAGTAACTGCATTTAAATTTTGAAAAACAGCATCTGCAAAAAATGGAGAAATTGGTGCAATTAAGCGTACAATGGTTTCTAAACACTCGTACAAGGTTTGATAAGCCGAAATTTTATCTTGCTCATATTCTCCTTTCCAAAATCTTCTTCTACACAAACGCACATACCAATTGCTTAAATGCTCGTCTACAAATTCTTCTACCAAACGGCCAGCAGCTGTTGGTTCATAATCGTTCATAGAAATAGTTACTTTCTTAATTAGGGTATTCAAAGAAGACAAAATCCAACGATCTATTTCTGGTCTTTCTTCAATAGAAATATAATTTTCTTTAAAAGCAAAGCCATCTACGTTACTATATAATACAAAGAACTGATAGGTATTGTACAAAGTTCCAAAAAACTTACGTTGTACTTCTTGAATACCGGCAATATCAAATTTTAAATTATCCCAAGGGCTAGCATTGGTAATTAAGTACCAGCGAGTAGCATCGGCACCATATTTTTCTATGGTTTCAAAAGGATTTACAACGTTGCCAAGGCGTTTGCTCATTTTGTTGCCATTTTTATCAAGCACCAAACCATTGCTTACAACCGCTTTATACGCTCTTCCATCTACTTTGTCAGTGGGTAATCCAGCTTTTTCTAATTCTTCAATTACACTTTCTTTAATAAGGCTACCAATTGCATGTAAAGTATAAAACCAACCTCTTGTTTGATCTACACCTTCAGCAATAAAATCGGCGGGATAATTATTGGCAAAAATTTCTTTATTCTCGAAAGGGAAATGCCATTGGGCATAAGGCATAGCACCACTATCGAACCAAACATCTACTAAATCGGACACACGTTTCATGGGTTTGCCAGAGGGCGATGTTAGAATAATATGGTCTACTTGTGGTTTATGTAAATCGGTAATTTCTTTTATTGGACTATCTGCATGTATTAATTCATTTAATTCTGCAATACTGCCAATACAAATTTGTTCTTCACCATCTTCCGTTTTCCAAATAGGTAAAGGCGTTCCCCAAAAACGGCTTCTGCTTAAATTCCAATCAACCATATTTTCTAACCAGTTGCCAAAACGGCCATCACCAGTGCTTTTTGGTTTCCAGTTGATGGTTTTATTTAGTTCAACCATTCTGTCTTTTAAGGCAGTAGTTTTAATAAACCAAGCATCTAGTGGGTAATACAAAATGGGTTTATCGGTACGCCAACAATGCGGATAACTGTGTTCGTATTTTTCAACTTTAAAAGCCCTGTTTTCTTTTTTTAGTTTAACGCATATATCTACATTAACATCAACGTTATCTTTCTCGTCTTTGTAATTTTTTACATAGCGATTGCTAAATTCGCCTAAACCATCTAAAAATTTTCCTTGTTTATCAACCATGGTTAAAATACCAATATTGTATTTTTTTCCCACACGATAATCGTCTGCTCCAAAAGCTGGTGCTGTATGTACAATACCTGTACCATCTTCTGTGGTAACAAAATCACCTAAAAGAATACGGAATGGTTTTGCATCTGGTGTAATTGATTCTATAATTTTTACAGAGTTGGCTTCGTAAGGCAATAACTGTTCATATTCACAGTTTTCAATTTGAGAGCCTTTGAATTCAGTTAATATTTTCCAGGGTAATAGTTTAACTTCTGCATTGTAATTATCGAAATCTCCATTTGCTCCTTCTTCTTTAAAATACTTACTCAGTAGGGCTTTTGCAAGAATTACATTTATTGGAAGATGTGTATAAGGGTTGAAACTTTTAACTAAAACATAATCAATATTTGGTCCAACTGTTAAACCAAGGTTAGAAGGTAATGTCCATGGAGTGGTTGTCCAGGCCATGAAGAAAACAGCCTCCCTGCCCTCCAAAGGAGGGTTTTTAGAGCTTTCACTCCAAGCTTTTTGTGCTAAGTCTAAAAGCTCTATTGCTTTAGCAGGTTGTTGTTTTACAGCCCCTCCTTCGGAGGGGTTAGGGAGACGGAACATGGCTACACAACTTGTGTCTTTTACATCTTTATACGTACCAGGTTGGTTTAATTCATGAGAACTTAAACCAGTACCTGCAGCAGGGGAGTAAGGTTGTATGCTTACACTTTCGTACAATAAATTTTTTGTGTAAAACTGTTTTAAAATCCACCAAAGGCTTTCGATGTAGTTATTTTCAAAAGTGATATAAGGATTTTCTAAATCGACCCAATAACCCATTTTAGTGGTAATACTGTCCCACTCGTTTTTGTAACGTAAAACTGCTTCACGACATTTTTGGTTGTATTCTTCAACGGTAATTTTTTTGCCTATATCTTCTTTGGTGATGCCCAATTCTTTTTCTACGCCCAATTCAACAGGCAAGCCATGTGTATCCCAACCACCTTTACGTTTTACCTGAAAACCTTGCATGGTTTTGTAACGGCAAACCAAATCTTTTAATGTTCTTGAAATAACATGGTGTATACCTGGCATACCATTAGCACTTGGTGGCCCTTCATAAAAAACAAAGGGGGTGGCACCTTCTTTTAAATCTATACTTTGCTGAAAGGCATTGGTTTGTTTCCATTTAGCCAATATTTCTTTTTCTATCGCTGGAAGGTTTAGACCCGAAAATTCTTTGTACTTACTCATAATTATAAATTTCTCACAACGTGACTATGAAATACAATTATAGCCACGTTTTTAGGTGGGCGAAGTTAAGGAATATGAGAGAAAACAACTAGGCGAGTGAATTTGAGCAAAAAAAGGATTACCTGTTTAATTGTGGTATTAATTTATTACCAATTATGCCAATACAAATTGCACTTAACACTACCCAAGCAAAAGGCGATTGTATGGTACTCATATTTTCGCTTAAATTAGAGTTAAAATAGCCGAAGAATGTCTCAAAAAATAAAGTAAATGATATAAATACTAAAAATTTTAAATTGGAATATGGCAAATTGTATTTTAAAAAGAGCATAATACCAATAAAATAAGTTATCCCAAAAATTATGGGGGAATACCAACTTATACCAAATGTCATTCTACTAAGCAGTGCAGCAATGGTTTCTAAGCCTAAACCAAGCATAAAAATATAGAGGTAGTTATTGGTATTGAGTACTGATTGTAAACTAATTTTTTTGTTCACAGATTGTGTAGCCAAAAAAATTGATAAAATTAAAATAGTGGGTATTGTGCCACGAATAATTGTTTCCGCAATCAAATTATTGTAAACAATTTCATTTTGAACAGCTTCGTACTTTTTGTAAGCATTTGTACCCCATACTTTTCCTAGTGGTATTAAATACAATAAGCCAATGCAAGTAGAAATAATAGAAATTATTCCAGGGTTTTTATCAAAAATTTTCTCTCTAAAATATGCCGATAAACTGTTGCCATTTTTGAATAAAAGAATTGCAACAATCGCAATAATTAAATAACTAATACTCAATAAAAACGATGCCAAGTTTAATGAAATTTCACCCAAAGAATAATAATAACCAATACCAATTGAAGTTGCTTGTATATAATTAATAATTAGCATTGTAAATGCTATTCCAATAAATATAAAGACCCATTCTTTATTCAACATATTTGTACCATTTACTTTTTGATACTCTAGTACCAATTGGTTTGTATTGCCCATGCGTAATTTAGCTACTTCAAAAGCTTCTTGCTCAGATAATCCCTTTGCTGTAAGGCTTTCAACGGTATCAAATAAATGATTGGTAAGATCTTGTTCATCATCTATTGTAATTGTTCCTTTAGTAGATATTGATGCAATAAAATTATTTATTGCAAGTTTAAGTTGAAATTTACTGTCCATAACGATTCTAAAATTTGATTGATAGATTGCCAGTTTTCTTTTTCAGTTTGTAGTTGTTTTTTGCCCAGTTGTGTTAGTTTATAGTATTTTCTTTCTCTACCATTTTCGGCGGTGTACCATTTTGCATTTATCCAACCTTGTGTTTCCATTTTTTTTAAAATTGGGTACAACGTTCCTTCTGCAAAATCAAGTTTTCCATTACTTGCATTTTTGAGGTCTTTTATTATCTCGTAGCCATAACTTTCGCCTTTTGAAAGAATGGTAAGAATTAAAGGAAATGAAGATGCTGCAATTAAATCTTTGGGTATTTCAAGCATAGTAGTTCTATGTATTATTGAACAAACATACATAGAACTACTAAGTATACAAATTTTATTTTTTAACTACTCTTACTATAACAATTATTACAGTGATTCCTAAAGTAAGAACAAAAAAAGCCCTACAAAAATGCAAGGCTTAAAATTGGGTATTTAATTTTTTATTTTAAAAAGTACTACTCCCATTTCCTTGGTAAGCGTAGCGAAATTTATACAAAATTGTATTAGGAAACATGCCTACAAATGGGG
>JANOZK010000144.1:0-39345 GCA_031429335.1 Chitinophagaceae bacterium | reverse complement strand
GTTGTTTTTTATGGTTTAGTAATTCTTAGTGTTATTTTATTACATCATTTCGAAGATGTAAAGCCGATATACTTAATGTTTGATTCTGGGAAAGAAAATGAGGCTTTTATTAATTGGATTAGCACTAACAGATATTATATTCTCTCGGTTAATGGCATTCTATTTTTTACGAGTACTTTCATTTATTTTTTAAACAATAATAATTTCGACAGCAACGAAAAGGGACAATTTTTAATTCGATTTGCAATCATAATTTTTATTCTTTTTAACCTACCAATGTTATTAGGGTTTACATTTTACTTTGTTGTTTGGCACTCCGTTTTATCTTTAAGCAACATAGTTACTTATTTAAAAAATAATAATACTTTTTCGAATAAAATTATTTCAAAGCAAATTTTAATTTATAGCGTTTTGGCAATAATTGGGATTGCATTATTTGGATTAACAGGATCCATGTTTATAAATAAAGATACCATCGCTGGATATATTTTCTTGGGCCTAGCTGTGCTAACAGCCCCACACATGCAAATAATGTATGGCATGTATGATAGTATTAGAAAGAATAAATAAATAAATGTTGAGAGACCATAAAAAAAGTTTTCTCTCGATACTTTATAAAAAGTGAGTTTCTAACATTAAGCCATTTAACAGATCCTAAGAAAAACTTTTACAATTTACAAGGCATTCATAATTGCTGTGAATTCAACCGCATTTAATGATGCACCACCAACCAATCCACCATCTACGTCAGATTGCATAAACAATTCCAAAGCATTATTGCCTTTTACACTACCACCATACAAAATTGAAATGGTATTGGCAACATCTTTACCATATTTTTGGGTTAAACCATTACGTATATTTTCATGCATTTCTTGAGCTTGTAAACTAGTGGCAGTTTTACCTGTACCAATAGCCCAAATTGGTTCATAAGCTATTACAACCTTCTTAATTTCTTCTTCATTTAAATGAAATAACGAAGCCTCGATTTGTTTATTTACAAAATCATTTTCGGTACCTGCTTCTCTTATTGATAAGGCCTCTCCACAACAAAAAATTGGATGAATAGTATGTTCTAATGCAATGTTAACTTTTTCGGCCAATAGTTGATTGGTTTCGTTAAAATATTCTCTACGTTCTGAGTGGCCTATTAGAACATAAGAAATTCCAATACTTTGTAACATTTCTACACTAATTTCTCCGGTGTAAGCACCACTTTTTTTACTGTAACAGTTTTGTGCTGCAACATACATAAATGGCTTGTTGGCTAATTTTTCATGAGCCATCATTAAATATGGGGCTGGAACTGCAATTACAGCCAATCTATTTGCCGACAGCCCTACTTCGGCAGCCTCCAATTTATTTAACAAGTCTTTTGACTGATCTACAGTACAATTCATTTTCCAGTTTGCTGCTGCAATTTGTTTACGCATAATCTAGTTTATTTCTTTTTTTAATATAATAAATGAATCTTTAACTAAACCAGCATGGGTATTTGGGTGAACATGGTTTACAACTTCCCAGCCCATTTTACCAGCATCGTTTAATGATTTTGTTAATGTTTCAAAATCTATTTTCATGCCTGTCCAAATAGTACCTGTTGTTGGAATATGTATAAATTTATACTCAAATCGTTTCATAAAAATTTATTGATTTATTGTAGCTTCAAATATAGTTCTAAGAATGCTTATTTCTGCCTCGGTTATTGCTTTACCTTTTAATTTCTTCCAACTATTAATGTCATGTATAGCTTTATCAATTTCGTACCAACTTGATTGTTGTGTACCCCAAGTAAAGTTGGTCAAAACAGTTGGTAATAAACCTTCGCCAAAAACATTGCAACATATACCATAAGAAGAGCCTGTATTAATAGAGCTATTAATGGCACACTTGGTATAATCGCCCATAATTATACCACATTTTTGAGAAGCATTTTCATAACTGTTGGTATAATAATTCCACAACTTTACTTCGCCAGCTGTATTTTTTAAATTGCTATTGGTTGTGCCTGCACCCAGATTACACCATTGCCCAATAACACTATCTCCTAAATAACCATGATGTGCTTTGTTACTAAAATCTGAAATAACAGAATTTTTAATTTCGCCACCAGCAACCGAACTTATGCCCAATGTGGTTGACCCATAAATAAGTGTACCCATTTTTAGTACTGCATTTTCACACATGGCAAATGGCCCTCTAATAATACAACCTTCCATTATGGTGGCATTTTTCCCAATATAAATTGGACCAGTTGAAGCATTTAACAAACTGAATTCTACTATAGCACCTTCTTCTACAAAAATATTTTCTGGATTAATTACTTTATTACTGCTTGATATTGGTTGAGATTGTTTGCCATTGGTAATTAGTGAAAAATGTTCTCTTAGAATGGCATCATTAAGCTGAAAAATTTGTTGAACCGAATCCAAACGATTTACTTTTTCGATTACGGTTGTATTACTAAAACTTCTATTAAAGGATGGTATTTTAGGTGTTGATGTTGAGCAATTTGTTCTTGCTGCTATTAAACCGAATACATCGGTTAACGCTTCATTTGTTTGTAAAGATAAAATTTGTTGCACAAGTTTTTCAGTTGGAAAAACCGTTGCATCAACCCATAAATATTCTCCATCAGGTATATCCTCGTATTGTGCATTCAAAATACCATCGGTGCAAATAAATATTTTTCTTTTCGTTAAAAATGCCCACCATTCTTTAATTTGAAAAATACCAATACGAATATCTGCCACAGCCCTATTAACTGTAAGTGGAAATAATTTTTTTCGAAATTCATTATCAAATAAAATAATTTGCATTTTTTAAATTAAACTTTTGAATGTATATATACTAACTTAATCCACTGCCAAATAGTAGCTGATTTTTCCATATCTACAATTAAAACCTTTCGTTGAAGCTCTGTAAAGTTGGGCAATTTTGGTTGATTATTTTGTAATTTTTTAAGTTGCTCTATGGCTGTTAAACCCAAACAATAAGTAGCTGCCATAGATAAACTAAATGCAAATTTTTGTTGTTGGTTGTAAGGTAAACCAGCAATATTTTGTTTCATTTTATTTACCTGTGCTAAAAAAAAAACTTCCATTTCGTAAGCATTGGTACAACGTATTGGTAGTGTTTGAATATTTTGCTGTAAGTCTTTGTAAATATCGAATAAGTCGTTAGAAAGTTGAATCATCGTACCCAATAAGTACCAACACTCTTCTTCTGGTTTGGTGGATTGAACGTCTAAATAATGCCTACACATTAATACAGCATTACCTCCTTTTTCGAAAGTGATGTGTTGTATAGTTTGATCACTTATGTTTTCATTAAACTGTTGCATGGATGCTTTTTGGGCATTAAACTCGTTACGTAAAACCTGCAAATAGGCTGTGGTATCTAGCATTTGAGCCAATAAAAATGTATGTGCATGAAGAAAAGTTTTTTCGTCGAAGGTATTGGCTGTGTATTGAAGTGGGCTAAAAGTAATGGCTTCAATTTGTTCGGGTGTATGGGTTTTATCGTCCCAAAAATTATCGAATAATGAGCTACAAATAAAATATTGAATACTTCGAAATTGTTCTTCTTGATTTGTTTTTCGGCCGTGTAATAATGTAAAAGCATCGTTTACAATTGGCAAATAAACGCTATGGCTTTTTACTACTTTTTTGTAAGTTGCTGCATCAAATTTACCATTAAGCGATTGTTCAATTTGTTGAAGTACGGCAGAACTATGCTTTTTGCCCAAACTTCTTCTTTGCACAAGCCGTATACCAAATAAAATTACATTGAACCAAAAACGAAAAAAATAAAGCATGTTGGCAAGATAAATAAACGCATTGTGTTGTAAAAATTTGTTTTGGATAATATTTCACCACGGAGCAAAGAAGCACCAGCGTTTTCACAGCGTATTTTACCTTTGTGTATTCGTTGTGTGCTTTGTTTCGTTGTGGTTCACTCTTCTAGTTATTCATTGCTGAATATTGATATGAACCTTGAAGTGAGTGACACCACGAAGGGTGATAGTAGTACAAAAGCTAGTTATCAAAATTGCATTTTAAAATAACCTGTTTTTCTAAAAAGGTTTAATTTGAAATAAAAAAGTAAGTTCAATATTCATAACTTGCAGCCTGAATAAAAAAAACTATTATGAACATAGGAACGTTTGCTTACCCCTTACCTGTTAATGAACCAGTTTTAGGCTATGCACCTAACAGTGCAGAAAAGTTAGGTTTAAAAGCTGTTTTGGCCAATTTAAAAAGTTCTGAAATTGATATACCCATGTTTATTGGTGGCAAAGAAATACGTACCAATAAAAAAGTTGCCATCCATCCACCACACGAGTTAAAGCATACGTTGGGTTACTTTAATGCTGGTGAAGAAAAACATGTGAAATTAGCCATTGAAGCTGCACTTGCTGCAAAAGAAAGTTGGGCAAATATGAGCTGGGAAAATCGTGCTGGTATTTTTTTAAAAGCTGCCGATTTATTGGCTACTAAATATCGCTTTTATATTAATGGAACCACGATGCTTGGGCAAAGTAAAAATGCGATGCAAGCCGAAATTGATGCTGCATGTGAGTTGATTGATTTTTTACGTTTTAATGTTCATTATTTGAGTGAAATTTATAAGCAACAACCCATTAGTGGACCAGGTATGCACAATAGATTAGAGTGGCGACCACTAGAAGGTTTTGTGCTTGCAGTTACCCCTTTTAACTTTACGGCCATTGGTGGCAATTTGCCTACCAGTGCTGCCATGTGTGGCAATGTGGTGGTTTGGAAACCTGCCAACACACAAATATATTCGGCACAAATGTTTATGCGTATTTTATTAGAAGCAGGTTTACCAGATGGTGTTATAAATTTAATATATGTTGATGGACCAACTATTGGTAAAGTATGTTTTAACCACAGAGATTTTGCTGGGGTTCATTTTACAGGTAGCACTGGCGTTTTTAATAATATGTGGGAAACCATTGGTAAGAATATGCCTTTGTACAAATCGTACCCGAGAATTGTTGGAGAAACCGGTGGTAAAGATTTTGTAATTGCCCATAAAACAGCCAAGGCCGATGTTGTTGCTACTGCTTTATTACGTGGTGCATTCGAATTTCAAGGGCAAAAATGTAGTGCTGCTTCTAGGGCTTACATTCCTAGTAATATTGCTTTTGATGTGAAGAAAAAATTGGTAGCTGGCATTAATAGCATAAAGATGGGAACCACAGAAGATTTTAGCAATTTTGTAAACGCAGTTATTGATGAAAAAAGTTTTAACAACATAAAGGCTTACATTGAAAAAGCAAAACGAAGCAAAAATGCAAGTATTTTGGTAGGTGGTGAGTGCAATAAAAAAGAGGGTTATTTTATACAGCCAACAGTAATAGAAACAACAGATCCAAAATTTGTTACCATGTGCGAAGAAATTTTTGGACCTGTTTTAACCATTTACATTTACCCTGCCAACGATTTTGAAAAAACACTTGCATTGGTGGATGCTACATCGCCATACGCTTTAACAGGTGCAATTATTGCTACCGATAGAAATGCTGTAGAATTAGCCACGAATAAATTAAGAAATGCTGCTGGTAATTTTTATATAAACGATAAGCCAACTGGTGCTGTAGTTGGTCAACAGCCATTTGGTGGTGCTAGATCAAGTGGCACCAACGATAAAGCTGGCAGTGCTTTAAACTTATATCGTTGGTTAAGTGCAAGAACTATTAAAGAAACATTTAATCCACCAACTGATTACAAATATCCATTTTTGCAAGAAGCATAGAACTCAATTTCTATGAATTTGTGGAAATAAAAAAGCCTTTCAACATATGTTGAAAGGCTTTTTTAATGCTTTAAAATATATTACCATTTATCTACTTCTTCGGCAGATAAATTATTATTGTTTGGTGTTTCTTCAATTGGTTGTTCTGCAACCGTTTCTTCTGCAACTATAGGTGCTGGCTCTGTTGCAACTTCAGGTTCAGAAACAATTGATTCTGCATTGGTACTATTATTCGTGGTATTATTTGCAGGTAGATATTCTCCACCTTCGCCTTCAGGATATTCGTGGTTAAATGCATCAAAATCAAAATCGGGCATTAAATCTGTTTTTACATAATCGATTGATTCGCCCAAAGCTTTAATAAACTTATTAAAATCTTCTTTGTAGATGAAAATTTTATGTCTGTCGTAGCCATTGTCATCGAAACGCTTTCTACTTTCGGTGATGGTCAAAAAATAATCACTACCACGAGTTTCTTTAACATCGAAAAAGTAAGTTCTTCTTTTACCGGCTCTTATGCGTTTACTAAAAACACTTTCATTTTTTCTTTCGTTATTATCGTTGTTGTCGTAAGCCACTTTCTGTTATGTTTTATGTTTAATGTGTAGCAAATATAGCATTGTTATACAAATACCAAAATTTTACAAAAGTTTGTCATTGAATTTTGATAGAACGAAAAAAGTAGCTTGATTTAAGGGGAATAAAGTTTTGAAATTATTTTACCTATAAACAACCTAGCAAATATGATAGCTTTCATGTAAAAATGTGATATCTGTAATGCCAACCATACCAACATACAAACGTTGACAACCAGACAAAAAACGACAGAAAAACCAACACATTTGCACAACATTTAATTTTACCCCAACACACCCAAAGCCCATCCACCTCCCTGCAAAAAATGTTTTTTAAAATAAATTTGGAAATTAGATATATATATATCTATCTTTGCATCCAATTACAAAAAGATAACAAAATGATATTAACAGAACGCATTGAAGCAGACAAAATTCTATCAGCAGTAAATATGCTTAAAGTAATTGCACACCCTGTTCGTTTGGCTATTGTGGACTTGCTGACGGAGAACAAAAAAATGACCGTGCTTGAAATTCAAGAAGCCCTGAATTTAGAACAAGCCATTGCATCACAACACTTGACATTAATGGAGGACAAAGGCGTTTTAGTTTCTGAAAAAGTAAGCCGCAACAAATATGTTTCACTTCGCTATCCAAAAATGAAAAGCATTGTTATCTGTTTAGAAAACTGCTGTAACGAAATATAAAAAAATTTATGAGAATACATATATACATAACTATCTTTCTATTTTTATTAAACAACACCGCTTTTGCTCAAGATGTGCAACATCTAAATTTTTGGAGCAGGTTTACACTTACCCAACCCATTTCTGAAAAATGGAGAGCAGAGGCAGAGTTTCAACACAGGCGACAAAGCGACTTTTCACAACAAAAGAAAGACGTATTTGACGAAAATTTATTGAGTAGTATTCGTACTTGGGTACACTATCAACACAAAGATGATTTGAGTTTTTCATTTTCGCCTTTTGCTTACTACTGGCATAATAGTATCATTGTAAAAGATGAGGACAAGCAAAATCCACAAGTAAAAGAGATACGATTTTCTATAGCAGCCGATTTGAAACACGAAGTTGTAAAAAAATTATGGTTAATAGACCGAACTTGTATTGAATACCGTGACTTTCAAAATACAAGCACCAACTTTATACGAATGCGAAACCGCCTTGGGCTTCGTTATGAAATTACTAAAAAATGGAACTTCACATTTTACGATGAAGTGTTTTTAAATATTAAAGGAGCAGAACCTGTCAATTTTTTTGACCACGACCGTTTGGCTTTTTTGCTCAACTTTAAACCAAATAAACACCTGCGAATTGAAACGGGCTATATGTTCATTTCACGACTTCCAAGAGGGACAGATGAATTTTTACACGAAAACAATTTTTTGCTTCATCTATATTATATGCTACAGCATTCTATAAGTCATCATCACACTAAACATCAAAAAAACTCTTAAATAAGTAAAAATGGAAATTTTAGGTTACATCGCATCAATTTTTATCGGCATTGCACTAGGCTTTATTGGGGGGGGTGGAAGTATTCTTACAGTGCCAGTATTGGTATATCTTTTTGCAGTAGATGCTGTTGCCGCTACTGCATACTCACTATTTATTGTAGGTTTGACAAGTGCCGTAGGCACAGCTTCTTACTTCAAAAATGGATTAGTAAATATTAAAACAGCTATCATTTTTGGTATTCCGTCAATCATAGCCGTTTTTTTAACAAGGGCTTACTTAGTGCCTGCCATTCCAAAGGAAGTTTTCAGTATTGGAGATTTCGTAGTTACAAAAAGTATTTTAATGATGTTGCTTTTTGCAATATTGATGATAGCGGCATCATACAGTATGATTAAAAAAGACAAAAAGAAAACTATTGAAAGCAAAGAAGAACAAAAATTTAATTACCCCCTAATTCTCATCGAAGGTGCCGTAGTAGGAGTTTTAACAGGCTTAGTAGGTGCAGGAGGAGGTTTTTTGATTATTCCTGCATTGGTAATACTATCCAAACTGCCAATGAAAGAAGCCGTTGGTACATCATTAGTAATTATTGCAGCAAAATCGTTGATAGGATTTTTTGGAGAGGGTGGCGAAACATTAATTGACTGGGCATTGCTAACAAAAGTAACTGCCTTTGCCATAGTAGGAATTTTTATAGGTACTATCCTTTCCAAAAAAATTGATGGGGCAAAACTAAAACCTGCATTTGGATGGTTTGTGTTGGTGATGGGTATTTACATTATCATTAAAGAAACCATTCTTAAATAAAAATGAAAGCAATCAAAATAATTACAATAACAATTTTAACAACAACAATTATGCTCGGAATTTTCAAAAATCTATTTAGTCAAGGTAACAACGAAAACCTTGAAACCTTTATTAGCGATGGTGCATTTATGGTAGATGTACGAACGCCTGCCGAATTTGCAGACGGTTCTGTAAAAGGTTCAGTAAATATTCCTTTGGATAAAGTAGCCACTCAATTAACGAAATTCAAAGATAAAAAAAACATCATCGTTTTTTGTAGAAGTGGTAACCGGAGCAGCCAAGCTAAAAGCATTTTGGAGCAAAATGGCTTTACCAATGTAACCAATGGCGGTACTTGGCAAAATGTAAATGAATTTGTAAAGAATAAATAAACAATAATATGATAGAATTAATCAAACAACCTTGGCATTGGGCAGTTGCAGGTATTTTAATTGGACTAACTGTTCCCACGTTATTGCTTATTGGCAATAAAAAATTTGGCATCTCTTCTTCATTACGACACGTATGTGCAATGTGCGTTCCTGCCAATATTCCATTTTTTAAGTACGACTGGAAGAAAGAAATATGGAATTTGTTTTTTGTATTGGGTGTGCTGTTGGGTGGCATTATTGCTACACAGCTTTTAAGCAACCCCGACACTATTGTAGTAGCAGAAAGTACCAAAGCCAGTTTATCAGCAATAGGTATTAAAGATTTTACTAACTTAATGCCTTCCGACCTTTTTAGTGTAGAAAACATTTTTACCATAAAAGGGCTATTCTTTTTTGTAATCGGTGGTTTTTTGGTGGGCTTTGGTACTCGTTATGCAGGTGGCTGCACCAGTGGACACGCCATCATGGGCTTATCAACGCTACAAATGCCATCTTTAATTGCTACTTTTAGTTTTATGGCAGGTGGTTTCTTTTCCGCAAATATTCTTTTGCCATTCATCTTTAAATTTTTCTAAAAATGGAGAGTAAAAAAACACATTGGGGAAATGTATTTGCAAATAAAAATGCAACCGAAGTAAGTTGGACACAATTATATCCTGCCATTACAATGCAATTTATTAAAGAAATTAATTTACCCAAAAACGCCAAAATAATTGATATTGGAGGGGGAGAAAGCTTTTTAGTAGATGTTTTACTAAAAGAAGGGTTTACAAATATTACCGTTTTGGATATTGCTGCAAAAGCAATAGAAAAAGCAAAAATAAGACTTGGCGACATTGCCAATAAAATCACTTGGATAGTTGCAGATATTACAGAATTTGAAACGGAAAGTAAATTTGATTTTTGGAACGATAGAGCCGTATTTCATTTTTTAACTCATGTAAATGATATTGAAAAATACAAAAAAATAGTTGCAAATTCTTTGGCAAGTAATGGTCATTTTTTACTAGGAACATTTTCGCCAAAAGGGCCTTTTAAATGCAGTGGTTTGGATATTTTACAATACGATAAAAGCGAAATGAAAGAACTATTTCAAGATGATTTTGAAATGATAAAATCGTATCAGGAAGAACATATTACACCAATGAATACCACACAAAACTTTCAGTTTGGAGGTTTTAAAATAAAACAAAGAAATGGAAAATAAAAAATCAATAGAAGTTCGCCATCAAGATGCAATGTGTACGAACGAAGCAAAAGTACAGCATCCGTTTTGGCACAATTTGAAATACCTTGTTGTAGGCATTGCCTTTGGTATCGTATTCGTAAAAGCCGAAATCATTAGTTGGTTTCGCATACAAGAGATGTTTCGCTTACAATCGTTTTTCATGTATGGTGTAATTGGTACTGCTGTAGTAGTTGGTACAATATCCATTTTCCTAATCAAAAAATTTAACATCAAAACATTGAGTGGTGAAACCATAAAATTTGAAGATAAAACTTTTAACAAAGGTCAAATTTACGGTGGCTTAATCTTTGGTATTGGTTGGGCGATTACTGGAGCTTGCCCTGGACCTTTATTTGCTCAAATAGGAAGTGGCTTTTTAGTGGTAGGCGTTACTTTTTTAAGTGCTGTTGCAGGTACGTGGGTATATGGCTATTTTAGAGAAAAGTTGCCTCATTAATAATCAGTTTAACAATTTAAAAAAAAAATAATGAATAATTCAAATTTCAACGTAGAGCAAATCTACACAGGATGTTTAGCACAAGGTGCATACTACATCACGTCAAATGGCGAAGCCGCCATTATTGATCCACTTCGTGAAACACAACCCTATCTTGACAGGTTACAACGAGACGGAGTAAAACTCAAATACATTTTTGAAACACATTTTCACGCTGACTTTGTGAGCGGACATTTGGATTTGAGTAAACAAACCAACGCACAAATTGTATTTGGGCCAAACGCACAACCAACTTTTGACTTTATTAGTGCAAAAGACGAACAAGAGTTTTCAATTGGCAACATCAAATTAAAAGTGCTACATACACCTGGACATACAATGGAAAGTACTTGTTATTTGTTGATTGATGAAAACGGCACAGAACATTCACTTTTTAGTGGTGACACTTTGTTTATTGGCGATGTGGGCAGACCAGACTTGGCACAAAAAGCAGCATCTATGACGCAGGAACAACTTGCAGCAACATTGTATAATTCATTGCGAACAAAAGTTATGACTTTACCTGATGCTGTGATGGTTTATCCTGCACACGGTGCAGGTAGTGCTTGTGGCAAAAATATGAGCAAAGAAACTGTTTCAACCATTGGTAATCAAAAGCAGTTCAATTATGCTTTGCGAGCCAATATGACGGAAGCAGAATTTGTAAAAGAAGTTACAGACGGTCTTTTGCCTCCACCAATGTATTTTGGTGCAAATGTGGCAATGAATAAAACAGGTTACGACAGTTTTGAAAAAGTATTTAACAATGGAATGAGAGCCTTGTCAGTTGCCGAATTTGAGGCAGCAGCCGAAGACACAGGGGCATTGATTTTAGATACAAGAAACAATACTGATTTTTGGAAAGGGTTTATTCCGCAATCCATCAACATAGGTATCAATGGCGACTTTGCCCCTTGGGTTGGTGCCTTGGTTGGCGATACAAAACAAGCCATTGTTTTAGTTACAGAACTTGGACAAGAAGAAGAAACCGTAACACGTCTTACCCGTGTGGGTTTTGACAATTTGCTTGGACACTTAAAAGGTGGTTTTGATGCTTGGAAAAATGCAGGTAAAGAAATAGACACTGTAAAACGAATTACCGCTACACAATTTGCCAATGATGTAAAAATTGGTGAAAGCAAAGTAATTGATATACGTAAGGAAAGTGAATATTCCGCTGAACATGTAGAAGAAGCATACAGCAGACCATTAGCTGACATCAACAACTGGACAAAAGACATAAACCCAGCCGATCATTTTTACTTGCATTGTGCAGGAGGTTACAGAAGTATGATGGCAGCAAGTATTTTGTTAGCAAGGGGCTACCGAAACTTTACAGAAATTGAAGGTGGTTTTAAAGCAATTGCCGACACGTCAATTCCGAAGACGGATTTTGTTTGTCAAAGCAAAGTAATGAAAGTGTGAGACAAAAATAAAAAAGTAAATTGTTCCATCCTTTGACAACGCATTTGGTGGCACATTTGCTTTTTTGGAAACGCACAAAGACACACCAGACATTAGACAATATAACAACGACGGAAAGAGGAGCAACACATAAAATGGGGGCTTAGTGCTAAATCTGAACATAAGCTCTATTTAATCAACTATGAGTTAAACTGAACATTTGCACCTCACCTTAGTCAAGCCCAAAAACGGTATCTGTAATCGTCCAACTAAATTGGACTAGACAGCTATCCAATGGGCATTAACACAAAAGTTTTTGGTCTCAACTAAAAATCTTATTGGTATTATTTGGCAAATTTATTTTTTAAGGCCGCCAAAGCATCGTTTACACTTAAATTGCTTAATTCATCTACTTTTATTTTAAAATTAGTATTGGGCTTACTATTATTGTAAGATGGCTTTTTGGTGGCTGTTTCTTGGGTTTGTTTTATAGATAATGCAATGCGTTTACGGGCAATATCAACTTCTAAAACCTTTACCATTAATTTCTCGTTTAGTTTTAATACTTCGTTGGGGTCGGTAATATATTTATGGGCAATTTCGCTAACATGTACTAGTCCATCTTGCTTTACACCAATATCAATAAAGGCCCCAAATCGTGTTATATTAGTAACCATGCCTGGTACTACCATGCCAATATTTACATCTTCAATTTTATAAATAGCTGCATATTCGAATTGTTCAATTTGGCTTCTTGGGTCTAACCCTGGTTTGTTTAATTCTTTAATAATATCTTGAATGGTGAGCATCCCAATTTCTTCTTTAATATATTTTTTGGCATCGATTGTTTTTAATAAAGCCTCGTTACCAATTAAATTTTTTACCTCTATTTGTAAATCTTTTGCCATTTGCTCTACAAGTTTGTAAGCTTCGGGGTGCACTGCACTTTCATCTAATGGATTATCGCCATTTTTTACTCTTAAAAATCCTGCACATTGTTCGTAAGCTTTACCTCCTAAACGAGGTATTTTTAGTAATTGATTTCTATTACTAAACTTTCCAATTTCATTGCGATGTTTTACAATATTTTCTGCCAAAGTGCTACCAATTCCACTTACATAACTTAATAGATGTTTGCTGGCTGTATTAAGGTTTACACCCACCGTGTTTACACAACTAATTACTGTTGCGTCTAGTTTTTCTTTTAGTCGAAATTGATTTACATCGTGTTGGTACTGCCCTACACCAATACTTTTAGGATCTATTTTTACCAACTCAGCCAAAGGATCCATTAAACGCCTACCAATACTAATTGCACCACGAACGGTTACATCGTAATCGCCAAATTCTTCTCTTGCAATTTCGCTGGCAGAATAAATGGAAGCTCCATCCTCATTCACTAAAAAAATGGGTAAATTTAGTTGCAAGTTTTTTACCAATTGTTCTGTTTCTCTCCCTGCTGTCCCATCGCCAATTGCAAAAACTTCAATGGTATATTTAGCAACCAATTCTTTTATTTTATAACCAGCTTCAAGGGCTTTATTGCCTTCGTGTATATATATTAAATCGTTATGCTCTAGGTCGCCTTTATCGCTTAAACAAACTATTTTACACCCAGTTCTGTAACCAGGATCTATTGCTAAAATACGTTTACTTCCTAATGGAGAACTTAGCAATAGTTGTCTTAAATTTTCGGCAAAAACATTAATTGCATCTTCATCGGCTTTAGTTTTTAATGCGGTTCTAACCTCTGTTTCTAAGCTGGGTTGTAATAAACGTTTGTAAGCATCTTTAATAGCTTTTTTAACTTGTTCAACACTGCTATTTAAAGATGCATGAATATACTTTTGTTCAATAAAATACAAAGCATCTTCTTCAATGGGGGCAATGTTTACACGTAAAAAACCTTCTAAAAAACCACGTAGTGCAGCCAATATTCTATGAGATGGTATTTTGTGTATTGCCTCACTAAACTCAAAATAGTCTTTGTATTTCGCTGCGGCCTCTTTTTTATCTTCTACTACCTTAGTTTGTAGGGTGGCCGTTTCTTCGAACAATTTTCTTAATTTGGCTCTTATATCCGCATTTTCATTTACAATTTCTGCAATAATATCTCTTGCTCCTTGTAATGCAGTTTCACTATCCTTAATGTTTTCTGAAATATATTTTTCTGTTTCTTGTTTTATATCAATTTCGGTTTGTTGCAACATTAAAAGGCTCAAGGGTTCTAAGCCATTTTCTTTTGCAGTTTGTGCTTTAGTTTTTCGTTTGGTTTTGTAAGGCAAATAAATATCTTCTAGTTCAACTAAAGTAGTTGCTTTACTAATTTTAATTCGCAAGGCTTCCGTCATTTTACCTTGTTCGGTAATGGTTTTTTCTATAAAGACTCTACGCTCGGTAAACTCTTTAATATTTTTTGCTTCGTCTTGTATTTGCTCTATTTGTACTTCGTTTAAACCGCCTGTTTTATCTTTTCTATAACGTGCAATAAAAGGTATTGTGGCAGTTTCTGCCAACAACTCTAAAACAGCTTCTACTTGTTGTAATCGTATATTTAGTTTGGCCGAAATAAGGGATGCAAATTCAATCATGGTGGTATTATTTAAACATTTAGTCTTCTATTTTTTGCACTTTAATATTTATAGCACAATAAAATAATGGTGGCGAAAATATGGCTAGTGGTTTACATGTGGTGTATTGTGCAAATCAATTTTTATTAACAATTGAATGAGAACAATTTTACCCCATTGGTTTCAAATAATATGCAGGTATAATAAAAAATTACTTGCAAAAGTTGTAATTAGCAAAGAAAAATAGCTAGCGAGTATAAAACTACCTAACTAGCATTGAATTGTTATATTTTGTGACTTATTAATCATTTTAAAAAGTAACCAATATGATGGATGCATTAATTCCGTTAATCTCTTTAATTGCTTTAGAAGTAATTTTAGGTATCGATAATATTATTTTCATTTCTATTTTAGCCGATAAGTTACCAGAAGATCAAAGAAATAAATTACGGTATTGGGGTATAGGATTGGCAATGTTAATGAGGCTATGTTTATTAGCTGTTATTTCGTGGATATTACAATTAGACCAAACACTTTTTTCGTTGTACAATATTGATTTTTCGGGCAAAGGTTTAATACTAATATTTGGTGGATTATTTTTAATTTATAAAAGCACCAAGGAAATTTATCATAAAACAGAGGCAGTAAATAATACAGAAACCACTCCTTTAAAAAAAGCCAGTTTTAATAAGTTATTGGGTGAGGTAATTATTTTGGATTTGGTATTTTCTATAGATTCTATCATTACAGCCGTTGGCATGGTGCAACAACTTTGGGTAATGTACACTGCTGTAATTGTAACTGTAATTATTATGCTTTTTGCAGCAAAACCAATCAGCAATTTTATTAGTAAACATCCATCGTTTAAAATATTGGCATTATGTTTTTTAATGATTATTGGTGTATCGTTAATAGCCGAAGGATTTCATTTTGAAATACCAAAAGGCTATATTTATTTTTCTATGGCATTTGCCTTTTTAGTAGACATTATTCAAATGAAAACAACAAAAAAGAATGTATAAAATATTGATTTTTTGTTGTTTATTTACTTCAACAATAAGTTTTGCACAACAAGATGATTTGGGTAGTTGGAATGTGCTAAACGTAAAATATACCCTTAACGACAAGTGGAGTGTATTTGCAGAGGGCCAAATAAGATCGTTGAAATTTTACAATAATTTTCATTACCACGAGTACAAAGCTGGATTTAATTATAAACTTAATAATCAGCTAAAATTTAGCTTAGGTGCAGGAGATTATGATACTTACAAAGAAGGTGGAAATTTTATTAAACCTAAAAACAATGATGAGTTTAGGGTATGGCCACAAATTACTTTGTTCCAAAAAATTGGTAAAATAAAAGTAGAACAACGTTACCGTGCCGAAATGAGGTTTACCAGTAATGGGTATAGAAATAGATTTAGATACAGGCTTGGATTGGCTTATCCCTTTGGCAAAGAAAAAAATGGTTACAAGCCATTTCAAGCAAGTATTAGCAATGAACTATTTTTTGCCAATAATGAACCCTATTTTGAGAGAAATAGATTTTTGTATGCCATGAATTTTAAACCTTCGAAAACAGTTACCGTACAACTTGGTTTTTTAAACCAATTTGATTATAAAATAAACGACGAAACCGGCAGGAGCTTTTTACAAATGGGTTTATTTATTGAATTGTATAAAAAGAAAAATACCAAGTCCGATAATGAAATTGATTTAAAGGATAATTAAATTTTTTATTCTTTAATACCAATAACTGGCAATTGTTTTGTATTGATTAATTTATTTAAAGCACCAACTTGTACTTGCATAATTTCCTTTAATTTATTCAACTGTTCATTGGCTTTTTCTGCTAAATTTTTATAGGTTTCTTTTGCTGCATCTGATGGTGCATTGTAACCACTATTTACATAATCGTACACACCACTAATTTTATCGTTTAAACGTATTGGGTAGTTCAATACATCTTGCCCACTCTTGGCTTTTGTTTGATGAAAAGCTTATTCAATAATGGTAATGTGTTTGTTAATGGTATCGGCCAATTGCTTTACATCTTTATGTTGTTTGGTATCTATTCTTGCCAAAACATCATTTATTTGTGTACGTAAAGCCCTAATATTTTTAATAGATTTTTGTACTTCACTAAACTTATCTCTAATGGTTAATAACAATTCAACTTGCTCATCGTATTGATCGGTGGTAACGATATAATTTGGATCGGATTTAATAGTAAATTCAGCAATAACGCAATCCTTATCTAATACTATTGCAGCAGTATATTTACCTGGGGCAGCTTTAGGGCCACCTACATTTCCATTCCATAAAATAAGACCTTCGAGGGTTTCGGCTGGTGGATAATTCATGTCCCAAACAAACTTATTTAAGCCAGTTTCAAACTCAATTTTATCTCTACTTTCTTTTGCATCTTTTGCAAAAGTTCTAATAATTTTTCCTTTTTTATCAAATACTCTAATGGTTAATTTGCTACTATCGGTAACATTTTTTAACCAATAATTTATGATTACTCCGTTGGTAGCATTGATACCAACATTTTTTGCATTGGTGTTTACATAACCTTCCATTCTATAAGCTGGTGTGGTCGTAAACACATGCATATTTTTGTTCAATATTTGATCTTCTTGTTGTTGAAGCGTAGCTAAATCATCAATAACATAAAATCCACGTCCTTGCGTTGCAACAATTAAATCGTTTTCTTTTATGGTTAAATCCGTGATCGGTACAATGGGTAAGTTTAGTTGAAATTTGCTCCAACTTTTACCCCCATTCATACTCATGTACATACCATATTCGGTACCTGCATACAATAAGCCTGGGCGTACTTTATCTGCACGTAAACAACGTGTAAAATGCAAATTATTTATGCCAGATGTAATTAACTGCCATGTTTTACCATAATCTTCTGTTTTAAATATATAAGGAGTAAAATCATCGCTTTTATAAGCTGTGCCTACAAAATAGGCAGTTCCTTTTGTAAATGGATCTGTTTCTACACAGTTCCACATAATATATTTGGGGGCATTTTTTGGGGTTACATTTTCCCAAGTTTCGCCACCATTTTTACTTACATTAATTAAACCATCGTCGCTACCGGTCCACAATACATCTTTTTCTAAAGCACTTTCGCAACCCGTAAAAATGGTACAATAATATTCAACTGAAGTATTGTCTTGTGTAATTGGTCCACCACTACTAGCTTGTTTATTTTTTTCGTTTCTGGTTAAATCTCCACCCAATGCTTTCCAAGTTTGTCCTTCGTTTTCTGTAGAAAATAAAACATTGCCTGCACAGTATAATTTCTTCGGATTATGTGGCGAAAAAAAGATAGGAAAGTTCCACTGAAATCTATATCGTTGAACATCTGCACCAGCACCCATTGGATTATCGGGCCAAACGCTAATGGCTCTATTTTCGCCTGTTTTATGGTTTAGTCGTGATAAATAACCGCCATAATTTCCACCATAAACGATATCGGTATTTAAAGGATCGGCAACTACATAACCACTTTCTGCACCAGCGGTAGGTTCCCAATCTTTATCAGTAATTGCTCCACCATAGGTTCTACTTTTAATACGTATAGTGCTATTGTCTTGTTGTGCTCCAAGTATTCTGTAAGGAAAACTATTATCGGTAGATACTCTGTAAATTTGAACAGTGGGTTGATTTAAATAAGTACTCCAATTATTGCCTGCATCAAAACTTACTTGTGCACCTCCGTCATCGGCTACAATCATTCTGTTTGCATCTTCTGGATCAATCCATAAATCATGATGATCACCATGTGGTGTACTTACACTTTGAAAAGTTTTACCCCCGTCTTTACTTCGCATAAAACCTACATTGGGGCAATACACCGTATTTTCATTTTTTGGATCTACAAATACTTTGCTATAATACCATGCACGTTGGCGAATATTATTATCGGATGAAGCCAAGGTAAAACTTTCGCCACCATCGTTACTAACGTATAAGCCACCTTTCTCATTTTCTATAATAGCATAAACTTTATCTGGATTGCTTGCAGCAACTGCAACCCCTACAATGCCCCAAATGCCTTTTGGTAACCCTTTTTTTGCCGAGATATTTTGCCAGGTTTCGCCACCATCTATACTTTTAAACAACCCACTTCCTTGACCACCACTTTCTAAACTATAAGGTGTTCTTAAAACCCTCCACATACCTGCATATAAAACGTTGGTATTATTGGGTTCCATTACTAGGTCACTAGCCCCAGTTTGGTTGTTAATGTATAAGATTTTTTTCCAAGTTATACCACCATCTGTTGTTTTATAGATACCTCTTTCTTCATTGGGTCCAAATAAATGGCCACCTACTGCCACCCAAACTATATCAGCATTTTTTGGATGAATGATTATACGTAAAATATGACGTGCATCTTTTAACCCTAAGTTTTTCCAAGTACGACCACCATCATTTGTTTTCCACATGCCACCAATTCCTTCACTAACATTACCTCTGTAAGTATTTTCACCTTCGCCCACATAAATAATACTTTCATCGCTTGGTGCAACTGCAACAGCCCCAATGGTGCTGCCAAAATACTTGTCAGAAATATTTTTCCAGTTACTACCACCATCAGAAGTTTTCCAAACTCCACCACCCGTAGCACCCATAAAAAAAGTATTTTTATTTTTATAACTTCCTGCAACTGCTGCACTTCTGCCACCTCTAAAAGGTCCAATTGTTCTATATTGCATTTTTGAAGTAAAAACAGAATCTAGGTTTAAAGCTATTGCTGTTGTTTGCTTTTTTTGGGCAATGGTAGTATTCGAATAAATAAAAAAAGAAAGTGCGATTAAGCTAAAAAACAAAAACTTATTCTTCATAAACTAAAATTGTGGTTCTAAAAAAATTATGCCGAAAGATACGGAGTGTAATTTAAGTACCAAACTGTATTTTATAATAGTTTATAAACTGTTATTATTGTTGCTTAAATACTGTTTGCAAGCATAAAAAATTGCGACAATCAATCATTTTTTTGCATCTTTGAAGTATGATGAAAAAACATAGTATACTTTGCTTTTTTACAGTTATTACTATTATTAGTTGTAGTTGCAATAACAATGGCAACGAACCAACAAAACCCACCAACGAGCCCAAACAGTTGAGCTACACTGTTACTGCAACGTATCCACACGATGCTAGTGCATTTACAGAAGGGTTAGAATGGAAAGATGGTTTTTTGTATGAAGGAACTGGCGATACGAAATATTTAGGTAAAAGCAAATTGGCAAAAGTAGACTTAGCAACAGGGAAAGATGTACAAAAAATAAACTTAGATAAAGCTTATTTTGGTGAGGGTATTACATTGATAAATGGAAAAATTTATCAAATGACCTATCAAGAAAATAAAGCATTTGTGTATGATGCTAAAACCTTTGCTAAAATAAAAGAGTTCACTTATGAAGGCGAAGGTTGGGGTATGACGAATGATGGCAAACAAATCATCAACAGCAATGGAAGTAACACCATTTTTTTTAGAGATCCAGAGACTTTTGTTGTTACCAAAACCCTAGATGTAAGTAATAATTATGGCCCACTTGCAAGCATTAACGAATTAGAATATGTAGATGGATTTATTTATGCAAATATTTGGACAACCAATAAAATTGTGAAAATCGATTTAACCACTGGACAAGTTATTGCAGAATTAAATATGGATGATTTACTTATGAAATATGCACCAGAAACTGACAAAAGTAAAATTGATGTTCTAAATGGAATTGCTTACGACAGTGTTGGTAAAAGATTCTTTATTACGGGCAAATATTATCCAAAAGTGTTTGAGGTAAAAATTAATTGATATTTTTTTACCACAGAGTTTTTGAGAAAAGGAGTTTCGCTGAGGATTATACTTTTTAGATTTTTTTATTTTAATTGTTAATTGCTATTGCTTTTGAAGCACATAAATGATGGAGCTGCATTTTTTTACATTAAATAATGCTTGAATATTGGAAATGCATCCATTTAAAAATGCCAAAACCAAATTACCTTTCTCGTTTTTACATTGTTCACTTAACATACTTACATAAAAACTATCGAACCACATAGGCAAATGTATTTTTACTTCAAAGCCTTTTGAAGCTGCTAATACATCTATGCTTTTGGGAGAAAAGTGATACAAATGCCTGGGAACATCGTAAGCTGCCCAATGTTCTTTGTATATACTTTCATCGCCACTTGTATAATTGGGTACAGCAATAAACAACAATCCGTTTGGCTTTAATATGGCATGAAATTTTTCGAGGTAAGCATGTAAGTCATGCACATGTTCTAACACATGCCACATAGTAATTGCATCAAATTGTTCGTTGGATAATTGGTATAAATTATCAGGTGTTTGCAATTGTAAACCAAACTTTTGTTGGGCAATATTTCTTGCAGAAGCATCAGGTTCTAATCCAGTAATTTGCCAACCAGCTTCTTGCATCGTTTGTGCAAATGCTCCTGTACCAGCACCAATATCTAATAAATTACCATGCTCTAAACCTGTAGTTTGTTTAAGTAAGTTGCGTTTGCTTTTTAAAGTAATATTTCTTACTGCATGATACAATTTATTTACCAAACCTGCTTTGGTATCAGTATGAGATACATACCCTTCAGCTTTATAATAAGGTGCAATGCTTTCAACATCAGGAATATCTTGTGTAAATCGTACTGTACAATTGCCACACTCCCACACCCCAAAATTTTCTTTTGTTACCGTATAATCTTTTGCAACCAATACTTCTTTAATAGAATTACTATTACAACAAGGACAACTGGTATGATGTATAATTAAAGACATTGTGCAAATAAAGGAATAAATTTTTTATTACTAATTTGAAATTTCTGATTTGCTGTTGCACCAATGATAACTCTTTGTTCTTTTAAGTCACAGCTTTATAAGTATTACCTTACGCCTTCTATCTTTCTGCTTAAACCTTCTACCCTCTACCATACACCTTTTGCCTCTCTACCAACAAAAGAATTCCCCAAGCCAGCAATGTTCCAATAGCATAACACAGCAAATCGCTCCAAACAAAACCAACCCCCAACATTAACTTACCTATTTTGGTTTGCCTGATTGCAACAAACCAGGGAGCCGTAATTAGTTGAGAGCATTCATCCGCAACACCTAACACATAATTGAAAACAACTAATTTCCAAAGCTGGATTTTAGAAAAGAAAATTCTTAATAAAAACAAGAACATACCTGCCCAAATAATATCTCCACCATAGGTTACAATTAATGGATGAAAATATTGATTGTGTTGCCTTGTAGCCAATGCCAACCAAGTGCAAAACACAAATAAGAGTAAGTAAATGATTCTTCTTTTAAGCATGTTTTTTTATTTACCCCTAAGTCGCAAAGACACAGAGAAAAAAGATGGTTTTAAAACTTAGTGTCTTTATGGTTAACCCTTAATTTTAAGAAAATAATCTGTTTCTCAGTGTTTCTGCGGCAAGCTTACTATTCGGCAAAAAACTCCAACTCCTTCGAAAAATCTAAATAACTGTATTGTTCCTGCAACTGTTTTACTTTATCATAATTGGTTTGCAAAAACTTTTTATGCATGCTCGATGTTGCATTAAATGGCTTGTGATTATGAGCCAAATTAATGGTTGCAATTTCTTCCATCAGTTTTTTTGTGTCCTCACTCATACTCGCATTTACAAACTTTTCCCATACATACTGTGTTGCATGATAATTGGGGTGTACCAAATCTTCAGCATAAAAACGGTAATCACGTAAATCATCAATCACAAATTCATAAGCAGGAAAATAGTGCAACTTGGGTAATTTTTCTATCAAATAATGAACTGCAGTTATTAATGCTGCCTTACTTCTATTATTATCAATTACGCCTTCGCGTAAATGCCTTACAGGACTAATCGTAAAAATTACATTGATGTTTGGATTCAATGCTCCTAGCCTATCGAGCATGGTTCCTAGTACAGTAATTACCTGACTAACATCCATCAATTTTCTTACAAACCAGTCTGCAGGTGCTTTGTGGTTGTTGGCAGCAACAGTTCCAGGCTTTGCATTTAAAGCTTTATCTGTTAAAGTATATATCCACGAGCTTCCAAGGGTTATCAAAATATAATCGGCATGTTTCAAATAGTTATGAGCTTGTGTTGTTGAAGCATTTATTTTTTGTAAAGCATCAGTAACACTTAATCCAGAAAACCTACTATGGTGTTGCCAACTATGCCAGGCTTCGTTGTAATTAAATAAATCATCTTCGGTATACTGTTTATTTTCCACCACATTAATTACAGCCTCTGCAACACTTACAGGATTAAACAAAATACCATTGGGATTTTCCAATACATTAAACTTTTGTTTCTTCAATTTTTCGCCAATATTTTCGGTAAAACAGCTGCCAATTAAAAACAATTTGTGTACATGTGCAATTGGCTGGGGCAAAGATTTTATATCGAACTCGTAATGAAACTTGACCATGATTGTTAAGATTGAAAGATTGCAAAGATGAAGAAAAATTTTTGAGTAGAATGAATGGTGTGAAACCAGCTGTTGTAGTAATATCATCGCTTGTTGTGTCACTCACTTGTACGTTTGATACATTGCTATGCATTCTTCTATGGGTTGGTGTCCTAACCATCCGGAAATTCAACTTAGCATTTTGTTTAGAGGAGTTTAGGTTTACTAGTGTGGGTTTTTTGCATTGGTTAAAGATATGTCTGCTTTTTTCTAAAGCATTTTAGAAGATGCATATTTCGGTTGGTAGGACACCAACCGATAGCTTAAGGAGGCACTACTTGGGAAAGCAGCAATTACAGTTGAGTGATATAGTTCAGCTTACAGCCCCAAAAAAAAACTTTTATTTCGTTCTATTTCTGTGCTAAAAATTTCTACACAAATATTTCTCCTGCAATTTGCAAGCTCTCTAATAAAGCATCTTTATTCAAATTTTTAAGCAGTCCTTTTTCTTCCAGATAGGGAATTATTAATTCGGTATTCATATTGCCCACCAAATCGTCTTGAGCCATTGGGCAACCACCAATGCCTTTTAATGCACCATCGAAACGAGTGCAACCTGCATTAACAGCAGCAGCCAATTTCTCTTCAAAATTTTGTGGTGTACTATGTAAGTGAACACCAATAATGGTTTCTGGATATTTAGGAATGAGTGTTTCCAATGCAAAACTTATTTGTTGTGGCGTTGCAACACCAACAGTATCGGCCAAGGAAAGAATATTTATTGCTCGTTTAACCATTTCATCGGCCCAATGAAGTAAAATATTTTCGTTGTATTCATCACCATAAGGATTGCCAAATCCCATGCTTAAATACACCACCAATTGCTTGTTGTTTTTAATACAGAGTTCCTGAATTTCATCAACACGAATTAAACTTTCTTCAATGGTACTATTGGTATTACGTTGCTGAAAAGTTGGTGAAATTGAAAAAGGAAAACCGAGGTATGTAATTTCATCGAATAACACTGCATCTTCTGCCCCACGTTGGTTGGCTACGATTGCCAGTAATTTGGAATTAGTAATTTTTAATTTGCCAATTACTTCTTTCGTATCGGCCATTTGTGGTATTGCTTTGGGGGAAACAAAACTTCCAAAATCAATGGTATCAAAACCAACTTCTAATAGGCTATTGACGTATCGGATTTTATCTTCGGTCTTAATAAAATGTTTCCAGCCTTGCATGGCATCACGAGGACATTCAACAAGGTGTGTGGTGAATCGTGAATCGTGAATCGTGAATTGTGAATCGTGAGTGGAATTTTCCATTGACTATTGTCTATTGACTATTGACTGGCTTCTCTGTTTCATCGTTTCGTACAAAATCATTCCTGCTGCTACACTTACGTTTAAGCTTTCAAAATTATTTACCATTGGAATGTTGAACTTTTCATCACATATTCTCATCAGTGCTGGAAAAACACCTTTGTCTTCGCTGCCCATAATTATTGCACAAGGTTCTTGCAATTCTAATTGAAATAGTTTTTTAGAGGCAGTCATTTCGCTTGCAAAAACTTTAATACCATTTAAATGTAAATCATCAACAGCTTTCATTAAACTATTTACACGGCAAATATTAATATGCTCTAATGCACCAGCACTTGTTTTAACTGCATCCTCATTTAAAGCACCCACGCCTTTATCTGGTATAATAATGGCTTGTGCACCACAACAAACTGCTGTACGTGCAATGGCTCCAATATTTCTAACATCGGTTACCCCATCTAGAATAATAAATAATGGCACTTCGCCTTTACTATTTACAAAGTCGATAACTTGTTGTAACTCTTGGTAGCGTACAGCACTTTTAAATGCTACTATACCTTGGTGCTCTACATTGGTTAGGCTATTAATTTTTTGTATGGGTACATATTGTATAGGCACATTGTTTTGCCTAGCTAAGTTTCTTATATCATTCAACACATCGCCTGTAGCTGTTTTTGAAAGTAAGATCTTATCGATGGTTTGCCCACTTTTTAATGCTTCTACAATTGGGTTACGGCCTGCAATGATATTTTTTTTAGGAACAAACATTATACTTTTTTCTTTGAAATGATGAACATCAATATTGATGCAATTAAAATATACACTACCACCAAAGCAGCAACAGCAAACTTTGCAATTGCAGCCCAATAGCTAACCGTTACACTTGTATTGGTGCCATAGCCTCCTAAGGTAATTAACATTGCAATATTTTCAATTAAATCTAACACGGCAACTAAAACACTTAACTCTAAAAAAATTAAGCCGATGGTTTTTAAACCAGAAGATCTATAGTTATTCATTAAGGCTTTGCAACATAAAAACAAAAACATCATGTAGGCAATAATGAACAAAAAGTCGATACCAATATTCCATTGAAATGGTTTTACACCCACTTCATCTATCATACTTTTAGCTTGGTCAAAATTTTTTGAAAGCTCCAAACTTACAATTCCCAACGGACTAAATTTACTTTCTAAACCTACCCCCATAAAACGCATAACAACTATCATTACAACAGTTGCCAATGCAGCTATCACAATCTTTTTGGTCATACTGCAAAGAAATAAAAAAACTCCAACATTATGGTCGGAGTTTTTAAATATTAGATAATTAGTTTTTGTTAGGCAAACTTACCCATATGCCTTAAAAAACGAACATGTGCAACAATTGCTTTTCGTACTGTTGGATATTCGATATAGTGTAATTGATATTCTTTACAAACAGCCTTAACTATTTTACTAATAGCAGGATAATGTACATGCGAAATTTTTGGAAACAAATGGTGCTCGATTTGAAAATTTAAACCACCTACTAACCAACTAACCAATTTATTTTTAGTTGCAAAATTTGCAGTAGTTTTTATTTGATGTTCAGCAAACTCATCAGGCAACTTATTACTTTCGATATTGGCAACAGGAAACTCTGTATGTTCTACGGTGTGTGCTAATTGAAAAACAATACTTAGTACAAAGCCCGAAAACATCGTAGCAATCATAAAGCCTACCAGCCAATTAAACCAACCCACCATAAAAATTGGTAAAGCGATAAAAACAATACCATGGTAAATTTTGGTAACCCAAAAGCCAATATGATCTTTTACTTCCATTTTCTTTAAAGGAATATCACCAATTTTTTGGGTGAAATATTTTTTGTAATCAGTAAAGAAAATCCAAAAAACGTATAGCAACATGTACAAAAACCAAAAGTAAAAATGTTGAAAACGATGCATGAATAATTTTTTTTGTGTAGGAGCCATTCTCATTAATACACCTACTTCAATATCATCATCTACCCCATCTACATTAGTAAATGTGTGGTGAATCATATTGTGTTTCATATTCCATAAAAAATGATTGGCACCCAACATACTTAGCGATGTTGCTGCTAATTTATTTTTCCATTTAAATTTACTAAAACTTCCATGGCTACCATCATGCATTACATTAAAACCAATTGCAGCAATTAACCCACCTAAAACTATACACTCGGGTATAGCAATATACCAATGAGGTGTAAAGAAAATTAAGTGAAAATACACCGCAATAAAACTAACTACAAGAATAATTGCTTTTGAAAACAAACTAATATTTCCTGTTGCAGAAATACCTTTTTCGTCGAAGTATTCTTGCACTCTTCTTCTCAGCTCTGCATGTAAACTTTCTTTTACAACAGGATATTTAGGTAAAGTAAATGAAGACATTTATATATTTTTTTCGGGTGCAAGTTAACTGCTTAAATTTTAAAAACAGCACAATAAGTATTGATTTAGAACAACACGATGTTCAATTTGTTTAAAAGGCTAACAAAAAGCTAGCTAGACCCTACATTTCCACATGAGTTGAATAACTTCTGCTAGATTATTCACTAAAATTTAACGTTGTTTGATATGTGTAAATGGTTGTTTAATATTCGGTAAAAAATAAGCTGAAGTAACTTCCATCATTTAAAACAAAGCCCTATGGTAGAAACCAAGGAAATTAACGCCCTTTTTACTTTAATAGATGATCCAGATGAGGAGGTATTTTCTACGGTATCAACCAAAATAATAGATTTTGGAAGAGGTATTATTCCTAACCTAGAAAACCTCTGGGAAAATACCTTAAACGAAACAATCCAAGAAAGAATAGAAACTTTAATTCATCGACTTCATTATACAGATTTAACCAATGATATAAAAGAATGGAGAGATAGTGCATTTAACGATTTATTATTTGGAGCATTGTTGGTATCTAAATTTCAATACCCAGAACTGCATACAACCCCTGTTTTACAAGACATTGAAAAAATAAGAAGAAACGTTTGGTTAGAGTTGAACAACTATTTAACGCCTTTAGAACATGCAAATGTTTTAACCAGCATTGTTTATAATTATTATAACCTAAAAGGTGTTGAAGTAAATTACAATAACCCCGACGAATTTTTTATTCATAAAGTATTGGAAACAAAAAATGGCAATGCAATCACCAATGCCATCATTTATCAAGTGGTTTGCGAATTATTAGATATTAATGCAAGAATTATTAATATACCCAAACAAATGATTATTGCTTTTTATCCTAAAGACCATGACCCCACAAATTTTGTAGGGCATCCGCAAGAAAAAATTTTGTTTTATGTAGATGGTGTAAGTGGTCAGGCTTATGGCCATCAAGACATTGAAAATTATTTTAAACGAATTGCGGTTAATTCTATTCCTGCTTACTTTAAACCGGTTTCACACAAAAGAATTATACAAACCTTGCTAGAAGAAACTAGTAAATGTTATACACTAGCCAGCAATGAGTTTAAGCAACAAGAATTAATTGCTTTGGCCAACTTGTTGAATGAATAGCAACTGATGTTGGATGATAGATGATAGATGTTGGATGTATGAGGTTGGATTTGTGAGGTTGGATTTGTGATGTAGATTTCTTTAGTCTTCCAAAATAAAATATATACTAAACCCAAACCCCCAAACCTTCCACCTTAAACCTTCACCCTTTTTCTAGGAAAACTATCTGCATTATCTGTTTCTTAATTAGCTATATAGTTTAAACTTTACTTTTAAGCATAGTATATATTATTTAGAATACATTATTAACTTTACTTCATGCCAGAGTTTAGAAATATATTGGTAGACGCTATACCAGCATTTATTATTTTAATTATTCTTGAAATAATGTATGCTATAAAAACGCAAAGAGAACTTTATGAAGTTAAAGATGCTGCAACAAGCATTACCTTAGGTTTGGGTAACTTATTTATTGGTTTATTAACCAAGGGCTTTATTTTAATTTTTTTTGTATGGATATATGAATACAGAATTTTTACAATTCCTTATAATGCTTGGTGGGCTTGGGTGTTGATATTTTTTGTAGATGATTTTAGCTACTATTTATTTCATAGAACAGCACACAGTGTTAGATGGTTTTGGGCTAGCCATGTTGTACATCATTCATCCGAAAAATATAATTTAGCAGCGGCTTTACGCCAAACATGGACTGGTAATTTTACTGGTGCTTTTTTGTTTTGGAGTTGGATGCCATTGGTTGGCTTTCATCCTATTATGATTATGTTTATGCAATCGGTTAGCTTAATTTATCAATTTTGGATACACACAGAAGGGCTAAATAGATTGCCCAAATGGTTCGAATATTTCTTTAATACGCCATCTCATCACAGAGTGCATCATGGTACTAATTTATTATACCTTGATAAAAACCATGCAGGAATTTTGATTATTTGGGATAGAATGTTTGGTACTTTTCAACCAGAAATATTTACCCCAACTTATGGATTAACCAAAAATGTGCAAACATTTAACCCAGTGAAAATTGCTTTTTTTGAGTGGATAAATATTGCAAAAGATTTACGAAAAGCAAACAGCATAAAACATTTATGGGGTTACTTATTTAAACCCCCAGGTTGGAGCCACGACGGATCGTCGAAAACGACTAAACAATTAAGAAAAGAAAAAAATAATTTGGCTTAGAAGCTACTAATGGGGAACTAAAACCTCGATACTTCCATTTGTAAAAAAATATTTTCTGTTTACGAAACCTGACGTATATTGCCTACGAATTAAATCGTAATAATGGAAATAAAGCAAACCAAACCCACCGAAAGCGAATTAGAAATATTAAAAATATTATGGAGTAAAGAACAAGCAACTGTACGTGAAGTGCATGAACTGTTGAGTTTACATAAAGACAGTGGGTACACCACTACCTTAAAATTAATGCAAATAATGTTTGAAAAAGGATTGGTAAAAAGAGACGATAGTAACAAAACACATATTTACACACCCAACATTAGTCAAACAAATACCCAACAACAATTTATGGGTAAAATGATTGATACATTATTTGGAGGATCATCTTCAAAACTAGTAATGCAAGCATTGGGCAACCACAAAGCTTCTGACGAAGAGTTAGAGCAAATACAACAATTGTTGAATCAACTGAAACATAAATAGGTATGCCAACCTTAACAAACTCTGCATTTTTACAATCACTTGGTTATGCTATAACACATAGTTTGTGGCAGTTTGCAATTGTATGGGCGTTAAGTACAGCGTTAAATAACTTCATTGCATTTAGTGCGAAAATTAAATATGCTATTGCAGTTTTTGCCCAATTCGTTGGATTTGTATGGTTTGTATTTACATTTCAATATTATTATTTTCAATGCACACAAGCTATCGAAGAAACAGGTATTTTAACGACTGCCAAAGGAATTACTTTTATTTTACCCTATAATGAAAGCACCTTTAAATCGTATTTATTATCTTTTTTCTTAAGAACAGAACAAATACTACCCTACTTATCAGTTGCTTACATTTTGGTTTTATTAACCTTAAGTATTAAATGGATAAATAGTTACCAATCGGCTCAAAACCTTCGTACAAAAGGTTTACAAAAAATTGATGTAAACTGGAGAATTTTTGTAAAACAAACTGCTAGTTACTTGGGTTTAAAAAAAGAAGTAAACATTTATTTGAGTAAATACGTATCAACACCTTTAACCATAGGATTTTTGAAGCCAATTATTTTAATTCCACTTGCAAGTATTAATCATTTAAATACCGAGCAAATGGAAGCTGTTTTATTGCATGAGTTAGCCCATATAAAACGGATGGACTATTTGTTAAACATTAGCTTATCGGCCATTGAAACCATTTTATTTTTCAATCCTTTTACACAACTCATTAGTACATCTATTAAACAAGAACGTGAACATAGTTGCGATGATTGGGTGTTGCAGTTTCAATACAATGCAAATACTTATGCCCAAGCATTATTACAAATTGCAGTTTTACAAAATGTACCAACCATTGCAATGGCAGCAGTAAAAAGCAAAAATGATTTATTGAGCAGAGTAAGAAGAATGGTTGATAAAAAAAGTAACAATTATAATTACCGCAACCAACTGATAACACTTTTATTAATTACGTTAGTTCTAGTTGGTATTACTTTAATTGTACCACAAGATAAAAACTCCAATAAAAATTTCACAAAAGAAAAAGGTTCTATAAAAAATAAACAGGTAATGTTAGAACCTATGACAGCGAAGGTGAGTAACCCACTATTTAATCCATTTTTCTTTTTTCGAAAACCTTTGCAAGACGAAATTAAAAGAGGTTTAGAACAAGCAGAAATAGAAATAGCGGCATCTGCAAAAGAATTACAAACAACCAATAGAGAAGTTGCAGCAGTTATGCCATTTGCTTTACATGCACTTGAAGCATTGCAACAAAATATGCAATTAAGTAATGCCGAAAATGATGTTATCGAAAAGAGAATAACTAAAAATATAGGTTGCGATACAGTAAAAAAAGTAACTGAACCAAATGGTTTATACGAAAAAGCTTTTGCAGATAATTGGCTTCAATTTGGAGCAGAAATTAAAAAATTAGGCACCAATTTAGAAAAAGCAAAAAAAGATATTGAAAAAGCTAGTAAAAAAAATGTAACAGTTGAAGCAGAAATGAACAGGGCTTTTGCACAACTAAAAAATATGCAAATTCCTTTTACTTTAAAAGGCACCAAGCTAGAAGATAGCTTTAAAGAAAGTTTAAAAAAATTAGCCTTCGATAAGTTGACAGAAATAATTATTAAAGCCCAACAAACTGCAGAAAAAGAAAAACAAAGGGCAAAAAAAGATTCTATGCTTTTAGTTGAAATAGAAAAAGGCAACATCGTTGCTACTAACTATTCAATTGAAGAGCCCATTACAACCAATTATTCAAATATCCCTGAAAGTGTAATGCAATTTACAAATGCAGTTAATCGGAAAAATAGTGAACCACCAATAATAAATACATCTTACATCAATAATCAAGAAATTAGTCATATCACCATTAATAGAAATAAACAACTAGCAGGTTCAACTGAAAATAGTATCAAGCCAAAAATCTATGAAGTTGTAGTTTCGAATAAAGGCAAAGCCGATAAAAAAATTATCATAGAAGTATATTAGGCCCCATGTAACAACTTACATATCATTCACAATTTTCTTATAACTTGTTACAATACCTTTTATTAGCGAGGAGCTAAAACCTTGATGCTCCATTTCGTTTAAACCAGCAATGGTGCAGCCTTTGGGAGTTGTTACTTTATCAATCTCTTGCTCGGGATGTGTATTTTTTTGCAACAACAATTCGGCTGCTCCTTTTACAGTTTGTGCTGCTATTAAAGAAGCGGTTGCAGCACTAAACCCAATTTCAATTCCACCTTGTATATTGGCCCTTATATAACGCATTGCATAAGCTGTACCACAAGCTGCTAATACAGTTGCTGCATCCATTAACTTTTCTTCTATGAAAACTGTTTTGCCTAACTGATTAAAAACATCTGTTACAAACTGTACTTGTTCAGGAGAAGCGTTGTTTTCGCTAATGCAGGTCATACTTTGTTGAATAGCAATTGCTGTATTGGGCATTGCTCTGAAAATTGGAAAATCATTGCCCAACAAGTCTTGCATTTCTTTAACCCAAACACCTGTTACCACACTCACCAACACATGTTTATCATGTTGTAATGAAGGCTTTATTTTTACCAACACTTCTTTTATTTGAAATGGCTTTATAGCAAAAATTATATAATCAGCAAAGTCGGCTGCAGCATTATTATCGTTAGAAATTTGTACGCCTTTTTCTGCCAAGTGTTGTAAAGTGGCAGTATGACGTTTGGTTACCATAATATGTTGAGGCTGTATAAACTTACTGCTAATCAGCCCTTCTGCAATGGCAGTACCTAAGTTACCTCCACCTATAATGGCTATTTTTTTGTTCATGTTACTTTGATTATTGACGAAATTTAACAAACTGAATTCTTAATTCTTTATCAATACAACTTTTCATCTTTCAAATAATTTCTTACATAATCCTGTACCCCTTGTTCTAAAGAATAAAATGCAGCCGTATAACCAGCATCTTTCAATTTTTGCATATTGGCTTCTGTAAAATATTGGTACTTATCTCTAATGTCTAAAGGCATATCAATGTACTGAATATGAGGCTGTAAATCCAATCCAGCGAATGTTGCTTTTACTAAATCGTCAAAGCTTCTAGCTGTGCCTGTTCCAAGATTGTAAAGAGCCGACGTGAGTCGTGAACCATGAATCGTAAGATCGTTTACCAACGACTCACGATTCACATTTAACGTTTCCTCCATCATCCAAAAAATTACTTTCACCACGTCTTTCACATAGACAAAATCACGAAGTTGTTGTCCATCTTCAAAACCAGCTTTGTGACTTTTAAACAACTTTACAACACCATCTTTTTTTATTTGATTAAATGAATGCCAAATAACACTGGCCATTCGGCCTTTATGATATTCATTTGGACCATACACATTAAAAAACTTTAAACCAGCCCAAAAAGGTGGACATATTTTACCTTCTTGAACTTGTTGAAGAGCCCACTTATCAAATTCATTTTTACTTATTCCGTATGGATTTAATGGTACAAGTTTCTCTATCACTTGGTGGTTGTCATCATAGCCTAATGCACCATCGCCATAAGTTGCTGCAGATGAAGCATATACTAAAGGAACATGATTGGCAGCACAATAATTCCATACATCAATTGAATAATTATAGTTTAATTCTCGATGCACTTCGTAATCAAATTCTGTAGTATCGGTTCTGGCACCTAAGTGAATTACAAAATTTATCTTGGGTTCTTTTTCGGTTAACCAATCAAATAAGTATTGCCGTTCAACTGTTTGATCAAATTTTTTAGATTCCCAATTTTTTCGTTTTTCCTCTACCCCAAAATCATCTACCAAAATAAGGTTCTCATAGCCATTGTCATTTAAAAATTGAATCAAGCAAGAGCCAATAAAACCAGCTGCACCAGTGACGATTATTGCAGATTGCTGATTAGATATTTCAGATTGATTGCTCATTTTATTTTAATAAATTTTCGATGGCTGTATCATATTTTTCTTTCCACTCAACTATACTACCCCAGCTTTCTCCATTTACTTTTATTTCACCAGCAGTAACCGTACCTAATTCTGAATAAGAAACTCCAGCTGATTCAATTTTAGTTTTTAGATTTTCAATATTAGTTTTTGAAACGGTAATTACAACTCTACTTTGAGCTTCTCCAAACCAATATGCATCTGTTCTTAGCCCCTCCTTTGGAGGGGTTGGGGAGGCAATATCAAACCCAATATTATTATAAAATCCTTTCTCCAAAAGCGTTACAGCTAAACCACCTTCGCTAATATCATGTACTGAGTTAACCATTTTTGCTTTAATTAATTCAGCAACCAATGCCTGTACTTTAAATTCCTCGTCTAAATCAAAAAATGGTGCAGGCGAATATTCCACACCCTTTAATTTGTGCAAATACTCGCTACAACCAATATCATTTTTTTGCTTACCAATTAACAAAATTATATCCCCCTCATTTTTATAATTTAGCGTCATTCTATTATTAAAATCGTCTAGAACGCCTACCATACCAATGGTTGGTGTTGGATAAACTGCACCTTCGGGGCCTTGGTTATAAAAACTTACATTACCCCCAGTTACGGGTGTATTAAATTTTCGACAGGCATCGCCCATACCCGTTACAGCTTTTACAAACTGGTAATAAACTTCTGGATCGTAAGGGTTACCAAAGTTTAGGCAATTGGTTACTCCAATAGGTTCGGCACCACTGAATACAATATTTCTTGCAGCTTCTGCAACAGCAATCATACCACCAACATAAGGGTTGGCAAATACATATTTACTATTGCAATCAACCGTCATAGCCAAAGCTTTACCAGTTCCTTTTGCTAAAATTATTGCAGCATCGCTTGGTGCATTTGTGCTTGTATTTGCTGCACCAACCATACTATCATATTGTGTATACACCCAACGTTTAGAGGCTATGTTTGGTATTTGAATAATTTGTTCTGCAGTAGCTTTTACATCTTTAATATCATCAATTGTAGCAATGTCAAAAGCATTAATTTTTTCAAAATATTTAGGCTCCGTATAATCTCTGGTGTATTGAGGTGCACCACCACCCAGTACCAATTCATAAGCAGGCACTTCGGCTTCTAAAACGCCATGCATATAAAACTTCAACAAACCATCATCCGTTACTTCACCAATATTACTTGCACTTAAATCCCACTTTTCAAAAATATCTAATACTTGTTTCTCTTTACCTTTTTCTACTACAATCAACATACGCTCCTGGCTTTCGCTTAGCAATAGTTCCCAAGCTTTCATATCTTTTTGCCTAGTAGGTACTTTATCTAGGTCAATCCTCATGCCCACTTTACCCTTTGCACTCATCTCAGCAGTGCTGCAAATAATACCAGCTGCACCCATATCTTGCATACCAACAATAGCATCGGTTTCTATTAATTCTAAACAAGCTTCCAATAATTTTTTCTCCTGAAAAGGGTCACCTACCTGTACTGCAGGCAATTCTTGTACACTTTCGCTGGTAATATCTGCACTGGCAAAACTTGCTCCACCAATACCATCTTTACCGGTAGCACTTCCTACAAAAAAAACAGGATTGCCAATACCCTCGGCTGTTGCACTAATCATTTTATTGCTTTTCATGATACCCACACTCATGGCATTTACTAATGGGTTGGTATGATAACAATCTTCAAAATATACTTCGCCACCAACTGTTGGAACACCAAAACAGTTACCATAATGGCCAATACCATGTACAACACCTTTTAATAAATGTTGCGTTTTCTTTTCTTTAATATTGCCAAAACGTAAGCTGTTTAAACTAGCAATTGGCCTGGCACCCATGGTAAAAATATCTCGTTGTATACCACCCACACCAGTTGCAGCACCTTGAAAAGGTTCTAATGCACTAGGGTGGTTATGACTTTCAATTTTAAACACCACACCAAAACCATTTCCCATATCCATTAAACCAGCATTTTCTTCACCAGCTGCTACTAACATTCTGCCCCCATCTCTAGGTAAAGTTTTTAACCACTTAATCGAGTTTTTGTAACTGCAATGTTCACTCCACATGGCACTAAAAGTACATAGCTCAGTAAAATTGGGTGTACGTCCTAGTTTTTGTTTAATTAATTCAAATTCGGCTGCGGTTAAACGTAATTGTTCAGCAGTTTTAACAGTAATTTCCATTGTATAAGAAAGTTCATAGTTTATAGGTAATAGTTCATAATTAAAGCCATGAACCATATGCCATGAATTATGAACTGTTTCTGTCGCAAATGTAAGCAACCCATATTATAGGGCAATACTAAGTTTTCCTAACTATTTACACATCATTTTTAAAAAAATGAAGGTTTTATAAATATCTTTCGTCTTATTAAAAAGCTATAGCATTTTTTTGAACGAATTAGAACTAATAAAAAGCCTGCAACAGGGCAATAGACAAGCTTATACCCAGTTGGTAGAGGCTTATCAACGCATGGTATATAATACAGTTTTAGGTATTGTACAAGTAACAGAAGAGGCAGAAGATGTGGCTCAAGAAGTATTTATTCAAGTGTATCAAAGTGTTGGTCATTTTAGAGCTGATAGTAAATTATCTACTTGGATTTACAGGATAGCCCTAACAAAATCGTTAGACTGGCAAAGAAAGAAAAAGGCAAAAAAAAGGTTTAATCATATTAAACAATCATTATGGTTTGGTGGTATTCAAACAAATGAAGAACCCATCAACTTCAATCACCCTGGTGTACAGTTAGATAATAAAGAGCAAGCTGCGATATTGTTTAAAGCATTAAATAAATTACCCGAAAACCAAAAAGTAGCTTTTGTTTTAATTAAAACCGAAGGTTTAAATTATCAAGAAACAAGTGCTGTATTAAACACAACTGTAAAAGCAGTAGAAGCTTTAATGCACCGAGCAAAAGCCAATTTAAAAATAATACTACAAGATTATTATCACGATAATAAAATATAATTTATGCAAAGCAAACCAAATTTTGATGAGATCATCAACAGTATAAACGATATTCAACGTGCCGAAGCCCCTAACTTTTTTGTTACAAGAGCTAAAGCAAGATTGGATAAATATTTAGAACCATCTAACACATGGATGCCTGTTAAAAGACCTGCCTGGATTATTGCTTCATTAAGCCTATTGTTTATAGTGAACCTTTATTTAGTGAATACCCCAAAAAGCAAAACAAAACAATCATCTAATGCTGAAGAAAAATCCATCACTGATTTTGCTAACAACTATGATTTAAATACATCTACCAACTATTAATTTTTTGTTGTATGAACAACACAAACAAAAGCCGATTATTAACTACTGCAATTATGCTGCTTCTTGCTGCAAATATTGTTGCATTGGTTATGTTTTGGTATGATAAAAATAGAAAGGATGCCGAAATGCCTCCTCCACCAAGAGAACAGAGTGGCAGTCCATTCGATTTTTTAACCAAAGAATTGGCACTAGATTCCAACCAAATAGAAGCATACAATGCTTTAAGGAATGAACAACGCAAAAATGCAGAACCCTTAAAAAAAGCAATTCGTGATTCGAAAGATAGTTTATTCGGCTTACTGAAAAAATCACCTGTAAATGATAATGATTTACAATATGCATTAAATAAAGTAGGTGCTGCACAAATTGGTTTAGATAAATCAACCTTTCAGCATTTTCAAAGTGTTCGAAAGTTGTGTAATCCAAAACAACAACTAAAATTCGACAGTATTATTCAACAAGCCATGCAAATGTTTGGTCAGCCAAATAGACGTCCACCCTTAGATAAACCACAACAAATTGATAGCACCAAAAGAAAAGCTCCAAAAGATAGAGATAATAAAGATGATGGGTTAAGACCACCACCAGTTGATGGACCAGATGGAATGCATCCTCCTCCTCCTAGAAGGGATGAAGATGGTAGAAGATTAGGACCACCAAGAGATAAAGACGGAAGGCCCATACACCCACCAAGAGATGGTAACAACAGACCACCACACCCACCAAGAGAAAGGGAGTAAAAGTTAAGAATGGTGTTATTAGCTAATGGTTTAATGTTTGTAGTAACTAGCAACTAAATAAATAGTAAACATTACATTTACAAAAAAAATCTTGTTGCCATCAGTTGCTATTGTTATTTTAAATTATAATGGAAGGAATTTTTTAGAACAATTTCTTCCTTCAGTTACTGCATCTACCTATGCCCATAAACAAATAATTATTGCCGATAATGCCTCAACCGATGATAGTGTTGCATGGCTAAAAGTAAACTACCCAAGCTTAGAAATTTTACTGAACTTAAATAACGATGGTTTTGCAGGTGGCTATAACTGGGCTTTACAAAAAGTTGAAGCTGAGTATTTCGTTTTATTAAATTCTGATGTAGAGGTAACACCCAATTGGATAGAACCAATTATTGACTTAATGCAACAAGACGAGAACGTTGCTGCTTGTCAGCCCAAAATTTTAAGTTGGCATAACAAAAAAGAATTTGAATATGCTGGTGCATGTGGTGGTTATATAGATAGTTTGGGTTATCCATTTAGCAGAGGTCGTATTTTTGATGTTTGCGAAAACGATCTACAACAATACAATACAATAGAAAAAATTTTTTGGGCAACCGGTGCAGCCTTATTTGTAAAAAGTAAGGTATTTAAAGAGTTACAAGGTTTCGATGCCTCCTTTTTTGCCCATATGGAAGAAATAGATTTATGTTGGAGAATGCAATTGGCTGGATACACTATTTGTGTACAACCAAGCTCAATAGTTTACCATGTTGGTGGTGGTACCTTACCAAAAGGATACAAAAAAACATATTTAAACTTTCGCAACAACTTAATCATGTTGTGTAAAAATTTACCCACACAAGAAAAAATTTACAAAATTCCCATTCGGTTTTTATTAGATGCAGTTACTGCTTGGAAAGATTTATTAACAGGTAATACAATAACTTTTAAGGCCATATTTTTTGCACATTTACACACAATGATTTGGTGGTTTACGGGCAAAAAAAACGTACAATCTAAAAAACCTTTTAACCACTTAAAAGGAGTTTATAAAGGATCTATTGTTTGGCAATATTTTATAAAAAAGAAAACAAAATTTTCGGAATTGAACTAACTATTCATTCAACTTTAAAATCGTTTTTTCTTCTTACTTTTTTCAGTTACTTTTTTTGAAGTTTCACTAATAGTACTATTATCATTGGGGTTCATTACCCATTCATACTCTAATTGGCGTTTATCTAAATTAGCAGCTACTACTTTAATAAACACTTTATCGCCTATTCTAAAAACTTTACCACTTCTACGCCCAACTAAACTATAATCGCCTTCAATGGCTCTAAAATCATCAAAGTCGCTTAAGCCAACAATACTTACCAGTCCTTCGCACTTGTGTGCAACAGTTTCTACCCAAAAACCAAAGCTAGAAACGCCACTAATTACACCTTCGAATACTTCACCTAAATGATCTTTTAAATATTCAACTTGTGCTAATGCATGAGCAGTATCTTCAACTTTCTCAATTTCTTCAACAGCATTTATTGCTACAACTGATTTATCTTTAAAAGTTTCTTGATTATTGTCGAAATATCTTTTCAAACCAGTCCAAGTAGCAAATCTTTGTATTAGAATAAAGTCTTCTTCATTTTCTGAGCTTTTAAATAGCACTTTGTTTTCTTTAAATTTTATTTTCTTTTTGC